>NZ_JAKEVI010000009.1:0-21808 GCF_022398495.1 Shewanella sp. Isolate8 | reverse complement strand
AGGTAATTGTTTGGCTGACAAAGCCGTAACGAAGCGAAGCGCGGAGTGTACTAGAGTACATGAGCACTGCAGCGAGGAAACAATGCCGTCAGACGAAGAATTAACCAGTAAGAATTTGTCTGGAAACCATAGCATTGTGGCCCCACCTGATCCCATCCCGAACTCAGAAGTGAAACGCAATCGCGCCGATGGTAGTGTGGGGTCTCCCCATGTGAGAGTAGGTCATTTCCAGGCGCCTAACATTTCTCGAAAGAGAAGCGATAAATCCCCAGCACGCCGTGTTGGGGATTTTTTCGTTTAACAGCCTTTAAAATATCGACTCGAACATGGGGAATATAAAGGGCCCGAACGCAGTGAGGTGCATTTCCATGTAGAGTAGGGCGAATATCGCGATAGCGATGTGCATATGGCTAAAAGATATTCCCGACACTTTCAGCATTTCCTACATCCATGTAGGTCAGCGCGAAGCTTTAGCGTAGCTGGCCATGACAGGCGCCTATTAAGTGAAGAAGCCACCTGAATAAGGTGGCTTTTTTGCGTTTAGGCTTTATGAAATCATCGACGCTTTCTCTCAAAACTGCCTTAATTAAAGTCGGGTGGTTTATTCACTTATGTAGGCATGAATACCTACTCCCGACGTCAGCCGAAAAATGCTGTTCGATAATCCTTTCAGCTTTACTCTATCTCATATCTTCTAGAGTGACTTATAGCTCACAAGCACAGTTCAAGGTGAGAGTTTGCACTCTGTGAACTCCCCTGGCCGCAAGCTGTAACTATCCATATAAGAATCTTGCGATCCCGTGAGATTAATCTTTGTTGGGATTTAGGCCGGAGGAGCCAGATACGTTACAATGGCTTTTTTGACTGATTGGCAAACACACGCTTCCTCTATGGACTCTAAGATCACAGATTCTTTAACGCAATTTAATACCCTTGGCCTCGAGGCTGATTGCTTTCGTTTGGTAAGAGCAAGGCAGGAGGCCGAGCTTATTGCCATTTGCTTGCAGACATTCAAAGCGCAGGAGCCCCTTTTGCTCATTGGCGGTGGTAGTAACATTGTCTTGACCGAAACCTTCCAGGGCACAGCGGTTTTAGTGGAGACCAAAGGGATAGAGGTGAGCCAGGATGACGAACATTATTACCTCAAGGTTGAGGCTGGCGAGGTGTGGCATGAACTCATCCAGTTCTGTCTCGAGCAGAATATGCCTGGTCTCGAGAATCTCGCGCTTATTCCTGGTTCTGTAGGCGCTGCGCCCATTCAAAATATAGGTGCCTATGGTGCGGAGCTGGCGCAATTTTGTGATTGGGTCGAATACTTAGACTTGCCTAGCGGTGAGATAAAGCGGCTTAAGGGCAGCGATTGCGAATTCGCTTACCGAGAATCTATCTTCAAAAATACCCTGAAGCGTCGCGCCGTGATTCTGAGGGTGGGCTTCATGTTGCCCAAGGTGTGGCAGCCCAACCTGAGTTACGGGCCACTGCAAGAATTGAGTGAACGCAAGCAAGGGGTGACACCGAAAGAGGTGTTCGACTGTATCTGTGACACACGTATGGCAAAACTGCCCGATCCTACCGTATTAGGTAACGTGGGTAGCTTCTTCAAAAATCCTGTGGTTAGTCAGCAAACATTCGACGCGCTTAAACAGCAATATGCCGACATAGTCGGCTATGTGCTCGCGGATTCACAGGTTAAGTTGGCGGCTGGCTGGTTGATTGACAGAGCAGGGCTGAAGGGAGAGTCTGTCGGCAATGCCTCGATTCACCTTAAACAGGCGTTGGTTATCGTCAACAAGGGGGGCTGCAGCGGCCAGGAGGTGTGTGACCTGGCTAGGCTCGTGATAGATAGGATATTCGATGATTTTGGCGTAAGGTTAGAGGTCGAACCTAGGATCATAGGTGCAACCGGACAGAAGGAATTAGCAGATGCATGATCAGTGGGCCCGTCGCCGAGATATTATTCGCTTGTTAAGCCAGGGGCAGTTTGTGTCGGGCGAGGCGCTGGCCAGTGAACTCGGTATATCTCGGGCGGCGGTGAGCAAACAGGTGGCCAACTTAGAGGAGTTTGGTGTCGATATCTATAGTGTCAAAGGCAAGGGCTATAAGTTAGCCACGCCTATCTCGCTTATCGATGAGACGGCCCTTAAGGCCTCGATAAAGAACCGTTGTTTCTACTTCAATGAGATAAACAGCACCAACGGATTTCTGCTTGAACATGTGAAGGACCTCAGCAGCGGCGATATCTGCGTGGCCGAGTATCAGTCTGCCGGGCGAGGACGCCGCGGACGTCATTGGGTATCTCCCTATGGCTGTCATCTCTATACCTCCTTCTATTGGCAGTTTTCTCAGGGCATGGCGCAGGCGATGGGCCTAAGCCTGGTGGTTGGCTGCTCATTAGTGACTGTGCTTCGCTCTTTGGGCGTAGAGGGCATTGGTGTTAAGTGGCCCAACGACATCTACCTCAATCATAAGAAGCTCGCGGGCATACTGATCGAGATGAGTGGTCAGGCCGACAGCGTATGTGACCTAGTCATTGGCATTGGTATTAACCTTTCTATGTCGCCGGCGCAGGCGGATAAGATAGATCAGCCTTGGAGCGATCTGTCTGAGCTGGCGCAGATGCCAGATAAGACGGAGTTGATGATCGCCCTGCAACGCCAGTTGGTGACCGATCTCGAACTGTTTCAGCGAGAGGGGCTTAGGGCGTTCCAAACAAGGTGGCGTGAGGCCGATCTGTTCGACGGTGAGCCTATCAAGTTGCTGATGGGCGAGAATAGCGTCGAGGGGATCTGCTGCGGTATCGACGAGCAAGGAGCGATATTGCTCAAGACGGAGGAGGGCACTAAGGCCTTCGTCGGTGGCGAGATATCCATGCGTCCAGCATAACAAAACGGCCATCAGTTGATGGCCGTTTGTTTTTATAGCGATGAAGTAGCTAGCTACTTACGCATTAGCACCTGGTGCATCATATGATCTGTCCCCTTACGCAAGATGAGATGTGCCCTGTCTCGGGTGGGCAGAATATTCAGGTTTAGGTTAGGGCCGTTGATGCTGTCCCAGATATTCGCGGCTATCTTAGTGGCCTCATCATCGTTCAACTCTGAGTAGTGATGGAAATAGGAGTTAGGATCGCTGAAGGCGCCGGTGCGGAACTTGAGGAAGCGGGAGATATACCACTCTTTTAACAGCGGCTCTTCGGCATCGACATAGATGGAGAAGTCGACAAAGTCGGACACGAAGGGTTGCTGTATGGCGACATGGGTGTCTTGCCCGGTCTGCAGCACATTGAGCCCCTCAATGATCAAAATGTCGGGCTGTTCTATCGCCTGTTGGGTATCGGCCACCCTGTCGTAACTGATATGGGAATAGATAGGCGCATGCACCAGACTCTCACCGGCCTTTATCTTAGAGATAAACTCGACCAGCAATTTCATATCATAGCTTTCTGGAAAGCCTTTACGTTGTAGCAGTCCACGACGTTTCAGCTCAGATAGGGGATAGAGAAAACCGTCTGTGGTGACCAGGTCGACCTTGGGGTGTTCGGGCCACTGACGCAACAAGGCTTGTAGGATACGCGCCGTCGTGCTTTTACCCACGGCGACACTGCCGGCAATGCTAATAATGTAAGGGCGCTTGGGCGGTACGCGACCGAGAAACTGATTCAATACCAGCCCTCTCTGCTGCTTGGCGCCGACGATCAGATTAAGCAGGCGGCTCAGGGGCAGGTAGATGTCGGTCACTTCATCGAGAGAGATAGATTCGTTGATGCCGCGTAGATCATCGAGATCGGATTCGCTGAGTGTTAAAGGCACTGATTTTCGCAGCTCGGCCCACTGTTGGCGGGCAAATGCGAGATAGAGTGCATTATGAATTTGGTTGTCGGCGTGCATGAATGAAATCTCCCCTTAGGCAAAGCACAGTACACCATAGATTCAAGCGGAACAACATCAAAAACACGATTCCATAATGGCTGATTAAGCGGTTCGAGGTTTATGGGTAAATAGTGCACTTTCTGAGGCTTGCGTGGCGGAAAAAACGTCGTTTAGGCGATTTTTTTGCAGATTTTTAAAAATAGGTATTGCACTTGTGCTCACGATTACCTAATATCCGCTACCGAAATGACACGCCGGCATAGCTCAGTTGGTAGAGCAACTGACTTGTAATCAGTAGGTCCCGAGTTCGACTCTTGGTGCCGGCACCATTTCTCTGGAGGGGTTCCCGAGTGGCCAAAGGGATCAGACTGTAAATCTGACGGCTCAGCCTTCGAAGGTTCGAATCCTTCTCCCTCCACCATTTTTCTAGGTAGTTAGGTAACCTTAGTTAGGTTGCGCGGATGTCGTATAATGGTATTACTCCAGCCTTCCAAGCTGATAACGCGGGTTCGATTCCCGCCATCCGCTCCAATTTTCGCTGATTGTGCCCGTATCTATGAGCCAGCCCAACAGGGTCCCGTTCACGATAAACTGCCTTCAGCCTTCCCAACTAAGCTTCCGTAATTATCTTAATTAAATCGATTCGATGACATTATAGGCATCGGATTTTTTGTTGTATGTAGATTTCATCACCAAGTATCTCTTAATTGGGGCAATACCATGGCTAAAGAAAAATTTGAACGTAGCAAACCTCACGTAAACGTGGGCACCATCGGTCACGTTGACCATGGTAAAACAACTCTTACAGCTGCTATCTCTCACGTACTGACTAAGACGTACGGTGGTGAAGCTAAAGATTTCGCACAGATCGATAACGCTCCAGAAGAGCGTGAGCGCGGTATTACCATCAATACCTCTCACATCGAGTACGATACTCCAACTCGTCACTACGCACACGTAGACTGCCCAGGCCACGCTGACTATGTTAAAAACATGATCACTGGTGCTGCACAGATGGACGGCGCTATCCTAGTAGTAGCTTCTACTGACGGTCCAGTCTGCCAATCGAAGACGTATTCTCAATCTCAGGCCGTGGTACTGTAGTAACAGGTCGTGTTGAGCGCGGTATCATCAAAGTTGGTGACGAAGTAGAAATCGTAGGTATCAAAGAAACTACTAAGACTACTTGTACTGGTGTTGAAATGTTCCGTAAGCTGCTTGACGAAGGTCGTGCAGGTGAGAACTGTGGTGTACTACTACGTGGTACTAAGCGTGATGAAGTTGAGCGTGGTCAAGTACTGGCTCAACCTGGTTCAATCACTCCACACACTCAGTTCGAATCAGAAGTATACGTACTGTCAAAAGAAGAAGGTGGTCGTCACACTCCATTCTTCAAGGGCTACCGTCCACAGTTCTACTTCCGTACAACTGACGTAACCGGTACTATCGAGCTGCCAGAAGGCGTTGAAATGGTAATGCCTGGTGACAACATCAAGATGGTTGTTACCCTAATCTGCCCAATCGCGATGGACGAAGGTCTACGTTTCGCTATCCGTGAAGGTGGCCGTACAGTTGGTGCTGGTGTTGTTGCTAAGATCATCGCCTAATCGCGTTTGATTTTATAAACACACTGAAAAAGGCAGCTTAGGCTGCCTTTTTTGTTTTAGGTCTCTCAGATATTGTGCTTATCCTTGTGCGGCTTAGCCTTGCTTACTGCGCGGAATAAGAATACAATCTATGGCCGATTTTTGACCCTCTGGGCTTACTGCTTGCTCTGGGAGTAAGTTCGGAGAATGTTAGTGGTGTGGTCTGGGCAATCTCCGCGGTTGCGAGTCTTTAATGCCTGACCATACTTAAGCTCAGGTCGTAGTGAGTAACGGAATTAACCGATGACAACAAATACTGAAAACCAGGGAAACTCTCTGGATATCGTTAAATGGGGCATAGTAGTCGTACTACTAGCGGCCGCCATTATTGCTAATCAGATGTATAGCGAAGCTAGTGTATTAGTTCGTGCTATCGGTGTCGTAGTGGCATTTGCTATAGCAGGTTTTATTGCGCTTCAAACCGAGAAGGGTAAACAAGCGCTGACTTTCGCTCGCGAGTCTCACATTGAAGTGCGTAAAGTGGTATGGCCGACGCGTCAAGAAGCCCTAAACACGACATTTATCGTACTGGCGGCAACAGGCGTACTGGCATTGGTTCTGTGGGGAATGGATGCGGTACTGCTGAGAATTGTTAATTTTATTACGGGCGTATAGGCATTTCGTATGACTGAAGCTAAAAAAAGATGGTATGTGGTTCAGGCCTTTTCGGGTTATGAAGGTCGTGTATGCAAATCATTGCTTGAACACATCAAAATGCACGGCATGGAGCACTACTTTGGCGAGGTACTAGTACCGACCGAAGAAGTTGTCGAGATGCGTGCAGGCCAGCGTCGTAAGAGCGAGCGTAAGTTCTTCCCTGGTTATGTGTTAGTACAGATGGAAATGAACGATGAAAGCTGGCATTTGGTAAAGAGCATCCCTCGTGTGATGGGCTTTATCGGTGGCACCTCTGATCGTCCAGCGCCTATCTCTGATCGCGAAGCAGATGCGATTCTACAGCGTCTACAAGAGACGACAGAGTCTCCGACTCATCGCGTGATGTTTGAGCCTGGTGAAGTGGTTCGCGTTACCGACGGTCCATTTGCCGACTTTAACGGTACCGTTGAAGAGGTCGATTACGAGAAGAACCGCGTTAAGGTGTCTGTAATGATCTTCGGTCGTTCAACACCTGTAGAGCTAGATTTCAGCCAGATCGAAAAAAGCTGATTAAATAAAGCACAAAACGTATTGGAAATGGGTGCGGATTTTTTGTATAATCCGCACCCATTATTTTCGGGGAGCTAATCGACATGTCGTCGTTAGCGTTTGTACCCAAACTTGAGGAAAATGTCTCATGGCAAAGAAAGTTGATGGTTACATCAAACTACAAGTAGCAGCCGGTGCTGCAAACCCGTCGCCACCAGTTGGTCCTGCATTGGGTCAAAAAGGTGTCAACATCATGGAATTCTGTAAAGCATTCAACGCTCGTACTGAAAAGTTCGAGAAAGGTATGCCAATTCCTGTTGTGATCACTGTTTACACTGATCGCTCTTTCACTTTTGAAACTAAGACTCCACCTGCTTCATTCCTGCTGCTTAAAGCTGCTGGTCTTAAGTCTGGTTCTGGCCGTCCTAACACTGAAAAAGTGGGAACTATCAAGCGTAGCGCTGTCCAGGAAATCGCTGAGACTAAAGCCGCTGATATGACTGGTGCTGACATTGAAGCGATGACTCGCTCAATCGAAGGTACTGCGCGTTCAATGGGTTTGGTAGTAGAGGATTAATATCATGGCAAAGCTAACTAAACGCGCGCGTTTGATCCGCGAAAAAGTAGAAGCGACTAAGAGCTACGACATCAACGAAGCTGTTGCACTACTGAAAGAACTTGCTACTGCTAAGTTCGTTGAAAGTGTTGACGTTGCGGTTAACCTAGGTGTTGACCCACGTAAATCAGACCAAAACGTTCGTGGCGCGACTGTTCTGCCACACGGTACTGGTCGTGAAGTACGTGTTGCTGTGTTTACTCAAGGTGCTAACGCTGACGCCGCTAAAGAAGCCGGTGCTGAGCTAGTTGGTATGGACGAGCTTGCTGCACAAGTTAAAGCTGGTGAAATGAACTTCGACGTTGTTATCGCATCTCCAGATGCAATGCGCGTTGTTGGTCAGTTAGGTCAAATCCTGGGCCCACGTGGTCTGATGCCTAACCCTAAGACTGGCACTGTAACGCCAAACGTTGCTGAAGCTGTTAAGAACGCTAAAGCTGGTCAGGTTCGTTACCGCAACGACAAGAACGGTATCATCCACACTACCATCGGTAAAGTGGACTTCGAACCAGTTCAACTGAAAGAAAACCTAGACGCTCTGCTAGGCGCGCTTATCAAAGCTAAGCCTGCTGCAGCTAAAGGCGTTTTCGTTAAGAAAGTAAGCATCTCTACCACTATGGGTGCAGGTGTTGCGGTTGATCAGAGCACTCTGAACCCAACAGCTTAATTTCTTAGCTTGTTTTACAAGGTGCGGGGATTAGTCTATAATGCGCGCACCTTGTGGGTTGAGGACCGTTTTCACTCGTGGAAACGGTTCACGTCCAAGACCGTAGGTGTTAACCATAAGCGTTAGCTTAATTTCCTACGTAGACGGTGTCGGACCCCAGATAGATTTATTCTGCCTGGATATTCGCGCCGTAAGTAACTGAGTATTTAATACTTAGTATGGTAATTGCTAGGGACAATCCCTAGATTGAATCCAGGAGTAAAGCCAATGGCATTAAGACTCGAAGACAAAAAAGCGATTGTTGCTGAAGTCAACGAAGCTGCCAAAGGTGCTTTATCTGCAGTTGTTGCCGATTCTCGCGGTGTGACTGTAGGTGATATGACCGGTCTTCGCAAAACCGCTCGTGAAGCTGGTGTTTACGTAAAAGTTGTACGTAACACACTAGTTAAGCGCGCTGTTGAAGGTACTGATTTTGAGTGCCTAGGCGAAACGTTTACTGGTCCTACTTTGATTGCATTCTCTAACGAGCACCCAGGTGCAGCTGCGCGTCTTCTTAAAGATTTCGCTAAAGCGCAAGAGAACTTTGAAATCAAAGCAGCAGCCTTTGAAGGGGAATTAATCCCTGCAAGCGACATTGATCGTTTAGCAAAACTACCAACATACGAAGAGGCACTAGCACAGTTCATGATGACTCTGAAAGAAGCATCTGCTGGCAAGTTCGTTCGTACATTGGCCGCTCTACGCGATCAGAAAGAAGCTGCTTAATTTTACAAGCCGCTTAAATAAATTGAATTCAGTACAATTAGGAATTTTTTGTTATGTCTATCACTAAAGACCAAATCTTAGAAGCCCTTGCAGCTATGTCTGTAATGGAAGTTGTTGAACTAATCGAAGCAATGGAAGAGAAGTTCGGCGTTTCTGCCGCTGCTGCTGTTGTTTCTGGTGGTGCTGATGCAGGCGCTGCTGCTGAAGAGAAGACAGAATTCGACGTAATTCTTGCTTCACACGGCGACAACAAAGTTGCAGTAATTAAAGCTCTTCGTGGCGCTACAGGTCTAGGCCTGAAAGAAGCCAAGGGTATGGCTGAATCAGCTCCAGTAGCTGTTAAAGAAGGCATCTCTAAAGAAGAAGCTGAAGCTCTGAAGAAAGATCTTGAAGAAGCTGGTGCTCAAGTAGAGATCAAGTAAGTTATACTCTAACTTACAACCTCCCGAGTGATCGGGCGGAGGCTGACGGTTTTTTAACCGTCGGCCTTTTTTGCGCTGTAAGCGTAGGCGATTTTTTATTCACCGTTTGTCGCCAGATTTCGCAGTCCCTAGCAGAGATTATTGGTTAGGTTCTTGCTTTCAACGGTGATGGGCAAACGTGCTGTTGCAACTTAGTGTTGTTTCAGTCTTGGTCACATCTCGCAATCAGAGGAAACCCATGGTTTACTCCTATTCTGAAAAGAAGCGTATTCGCAAAGACTTTGGTAAGCGTCCACAAGTGTTGGATATCCCTTACCTGCTGTCAATCCAGTTGGACTCGTTTAAGAAGTTCACCGATCAAGATCCTACAGGTGAGCGTGGTTTAGAAGCCGCTTTCCGTAGCGTTTTTCCCATCAAGAGCTTTTCTGGTAACTCAGAGCTGCAATATGTCAGCTATAAGCTAGGTGAGCCAGTTTTTGATGTGAAAGAGTGTCAAATTCGCGGTGTTACATACTCTGCTCCACTACGCGTTAAACTGCGTATGGTGTTGTATGATCGTGAAGCTGCGCCTGGCACAGTTAAAGACATTAAAGAACAAGAAGTCTACATGGGGGATATCCCTCTGATGACTGAAAATGGTACCTTTGTTATCAATGGTACTGAACGTGTTATCGTTTCTCAGCTACACCGTTCTCCAGGTGTATTCTTCGATCACGACCGTGGTAAGACCCACTCTTCAGGTAAGGTGCTTTATAACGCACGTATTATTCCTTACCGTGGCTCATGGTTGGACTTCGAGTTCGATCCTAAAGATGCACTGTTTGTCCGTATCGACCGTCGTCGTAAGCTTGCGGCGTCTATCATACTGCGTGCACTTGACTACTCGACTCAAGATATTCTCGATCTGTTCTTCGAACGTGTTCAGTACAAGATCAAGAAAGATAGCCTAGTCATGGCATTGGTTGCCGATCGCCTGCGTGGTGAGACAGCCAGCTACGACATCAAAGATGCTGAAGGTAACATCCTAGTTGAGAAGGGCCGTCGTATTACTGCGCGCCATATTCGTCAACTTGAAAAGACAAACACCACCGAGCTTGAAGTACCTGTTGAGTACATCTCAGGCAAGATTGCTGCACAAGACTACATCGACCCCGATACGGGCGAAGTACTGGTTTCTGCTAACGCTGAAATCAGCCTGGAAGATCTTGCTAAGCTGTCTATGGCCGGCATCAAAGAGATTGACACCCTATACATCAACGAGCTTGATCACGGTGCCTATATCTCTGACACCCTACGTATCGATTCAACCACTAACCGTCTAGAGGCGTTGGTTGAGATCTATCGTATGATGCGTCCTGGCGAGCCGCCAACCAAGGATGCTGCCGAAGCGCTATTCCAAAATCTCTTCTTTAGCGAAGAGCGTTACGACCTGTCTAAAGTGGGTCGTATGAAGTTCAACCGTCGTCTCAGTATCGATGACGACGAGGGTACAGGTATCCTGACCAAGGAAGATATCGTTGCAGTAATGCAGAAGATCATCGAAATCCGTAACGGTAACGATGAAGTCGACGATATTGACCACCTGGGTAACCGTCGTATCCGTAGTGTTGGTGAAATGGCTGAGAACCAGTTCCGCGTCGGTCTTGTTCGTGTAGAACGTGCCGTACGTGAGCGTCTGTCTCTGGGCGATCTTAACGAGCTGATGCCACAAGATCTGATCAACGCTAAGCCAATTTCTGCGGCAGTGAAAGAGTTCTTCGGTTCTTCTCAGCTGTCTCAATTCATGGACCAGAACAACCCGCTGTCAGAAGTGACACACAAGCGTCGTATCTCTGCGCTTGGCCCAGGCGGTCTGACCCGTGAGCGTGCAGGTTTCGAGGTTCGAGACGTTCACCCAACTCACTATGGTCGTCTATGTCCAATTGAGACCCCTGAAGGTCCAAACATTGGTCTGATTAACTCGTTGGCAAGCTTCGCGCGTACCAACTCTTACGGCTTCCTCGAAACACCATACCGCAAAGTGGTTGACGGTGTGATCACAGACCAGGTGGATTACCTGTCTGCTATCGAAGAGGGTCGCTACGTGATCGCACAGGCCAACATCGAAGTCGATGCCGATGGCCGTATGGTTGAAGAGCAGATCGCATGTCGTCATAAGGGTGAATCTACCTTTATGCGCGCTGCAGACGTTCAGTATATGGACGTATCTCCACAGCAGATCATCTCTGTGGCTGCCTCGCTGATTCCGTTCCTAGAACACGATGATGCGAACCGTGCATTGATGGGTGCGAACATGCAACGTCAGGCAGTACCAACACTTAAGGCCGACAAGCCTCTAGTAGGTACTGGTATTGAGCGTACACTTGCTGTCGACTCAGGAGTAGTTGTAGCCGCTAAGCGTGGTGGTTACGTCGACTATGTCGATGCAAGCCGCATCGTGGTTAAGGTTAACGAAGATGAGCTGACACCTGGCGAAGCCGGTATCGACATCTACAACCTGACCAAGTACACGCGTTCTAACCAGAACACCTGTATCAACCAGCGTCCATGTTGTAGCGTTGGCGATCCTGTGGTTCGTGGTGACGTACTGGCCGACGGTCCGTCTACCGACCTGGGTGATCTGGCACTTGGTCAGAACATGCGTATCGCGTTCATGCCTTGGAATGGTTACAACTTCGAGGATTCGATCTTAATCTCTGAGCGCGTTGCGCAAGAGGATCGTTTCACCACTATCCATATTCAAGAGCTTTCTTGTATTGCTCGTGATACTAAGCTGGGTAGCGAAGAGATCACCGCCGATATTCCAAACGTAGGTGAGTCTGCGCTGTCTAAGCTGGACGAATCAGGTATCGTTTACATCGGTGCAGAAGTGAAGGGTGGCGATATCCTGGTTGGTAAGGTTACGCCTAAGGGTGAGACTCAGCTGACCCCAGAAGAGAAGCTACTACGCGCTATCTTCGGTGAAAAAGCTTCTGACGTTAAAGACAGCTCACTGCGTGTCCCTAACTCTGTTAAGGGTACCATCATCGACGTTCAGGTATTTACCCGTGACGGCGTTGAGAAAGACAAGCGTGCTGTAGAGATCGAAGAGATGCATATCGCTCAGGCTAAGAAAGACCTGACCGAAGAGTTCAAGATCCTTGAAGAAGGTGTCTTTGGCCGTGCGCGTAACCTGCTCCTGGGAGCAGGTTTTGCCGAGGCTGAGCTTGATGCTCTGCCACGTCCTCAGCTATTGGTTCAAACCATTGAAGACGAAGCGAAGCAGACTGAACTTGAGCAACTTGCCGAGCAGCATGAAGAGCTGAAAGCCGATTTCGATAAGAAATTTGAAATCAAACGCCGCAAGATCACCCAGGGTGATGACTTGGCACCTGGCGTACTGAAGATCGTTAAGGTTTACCTAGCGGTTAAACGTACTATCCAGCCTGGTGACAAAATGGCGGGTCGTCACGGTAACAAGGGTGTGATCTCTAAGATCAACCCAATCGAAGATATGCCGTACGACGAAAAGGGTAACCCAGTGGACATCGTATTGAACCCACTCGGTGTACCATCACGTATGAACATAGGTCAGGTTCTCGAAGTGCACTTAGGTGCTGCGGCCAAGGGCATTGGTGATCGCATCACCGCTATGCTCGAAGAGCAGCGTGAACTTGCAGAGCTTCGTGGCTACATCAAGAAGGTATACGAACTCGGTGAAGGCGTGCAGCAGCAGGTCGATATCGATTCGTTCACCGATGAAGAAGTTCTACGTCTTGCTAAGAACCTCAAAGGCGGTATTCCGACTGCGACCCCAGCATTCGACGGCGCGAAAGAGAAAGAGATTAAGGACATGCTTGAACTAGCAGGTCTGCCAACCTCTGGACAGCTGAAGTTGTTTGATGGTCGTACCGGTAACGAGTTTGAACGTCCAGTAACCGTAGGTTACATGTACATGCTTAAGCTTAACCACTTGGTTGACGATAAGATGCACGCGCGTTCAACAGGTTCTTACAGTCTTGTTACTCAGCAGCCACTGGGCGGTAAAGCTCAGTTTGGTGGTCAGCGTTTCGGTGAGATGGAAGTATGGGCACTTGAAGCATACGGTGCCGCTTACACGCTACAAGAAATGCTTACTGTTAAGTCTGATGACGTTAACGGTCGTACTCAGATGTATAAGAACATCGTCGACGGTAACCATCAGATGCAACCAGGTATGCCTGAGTCCTTCAACGTATTGCTGAAGGAGATCCGTTCGCTCGGTATTAACATCGAGTTGGATCAAGAGTAAGACTTGGCCATCGCCGAAGTTTGGCAATAAACGGTGCTCTGCGAGAGCAGGGCACCTGGTTTAACTCCTTCAGGAGAGAAACGTGAAAGACTTATTAAAGTTTCTGAAACAGCAAAGCAAGACTGAAGAATTTGAAGGTATCAAGATCGGCCTAGCGTCGCCTGATCTGATCCGCTCTTGGTCATTTGGTGAAGTTAAGAAGCCAGAAACCATCAACTACCGTACTTTCAAGCCTGAGCGTGAAGGTTTGTTCTGTGCGCGTATTTTTGGTCCAGTTAAAGACTACGAGTGTTTATGCGGTAAGTATAAGCGTCTTAAGCACCGTGGTGTGATTTGTGAGAAGTGTGGCGTTGAAGTTACCCAGACTAAAGTACGTCGTGAGCGTATGGGTCACATCGATCTTGCAAGTCCAGTAGCACACATTTGGTTCTTGAAGTCTCTGCCGTCTCGTATCGGTTTGATGCTGGATATGACTCTGCGTGACATCGAACGTGTGCTTTACTTCGAATCTTTCGTGGTGATCGAGCCTGGCATGACCAGCCTCGAGCGCGGTCAGATGCTGACCGAGGAAAACTACCTCGACGCACTCGAAGAGTACGGTGACGAGTTCGAAGCCAAGATGGGTGCCGAGGCAGTACTTGAGCTGCTGCGCGCTATCGATCTTGAGAAAGAGATTGAAGAGATGCGCGAAGAGCTGCCATCGATCAACTCTGAGACTCGTCGTAAGAAGATCACTAAGCGTCTGAAGCTGATTGAGGCCTTCTACCAGTCTGGCAACAAGCCAGAGTGGATGATCCTCAAGGTGCTACCGGTTCTGCCACCTGATCTGCGTCCATTGGTTCCACTGGATGGCGGTCGTTTCGCGACTTCAGATCTGAACGATCTGTATCGCCGCGTGATCAACCGTAACAACCGTCTGAAGCGTCTGTTAGACCTGGCTGCACCGGACATCATCGTACGCAACGAAAAGCGTATGCTGCAAGAGTCTGTGGATGCGCTATTGGATAACGGTCGTCGCGGTCGTGCGATCACGGGTTCTAACAAGCGTCCTCTGAAGTCTTTGGCCGACATGATCAAGGGTAAGCAGGGTCGTTTCCGTCAGAACCTACTGGGTAAGCGTGTTGACTACTCAGGCCGTTCGGTTATTACCGTAGGTCCTACTCTGCGTCTGCATCAGTGTGGTCTGCCTAAGAAGATGGCACTCGAGCTGTTCAAGCCATTCATCTACGGCAAGCTAGAAGGTCGTGGCCTGGCTACTACCATCAAAGCTGCTAAGAAGATGGTTGAGCGCGAAGTACCAGAGGTTTGGGACGTTCTCGATGACGTGATCCGTGAGCATCCTGTGATGCTTAACCGTGCACCAACACTTCACCGTCTTGGTATCCAGGCGTTTGAGCCGGTACTGATTGAAGGTAAAGCGATCCAACTGCACCCATTGGTGTGTGCGGCATACAACGCTGACTTCGACGGTGACCAGATGGCGGTTCACGTGCCACTGACGCTAGAAGCTCAGTTGGAAGCACGTTCACTCATGATGTCTACCAACAACATCCTGTCACCTGCGAACGGTGAGCCGGTGATCACACCGTCACAGGACGTTGTATTGGGTCTGTACTACACCAGCCGTGAGCGTATCAACGGCCGCGGTGAAGGCATGGCATTCGAATCTGTTGCCGAAGTAGAAAAGGCATACCGTACTGGCGTTGCCGAGCTGCATGCTCGCGTTAAGGTACGTATTACCGAGACGACTATCGCTGAAGACGGCGAGCGCACCGAGTCACGTCGTATCGTAGATACTACTGTGGGCCGTGCCCTGTTGTCTCAGGTTCTGCCAAAAGGCCTTTCTTATGATCTGGTTAACCAGAACATGGGTAAGAAGCAGATCTCTAAGCTATTGAACACCTGTTACCGTCAGCTAGGTCTGAAAGATACTGTTATCTTTGCTGACCAACTGATGTATACCGGTTTCCACTTCGCGACCGTTTCTGGTGCGTCTGTGGGTATCAACGACATGGTGATTCCAGATGAGAAATACTCTCTGGTTGCCGATGCCGAAGCTGAAGTACTTGAGATTCAAGAGCAGTTCCAGTCGGGTCTTGTTACCGCCGGTGAGCGTTACAACAAGGTTATCGATATCTGGGCAAGTGCGAACGAAAAAGTTTCTAAGGCGATGATGGATAACCTGTCTACCGAGACAGTGATTAACCGTGATGGCGAAGAAGAAACCCAAGCTTCGTTCAACAGCATCTACATGATGGCCGACTCAGGCGCTCGTGGTAGTGCTGCACAGATTCGTCAGCTAGCTGGTATGCGTGGTCTGATGGCGAAGCCAGATGGCTCGATCATCGAAACCCCAATTACGGCGAACTTCCGTGAAGGTCTAAACGTACTCCAGTACTTTATCTCTACTCACGGTGCGCGTAAGGGTCTAGCGGATACCGCACTTAAGACAGCGAACTCGGGTTACCTGACTCGTCGTCTGGTTGACGTTGCACAAGACTTAGTGGTTATCGAAGACGATTGTGGTACACACGAAGGTCTGACAATGAAGCCGCTGATCGAAGGTGGTGATGTTGTTGAGCCGCTACGTGAGCGTGTACTGGGCCGTGTGGTTGCAGAAGACGTTTACTACCCAGGTACCGAAGATGTTCTTGCGCCTCGCAACACTCTGCTTGATGAAGCATGGTGTGACAAGCTTGAGAAGCACAGTGTCGATGAAGTGAAGGTTCGTTCTGTCATCAGCTGTGACACAGACTTCGGTGTGTGTGCGGCATGTTACGGCCGTGACCTTGCACGTGGTCACCTGATCAACCAAGGTGAAGCGATTGGTGTTGTTGCTGCTCAGTCAATCGGTGAGCCAGGAACACAGCTAACGATGCGTACCTTCCACATCGGTGGTGCGGCATCGAGAGCGTCTGCAGAAAACAACGTACAGGTGAAGAACGCCGGTACCGTTAAGCTGCACAACGCTAAGCACGTTGTTAACACAGAAGGCAAGCTGGTTATCGTTTCGCGTTCATCTGAAATCGCGATTATCGATGAGCTGGGTCGTGAGAAAGAGCGTTACAAGGTGCCTTACGGTACTATCCTAGAGAAGCTAGAAGATGCAGCGGTTAACGCCGGTGAAGTCATCGCTAACTGGGATCCGCACACTCACCCAATCGTTTCTGAAGTAGCGGGTAGCATCAAGTTCGTCGACATGATCGAAGGTGTCACCATGACACGTCAGACCGATGAGCTAACGGGTCTATCTTCTATCGTTGTGATGGATGTTGGTCAACGTCCTACGGCTGGTAAAGAGATGCGTCCAGCGATCCGTCTGGTTGGTGCCGATGGCAACGACCTGATGATTCCAGGTACTGAAGTACCAGCGCAATACTTCTTGCCAGGTAAGGCGATCGTTAACCAAGACGATAACGCACAAATCGCCGTTGGTGACGCGCTTGCACGTATTCCGCAAGAATCGTCTAAGACTCGCGATATTACCGGTGGTCTGCCACGCGTTGCTGACTTGTTCGAAGCGCGTAAGCCGAAAGAGCCTGCCATCTTGGCTGAGTACTCAGGTACTATCTCGTTCGGTAAAGAGACCAAAGGTAAGCGTCGTCTGGTGATCACTCCTGCCGATGGTGGTAAGCCATACGAGGAGATGATTCCTAAGTGGCGTAACCTGAACGTGTTCGAAGGTGAAAAGGTTGAGCGCGGTGAAGTTATTGCCGACGGTCCAGAAGCAGCTCACGACATCCTGCGTCTACGCGGTATTCACAAGGTAGCTAACTATATCGTTAACGAAGTGCAAGACGTTTACCGTCTGCAGGGCGTGAAGATTAACGATAAGCACATCGAAGTGATCATCCGTCAGATGCTGCGTAAGTGTGAGATCACCGAAGCTGGTGACAGTGAGTTCCTACCGGGCGAACAGGTTGAAGTGTCTCGCGTCAAGATCGCTAACCGCGAACTGGAAGCGCAAGGTAAAGCACCTGCTAAGTTCGAGCGTGAACTGCTGGGTATCACCAAGGCATCGTTGGCGACCGAGTCATTCATCTCGGCGGCATCGTTCCAGGAAACCACACGCGTATTGACCGAAGCTGCCGTAGGCGGTAAGAGCGATAAGCTACGTGGCCTGAAAGAGAACGTTATCGTGGGTCGTCTGATCCCGGCCGGTACCGGTTATGCGTATCACAACAGCCGTAACCAGGCTGCACAGGGTGGCCAGGCAGAAGAAGTGCCGGCAATCAGTGCCAGTGAAGCAGAGCAGAACCTTGCCGATCTATTGAACCTGGCTGGCAGCCCTGAATAATCAGTGCTAGTCGGTAAATAGATTGTAAAAAAGGCACCTCGGGTGCCTTTTTTTACTTAAATTGGGTAAAAAGTTGGCTATTTCTTGACAGCGACCCCTTACCTTTCTAAAATTTCGCGTCCCACACCTGTGGGATATAGATTTTTCACACCTTACTGTTGAGTTTATCAACTGATTCGGAGCTATACATGGCAACTGTAAACCAGTTGGTACGTAAGCCTCGCTCGCCAAAAGTCATCAAGACTAACGTGCCAGCGTTGAATGCGTGTCCACAAAAGCGTGGTGTTTGTACTCGCGTGTACACAACCACACCTAAAAAACCTAACTCTGCACTACGTAAAGTAGCTCGTGTGCGTCTAACTAACGGTTTCGAAGTAACTTCGTACATCGGCGGTGAAGGCCACAACCTGCAGGAACACAGCGTGATTCTAATCCGTGGTGGTCGTGTTAAAGACTTACCAGGTGTTCGTTATCACACTGTTCGTGGCGCATTAGACTGTGCTGGTGTTAGTGAGCGTCGTCAAGGACGTTCTAAGTACGGAGCTAAGCGTCCTAAGTCTTAACGTTTTCCGTTAAGTAAGGCCAAGCTAGAGATAATTGAGATTCCAGTTTTGGGGTCCCTGAAGCATACGGAGAAATTGTTATGCCAAGACGTCGCGTTGTAGGACAACGTAAAATCCTACCAGATCCAAAATTTAATAGTGAGTTGCTGGCTAAGTTCATCAACGTCATTATGCAGGACGGCAAAAAGTCGACTGCTGAAAAAATCATTTACAAGGCACTAGACGTTGTCGCTGAGAAGAAAGGCGAAGAGCACCTAGTGATCCTTGAAGCAGCCCTGGATAACGTACGCCCATCAGTCGAGGTTAAGTCTCGTCGTGTTGGTGGTTCTACTTACCAGGTACCATGTGAAGTTCGTCCAGTGCGTCGTAACGCACTAGCGATGCGCTGGTTAGTTGAAGCTGCACGTAAGCGTGGTGAAAAATCTATGGCTCTACGTCTAGCAGGTGAAATGCTAGATGCTGCCGAAAACAAAGGCACTGCTGTTAAGAAGCGCGAAGACGTGCATCGTATGGCAGAAGCAAACAAAGCGTTTGCTCATTACCGCTGGTAATCTTTTGGTGCAGGCGTTTGCCTGCACCATGTTTTACATCACTAAGGTACCTACCTTAGTAAAGAGGGTTTAATCGTGGCTCGTACAACTCCAATTGAGCGCTACCGTAATATCGGTATCTGTGCTCACGTTGACGCAGGAAAAACCACAACTACAGAACGTGTTCTCTTCTATACCGGTATGTCTCACAAGATCGGTGAGGTGCATGATGGCGCAGCCACCATGGACTGGATGGAACAGGAGCAGGAGCGTGGTATTACTATCACCTCTGCGGCAACGACCACGTTCTGGCGCGGTATGGATGCTCAATTTACCGAGCATCGTATCAATATCATCGACACCCCTGGCCACGTTGACTTCACTATTGAAGTTGAGCGTTCGCTGCGTGTACTCGATGGCGCAGTAGTTGTGTTCTGTGGTTCATCTGGTGTTGAACCTCAGTCCGAAACTGTATGGCGACAAGCGGACAAGTACCACGTCCCGCGCTTAGTGTTTGTCAATAAGATGGACCGCGCTGGTGCTGACTTTGAACGCGTCGTTGGACAGATACGTAACCGTCTGGGAGCGACCTGTGTACCTATTCAATTAAACATAGGTGCAGAAGAAGAGTTTAAGGGTGTCATTGACCTGATCAAGATGAAGGCCATTAACTGGAACGAATCAGATCAAGGTATGACCTTCACTTATGAAGAAATTCCCGCGGAGTTGGCCGATAAGGCCAATGAGATGCGTGAATACCTAGTTGAGAGTGCAGCCGAAGCCTCTGAAGAGCTGATGGACAAGTACCTTGAAGAAGGTGAGCTATCAGAAGAAGAGATCAAGGCAGCATTACGTCAGCGAACTCTGGCTAACGAGATCGTACTGGCCACCTGTGGTTCTGCATTTAAGAACAAGGGTGTGCAGGCGGTACTCGATGCTGTTATCGATTATCTGCCATCGCCAGTCGAAGTACCCGCCATTAAGGGTATTGACGAGCAGGAGAATGAAGTAGAGCGTCCGGCGGACGATAATGCGCCGTTCTCTGCGTTGGCATTTAAGATCGCGACAGACCCATTCGTAGGAACACTGACCTTTGTGCGTGTTTATTCAGGCGTATTGGAAACGGGTTCTGGCGTATATAACTCGGTCAAACAAAAGCGTGAGCGTATTGGTCGTATGGTGCAGATGCATGCAAACGACCGTAAAGAGATCAAAGAAGTCCGTGCTGGTGACATCGCGGCGGCTATTGGTCTGAAGGATGTTACTACAGGTGACACCCTATGCGATGCTGACCATAAAGTTATTCTCGAACGTATGGAGTTCCCTGAGCCCGTAATCACGATCGCTGTGGAGCCAAGATCTCAAGCCGACCAAGAGAAGATGGGTATTGCTCTGCAAAAACTTGCTGCAGAAGATCCCTCTTTCCGCGTTGAAACCAACGAAGAATCGGGTCAAACCCTGATCTCTGGCATGGGTGAGTTGCACCTAGACATCATCGTCGACCGTATGCGTCGCGAATTTAGTGTCGAGTGTAACGTTGGTAAACCACAAGTAGCGTATCGTGAGACTATTCGCTCGAGTGTAGAAGTTGAAGGCAAGTTCGTTCGTCAATCGGGTGGCCGAGGTCAATTTGGTCACGTTTGGTTGAAGCTTGAACCTCAAGAAGAAGGTTTCGGCTATGAATTTGTCAACGAGATTGTTGGTGGTGTTGTTCCAAGAGAATACATCCCTGCAGTAGATAAAGGTATCCAGGAACAGATGAAGAATGGCGTACTCGCCGGTTTCCCTGTTCTGGACGTTAAAGTAACGCTGTTCGACGGCTCATACCATGATGTCGACTCGAACGAGATGGCGTTTAAAGTAGCCGGCTCCATGGGCTTCAAGAAGGGTGCTCTCGAAGCAGACCCTGTGTTACTCGAACCTTGTATGAAGGTTGAAGTAACCACTCCTGAAGATTACATGGGGGATGTTGTAGGCGACTTGAACCGACGTCGCGGCATGATCGAAGGTATGGACGACGGCATTGGCGGCGTCAAAATCGTTCGAGCTGTAGTACCTCTATCTGAAATGTTTGGTTACGCAACTGACTTGCGTAGCGCTACCCAAGGACGTGCCTCATACTCTATGGAGTTCCTGAAGTACTCGGATGCGCCGCAGAATGTTGCAAAATCAGTTATAGAAGCGCGCGGATAATCGCAAACTAGTCTATAACTCATAATTGAATGCTATTGCTCAGCAAGGCTGAGTATTTCTGAAAAGAAAGGAATATATCGTGGCTAAAGAAAAATTTGAACGTAGTAAACCCCATGTTAACGTTGGTACCATCGGTCACGTTGACCATGGTAAAACAACTCTAACTGCTGCTATCTCTCACGTACTGACTAAGACGTACGGTGGTGAAGCTAAAGATTTCGCACAGATCGATAACGCTCCAGAAGAGCGTGAGCGCGGTATTACCATCAATACCTCTCACATCGAGTACGATACTCCAACTCGTCACTACGCACACGTAGACTGCCCAGGCCACGCTGACTATGTTAAAAACATGATCACTGGTGCTGCACAGATGGACGGCGCTATCCTAGTAGTAGCTTCTACTGACGGTCCAATGCCACAGACTCGTGAGCACATCCTGCTTTCTCGTCAGGTAGGTGTACCTTTCATCATCGTATTCATGAACAAGTGTGACATGGTTGACGATGAAGAGCTGCTAGAACTAGTAGAGATGGAAGTTCGTGAACTACTATCTGAGTACGACTTCCCAGGTGATGACCTACCAGTTATCCAGGGTTCTGCTCTGAAAGCCCTAGAAGGCGAGCCAGAGTGGGAAGCTAAGATCATCGAACTAGCTGAAGCACTAGACACTTACATCCCAGAGCCAGAGCGTGCAATCGACGGTGCATTCATTCTGCCAATCGAAGACGTATTCTCAATCTCAGGCCGTGGTACTGTAGTAACAGGTCGTGTTGAGCGCGGTATCATCAAAGTTGGTGACGAAGTAGAAATCGTAGAAATCG
>NZ_JAKEVI010000008.1:0-26087 GCF_022398495.1 Shewanella sp. Isolate8 | reverse complement strand
GCTGCTATCTCTCACGTACTGACTAAGACGTACGGTGGTGAAGCTAAAGATTTCGCACAGATCGATAACGCTCCAGAAGAGCGTGAGCGCGGTATTACCATCAATACCTCTCACATCGAGTACGATACTCCAACTCGTCACTACGCACACGTAGACTGCCCAGGCCACGCTGACTATGTTAAAAACATGATCACTGGTGCTGCACAGATGGACGGCGCTATCCTAGTAGTAGCTTCTACTGACGGTCCAATGCCACAGACTCGTGAGCACATCCTGCTTTCTCGTCAGGTAGGTGTACCTTTCATCATCGTATTCATGAACAAGTGTGACATGGTTGACGATGAAGAACTGCTAGAACTAGTAGAGATGGAAGTTCGTGAACTACTATCTGAGTACGACTTCCCAGGTGATGACCTACCAGTTATCCAGGGTTCTGCTCTGAAAGCCCTAGAAGGCGAGCCAGAGTGGGAAGCTAAGATCATCGAACTAGCTGAAGCACTAGACACTTACATCCCAGAGCCAGAGCGTGCWATCGACGGTGCATTCATTCTGCCAATCGAAGACGTATTCTCAATCTCAGGCCGTGGTACTGTAGTAACAGGTCGTGTTGAGCGCGGTATCATCAAAGTTGGTGACGAAGTAGAAATCGTAGGTATCAAAGAAACTACTAAGACTACTTGTACTGGTGTTGAAATGTTCCGTAAGCTGCTTGACGAAGGTCGTGCAGGTGAGAACTGTGGTGTACTACTACGTGGTACTAAGCGTGATGAAGTTGAGCGTGGTCAAGTACTGGCTCAATCTGCCAATCGAAGACGTATTCTCAATCTCAGGCCGTGGTACTGTAGTAACAGGTCGTGTTGAGCGCGGTATCATCAAAGTTGGTGACGAAGTAGAAATCGTAGGTATCAAAGAAACTACTAAGACTACTTGTACTGGTGTTGAAATGTTCCGTAAGCTGCTTGACGAAGGTCGTGCAGGTGAGAACTGTGGTGTACTACTACGTGGTACTAAGCGTGATGAAGTTGAGCGTGGTCAAGTACTGGCTCAGCCTGGTTCAATCACTCCACACACTCAGTTCGAATCAGAAGTATACGTACTGTCAAAAGAAGAAGGTGGTCGTCACACTCCATTCTTCAAGGGCTACCGTCCACAGTTCTACTTCCGTACAACTGACGTAACCGGTACTATCGAGCTACCAGAAGGCGTTGAAATGGTAATGCCTGGTGACAACATCAAGATGGTTGTTACCCTAATCTGCCCAATCGCGATGGACGAAGGTCTACGTTTCGCTATCCGTGAAGGTGGCCGTACAGTTGGTGCTGGTGTTGTTGCTAAGATCATCGCTTAATCGCGTTTGATTTTATAAACACACTGAAAAAGGCAGCTTAAGCTGCCTTTTTTATTGCCTGTAATTTATTCGGTAGATGAGGCTAGCTTTTCTGATCGGGATAAGTATAATACTCGCCACTTTGAGAGTTAGCGCAACACTGCTGTTAATTCGTCCAATGGGCTTGATCTCCAGCTTGAGATCAGTATAATAGCCCCTCGCCTTAACCATTAGGCGAAGTTTGTCGGTTCTCGAAACCGACGTAAAATAATACAGCGACTCCGATTTGGAGTCGAACGGTTAAATCATCTCGCTCTGCTTTTCCAGTAAGGAAGAAGCTAGAGGGTGATTTTTTATGTGTCCATTTTAGGAGCTCTGGTCAATGCAGAACCAAAGAATCCGTATCCGCCTGAAAGGATTTGATCATCGTCTGATCGATCAGTCTACAGCGGAAATCGTTGAAACTGCTAAGCGCACAGGCGCCCAGGTACGTGGTCCAATCCCACTACCAACGCGTAAAGAGCGTTATACCGTTTTGATCTCTCCACACGTTAATAAAGATGCGCGTGATCAGTACGAACTTCGTACTCATAAGCGTCTTGTTGACATCGTAGAGCCGACTGAAAAGACTGTAGATGCACTTATGCGTCTAGATCTTGCGGCAGGTGTTGACGTTCAAATTAGCTTAGGTTAATTGAGATCCTTAGAAGAGGTTTGAGAGATGGCTATCGGTCTTATCGGTCGTAAAGTAGGTATGACTCGCATCTTCACTGAAGATGGTGCGTCAATACCTGTAACAGTAATTGAAATTGCAGCTAACCGCGTTGCTCAAGTGAAAACTTTAGAAACTGACGGTTACCGTGCACTTCAGGTTACTACTGGTACCAAAAAAGCTAATCGCATCACTAAACCAGAAGCAGGTCACTTTGCTAAGGCTGGCGTTGAAGCTGGTCGTGGTTTGTGGGAAATGCGTCTGGCTGACGGTGAAGGCGAAGGCATCGAAGTAGGTGCTGAGCTTAATGTTGATATCTTCGCTGACGTAGCGAAAGTTGATGTTACTGGTCAATCAAAGGGTAAAGGTTTCCAAGGCGGTATCAAGCGTTGGAACTTCCGTACTCAAGATGCAACACACGGTAACTCATTGGCACATAGAGCTAACGGTTCTATCGGTCAAAACCAAACACCTGGTCGCGTTTTCAAAGGTAAGAAAATGTCTGGCCACATGGGTGCAGAGCGTGTTACTACCCAGAATCTAGACGTTGTACGTGTAGATGCTGAGCGTAACCTGCTATTGGTTAAGGGTGCAGTTCCAGGCGCTACTAATGGCGACCTGATCATCAAGCCTGCCGTTAAAGCTTAGGTCTGAGGAGATAGTAATGGAATTGGTATTGAAAGACGCACAGAGTGCTCTTGAAGTTTCCGAAACTACCTTCGGCCGTGACTTTAATGAAGCACTGGTTCATCAGGTAGTTGTAGCATATGCTGCAAACGCGCGTCAGGGTACTCGTGCTCAAAAGACTCGCGCAGAAGTAACTGGCTCTGGCAAAAAGCCATGGCGCCAAAAAGGTACTGGCCGTGCTCGTGCTGGTACTGTTAAAGGCCCAATCTGGCGTGGCGGTGGCGTATCTTTCGCTGCTAAAACCCAAGATCACAGCCAAAAAGTTAACAAGAAGATGTACCGCGGAGCGCTTAAGAGCATTCTGTCTGAATTAGTACGTCAAGATCGTCTTGTTGTTGTTGAGTCATTCGGTGTTGAAGCTCCTAAGACTAAAGAGTTGAAGGCTAAGCTGAAAGACATGAAGCTGGAAGACGTATTAATTGTGACTCCAGAGATTGACGAGAACTTGTTCTTAGCTGCACGCAACCTGTACAAAGTTGACGTTCGCGACGTTGCTGGTATCGATCCAGTAAGCCTAATCGCGTTCGAAAAAGTACTGGTTACTGCCGATGCTGTTAAGCAAATCGAGGAGATGCTGGGATGATAAGCGAAGAACGTTTGCTAAAAGTTATTCTAGCGCCACACATCTCTGAAAAGAGTACTGTTTGCGCTGAAAATAACAACACGGTCGTTTTCCGTGTAGCTATCGATGCGACTAAAGCTGAAATTAAAGCTGCAGTAGCTAAGTTGTTCGAAGTTGAAGTAGATTCAGTTCGCACTCTAGTTAACAAAGGTAAGACTAAGCGTCACGGTGCCCGTACTGGCCGTCGTAGCGATTGGAAAAAAGCCTATGTGACTTTAGCTGCTGGTGCTGACATCGATTTCGTCGGCGCTGAGTAAGCAAAGGAGAATTATCATGGCAGTTATTAAGTGTAAGCCAACCTCTGCTGGTCGTCGCCACGTTGTTAAAGTGGTAAACAGCGATCTGCATAAGGGTAAACCCTTTGCTGGCCTGTTGGCGAAAAAAGCTAAGAGCGGTGGCCGTAACAACACCGGTCGTATCACTGTTCGTCACGTAGGTGGTGGACACAAGCAGCACTACCGTATTGTTGACTTCAAGCGCAACAAAGACGGTATCCCTGCTAAGGTAGAGCGTTTGGAGTATGATCCAAACCGTACCGCTAACATCGCACTTGTTTTGTATGCTGATGGTGAGCGTCGTTATATCCTTGCTGCTAAAGGCATGCAAGCTGGTGATCAGATCCAGTCTGGTATCGATGCTGAAATCAAAGTGGGTAACGCTTTGCCATTACGCAACATCCCAGTAGGTAGCGTTGTTCACGCAGTTGAAATGAAGCCTGGTAAAGGTGCTCAGCTAGCGCGTTCAGCTGGTACTTATGTACAAGTTGTAGCTCGTGATGGTGCATACGCAACTCTACGTCTTCGCTCTGGCGAAATGCGTAAAGTTCCAGTAGATTGCCGCGCGACATTAGGTGAAGTTGGTAATGCCGAGCATATGCTACGCCAGTTGGGTAAAGCAGGTGCTAAGCGCTGGAGAGGCGTACGCCCAACAGTTCGTGGTGTTGCAATGAACCCAGTAGACCATCCACATGGTGGTGGTGAAGGCCGTACTTCTGGTGGCCGTCACCCAGTTTCTCCATGGGGTGTCCCAACTAAGGGTTATAAGACCCGTAGTAACAAACGCACCGACAAGTACATCGTACGTCGTCGTAACAAAAAGTAAGAGGATTCGCCATGCCACGTTCTCTCAAGAAAGGTCCATTCATTGACCTACACTTGCTGAAGAAGGTAGAGAAAGCGATGGAAGCGGGTGATAAGAAGCCTATCAAGACTTGGTCTCGCCGCTCAATGATCATTCCTAACATGATTGGATTGACCATCGCTGTCCATAATGGTCGTCAGCACGTACCTGTGTTCGTAACTGACGAGATGATCGGCCACAAGCTTGGTGAATTTTCACCAACTCGCACTTATCGCGGCCATGCTGCTGATAAGAAAGCGAAGAAGCGTTAATACGGGAGACTCGAGATGGAAGTTTTAGCTAAACATCGTTTTGCCCGTACGTCGCCTCAAAAGTGTCGTTTGGTTGCAGATCAAATTCGTGGACTGCCTGTTGCTAAGGCTCTTGAAATTTTGACTTTCAGCCCTAAGAAAGCAGCTGTACTTGTTAAGAAAGTACTAGACTCTGCTATCGCTAATGCTGAGCACAACGAAGGTGCTGACATTGACGAGCTGAAAGTTGGAAAAGTCTTTGTAGACGAGGGTCCAACTATGAAACGTATCATGCCACGTGCTAAAGGCCGTGCTGATCGTATTATCAAGCGTACCAGCCACATCACTGTGGTTGTGTCAGATCGCTAGGAGTTAGCAATGGGACAGAAAGTACATCCTAATGGTATCCGTCTGGGTATCACTAAGCCTTGGATCTCGACTTGGTACGCTGATAAATCAGATTATGCCAACAATCTGAGCAGCGACTGGGAAGTGCGCAAGTTTCTAGAAAAGAAGCTTAAGCAAGCCTCAGTTTCTAAGATTGTTATCGAGCGTCCAGCTAAGAGTGTTCGCGTTACTATTCACACTGCCCGTCCAGGCGTTGTGATCGGTAAGAAAGGCGAAGATGTTGAAAAGCTGCGCAACGAAGTTGCCAAGTTGACTGGTATTCCAGCTCAAATCAACATCGCTGAAATCCGTAAGCCAGAGCTAGATGCGAAGCTGGTTGCCGAAGGCATCGCTTCTCAGCTAGAGCGTCGTGTAATGTTCCGTCGTGCTATGAAGCGTGCGGTACAGAACGCTATGCGTCTAGGTGCTAAGGGTATCAAAGTTGAAGTGAGCGGCCGTTTAGGCGGTGCTGAGATTGCGCGTTCAGAGTGGTATCGTGAAGGTCGTGTGCCTCTACATACACTGCGTGCTGATATCGACTATTCTACTGCAGAAAGTCACACTCAATACGGTGTGATCGGCGTTAAAGTTTGGGTCTTCAAAGGTGAAGTTCTAGACGGCGTTGTACCTGCGCTAGAAGAGCCGAAACAGCAGCCGAAGCGTAAGCCTCGCGGTAAATAGGAGAGCTGGCAATGCTGCAACCAAAACGAATGAAGTTTCGTAAAATGTTCAAAGGCCGTAACCGCGGTCTGGCGAACGGCACTGAAGTAAGCTTCGGTGAGTTCGGTTTGAAAGCTGTTGGACGTGGCCGTCTGACTGCTCGTCAAATCGAATCTGCGCGTCGTGCTATGACACGTCACATTAAACGTCAAGGTCAAATTTGGATCCGCGTTTTCCCTGATAAGCCAATCACCTCTAAGCCTCTTGAAGTGCGTATGGGTAAAGGTAAGGGTAACGTTGAATACTGGGTTTGCCAGATTCAACCTGGTAAGGTTCTTTACGAGATGAATGGTGTATCAGAAGAGCTAGCGCGTGAAGCGTTTACTCTAGCTGCGGCCAAGCTTCCAATTAAGACTACCTTCGTAACTAAGACGGTGATGTAATGAAAGCGAGCGAACTAACTCAGAAGAGCGTTGAAGAACTGAACGCTGAACTGCTTGGTCTGCTGCGTGAGCAGTTTAATCTGCGTATGCAACACGCCACTGGTCAGTTGACTCAGACTCACCAGCTCAAAATCGTGCGTCGTAACATTGCGCGCGTTAAGACCATTATTACTTCTAAGGCGGGTGCATAATGACTGATAAAATCCGTACTTTGCAAGGTCGTGTACTTAGCAACAAGATGGACAAGTCTATCACTGTAGCTATTGAGCGTAAGGTTAAGCACCCTCTATACGGGAAGTTTATCAAGCGCACTACTAAGATCCATGCACATGACGAAACAAATCAGTGTAATGCTGGCGATATCGTGACTATTCGCGAATGCCGTCCGCTGTCTAAGACTAAGTCTTGGACTCTGGTTGAAGTAGTATCAAAAGCCTAATTTTATTAGGTGATTAGCGAAACGGCTCCTAGATTTGGGGCCGTTTTTATTTTTAATACTATCTATTCCTATTTTGCGGTGTTATACTTGCGCGCCATTTTAGACGTTATTTGGTCTAGAATGGTTTAAAAATGCCCCAAATTTGGGATTAGTGAAGTAACGATAGCGGAGCACTTAAAATGATCCAAATGCAATCGACTCTAGAAGTCGCCTGTAACAGTGGCGCTCGTAGAGTTCAGTGTATTAAGGTCTTGGGTGGCTCTCATCGTCGTTATGCCGGTATCGGCGACGTCATCAAGGTTTCTGTAAAAGAAGCAATTCCTCGCGGTAAAGCGAAGAAAGGTGACGTGTATAACGCGGTGGTAGTCCGTACTAAGAAAGGCGTACGTCGTCCAGATGGTTCTGTCATTCGCTTCGATCGCAATGCAGCGGTATTGCTAAACGCAAACCTTGCACCGATTGGTACTCGTATCTTTGGACCAGTGACGCGTGAACTGCGTACAGAACAATTTATGAAAATTGTTTCTCTGGCACCAGAAGTACTGTAAGGAGCTTCAAAATGGCAGCTAAAATCCGTCGTGAAGACGAAGTAATTGTACTAGCAGGTAAAGACAAGGGTAAGCGCGGTAAAGTTACCCGAGTACTACCTACTGGTAAGTTAATTGTAGAAGGCATCAATCTGATCAAGAAGCACCAGAAGCCTAACCCACAAATGGGTGTGACTGGTGGTATCGTTGAGAAAGAAGCGCCAATACAAGCATCAAATGTAGCGATTTTCAACTCTGCCACTGGCAAAGCTGATCGCGTTGGTTTCCGATTTGAAGACGGTAAAAAAGTCCGTTTCTTTAAGTCGAACAGTGAACTCGTTAAGTAATTGGAGTAAACGATGGCGAAACTGCATGATAAATATAAAGAGACTGTTATCGCTGAGCTTTCTAAGAAGTTCGGTTATACCAGTGTCATGCAAGTCCCTCGGATTGAGAAAATCACCCTTAACATGGGTGTTGGCGAAGCTGTAGCAGATAAGAAGGTTATGGAGCACGCGCTTCGTGACATGACTGCTATCGCTGGTCAAAAGCCAGTTGTAACTGTTGCTCGTAAATCAGTTGCTGGTTTTAAAATCCGTGATGGCTACCCGATTGGCTGCAAGGTAACCCTACGTGGTGAACGTATGTGGGAATTCCTTGAGCGTTTAGTTGATATCGCAATCCCGCGTATCCGCGACTTCCGTGGTCTGAGCGCTAAGTCGTTCGACGGACGTGGTAACTACGCAATGGGTGTACGTGAGCAAATCATCTTCCCGGAAATCGATTACGATAAGATCGATAAGATCCGCGGTATGGATATTGTTATCACTACTACTGCGAAGAATGACGAAGAAGGCCGTGCTTTATTAGACGCCTTTAACTTCCCATTCAAGAAATAAGGGTAGCGAAATGGCAAAAAGTTCAATGAAAGCACGTGAAGCAAAACGTGCCAAGCTCGTGGCTAAGTATGCTGAAAAGCGTCTAGCTCTTAAGGCTATCATTAGCAATCCAACTACTTCTGATGAAGATCGTTGGGATGCAGTTCTTAAGCTGCAAGGTCTACCACGTGACTCAAGTTCTGCGCGTCAGCGCAATCGTTGTAGTCAAACTGGTCGCCCACATGGTTTCCTGCGCAAGTTCGGCCTGAGCCGTATCAAGCTGCGTGAAGCTACCATGCGTGGTGAAGTTCCTGGTCTGCGTAAGGCCAGCTGGTAATACTTGTCACGGAGTAAGCTAATATGAGCATGCAAGATCCAATTGCGGATATGTTAACTCGCATTCGTAACGGCCAAGCTGCTAACAAAGTATCAGTATCTATGCCTTCTGCTAAGCTGAAAGTTGCTATCGCACAGACGCTTAAAGAAGAAGGTTATATTACTGACTACGCCGTAGCAGGCGAAGCCAAGCCGGTTCTGGAAATCACTTTGAAGTATTTCCAAGGCCAACCAGTCGTTGAGACTATCCAGCGCGTAAGTCGTCCTGGTCTTCGTATTTACAAAGGTAAAAACGATCTACCAAAGGTGATGGGCGGTCTGGGTGTCGCAATCGTGTCCACTTCTAAAGGTTTGATGACTGATCGTGCCGCCCGCCAACAAGGCATGGGTGGAGAAGTTATCTGCTACGTAGCATAAGGAGCTAGCAATGTCTCGTGTCGCAAAAGCACCAGTCGCTATCCCTGCAGGCGTAGAAGTGACTTTAAACGAACAAACTATCACCGTAAAAGGTTCTAAAGGTAGTTTGACTCGAGTAATTAACGCTGACGTTTCTGTTGTTGTTGAAAACAACGAAATCAAGTGTTCTCCAGCTGAAGGCGTAACTAGCGCTGCACAAGCTGGTACAGCTCGAGCACTAATCAACAACATGGTTGTTGGTGTTAACGAAGGTTTCGAAAGAAAGCTGACTCTAGTTGGTGTTGGTTACCGTGCAAAAGTTGCCGGTAACGGTATCGACCTGACTCTAGGTTTCTCTCACCCTCTAGTTCACCAGCTTCCAGACGGCGTAACTGCTGAGTGTCCTTCACAGACTGAAATCGTACTTAAGGGTACTGATAAGCAGCTTGTTGGTCAGGTTGCAGCAGAAATTCGTGGCTACCGTCCACCAGAGCCTTACAAAGGCAAGGGTGTTCGCTATGCTGATGAACAAGTACGCCGTAAAGAGGCTAAGAAGAAGTAGGTAACGCGATATGGATAAGAAAACATCTCGCTTACGCCGCGCGACTCGCGCCCGTAAGAAGATCCAAGAGCTGGGCGTTAACCGTCTGGTTGTACATCGTACACCACGTCACACATACGCACAGGTTATTGATGCCAACGCGCAAGTTGTGGCGGCAGCTTCTACTGCTGAAAAAGCGGTATCAGAGCAGCTTAAATACACAGGTAACGTAGAAGCAGCTAAAGCGGTAGGTAAGACTATTGCTGAGCGTGCTATCGAGAAAGGCGTAACTGTAGTTGCATTCGATCGTTCCGGCTTTAAGTATCACGGACGCGTAGCTGCCCTGGCAGACGCTGCTCGTGAAGCTGGCCTACAGTTCTAAGGAATGATTAAAAATGGCTAAATTTGAAGCTCCACAAAAAGACGATCTGCAAGAGAAGTTAGTTGCAGTAAATCGTGTTTCTAAAGTAGTTAAAGGCGGACGTATCTTTAGCTTCACTGCACTGACTGTAGTGGGTGACGGTAACGGTAAAGTCGGCTATGGCTATGGTAAAGCGCGTGAAGTACCTGCTGCAATCCAGAAAGCAATGGAAAAGGCTCGCCGTAACATTGTTTCTGTTGAACTTGTAAATGGTACTTTGCACCACCCTGTTAAGGGCCGTCACACTGGTTCGCGTGTTTACATGCAACCAGCTTCTGAAGGTACTGGTATTATTGCCGGTGGTGCGATGCGTGCCGTATTGGAAGTAGCAGGCGTTCATAACGTACTGTCGAAAGCATACGGTTCTACTAACCCGATCAACATCGTTCGCGCAACTGTAGACGCGTTGGTGCACATGAAGTCACCAGCACAAATTGCAGCTAAGCGTGGCCTGAATGTTGATGAAATTCGAGGTTAAGCACCATGGCTACTAAAACATTAAAAGTAACTCAGACTAAGAGTTCAATTGGACGTTTGCCTAAGCATCGTGCCACTTTGACTGGTCTAGGTCTACGCCGTATTAATCACACCGTTGAGCTGGAAGATACTCCTGCTGTTCGCGGTATGATTAACAAGGTTTACTACATGGTTAAGGTGGAGGATTAATCAATGAAATTGAATACTCTATCACCTGCTGCAGGTGCAAAATCAGCTGCTAAGCGTGTAGGTCGCGGTATCGGTTCTGGCCTAGGTAAGACTGCTGGTCGCGGTCACAAGGGTCAGAAGTCACGTTCAGGTGGCGGTGTTCGCGTCGGTTTCGAAGGTGGTCAAATGCCACTTAAGATCCGTTTGCCTAAGTTTGGTTTTACTTCGCGTAAAGCGATGGTAACTGCCGAAATTCGTGTAAGCGAACTGGCTAAAGTTAACGGTGATGTTGTCGACTTGAATGCACTGAAAGATGCGAATCTTGTTACTCGCAACATACAGTTTGCTAAAGTCGTTCTTTCAGGTACCATTGAACGCCCAGTGACCGTTAAAGGTCTTAAGGTAACCAAAGGTGCACGTGCAGCTATCGAAGCTGCCGGCGGAAAGATCGAGGAATAATACGTCGATGGCAAAACCAGGACTTGATTTAAAAAGCGCGAAGGGCGGTTTATCGGAATTGAAAACCCGCCTACTGTTCGTGATTGGTGCGATTATCGTCTTTAGAGCCGGTTCGTTCGTACCAATTCCTGGTATTGACGCAGCTGTATTAGCAGAGCTGTTTAATCAGCAGAAGGGTACCATCTTAGGCATGTTTAACATGTTCTCTGGTGGCGCCCTTGAACGTGCTTCTATCTTTGCACTTGGTATCATGCCGTACATCTCGGCATCGATTATCATGCAGCTATTGACTGTGGTACATCCTGCACTGGCCGAACTGAAGAAGGAAGGCGAGTCAGGACGTAAGAAGATCAGTCAGTATACGCGATATGGCACATTGGTCTTGGGTACATTCCAAGCGATCGGTATCGCAACGGGTCTGCCAAACCTGGTTCCTGGTTTAGTTGTAAACCTGGGATTCGGTTTCTACTTCGTTGCAGTTGTGAGTTTGGTCACGGGAACCATGTTCCTGATGTGGCTGGGCGAGCAAATCACCGAACGAGGCATAGGTAACGGTATCTCGATTCTTATTTTCGCAGGTATTGTAGCCGGTCTACCTTCTGCTATCGGCCAAACGGCTGAGCAGGCGCGTCAAGGCGACTTGAACGTACTAGTATTATTGTTGATTGCAGTGATCGTATTTGCTGTGACCTACTTTGTTGTGTTTGTTGAGCGTGGACAACGTCGTATCGTTGTTAACTATGCTAAGCGTCAGCAGGGCCGTAAGGTGTTTGCCGCGCAGAGCACTCACTTACCGCTTAAGGTCAACATGGCAGGTGTGATTCCACCAATCTTTGCGTCAAGCATCATTTTGTTCCCAGGCACACTGGCTCAGTGGTTTGGTCAAAATGAAGGCTTGTCTTGGTTAAGTGATTTTTCACTTGCAGTATCGCCAGGTCAGCCGCTTTACTCATTGTTGTATGCAACAGCGATTATCTTCTTCTGTTTCTTCTACACTGCGTTGGTATTTAACCCACGTGAAACAGCAGACAACCTGAAGAAGAGTGGTGCGTTTATTCCCGGGATCCGTCCTGGAGAACAGACTTCGCGTTATATAGATAAAGTAATGACTCGCCTAACACTGGCCGGTGCATTATATATTACCTTTATCTGTTTAATTCCGGAGTTCATGTTAATCGCGTGGAAAGTACAGTTCTATTTTGGCGGTACTTCACTACTAATTATGGTAGTCGTGATCATGGACTTCATGGCTCAGGTTCAGACCCATATGATGTCACATCAGTATGAGTCTGTGATGAAGAAAGCTAACCTAGTGAATAAAGCGAACTTAGATCGCTTTGGTCGCTAAGTAGCTTTACGGAGTGATGAAATGAAAGTTCGAGCTTCCGTGAAGAAGATCTGCCGTAACTGCAAGATCGTAAAGCGTAGCGGCGTTGTACGCGTTATCTGTGTTGAACCAAAACACAAACAGCGTCAAGGCTAAAAACTTTTTGACCAGCTCAGATTCTGAGCTGGTCAAAATATTATTTGCAAAATCGTCATCTGTCGAGTATCCTACCGGGCTTTTCACAGATGGCCTTTAACTTATGAGGAGTGCATAGTGGCCCGTATCGCTGGCATTAACATTCCTGATCAGAAGCACACAGTCATTGCATTGACTGCTATCTATGGTATTGGACTTACTCGCGCACAACAAATCTGCGCGGCTACTTCAATTGCTGAAGATGCTAAGATCAAGGAATTGAGCGAAGCTCAAATAGACACACTACGCGAAGAAGTTGCTAAATACATTGTAGAAGGTGACTTGCGTCGTGAGATCTCTATGAACATCAAGCGTCTGATGGACCTTGGTTGTTATCGTGGTCTCCGCCACCGTCGTAGCCTGCCCCTTCGTGGGCAACGTACCAAGACCAATGCGCGTACTCGCAAAGGTCCACGTAAGCCAATTAGAAAGTAACGGGAAGGTAAACCAATATGGCTAAAGTTCCGTCACGTTCAACGCGCAAGCGCGTACGTAAACAGGTTGCTGATGGCATGGCTCATATCCATGCATCTTTCAACAACACCATTATCACCATTACAGATCGTCAAGGTAATGCACTTTCTTGGGCAACTTCTGGTGGTTCAGGTTTCCGTGGTTCACGTAAATCTACCCCATTCGCTGCACAGGTAGCTGCTGAGCGCGCAGGTGTTGCTGCTCAGGACTACGGTGTTAAAAACCTTGAAGTTTTCGTGAAGGGTCCAGGTCCAGGACGTGAGTCAGCTATTCGAGCGCTGAACGCGGTTGGTTACAAGATAACCAACATTACCGATGTGACGCCGATCCCTCATAATGGTTGTCGTCCTCCTAAGAAACGTCGCGTGTAATCGCCCCGTTTTTAATAGGATAGTTGGAGAAAGAACATGGCAAGATACTTGGGTCCAAAGCTCAAGCTCACTCGCCGAGAAGGTACTGACCTTTTCCTGAAAAGCGGTGTGAGAGCAATTGATTCGAAGTGTAAGCTTGAAGCTGCACCTGGACAACACGGCGCTCGTAAAGCACGTTTGTCTGAGTACGGCGTTCAGCTGCGCGAAAAACAAAAAGTTCGTCGTACTTATGGTGTGCTTGAAAAGCAATTCCGTAACTACTACAAAGACGCTGCACGTCTAAAAGGTAACACTGGTGAAAACCTGCTTACTCTTTTGGAAACTCGTTTAGATAACGTTGTTTATCGTATGGGTTTTGGTGCTACCCGTGCTGAAGCACGTCAGCTAGTTAGCCATAAGTCAATTATGGTAAACGGCCGCGTTGTTAACATTCCATCATTCAAAGTGTCTGCGAATGATGTAATTAGCGTTCGTGAGAAGTCTCAAAAGCAAGCTCGTATTAAAGCTGCTCTAGAGGTTGCTTCTCAGCGCGAAAAGCCAACATGGGTTGAAGTAGATGCCGCTAAGATGGAAGGTGCTTTCAAGCGTCTGCCAGAGCGTAGCGATTTATCTGCGGATATTAACGAACAGCTGATCGTCGAGCTTTACTCTAAGTAAAGCTAATAAACAAGAGAGGACACAATGCAGGGTTCTGTTACAGAATTTCTTAAACCGCGTCTCGTTGATATCGAGCAGGTTAACCCAACACGTGCCAAGGTTACACTGGAGCCGCTAGAGCGTGGTTTTGGTCATACTTTAGGTAACGCGTTGCGTCGTATCCTATTGTCGTCTATGCCCGGCTGCGCGGTTACCGAAGTCGAGATTGATGGTGTACTGCACGAATACAGCAGCAAGGAAGGCGTACAAGAGGATATCCTAGAGATCCTTCTAAACCTTAAAGGTTTGGCAGTGGTTATCGAGGGTAAAGACGAGGCTATGCTTACTTTAAGCAAGTCAGGCGCAGGCCCTGTTACCGCAGCAGATATCACGCACGATGGTGATGTTACTATTATGAATCCTGATCATGTTATCTGTCATCTGACTGGTAACAATGACATTAGCATGCGTATCCGCGTTGAGCGTGGTCGTGGTTATGTACCAGCTTCGGCTCGTGCACAGACCGAAGACGACGATCGCCCAATTGGCCGTCTGCTAGTGGATTCATCTTTCTCACCTGTCGCGCGTATTGCTTACAATGTTGAAGCAGCACGTGTTGAACAGCGTACTGACTTGGACAAACTCGTTATCGATATGACCACTAACGGTACTATCGATCCTGAGGAAGCGATTCGTCGTTCTGCAACCATCCTGGCTGAACAGCTAGATGCGTTTGTTGAGCTACGTGATGTCACTGAGCCAGAACAGAAAGAAGAGAAACCAGAGTTCGACCCAATTCTGTTGCGTCCTGTCGACGATCTAGAGCTAACTGTACGTTCGGCTAACTGTTTGAAAGCCGAAGCGATTCATTACATCGGAGATCTGGTACAGCGTACTGAGGTTGAGCTACTTAAAACACCTAACTTGGGTAAGAAGTCTCTTACCGAAATTAAGGATGTGTTGGCTTCTCGCGGACTTTCATTAGGTATGCGTCTAGAAAACTGGCCTCCAGCCAGTTTAGCAGACGACCTATAAGTCCTAGTTTGTACAGATTTAGGTAATAAGGATTAGGTCATGCGCCATCGTAAGAGTGGTCGTCAACTAAACCGTAACAGCAGTCATCGTCAAGCTATGTTCCGTAACATGGCAAGCTCATTAGTCCGTCACGAAGTGATCAAGACTACTGTAGCTAAGGCGAAAGAATTGCGTCGCGTAGTTGAACCTCTAATAACACTTGCTAAGAGTGACAGTGTTGCAAACCGTCGTTTGGCATTTGCACGTACTCGCGACGCTGAAGTCGTAGGTAAGTTATTTAATGAATTGGGTCCACGCTACCAGGAACGTCCTGGTGGATACACCCGTATCCTTAAGTGCGGTCTTCGTACTGGTGATAAGGCGCCTATGGCGTATATCGAACTAGTAGGTCGTCCAGAAGCTGCTGAAGCTGTTGAAGAAGCTGCTGAGTAACACTTAAGTTCATTGTAAAAAGCCGGGCATTGCCCGGCTTTTTTATTGCTAAAAATTTCTATTCCACCCAATCTGCCTTTTTGGCTATCTCCTTTGGTATCGAAAGGTGCCATCTTGCGACGCCCGACAGGCTAAACCGAAAAGTCCCCTTACTGTCACTGACATAGCCAAGTTGGCTGGCTTGCTCACCGGCTAAGAGTCGATTGATCAGTTTACCCGCCAGTAGGCCGTGTTCGTAGCCGTTGAGCACATAGCCGCCTAGATTGGCTCTCTTGCCTACCGTGAAGTCCCAGAAACCAAAGTGGGGCACGGGGGCGTGAGCTGCCGTCCAGGAAATGATCTCATCCGAATCCATGTATTCGCCACTCGCCGTGATTAAGGTGTGGTATAGCCCGGTAAATATCCCGTGGTAGCCGGCCTTTTTGGCATCGCGCACCGCCTGTTGCCACTCCTTAGCCGAGTTGGTCAAGGTGAAGGCTATGGTCAGCTTACCTATCTTTATTGGCTTAAAGTCGGGGCTGATAGGGCCGAAGGCCGCCCGTGCGGTCGCGCTATTGTCAGAAAGGATCAGCAGTTTGGTGTCTTCATTACCTGGTAACAGGCAGTCGACCAGTAGGAGTGAGCGTTTGAACAATGGCCGTTCGAGTATGCCGGTAAATTGCTGATAGGCCTGTAGTCCATGATCTCTGGGGTTGGTGTTGAGGCCGAGAAATACCACTGGAATCTTGGTATCTGCTATGCGCTCGCTAAGCAGCGAGATGGCGTTATCGTCCGCGAGTATGATGATATCTGGCTTATGGCGTTTAACCGCATGCCAGGCCTCTTCTGCGCGTTTGATATAGGCGTCACGAGGTAGTCGCTTGGAGTCGAGGTAGATCTCCGTCACCTCGCTGGGCTCACTGAGGTTTTCTATTATTGCTCGACGATAGTCCTGCACCCAGGGGTAGCCTTCATGATAGCTGTGAATGAACATCAGCTTGCTGGCCGATACGGGCAGGCAGACCCAGAATAGCAAGAGACAGGCAAGTATGCGCATGGACGGGATTCCCTAAATTATTTCGCCCCAAAGTCTTTTACATAGTTATAGACGATTTTGCGCCAACGTAGAGAACAGGCAATAAAAAAGGCCTCAAAAGAGGCCTTTAGGTATTCGATGTTTGGCTTTAGTAACCGGATTTCTGTGTTGAGTTGTAATCGAGTTTCTCATGGGTCTGACCCATGGCTTCGGCCACTTCTGGCGGCATGTAGTTTTCGTCATGCTTAGCCAAGACTTCAGTTGCTTCTAACTTACCACCTTCAATCAACACACCCTGAGCAACGATGCCCTGGCCTTCACGGAAGAGGTCAGGCAGCAGATCGTCGTAGGTCACCATGACCTCGCCACCGGCGGCATCGTGTACGGCGAACTCGACGTGTAGGCTATCGGGATCGCGCACCAGGGAACCTACGGTAACCATGCCACCGACACGGATACGTTGGCCGATTTCAGGTTTAACACCTGTGTCTTTCTTACCGTGAACGATTTCTGTTGGGGTATAGAAAAGGTTCAAGTTCGAGTTGAGCGCATAGAGTAGCAAGGACGCGATGGCGGCGACGCCACCAATTAGGGCGGTTGCTAAGGCGAGTCTTTTCTTACGTCTGGCGTTCACTGTTCTTTACTCCGGTTGGCTTTGAGGCGTTCTTCGCGTTGCATCTTCTTCGATATCTCGGTGAGGATCTTGCGCTTCTGGCGCAGGCTCACCACGATCAAGGTGCCTAGTGCGAAGGCGGTTATGCCGTAAGATAGCCACACATAAAAGGCGTAGCCACCCATGTTAAAAAATTCTGCTAATGAATCGAACTGCATTATTTGACTCCTTCAGCTTGCGCGAGTTCCCTCACCCAGGGACGCATACCGTTTCTGGCAAGGATCTCGGCTCTGAAACGAATAAGCGTGATAGCACCTATCATTAGGCCGAAACCGAAGATGTTGATCAACAGAGGGTATAACATCTCAGGCGCCATAGATGACTTTTCGGTGATCTTAATGGTGGCCGGCTGGTGTAGCGAGTTCCACCACTCTACCGAGTACTTGATGATAGGAATGTTAATCACACCCACGATAGCCAGAATACCTGCGGCGCGAGCGGCGAGTACCTTATCCTCAAACGAGGCGTATAGAGAGATGACGCCCAGGTAGAGGAATAGCAGTACCAGTTCTGAGGTTAGGCGAGCATCCCATACCCACCAAGTGCCCCACATAGGCTTACCCCAGGCGGCACCCGTGATAAGTGCTATAAAGGTGACGACGGCGCCAATGGGCGCGATGGCAGCAGCGGCCCAGTCGGCTGACTTGATCTGCCACACGAGGCCGATGAAGGCCGAGGTGGCCATGGCCATGTATGCAGACATCGACATAGAAGCTGCGGGTACGTGGATGAAGATGATGCGGTAACTGTCACCCTGTTGGTAATCTACCGGTGCAAACAACAGACCCCAGATTGAACCCACACCAATAAACCCGATTGCAAGGGTCGCAAACCAAGGCAATAGCCTGCCGGATAGGTTATAGGCTTTTTGAGGGTCTGCGTAAGAATGTAGCCATTTCCACATATTAGTTAGTACTCACTCTTAGTGAGGCACCAATTGCAAAAGGTGCCAATATTAACGAACCGACCAGCATAGCGCCTATGATAGCGAGATGGCCGCTGTAGGGTAGATTTAGACCAGCGGCGTCGATGGCGCTGGTTGCGAAAATTAGAACCGGTATATAGAGCGGCAGGATCAACAGACTCAGCAGAACGCCGCCTTTACGTAGACCCACGGTCAGTGCGACACCGATTGCACCCAGTAAACTCAGTACCGGGGTGCCCAGTGCGAGAGTCGCCATCAGTGCGCCATAGCTGTTGGCTTCCAGATGCAGCAGCACGGCCAGCAGTGGAGCTACCAAGATCAGTGGCACGCCCGTCAATAACCAGTGGGCCAGCACCTTGGCCAATACCATGAGTGACAACGGTTGTGGGCTAAGCAGCATCTGTTCCAGGCTGCCATCGGCAAAGTCTGCCTTAAACAGACGCTCGAGCGACAGCATAGAGGCCAATAGGGCGGCGACCCAGATGATGCCTGGTGCCACGCGAGTCAGTACCTGTGGCTCAGGGCCAATACCTAACGGAAAGAGGGTGACCACTAGGATAAAAAACAGTAAGGGGTTAAAGATGTCACCCTTGTGACGAATCGCAATCTTTAGATCGCGCTTAAGTAGGGTGAAAAACGCTTGGGTGAAACTGATACCTTTATTCATTCACTGCACCTTTAAATAAAGCGGTAATCGAGGCGAATCTTACGGAGAATATCGTCACCGATAATGCTCATGTCCTGGTGGGTGGTCATGATGACACAGCCGCCGTTTTGAGCATGTTGTAAAAACAGGTGTTCCAATTCTTCGACGCCTTTCTTATCGATTGCAGTAAATGGTTCGTCCAGTAGCCAGACCTTACAGTTGGTATGCCAGAGTCGGGCTAGGGCGGTACGACGATGTTGACCCGCCGACAAGTGACCGGCCAAGGCTTCCTCGAAGCCAGACAGGTTTACCTTAGCGAGGATCTGGTTGGTTTCGAAATCATCATACCCGCTGATTCTTAAATTGAAGTTAAGATTCTCTTCGGCGGTTAACTCGCTCTTTACACCTGCAAGGTGGCCCAGATACAAAAGATCGTCATTGTATTCGTCGCGGCAGCGAGTAATGTCGGTGCCTTTGTATTTGGCCTCGCCCGCATAGGGACGCGACAGGCCGGCAAGGATCCTCAGTAGGCTGGTTTTACCCGCACCATTGGGGCCTTCGATTTGAACGATCTCACCTGCTTGGATATCAAAGCTCAGCTCGTCGAAGAGAATTCGCTCTTCGCGGATACAAGTCAAGTTATCGGCTGATACCAGTGTTGTTGCTGTTTTTTCTTCTACCACTGAACCCTCTATCTCAAGCCTGATGTAAACATAAGCGATATTAACATAATCCCTTTGAGGGGTTTAGTCTTGCTATCTGATTAGTGTCAGCAATTTGATATGCTTCCAAAAAGTAAAACCTTTTCGTCATTGAGATTGAACTTTTTCAACAATTGCTAATGTATCAGGTAACTCGGGCACCTATAACATGTTGAACCGTCAAATTCTGATATTAATCACAAAAAGGTGAGATTTGTTGAAGTTTGATGTATCCTAGGGCCGCTATAGAATAAGTCTGCCCCAGTTTAGGGTGGCATAGAGCTCTGTTAATATTTGCATTAGGAACATTGAACATGAAAAAACTGTTAGCATTGTCTGCAGTGGCTGCATTGACCTTGTCTGCAAACACTTTTGCACAAGAAGGTGAAGCTGTATATAACAAGGCATGCCATGTATGCCACAGTATGGGTGTCGCCGGTGCCCCTAAAGCTCATGATGCAGCTGCATGGGAGCCTCGTTTAGCGAAAGGCCTAGACGCACTAGTAGGTAGTGTTAAGACTGGTCTGAACGCTATGCCACCAGGTGGTATGTGCACAGATTGTACCGACGAAGATTACAAGAACGCTATCGAGTTCATGTCTAAGTAATTTGACTTCGTTGAAAAAAGCCGACCTTATGGTCGGTTTTTTTATGTCTGCTTCTCGGTAGGTTCCATTAAAAGTGATGCTTGTAATAAAGCAGAGGAGCAATAAAAAAGCCGGCTAAATGCCGGCTTTTCTGTTCATGACTGAACCAGGATTATTGTACCAGGGTATCAATCACCAGTTTGGCGGTTGCGCCCACATCCATAGATTCCAGACGACCCTGCAGATCGCCAGGTTGTGCCTTGACCGACCCATGCTTAGAAAGCACGGCGATCACCTCAACCTGCTTGGCGTCGCTTAGCTTGATATCGCCGCCCATGCCAGTGCTGTCATCTAAGGTGATAGATACAGGCAGTGATTTTGCAGATACCTTAGTTGCCGCTAGCGGAACCTTAGGGCCCTGGGTGTTACGGGCAAAGATAAATAGCATGTCGCTACTGCTTACATTCTCTGCCAGCTCAGGTGCGATAGAGACATCTATGGTGACAGTCTTGCCTGTAGTGGCGGCCTGCTGATGCGTCGCGTCGTTAGGCATCTCGCCGGTCTCAGCCTGCATTCTCATCTTGGCGCTCTCGATGGCGTTGATGATAGCGCTACGATCCACATCGCTTCTGTCGCTGTCGAGAATGATCTGCCAGGCATCGATGGCCTTCTTATATTGGGCACTGAAGAAGGCATCCATACCGACGAGGAGTAGGGTAGATGGGTCTTCAGGATCTAGAGCCAGTGACTGGTCGATAATAGCCTGTACCGCAGGAGTGATTCTCTGGTTTGCCTTGTAGTACATGGCCGTCGCCTTAGGCCCAAGCAGTTCGGCGTGGGTACCTACAAGCTCCATCGCCTTGTCGAATGCCTTTACCGCATCGTCATAACGGTTGGCGCTGATATAGGCATGGCCCAAGCTAAATAGCAGTTGGCTGTTTTCCGGCTCGGCCTGCAGCTGTGATTCCATCATCTGAATGCGCTGCGTCATGATCTGGGCGGCATCCATACCTGCGTGTGGGTTGTCGGGAACGGCCTTATCCAGGTTGGCATAGGCGCCTAGGTTGGCATAGAAGTAGCCTGAAACGCCTATGACGACGACAGACATCAGGGTTGGCCAGAGCAGGCTCTTAGGCTTTATTTGACCGACCAAGGATTCATCTTCGCCCTGCTTCATGTCCTGTAGCAAACTGATCTCGAGCTCTTTCTTTAGTGCGTTAAACTCATCTTGATCCAGCAGCTCATCCTCGAGTTCCTTCTCTAGCGTCGCCAGGCGATTGTCAAAGAGTTCGAGGTTGGTGGCCCTACGCACACCGGCTTCTTCGGCCTTTAACATCTTTTGCTGGCGGAAGTGTGGAAACCAAATCAGCACTAGGCTGACTAATACAAAAAGCGCAATAAAAATCCAGAGTGTGGTCATTATTTCTTTTTCACATTAGTTGCAGGAATGCGGGGATACCGCGCGATATAGGGATCAGATTATACGTAAAGATTATTCATTGAACAGTAATATAAGGGATTCAAGCCGTTAAATACTGATACTTTTGCACTGGTTCACAGTTCGATTCTATTTTCAAAAATTGGCTGAAACTTAAGTTTCAAACAAGGGTCAGAGCATAAAATCTGTCAGTTTATAACAATTGTAACCCTGCGTTTCTGTTCGCAAGAATGAGACAGGTCACCCAGAATTGTGCGAAAGAGGCAGACAGATACAATAGCAAATACTAAAATGACTCAAATTTTGTACCTTGAGTAGTGTGAATTGCAAACTCTGGTGAATTAGGAGAGGCTAATGCTTCGACTGGTTCTCATATAGGACTGAGGAAACCCCATGATCCCTGAATTAGGTCACTTTTCGTTGATAATAGGATTGGCATTTGCCTTTCTATTGGCCAGCGTTCCCTTAATCGGTGTTGCTCGCAAAGATCAATATCTGGTGCGTTATGCCTGGCCGTTGAGTTACGGCATGTTTTTCTTTATCGCTCTTTCTGTCATCGTCCTAGGTTATAGTTTTGCCGTCGACGATTTCTCTGTCGCCTATGTTGCACACCACTCAAATTCTCAGCTGCCGATCTTCTTCAAGATAGCCGCGGTATGGGGTGGCCACGAAGGTTCATTGCTCTTCTGGGTGTTCGCCTTGTCTGTCTGGACCGCTGCGGTTGCCTTCTTTAGTAAGGGGCTCGAAGAGGTCTTCACCGCGCGTGTACTCTCTATTCTCGCCATGATAGTGATAGGCTTCTCTCTCTTCATGCTGCTGACATCGAGCCCATTCGAGCGTCTATTCCCTATCCCGATGGAGGGACGCGATCTTAACCCTATGCTGCAGGATGTTGGATTGATATTCCATCCACCTATGTTGTACCTGGGTTATGTTGGTTTCTCGGTGAGCTTTGCCTTCGCCATTGCCGCGCTCATGGGCGGACGTCTGGATTCGGCCTGGGCACGTTGGAGCCGTCCTTGGACACTGGCAGCCTGGATCTTCCTAACTGGCGGTATCTCTCTCGGTTCTTGGTGGGCATATTACGAACTCGGCTGGGGTGGCTGGTGGTTCTGGGATCCCGTCGAGAACGCCTCATTCATGCCTTGGTTGATCGGTACCGCCTTGCTGCACTCAGTCATCGTGACCGAGAAGCGTGCAACCTTCCGTAACTGGACGGTATTACTGTCTATTTTCGCATTCTCATTGAGTCTCTTGGGTACCTTTATCGTGCGCTCAGGGGTACTGACTTCGGTGCATTCATTCGCGGCGGATCCAAGCCGTGGTATGTTCATCCTATTGCTGCTTGGCCTTGCCATCGGCGGCTCACTGACCCTGTTTGCCTTCCGCGCTAGTGATATGAAGAGCCCGGCGCGCTTCGAGCTGATGTCGAAAGAAACCATGCTGCTGGTAGGTAATATCCTGCTTACCGTGGCTTGTGGTACCGTGCTGCTGGGCACACTCTACCCACTGCTGATCGATGCCCTGAACATGGGTAAAATCTCTGTAGGCCCACCATACTTCAACGCGGTATTCGTGCCGATCGCACTCGTGCTATTTGCCTTCATGGGCATAGGTCCTAGCATCCGCTGGAAGCGTGCCAAGGCCGGCGAACTTAAGGCCAAGCTGATGGTGCCTGCTATCGTCTCTGCAGTGATCGGTGTGGCGACGCCTTTCCTGGTTGATGGCAAGTTTAATGCTTGGGTGATGTTTGGTATCGGTCTTGCGGTATGGGTGACGGTTTCAACCCTGCGCGCCGCCTACGACATCATGCAGTCTAAAGATGGCCTAAGCCTGGCGCGTATGGGGCGCAGCCAGCTAGGTATGATCATCGCTCACCTAGGTATCGCCGTCTCTGTGGTTGGTGCCACTATGGTTTCTAACTACTCGATCGAGAAGAGTGTTCGCATGGGCCCTGGCATTACCCAGGAGCTGGCGGGCTATAGCTTCCATTATATCGAGACCAAGAATGTTGTCGGTCCTAACTATACCGCCCAGCAGGGTCAGGTCGAAGTGACCAAAGACGGTGAGTTCATCACGCTGCTTAAGCCTGATCGTCGTCAGTACAATGTACGTACCATGGATATGACAGAGGCTGGTATCGATTGGGGACTGTTCCGCGATCTCTATATCACCATGGGCGATCCTATCAGCCGTACCGAGTTTGCCGTACGTCTGAACTATAAACCATTCGTACGTTGGTTATGGTTCGGAAGCATCTTCATGATGGTAGGTGGTCTGTTCGCGGCATCGGACAAGCGTTACCGCAGAGCCAAGGCGACAGAAAGCGCCGGCGAAAAAGCCAAACAAGCAAAATTAGCAACCGCATAACTTGAATTGGGGCAAGTATGAAGAAAAGGCTAGTACTCTTTATTCCTTTGATTCTGTTTTTGGTGATGGGAGTGTTCCTCTATAAGGGACTCTTCCTGAATCCACAGCAGCTGGACTCTGCATTAGAAGGAAAGCCGATACCGGCTTTCCAGCTGCAAAAGCTAGAAGATGCCAATGAGATCATTACCAATGAAAGCATCAAGGGTCAGGTCTCACTGCTGAACGTGTGGGCCACCTGGTGTCCTTCATGTAAGTATGAGCATCCCTATCTGATGCGTTTGGCCAGACAAAACATTTTGCCTATTTATGGCATCAACTATCGTGACGAGCGTGCGATGGCTATCCGTGAGCTTAGCCGCGAAGGGGATCCTTATACCAAGAACATCTTCGACCACGACGGACGTTTAGGTCTGGATCTTGGTGTTTACGGTGCTCCCGAGAGTTATCTGGTGGATCACAACGGTATCATTCGTTTCCGTTATGCCGGTCCTATCGATATGCGTGTCTGGAAAGAGACACTCTATCCTATGATTCAAGAGTTACAGGCACAGGCTAAAGCTGAGGGAGCATCTTAATGAAGACCTTAGTCGGGTTTATTACCGCATTACTGTTATCTTTCTCCCTGGTTGGCGCCGTGATGGCCACCCCGGTGGACACCTATGAGTTTAAGTCGGTAGATAACCAGAAGCGAGCGCTGGAACTGGCTCACTCGCTGCGTTGTCCTCAGTGTCAAAACCAGAACCTGATCGATTCTAACTCGCCAGTGGCGCAAGATCTGCGCCTCGAAGTTTATCAAATGGTCGATGCCGGTAAGGGTGACGATGAGATCATCGAGTTCATGACTAGCCGTTACGGTGAGTTCGTACTCTATAAGCCACGTATGGAAGCCAAGACTTACATCTTATGGCTAGGGCCAATCGCGCTATTGCTGGTGGGCTTAGTGATCGGCTTTATCTTCGTCAGACAGCAGCGTATCAGTAATGCCGTCGACCAGGAGATCAGCGCCGAGGAGCAAGCCGAGTTGGATAGATTGCTCAAGCGAGACGATAAATGAAGTCAAAATTAGCCACGGCGCTGCTATCGGCAACCATTGCCTTAGGCGGATACGCCGCCAGTGTGCATGCCTATCCCGGCATGCAAAAGAAGCAGGGCGGTGAGGTGCAGTCGAGTGTCGATCTAATCAATGTGCTGCCAAAAGCCTATCCGATCGAGCCTGTGCCATTTAAAGATGCCCAGGGTAAGTCGATCGACTTTAGTCAGTATCGTGGCCAGGTGGTGATGGTGAACATGTGGGCCACCTGGTGTCCCCCATGTGTGCGTGAACTGCCGGCTATCGATCGCTTCAAAGGCAAGTTCGATCCAAAACAGTTTCGCGTCCTTCCGATTTCGATCGATATGAACGGCAAGGAGAAGGTCGAACCCTTCTTGGCCTCTCTGGGGATGGATAAGTTCGAGACCTACTATGATCCTCAGCAGCAGCTGGGTGAGGTCTTTCCTCTAGATACGATTCCGGCGACCTTTATTCTCAATCAACAGGGCGAGTTGATCGCCTTCGTCAGAACTTTTGTCGATTGGGATGATGATAAGGCGGTGAAATTGATCGAGAGTTTTATCGCGTCAGAGGTCAAAAAACCGTAAAAGACGGCACTTTTGCCCGTAATTTAAACGAAAAAGATCGCGATTGCCTAAAAGATCGGCATGCGATCTTTTTTTTATAAAAAGCCCTTGCACAAAAGATTTGGCTCCCTATAATGCGCTCCCACTGACACGGCAAACGGCGCTACTTAGCGAAGCGAGTAGGCAAGCTGGTCGAGTCAAGGTAACAAGCGGTTCAAGTTTTTAAGCCGGTGGTTACAGCGCGATAGCGCAGTAATTAACCACTTAAAAATCTTTTGAAAAAAGCGCTTGACGCCGACAGGGAGAAGCGTAGAATACGCAGCCCTAGCCCGCTGGACTCCAGTATGAGGCGAACGCTCTTTAACAAGATAAAACAAGAAATCTGTGTGGACACTCACAGGTATTGAGTTAATCGAAAACGATTTAAATCTCAATGCAATTCTTTACTAGAGATAGTGAGAGTCCATAGCAATATGTACAAACATCCTTAGATTCTTCCGAGTCTAAGTGGTGAATCAGAATTCATTGAGTCGGACTTAGGTCCACAAAAACTTTTAATTGAAGAGTTTGATCATGGCTCAGATTGAACGCTGGCGGCAGGCCTAACACATGCAAGTCGAGCGGTAACATTTCAAAAGCTTGCTTTTGAAGATGACGAGCGGCGGACGGGTGAGTAATGCCTAGGGAACTGCCCAGTCGAGGGGGATAACAGTTGGAAACGACTGCTAATACCGCATACGCCCTACGGGGGAAAAGAGGGGATCTTCGGACCTTCTGCGATTGGATGTACCTAGG
>NZ_JAKEVI010000007.1:0-71736 GCF_022398495.1 Shewanella sp. Isolate8 | reverse complement strand
TGCCAATGGCATTGCCCGGTAGCTACGTTCGGAATCGATAACCGCTGAAAGCATCTAAGCGGGAAGCGAGCCCTAAGATGAGTCATCCCTAGACCTTTAAGGTCTCTAAAGAGCCGTCCGAGACTAGGACGTTGATAGGCAGGGTGTGTAAGCGTTGTGAGGCGTTGAGCTAACCTGTACTAATGACTCGTGAGGCTTAACCATACAACCCAAAAGGGTTTCGTACGATGGTTACTGAACTAATTAAGTGAAGAAGCCACCTGAATAAGGTGGCTTTTTTGCGTTTGGGGTTTATGAAATTATCGGGTACCCTCTCGAAACCACCTTAATTAAAGTCAGGTGGCTTATTCACTTATGTAGGCATGAATGCCTACTCCCGACGTCGCCCCACCGCTGAGCGGGTTCTCCGGCTACGAAGCATAGCTTCTCCGCGTTCAAGTGAGGCTAAATACTGCGTATTTAAAGCGCCTCACTTTCACCCCCATGTGAGAGAGAAGGGAGTTAGTTCTGATGTCTGGGTCGAAGCTGGTCATGACAGGCGCCTAATTAAACTCTACATGCAGCCAAAAGCTATTCATGCAGTGTGGCAGTTTATTGTTCCATTCATAGACTGCATTTCCGTTATCCTTGGCGGTTAGGTTCCTCAGCTCGCAGCCTATCTGGTTCGCGCTGCAGACATCCGTGTGAGAGCTGATTGGTTGCCGAATTTAACTACATCTGCACAAGATTCTCACAGTGAAACCTAGGTTTTTATCTCTTTTACTATTAGGTGGGGCTAATCTTTATGAGATCTCAGAATAATGCTGTGATCTTAATGGCTAACAAGCTACACAAATATAGGTATAATGCCGTATGAATTGTCGTCTAGGATGTGGTGCTTGCTGTATAGCGCCGTCGATCACCAGCCCTATCCCTGGCACGCCTGAAGGCAAGCCTGCCGGCGTGCGTTGCATCCAGTTAGATGAGCAGAATCTTTGTAAGATATTCGGTCATCCTGAGCGCCCTGCGCTGTGTGATCGTTTTATTGCCGAACCAGAGGTCTGCGGTTCGACGGCAGAAGAGGCACTTTGGTTGATTACATCTTTAGAAGCGGCGACGCAGTCTTAGAAGGTAGGTTATGCAGTTAACTCGTTATACAGATTTTGGTATTCGTACGTTAATGTACTTGGCCTTATCGCCAGAGAGAGAAACCCTGTTTAGAATCGCAGAGGTCACCGAGGTGTTCGATCTGTCGGCTAACCATGTGTCTAAGATAGTGCATCATCTTGGCAAGGAGGGTTATTTACAGACGGTGCGTGGTAAGGCCGGTGGTTTTAAGTTAGGTAAGCCGGCGGACCAGATCAACATTGGCGTCCTGGTGCGCACGCTGGAAAACTCGCTCTCGCCTATCGATTGTAGCAAGCCCTATTGCCGCTTCTCGCCTGCCTGTCAGCTTAAGGGCGTGCTCGCCGAAGCGGTTGATGCCTATCTTGCCGTGTTAGACAAATACTCATTGGCCGATGTCGTCAGTAATCGTGACGAGTTAAAGGCCTTACTACCGGATCTTTCTATTCCGGTTTTAGAGCTTTAACCTCGCCCTATCTTAAATGTACCTTGTCGCTGGCCGCGGGTTCCTTCTGCGCGAGGCGATAAGGCAGCAGCCTGGAAGTATTCACTAAGGTGATCCCCTCTTCTGTAAGACGAGGCAGATTCGCCTTTAAGAAGCTGATGGTCTCGGGATAGGGGTGAGCTATCACTATGAGTTGCCCTTCCTTATGTGCCTTCTGAATCAACTGATTAAATTGTCTCTCCAGAGCCTGGGCTGATACATCGTTATCTAAGAAGAGTTGTCTTTTCAATAAGGGAATGCCCTGCTTGTTGGCTGCGGCACTCGCCTTGCTGTACCTGGTGGTCATGCTATCGACAAAGTAGTTATCTTGCTGCTTAAGGCTTTCCATTAACCAGGTCATGGGGTCGTCGAGCTGTGTCAGTAGGCTGCCCATATGGTTATTGACGCCTTTGGCGTAGGGAACACTCTTGAAAGCATCCTCGATAGCCTGCTTGAGAGACTGTTCGCTCATCTGATTGGTCAGTCCGCCGGGGCCCATCTCCTTGCCATTCAAAGCCTGCATAGGCAGGTGCAGCATGATCTCGTGGCCCTTGTCGTGGGCGATGGCGGCAAGCCTTTCTCCCAGAGGAGTATGGGGCAGTACTGAGAGGGTGATATTGCTAGGCAATGCCAGCACCGCCTCGTCGGTCTGACGATAACCTATGTCGTCAATGATAATGGAGACCTGGGCGGCGAAGCTATGTGGTGTGGTAAGTAAGACAGCTAATAAGAGTAATAAGCGCACTATTTTTGTTATTCATTAACTATTTGTTTTTATCCATGAGATCGCCGATTCGATAACCCTATCGTGGGCGCTATCATCATGGGGTGATTGCTCCTCGATTATAGGCATACTTTGTCCGGCAGTCATAGTCTCGCCAGGGATATTTATATCCGGCTTTATGCCGATGGCATGTATGTCTTTGCCTTTTGGTGTGGTGTAGTGGGCTATGGTGAGCTTGATGGCATTGCCCTCGATAAGCGTGGGGATCAGGCTCTGCACCGTGCCTTTACCGAAGCTCTTTTCGCCGATTAGCGTGGCACGCTGATTTTCCTGCAGCGCCGCGGCTAGCACTTCTGAGGCCGAGGCCGACCCCTTATTGATCAATACCGTGAGCGGCAGCTTGGAGAACATAGTCTGCGGCGAGGCGAAGTAGTCTGAGTTGGCATCAAAGAAACGCCCCCGGGTGGAGACGATACGCCCCTTGGCGAGGAAGATGTCGGCTATCTTGATTGCCTGATCCAACAGGCCGCCTGGATTGTTGCGTAGATCCAGTATCAGGCCTGTGACAGGCTCATTTTGCCACTGGGTCAGTAGCTTAATGAGATCTTCGGTGGAGTCATCCTGAAAGCTGGAGAGCTTGATATAGCCGATGCCGGTGTCGAGTAACTCGCCCTCTACCGAATTGACATCGATAAGACTCGGGGTCAGGGTGACGTCGAACAGCGCCTCCGAGTTGGCGCGGCTCAGCGAGAGGTTGATGGCCAGATTATGCTTACTATGGAACTTGATCTCCTCCAGCACATTGTCGAGTTGCTTGGCTGTTACCGTTTCATTGTTGACTTTGACGATGCGATCCCCGGGTTGAATCCCAGCGTTGGCGGCTGGCGAGTGGGGAAATGGGCTGATGATGGTCACCTGGTTCTGCTCTGTGGCTATCTCTATGCCGAAGCCAAAGTATTCCCCCTTGTTGGCATCCTTGATATCGGAGAAGGCCTGACTATCGAGGAAGTTTGAATAGGGGTCCAGCTTGCTGAATACCCCTTCTATGGCCGCCTGGATAAGATCTTCCTGGGAGATCTTGTCCACATAGTAGGTTTCTACCGTGCTGATGATGTCGATGAGGAGTGGGTAGTTGACCTTGGGCTGGTATTCTTTGGCATTCTCATGGCCAAACAGTGTGATTGAGAGGCCTAGGGTGAGGCCCAGGGCGACACAGGTGAAATAGCGGATCATTTGAGACATGGACAGGCCCCCCATAACTCGGGGTCGTTGTCGCGTTATCGTCTACAGTATCTCGCAGGATCGACCGCTTGCCCCTTATGCCTTACCTCAAAGTATAGGCCAGGTTCTGTTTGTCCACCCGAGCGTCCGACCAGCGCTATAGTTTCCCCTTTCTTCACGCTGTCGCCGGCGTCTTTAAGCAGTGTCTGTGCGTGGCCATAGAGGCTCATATAGCCCTTACCGTGATCGACGACCATCACCATACCAAAGCCTCTGAGCCAGTCGGCGTAGATCACCTTGCCCGAGGCGATGGCGTCGATCGATTGTCCTTCGGGGGCGGCCATCATCACGCCCTTCCATTTTACTTCGCCTGAGCGTCGACTACCGAACCCGACGCGGATGCGTCCCTTGGTCGGCCAGTTAAGTTTCTGACGGCTGGAGAGGCCTTCCATGCTGGGGTTGTCTTTCATGGCTCTCAGCGCCTGTTCGACGACCCGCTTCAAGCTGGCTTCCTCTATCTGCAGCTGTTCCAGCTTGGCACCGTGTGAGTTGAGGGTGCGCTCTATCTGTTTAAGGGTCTGCTGACGCTGATTTTGTTCTTGGGTGAGGGTCTTGGCCTGCTGTTGCTGATTGAGGATCAGCTCGTTGAGCTTGGTCTGCTGCTCCTTCTGCTCTGACTCGATGGCCGTTAACTCGTTCATCGTCTGTTGCAGCTGCTTAATGGCGTCCATTCTCGCCTTGTTGAGAAACTGATAGTAGGCGAGCAGTCTCTCTATGGTGGCTGGACTCTGCTGATTGAGCAGCATCTTAGTGTAATCGTGGTTGCCCGCCAGGTAGGCGCTGGCTAGCTGATTGGATAGTGTCTTCTGTTGCTTCTGCTTGAGGGTATCAAGCTCCGCCTTGCGGTCGTCTAACTCGGCCAGTTTCCTGTCGGTTTGTGCCAGAGAAGCCCGGGTATTGGTTATCTTCTTTGCCGCGGCGGCGATCGCCTGCTCATCTTTTTTCAGCAGAGAGATGAGTTTCTCATGTTGGCGACTGGTGTCTTTCAGGGCCGACTGTTGGTTGCTTATCTGTTTCTGGATCGCTTCGAGTTCGGATTGACGCTGCTTCAGGTCTGATGCCTGCGCAGTACAAGAGAGCATGATAAAGCCAGCAAGTATGCTGGCTTTATAGAAACCGGAACGTTTAAGCAAAGAGTTGTTACTCGCTTAGGGTAATGATTGAGTGCCCTGTCATTTCTGATGGCACGCTTTGTCCCATCAAGGTTAACATGGTTGGCGCTAAATCACTTAATCTTCCGTTTGGCGAGATTTCACCCTTGCGTCCTACATAGATGAGAGGCACGAGTTCGCTGGTGTGGGCGGTATGGGCCTGGCCAGTTTGCTCGTCGGTCATCTGCTCGGCGTTACCATGGTCGGCGGTGATCAGACACTCGCCATCTACCTTGGCCAAAGCCTCTACTACACGGCCGATACAGGCATCGACTGCCTCACAGGCCTTGACGGCGGCGTCGAAGTTGCCGGTATGACCTACCATGTCACCGTTAGGGTAATTACAGATGATCACGTCATACTTGGTCGACTCGATGGCTTCTACCAGCTTGTCGGTCAGCTCGGTCGAGCTCATCTCTGGCTGTAGATCATAGGTGGCGACCTTAGGCGACTGGATAAGGATTCTGTCTTCACCCTCAAACGGCTCCTCTTTACCACCGTTGAAGAAGAAGGTGACGTGCGCGTATTTCTCGGTTTCCGAGATACGCAGCTGTGTCTTGCCGCTGTTTTGCAGCACTTCGCCCAGGGTGTTGACCAGATCCACCGATGGATAGGCGATGGGCGCCTTAATGTCGGCGGCGTATTCGGTCAGCATGACGAAGTTGATCTTAGGGCTTACCGCGCGTTCGAAGCCGTCGAATGCTTGATCGACGAAGCTGCGAGTGATCTGGCGGGCGCGGTCGGCGCGGAAATTCATGAAGATCAGCGCGTCGTTGTCATTGAGCGTGGCGACATTTCCATCAGCATCTGTGATGGCCGAGCTGCCAACGAACTCGTCGTTTTCATCACGGCCATAGGCCGCGTCGAGTGCTGCAACGGCATCTTGATACTGGTGCAGTGCCTTGCCCTGGGTGATCAGTTCATAGGCTTGAGAGACGCGATCCCAACGGTTGTCTCTGTCCATGGCGTAGTAGCGGCCGATCAAGGAGGCTATACGACCTGTGCCTAGCTTGGCAAATAGTTCGTTGAAGACTTCCAGGCTTCCCTTGGCGCTTCTCGGTGGTGTGTCACGACCGTCGAGGAAGGCGTGCAGATAGACCTGCTTGGCGCCGCGCTCAACTGCCATCTTACACATGGCCTGGATATGGCTTTCATGGCTGTGTACGCCACCGGGTGATAGCAGACCCATGATGTGTACTGCGCCATCGGCAGCGATGGCCTTGTCGACGGCGTCGACAAAGGCGGGGTTGGTGTCAAACTCGCCGTCTTCAATCGACTTACCGATACGGGTCAGCTCCTGGTAGACCACGCGGCCTGAGCCTATGTTGATGTGGCCAACTTCTGAGTTACCCATCTGACCGTCGGGCAAACCGACATCCAAACCCGAGCCTGAGATCAGGCTGTTAGGGTATTCTTTGTTGAGGCGATCGAGGACAGGAGTGTTGGCGTGATATACCGCATTCATGTGGGTATTTTCACGGTAACCCCAGCCATCGAGGATCAGCAGTGCCAATGGGCGTTTGCGTGTCGTCATGGTGGTACCTATTAACGTTAAAAAGAAAACTAGAATTCTGAAATTGGATAAATATTACTACGTACAGGGACGATCAAAAAGTGATTTACACCGATAGCACTCATCGAGCCCGTCACAATTTAAGGGATCTCTCAATATCGCCCCTCTGTAGGGGGTGAACAACATGCTGCAATCTGCCGGAACAATCGGTTATACTCTCTGCCCAAACAGTCTCTCAAGCCACAGAAGTAGGCCGAAAACTATGCAAGAATATATCGAATTTTTTAAAGCCAACCCAATGTTGAGTCTCGCCTGGGTGGGCTTGTTTGCAGCGCTTATCGTGAGCGTTTTTAAGTCTAGTATCTCAAAAGTGAAAACAGTAGATCATCAGCAGGCGACCTTGTTAATTAACAAGCAAGACGCCAAGGTGGTCGATGTACGCTCTAAGGAAGAGTTTAAGAAAGGCCATATCGTCGACGCGATTAACCTGCCTTTGGCGGAAATTAAAAATAATAAGACATCTGCCCTTGAAAAGTTTAAAGCCAGTCCCATTATAATGGTATGCAATGCAGGGATGACCTCGTCGCAAGCGGCTCAGTTGATGGTGAAAGAAGGCTTTGAGTCTGTTTATAACCTCAAGGGTGGGATGAGCGAATGGCAACAAAATAACTTACCGGTTGCCAAAACCAAAAGATAACCCACACAAAGTTTGCTTTTATTAAGCTTCTTTGATTAGAGTGTCATCTCTTATAAAAAATGGCTTAAATCGCCCATCTGGTGAGATTTAAGGAAATACTAAAATCGGGATGGTGGCTGAGATCTAGATTAGGACTCGAGTAACAAAGGCCCTGAAGATGATTCTCCTCACGGAATGAATCGAACAAAATTGATTAGGTAGGAAATTATGGCTGAAGCAGTAAATAACGAACAACAGGGTCCACAGTTCAACATTCAACGTGTTTACACCAAGGACATCTCTTTCGAAACGCCAAACAGCCCAGCTGTTTTCCAGAAAGAGTGGAACCCAGAAGTTAAGCTAGACCTAGACACTCGCAGCGCTAAGCTGGCCGACGATGTGTATGAAGTTGTCCTGTCGCTTACTGTGACGGCTAAAAACGGTGAAGAAACTGCTTTCCTATGTGAAGTTCAGCAAGCGGGTATCTTCGCTATCTCTGGTCTGACTGAGCAGCAACTGGCTCACTCTCTAGGTGCATACTGCCCTAACGTACTGTTCCCATACGCTCGTGAAGCGGTTGGTAGCCTGGTTTCTCGTGGCACTTTCCCACAACTGAACCTAGCGCCAGTTAACTTCGACGCCCTGTTCGCGCAATACGTGCAACAGCGTCAGGCGCAGGCAGAAGCTGCCGGTGAAGCAGCAGAAGCGAACGCTTAATTACGCATGAACAACACTGCCGATATAACGGTACTGGGGGCGGGCTCTTATGGCACCGCCCTTGCTATTTCTTTAGCCAGTAACGGACACAAAACCCTGATTTGGGGCCACGAGCCTGAGCATATCGAGAACCTAAAAAGGGATCGATCCAATGAGGCGTTTCTGCCCGGTATTCCGCTGCCGGATCTTCTTATCCCCGAAGCCGACCTTGCTACCGCGTTAGCCGCCTCCAACAATGTGTTGGTGGTCGTGCCTAGCCATGTATTTGGCTTGGTGCTCAAGCAGGCTAAGCCGTTGCTGCGTAAAGATGCTCGCATCGTCTGGGCCACCAAGGGTCTGGAGCCGGAGACGGGTCGTCTGCTGCAGGAAGTGGCTCGCGAGATTGTAGGTGACGAGTATCCGCTGGCGGTATTATCGGGCCCGACCTTCGCTAAAGAGCTGGCGGCAGGCTTGCCTACCGCTATCTCGGTTGCCGGTACCGATGAGACCTTCACCAATGATCTGGTGGAGTTGCTGCATAGTCCTAAACGCCTGCGTGTCTACGCCAATGATGACTTTATCGGTCTGCAACTTGGCGGCGCGGTAAAGAACGTTATCGCCATCAGCGCGGGCATGTCGGATGGCATCGGCTTTGGTGCCAACGCCCGCACCGCACTGATCACCCGAGGCCTGGTGGAGCTATCACGTCTGGGTGAAGCCATTGGCGCTCAACCTTCTACCTTTATGGGCATGGCGGGCCTGGGTGACCTGGTGTTGACCTGTACCGATAACCAGTCTCGTAACCGTCGTTTCGGTTTGGCACTGGGTCAGGGTAAGGACGTCGATACCGCTCAGGCCGAGATTGGTCAGGTGGTCGAGGGTTATCGCAACACCAAGGAAGTCTATACCTTGGCTAAGCGTCTGGGTGTCGAGATGCCGATCACCGAACAGGTGTATAAGGTGCTTTACCAGGGCGGCACGCCACACGAGGCGGCTAAGGCACTGTTGGCGAGAGATAAAAAGTCGGAGACCACTGACAACGAATAGTGGCCATCGGCGACTCATGCTAAAAACAACAAAGGGTGCTAAAATAGCGCCCTTTTTTATACACGGATGTATTTATCCCCGGTGGCCAGGCCTTTGATGTTCCCTACATCAAATGGTACTTCCTTCATCCATGAAGGTCAGCGGACAAAGAGGGGATTTGTACATGGCCAAAAAATGTTCCTGACATTTTTAGGCATTTCCCCCGTCCGTGGGGGTCAAAGTTTTATCCCCGGGGGCCACGGATGAACAAAGAGGGGATTTAACACGGCCAAAAATGTTCCAGACATTTTTAGGCATTTCCCCCATCCATAGGGGTCAGAGTTTTATCCCCTGTGTTTTGGGGCTGCGTTCGGTAGCTATTAACTTGTTTGAGGCGGTATTTAAGTGAAACATCATGACGTGATCATTATCGGTGCGGGCGCGGCGGGCCTCATGTGCGCGGCGACGGCGGGTTATCGCGGACGAGACGTTCTGGTGTTAGATAACGGCAAACAGGCAGGGCGCAAGATATTAATCAGCGGCGGTGGCCGCTGTAACTTCACCAATCAGAAAGTGGAGCCGGCTAACTTTATCTGTAGCAATCCCCACTTCGTCAAGTCGGCGCTGGCTCGCTACTCGTCGCAGGATTTTATCGAGTTGGTCGAACGCCACGGCATCGAGTATCACCAGCGCGATCATGGCCAACTGTTCTGTAACGACTCGGCCAAAGAGATAGTCACCATGCTGCTGACCGAGTGCGAATGGGCCGGGGCTCAGGTACAGTTGCGCACCGATATTCTCTCTATCAATAAGCAAGATGATGGACGCTTCATGCTGGAGACCAGCAAGGGGGAGTACAGCTGTGAGTCCCTGGTGGTGGCGACGGGTGGGCTGTCTATGCCAAAGCTTGGCGCCTCACCTTTTGGCTATCAGATTGCCGAGCAGTTTGGCCTCAAGGTGTTGCCGACTCACGCCGGCCTGGTGCCCTTTACTTGGCACAGCGATCAGAAACAGAAATTTGAGCCGCTCTCTGGTATTGCGGTGCCCAGTACCAGTACCGCCAAAGATGGTACCCAGTTTAGCGAGGCGCTGCTGTTTACTCACAGAGGCCTGTCGGGACCGGCTATCTTGCAGATCTCCAACTACTGGCAGCCGGGGGAGAGCATCTCGATTAACCTTCTGCCCCAGCTCGACGCCGCCCAGGCCTTGAGCGAGGCACTCGACAAACATCCTAAGCAGAGCCTGCGCAATACCCTGTCGCAGTGGCTGCCTAAACGCCTGGTAGAGGTGCTGTTTGACGAGGTGCTGTTGAATCTGGCACTCAACCAACTGGTGCATGCTCAGCGTGATCTCATCGTCGATAGTCTTCATAACTGGCAGCTCTTGATGAACGGCACCGAAGGCTATCGCACCGCGGAAGTTACCCTGGGGGGAGTGGATACCAACGAGCTTTCGTCAAAAGATATGCAGAGCAAGAAGGTGCCCGGACTCTACTTTGCCGGCGAGGTGATGGATGTCAGCGGCTGGCTCGGGGGCTTCAACTTCCAGTGGGCCTGGGCATCTGGCGTCGCCGTCGGTCAGGCGGTGTAGCTAAGTAATTATGATACTAGCTACGAATAAGGCTATGACTGGGCCCAGCAGGGAACTGCGTCTGTCATCGATTTAACTTACCGCTGCTAATCGCTATTCGTTTCAAAAGGGCCTGTTGGCCCTTTTGTCTTTTCGCTTGCATTTTTTGGTTGTCAGTTTCGCCGACATCTGTGATGTTAATGGTGGGATTTAGGGACGAAAAAATCCTTTCTGCTACACTTAAAAATAGCTCTATCCAATTGAAACATTGCGGCTAATTGCTCTTGGTTGATTAGGGGATTGCATGGAAGAACAATCTGTAGTGCTGGTGGTTGATGATGTGAAGACGAATGTCCTGATCATGAGGCAGTGTCTCAAGGATATGTTTCAGGTCTGGACCGCCGACAGTGGAGAGGAATGCCTCAGGGTTGCTAGGCAGAAACCCGACATTATCTTGCTGGATGTCCTGATGCCCGGCATGGATGGCTACCAGGTATGTCGTCAATTGAAGGCCAACCCCGAGACGGCCGAGATCCCCATCATCTTCGTGACCGCTAAAGATTCGGATGAAGATGAGCAGAAGGGGTTAGAGATAGGGGCGGTGGACTATATCACCAAGCCGATCCGCCCGGCGATCGTACGCGCTCGCGTGAATACTCATATCCAACTCAAGCAGCACAGCGACAAGCTAAAATTTATGGCGCTGCACGACCAGCTTACCGGCCTCTACAATCGTCATTTCCTCGCCGAACGGGCTGCCCAAAGCCTCTCCAGCATGGTGCGACATCAGGGCGAGCTCTCCATCGTCATGCTGGATTTGGATCACTTCAAGAAGATCAATGACTTTAACGGACACCACATTGGCGATCTCGTGTTGCAGGCGGTTGCCAAGCTGTTGCAGGAGAGCTTTCGCAAGGAAGATGTGGTGGCGCGCATGGGCGGCGAGGAGTTTGTGATCTTGATGGAGTGCAACTTGGATATCGCCAGAGAGAAAACGGAAGATGTGCGTCGGCATTTGGCACATCTTAATCCCATGGGACTCGAGGTGACTGGCAGCTTCGGCGTGGTGACCGCTAATCCACAGAATGCCGATCTATCCCATCTGCTAATGTTGGTCGATGAGGCCGTATATAAGGCCAAGGCCGACGGGCGTAACTGCGTAGTCTGTTATCAGGACGGCGCCTACCTGACGGTAGAACATGACTAAGGAAGAATAAAAAATGATTAAGGGAATCATTTCGGGGCTATTACTGCCACTACTCGCCATGCTCATGGTCGGCTGTGGGCCGAAAAAGGTCGAAGAGGCTGTCACTATCGCCATTAATCCCTGGCCCGGGTATGAACTTCTCTATCTGGCGAAACAGAAGGGTTTCTATCGTCAGGTGGGGGCAAACATTGAATTGGTACAGGTGTCGACCCTGTCAGATGCTCAGCGCGCCTACTTAACAGGCCATGTGGATGGTTTTGCCAGCACAATGATAGAGGCGATTCAGGTGGCGCCGCTGGGAGGCAAGCCGATAAAAATAGTGTTGTTGGCCGACTATTCGGATGGCGGCGATGTGATCATCGCGCCCACTTCAATAGAGAATATGCAGGCACTCAGGGGGCAGACTATAGGCTGTGAGGTCAGCTCCTTAGGCATCTTCGTGTTGGAGCGAGCCCTTCGCCAACATCAGATGCAGTTAGATGATGTGAATGTGATTAACGTCGAGCAGGGGGCAGCGGTAAGCGCCCTGGCCTTAGGTAAGATCGCGGCCATGGTGACCTATCCTCCCTATTCGGTGGAGATACAGTCGAGCGGCGATTATCTTCAGCTGTTTTCCACCAAGGAGATCCCCGAGGAGGTGTTAGATACCCTGTCTATCTCCTCCAGCGTACTGGCGGAGCATCCACAGCTGGTGGATCAGATCCATCAGGCATGGCAGCTGACCTTGGACTATATGCGTCAGCATCCCGAGGAGGCCATGGCCATCATGGCCAAGCGTGAAGGCCTGCAGGTCGCCGAGTTTAAAGAGGCACTGGCGGATCTCAAATTGCTCAGCAGTGAGGAGCAACACAAGCTGTTTGCCCAGAGAGATAAGTTGACCCAGCTTGGCTATAGTGTCTGCGAAACCTTAGTCAAGATAGGGGCGATCGAGTCCGACTGCCTCCACGTCGACAACCTCTTCTACCAGGTGCCTTAGTCTATGTGGCGTCACTATCGAGACAAGATAGCCCAGGGCATTGTCTACAAGCTAAATTTGGCCACCTTAGTGTGCGCCTTGATCATCTCTGGGCTGATCGCCCTCTATTACTATGACGAGATGACAGAGCGCACCGAGCATCAGGTCGATTATGAAATTGCCCAGGTGTCCGTGTCGCTGCGACTTGCCCTAGAGGCGAGTACCGACTTTAGCAACATGCGCCGAGTGGTCAACGGCTTGGCCGCCCAGGGGAGTATCAAGCGTCTGGTGCTGTTCGATCCCCGTGAGGAGCAGATAGTAGCCGATAATCTGGGGCAGCATCTGGGAAGTCCGCTGTCAGGCAGTCTAGAGCCCGAGCTGGTGGAGATCATCCGGCGGGTCAGCGACAAGCTGAGCGCCAAGGAGGTTTGGCGTCAGGACAGCATAGTGCATCAGGTGCAGCAGGTGTACCTGATCTCCCCCGAGCTACAACGCCTCAGGGCCTATGTACTTTACGTCAGGTATGATGCAAGCGAGATTGAGGCCTATAGTTTCGAGGAGTTGATTCACTATGTGGGCATTCTCCTGCTGGGTTTTGCCCTGTTGTTGACGGTCAATCTCTATGTGCAGCACAAGGTGCTGCTGGAGCCTATTCGACGCATTCAGCGCCAGATAGAGACCTTCGGCGGCCAGAAAACCATACGCCTGAATAGCGACGACGAGTTCGGCATGCTGGTGAACAGTTACAACGAAGCCGTCAGTGCGCGCAATCAGAAGCAACTCGAGTTACAAAAATCGCGGCGCTATATCGACAATATTACCAATGTGATCCCCATTCAGTTGGCCTATGTGGATGCCCAGAGTCGTTATCGTTTCATCAACCAACATTATCTGCAGTGGCTCGGCAAGACGGAGGCGGAGGTGTTGGAGCAGACGGTGGAGGCGGTGCAACCCGCCGATGTCTATCAGTTGGTGAGGCCCTATCAGCGCGGCGTGCTGGAAGGCAAGAAGCAAGTGTTCGAGGTGGAAACCTTAGATGCGGATCAGGCGCCCAGATTTTTTCATATTACCTATGTGCCAGACATGGGCGATGATGGCACGGTGGAAGGTTACTTCATCTGTGTGGAAGATCTGACCCGGATGAAGCTCAACGAACGCAAGATCGAATCCTATGCCCAGGAGATGGAGTTCAGCAACTGGGCCTTGTCTGAGGCGCGCGAGAAGGCCGAAGTCGCCGCCAAGACCAAGGAGGACTTCCTCGCTTGCATGAGCCATGAGATCCGCACCCCGATGAACGGCGTAATTGGTATCTTGGGCTTGTTGGGCGAGACTCAGCTGTCGCCGATGCAGCAACGTTACGTCGACGTGGCCTCGGTCAGTGCCGAATCCCTACTGTCTCTGCTCAACGACATCTTGGACTTCTCCAAGATAGAGTCGGGTAAATTTGAGATTGAGGCGATCGAGTTTGATTTGGTGGAGCTGGTGGATCTCTTTGTGCAGTCCGTGGCGCTCAAGCTGGAGGAGCGTAATCTGCCCCTGTTCGTGGATATCACCCAGCTGCAATACCGCTACGTGGTTGGCGATCCCAGTCGCTTGCGGCAGATCCTGGTGAACCTGGTGGGCAATGCCATAAAGTTCACCGAAGAGGGTTGGATCACCCTAAGGCTTGCCAACGCCTTGGAAGAGTCGGGCGAGGTGAAGTTCTCCTGTGAGGTGGAAGATACCGGCATAGGCATAGCCAAAGAGAAGTTGGCTATGCTGTTTAACCCCTTCATTCAGGTCGACAGCTCGACTACCCGCATGTTTGGGGGAACTGGGCTCGGCCTCTCTATCGCCAAGCGTCTGTGTGAACTGATGCGAGGGGATATTCAGGTCAGGAGCCAGCAGGAGGTGGGGAGCATTTTTAGCTTTACCCTGACGCAACAGTTGGCGGACCGACATGAGGCTAGCGATTGGCGTAACGGTTTGGCGCCAGAGCGGGTGACCCTTATGGGGCAGCAGGGTGCCTTTGAGCGCATGCTGGGAGAGCTGCTGAGTAGCTGGGGGGCCAAGGTGGGCTACCTCGAGCCCGACGAGGCGATTCCGCCATCGGATCTGCTCATCTACAGTTTTACTCCTGCGCAAGAGGCCTTCGAGGATGAGTTAAATCGGTGGCGTCAAATGGATGAGCAGCAAGAAGCCAAGGTATTACCCCTGCTCTCCTATTGGCAGCAGATAGAGTTCGAGAAGCGTGATGCCAGGGTGCCCCATCTGGGTAAGCCGTTAAACATTCGCCAGTTGATCCGCGCCCTGTCGGATCAGCCCGATGACGAGGCGCCCGAGTCGGTCGTTGAGCCCATGGTCGAGATTTCCATGTCAGACAAGCCCAAAGTGCTGCTGGTGGAAGACAATAAGGTTAACCAGTTGGTGGCCCTGGGGATGCTGCAACAACTTGGGGTCGAGGCCGATGTCGCCGCCAATGGCCGTGAGGCCCTGGCGGTATTGTCGGCGCAGCAGGGGAATCCCTATCAGTTGATCTTGATGGATTGTCTCATGCCTGAGATGGATGGTTTTCAGGCGACGGCGGCGATTCGCGAAGGGCAAGGCGGCAGTCAGTTTTGCGCCCTGCCAATCATAGCGCTGACGGCCAACGCCATGAAGGGCGACAGGGAACACTGCCTGCGGGCGGGGATGGATGACTACCTGACTAAGCCGCTGGTGCTTGAGGGGCTTAAGAAGTGTCTCTATCGTTGGTTCTCTCTGAGCCAGCAAAACTATGAGGCGACATTGGGTCATGAGCCGGATAGCGAGCAGGCACATGTGCCCGTCGAGGTGGCCGATAGCCTGTTCGATCGCGAGAGTGTTCTGGCACTCATGTCGGGAGATGAGGCGCTGCTGGACGAGGTGTTACAGGTGTTTGATGATGAGATGCAGAAGTATCGCCAGGCATTTCTCGATGGCATAGAGGCCGCCGATTGTGACGCTATCCGTACCAGCCTTCACGCCGTAAAGGGGGCTGCCAGCAACCTGAGCATGACGGCGCTGGTGGAGCTAGCTCGCCAGTTGGAGGCCGATGCGCGCCGCGGCGATCTTCAGGTGATAAAGGCCAGTCGCGAGGCCTTTCTGGCATTACTCGAGGAGACCTTGGCATGTTGCCGTTAGTCTAGCTAGGGTTTTCGCTCCCAGTTTACCTTAGCTTGCTAATATTCGACATCTGTCTCATTTTTATCTCTTTTGAGCCACTTTAGCGATAAGCAAAATATGTTATTTTAGGGCGCAACCCTGGCGGGGCGCTTTGCGCCGCGCATGACCCAACACCTAAAGGATAAAGTGGAATGGCAAAAGCAAAGATAGGCATAGTCACCGTTAGTGATCGCGCCAGCGCCGGCGTATACGAAGATATTTCCGGTAAGGCAATTATCGAGGTGTTGGGCGAATACCTCACCTCAGAGTGGGAGCCTGTCTACGAAGTCATTCCCGATGAGCAGCCAGTTATCGAACAGACCCTGATTAAGATGGCCGATCAGCAAGATTGCTGCCTCATAGTTACCACGGGTGGCACTGGGCCGGCCAAGCGCGACGTGACCCCAGAGGCGACAGAGGCGGTGTGCGATCGTATGATGCCGGGCTTTGGTGAGCTGATGCGCGCCGAGTCGCTTAAGTTTGTGCCGACCGCCATCCTGTCTCGTCAAACCGCTGGCCTGCGCGGCGACAGCCTGATCGTCAATCTACCCGGTAAGCCTAAGTCGATCCGCGAGTGCCTAGATGCCGTGTTCCCGGCAATTCCTTACTGCATCGATCTGATGGAAGGCCCCTATCTCGTGTGTGACGAGTCGGTGATCAAGCCCTTCAGACCAAAGGCGAAATAAGCCGATTTGTCGTCACAGAAAGGCCCGGCGTTTGCCGGGCTTTTTTATGCTTTCGCGTTATGCATCCGTGTGGTGCCCAATTGTGAAGATGAGTCACACGCCCCTGCGGATGATCTGGTGTGCGCTATAGGCGCTGAATAGCAGCAGGCTGGGGATGGCGATGAAATGGGCGAAGAGGTTGGGCTGAGTAGTAAAATGCAGCCACAACAGCAGGGTCCAGCTAACCCCTAAGTAACCCAGGCTCAGTATCAGGTGTAGTGTGCGTGTGTTCATTTGCCAGTTCCTTGTCTTTGCAATGTGCCCAGTATAAAAACTCGACAAACGGTCAAAAAGTGTCATTATTGACAAAGTTGAGGTGATAAGTGACATCTTGAGAGAGGGGACGCGATGAAGACAATCATGATTTTGGCGGCGGGCAATGTGGTGGCTGGCGGCATAGTGGGACTCATAGATGTGTTCAACTTTACCAATACCCTGTATCGCAGGCTGAACCCCGAGGTCAGCCAAGATCTGTTTCATTGCCACATCGTCTCTGGCGATAGCCAGGCGATCACCACCAACCAAGGATTTCAGCTGGCGGCGATGGAGCTGAAAGATGAGACCCAGTTGCTCGAGGCCGATGCCGTGATAGTGGCTTCCTCCTTAGTGACCAATAAGGCGGAATTTAAGCAATATGCTCAGGATTTCTCGCCGCTGCTTGGGCCGCTTAGTGCCTATGCCCAGACGGGCAAGCCCATCGCGGCCTATTGCTCTGGCACCCTGATGTTGGCGGCATCCGGGTTACTGGATAACAGACGGGCCACCACTGTCTGGTGGCTGTCGCAGATGTTCGAGCGTAACTTCGCCAGGGTCAATCTTTGTATGGACTCTCTTGTGGTGTCCGATGGTCAGTTTCATACAGCGGGGGCGACCACCTCGAATCTGAGTCTGGCCCTGCATCTGGTGGGGCTGCTGGCGGGTGAGGGGCTGGCGCAACAGATGGCCAAGATTTTGCTGATAGATCCTAACCGCAGTTCCCAGCAGCCCTTTATGACCATGGCGATCACGCCTCAGCAGCATCAAGATGAGCTGGTGGGCAAGATTCAGCAGTGGATGCAGTCCAATTTAGATAAAAACTGGTTGCTCGATGAGATAGCGCAGAAGTTTGCCCTGGGTAAGCGCACCCTCATTCGCCGTTTCAAGAAGGCGCTTAACGAGACGCCGGCCAGCTACATGCAGCGTTTGCGGGTCGATGAGGCCAAGCGGCTGCTGGAGACCACAGAGTTGGCCCTGGAGCAGATTGTCGAGCGGGTCGGTTATGAAGATGTCAGCTCCTTTAGAAAGCTGTTCATCCAGCTGACCAGCCTCTCCCCTAGGGCTTATCGGCAGAAATTTAATACTCACAGTTGCTGCTAAGGTTGGCTGCTTTAGACTGTTTGTTCAAGGCTGTTAGCTGTTAGCTGTTAGCTGTTAGCTGTTAGCTGGAGGCGGGTGCTTAGGGCGTCCACCTTAAGTTAGTGGGTATCTTTGAGGTGTTTATCCAGATAGGCCTTTAACTGAGCGTCACTCTCTTTCCTCTTCTTGCGTTCATGCTCGTCCATGGCGTTCATCACCTGACGCTGGCACTCCAGGCGGTTATTCTCCCGCTGCAGCGGATTGGTGGCGTGGTCGGTCTGGGCATCACATAGGGCGCTGGCGCAGCCAGATAGGTTGGTTAGGCTAAATAGTACAAACAGGCCAAGGAAAGTGTGTTTGATGGCGGTATTGGTGGTCATATCGTCTCTGATGCAAGGTTTATATAGCGATTTGTCTTAGCTCGCCATTATAAAACCATTTGCCATCCTGAGTACAAGTAAAAACCTTATCGATTAAAGGGGCTTTGTTAGCCCCTTTAATCGATAAGGCCTGTAACTAAGACCTGTATCTAGTATCAGTCGTTAGGCATTGCGATTTAGCGCGACAAACTCCTGCCTAAGCTGATAATCGCTGTCGGTGACGATACGCTCTAGAACGCTGACGCGTTCGGCTAATCTTTGATTTTCCTGTTTCAGGCGGTCCATCTCATCTGTGTTGCGAGGCGTCGATCTGCGTCTGTCTAGCCTGAGGCGATGTTTATACAGTTCGCTCAGACTGGTGGCGACCACCATTATCAACATGATGATCATGACGACTTGTTGCTTATCCATAGCATGCTCCTTAAGTGGGCCTCCTGACGAAGGCCCCTTCTAGTGAAGTTTCGTGCGGGTTAGAGTCCGAAGACGATTTTCTCGCTCTTCAGTGAGCGCTCCATGCCGAAGGCTAGGGCTAGAGCGATGACGAAGGTGATGGCACTGGAAAGCACCAGCTGCATCATGGGGATCTCCTTGCCCTTGATGAAGGCGATCAGCGCCTGCATCTGACCCGAGACTGGCAGCCACTGTAGCGTGTCGGGCGCTATGTTGTAGCTCGCCGCCATCGACAGCATCATGGGCACGATCAGCACTATGGTGAGGTAGGACTGGGCCTCTTTGAACGACTTGGCCATGAAGGAGACAAACAGCTGCAGCGCCGCTGCCATCAGGGCGATGGGTAGGCCGATCGCCAGCATCAACAGGATAAAGTCGATGTTGATGTTGACCGAGAAGCCCAGCTCCTGCCAAGGCACGAAGCCGTAGGCGAGCTTAGAGATCACTAGGGTGAGGATCAGCCCCAACATGGCGAAGATGGTCACCGCGGCGACCTTGGCCAGCACGATATCCCGGGTGGATACCGGATGGCTGAGCAGCAGGGCCAGCGAGTTGCGTTCGCGCTCACCGGCGCTGGTGTCTATAGCCAGATTCATGCCTGAGATAAACACCGCATAGACCATCATGAAGATGGCGACGCCTAAGATCATCCCGCCCTTAGAATCTGAGGTGGCCTGATCTTCTACCTTGACCTTGATCGGCTGCATCACCTTGGGGTCTATGCCGCGGGCGATCAGTCGCAGGCTGCCCATCTCGGCGCTGTATTCTTGCAGTGCCTTCTCTAGGCGACGGATAGAAGATTGTAGCTTCTCGTTGGAGTTGTCGGCGATCAGCACTATCTCGGCGGCCTGACTCTTGGCCATGTTGGCGGCGTAGTCTGGGCTGATGACAAGCTCTATCTCCTTGCGATCGGCCTCATCACCCTGACTGATCTCGTTGCTGGCGAGATACTTCACCAGATCCGGTGCGCGCTCGCCGTGGGTGATGGTGATGTTAAGCGCCTCTGGGCTGGTGATCTGACTTATCAGGATCATAAACATGCCGCACATCATCAACGGCGCGCCGATGGCGTAGTAGAGGCCGGCCATGACGGAACGTTTGTCTCTGGCGGCATCGGTCAGCTCTTTTCTGACCATGGTAATGATTGAACTGATCATGCTGCGATTCCCTCGTCGGTACCGATTAGCTGAATGAAGGCGTCTTCCAGTGAAGCCTGGCCCGTCTGTTGGCAGAGTTCCTGTGGGCTGCCGACGGCGACCACGCGCCCCTCGGCCATGACGATGACGCGATCGCACAGGGCGGCAACCTCCTGCATCACATGGCTGGAGAAGAGTACGCAGTGACCCGCCTGCTTGAGATCCTTCAGCAGGTCGCGCAGTACCCGGGTGCTCATTACGTCCAGGCCACGGGTGGGTTCGTCGAGTATGATGTTGGTGGGCTCATGCACTATGGCCTGGGCCAGCGCCGTCTTCATCCTTTGTCCCTGGGAGAAGCCCTTGCACTTGCGATCGGCAATGTCATTCATATGCAGCTTGCAGAGCACCTTGGCCGAGGCAGCCTTGGCCTGCTCGCGGGAGAGGCCGTTTAGCTCGGCGAAGAAGCGGATATATTCTCTCGGTGTCAGGCGTTCATACAGGCCGAAGGGATCGGGGAACAGGCCCAGCTGCTGCTTGGCGGCCACCGGCTGTTTGGCGACATCTATGCCGTCTATTTCGGCGATGCCCTGATCGGGCTTGAGCAGACCAAACACGGTACGCAGGCAGGTGGTCTTGCCCGCGCCGTTGGGGCCCAGCAGGCCGGTGATCTGGCCGTCCAGGGCCTCGAAACTCAGATCATTCAGTGCCTGCACCTCACCGATCCGCTTAGATAAATTTGATACCTTAATCATGGTGTGCTCCTTGCTGCTTGGCGTCACCGAGAGAGGCCTGGCTAGTAGTGGCCTGGCTGAGATTGCTCTGACTGATTTTGTCCTGTGGGATGGCCTCAACCGTGTTGGCGTTGAGGTAGAAGTTACGGCTGATATCTTTGCTCAGGCACTCCTGTGAGAGACCGTCGATGCTGCCGCTGCTGATCAGCTCGGCGATTAGTGTGTTGGCGCATGACTGATAGGCCACGCCGTGGGTCGCATAGGGGGCGACGAAATGCTTGGCATTGGTTAGCTTAGCCATAGCAAGCTCGCCCCAGCTGGGTGGCGTCGCGGGATCTATCTGTCCCGACAACACTAGCGTGGGTAGGTTGCTGGTAATGGGCGCGGCAAAGCTGGCATCGGCCGCCGGGATATGCCAGATAGGACAGCTCAGGTCGAAGGCTTTAAGCATCTCACGGCCGAAGTAACTCTGGCCTATCTGCTGACGCTCGTCCTTACTGAAACGGTGCCAGTCTTCGCCGCAGACCACGGCCGAGTGCATACCGGCGGCTATGCCTGTGCTGTTCACCGTGAGGGCATACAGCCCCATGATGGCCTGATAATTTCCCTCTGCCGCCTGATGGATAGCATGGGGCAACAGGGCCCTGACATTGGGCATATAGAGCGCCATGCGGATGGCGCCCATAAACTTGGCGCGGGTCATGGTGAGTTGGGTCGGCGCATTGGTGAGGGGATCGCGGGTCTGGCTGATCTGAGGTCCCTGGCTGAGCAGTGCCTCTACCTGTTCGAGCTCCGCTTTGAGATTAGGGAACTCTTGATGACACAGGGCGTTGCCTTGGCAATCCTGGAGCAGCAGGTCAATGGCGCGGCTGATGGCATCGCCGATATTAAGCACGCTCTGCTGCATGGGCACCACACCGTCCAGGGTCACAGTGGCCAGGGCCTCTGGGTAGTGACGCATATAGAGCTGGGCCATGCGGGTGCCGTAGGAGATGCCGTACAGGTGCAGCTTCTGGTAACCCAGGGCTTGCCTGACCGCCTCGAAATCTTTTAGCGCTGTCTCGCTACCATACTGACTGACATCGGCATCTATCTTGGCTAGACAGTCCTTGGTCTCGGCGGCGATATCCAGCTCGTCGTCGTTGAAGGCCAGGCCTCCCTCGAAGCCTGCGCCCTCGCAGGTGAGTTGGTTGGAGAGGCCGGTACCGCGCTGGTCGATCAGCAGGATATCTCGCTGCTGGCGCACCTTGGTAAAGATCTTGTCGAAGCTGGCGGCGTTATCTATGGCAGATTGGCCCGGGCCGCCGGCGATGGCTAGCAGTGCTTCTTTCTCGAAACTGGGTTTGATGGCGGGCAGGATCAGATAGTGGATCTGTATCTGTTTGCCCTGGGGCTTAGCGTAGTTTTCCGGTACCCAGATGGCGCCGCAGCGCAGACGATCAGGCAGATCGTCTACATAACAAGATGTCGGCTGGCTATCTTGCTGATCTGCTTGTTGAGCGTCTGCCCAGGTGGGCTGAGATAATAGCAGTAGCGCCAAACAGGCGGGCAGGAGTAGCGCTACCAGCCGCTGCTGCCGGGTGAATCTATTGGCCATCAGTTTAACCTCTCCTTGAAGCATGATACCTATTCCTTAGTTGAAATTTACCGTATCTATGTTAATTTAGTACTGTATCGGTGTATCAATGTATTAATACAGTGAATAAAGGCTAATGCTAGATTTACTCAATGTCAACCCCAGTAATGGCGACCCCATCTACCGCCAGCTTAGCGATCAGATAGTACGTCTGATCGTCGGCGGCCAGCTGCAACCTCAGGAGGTATTGCCTTCGGTGCGGCAGATCGCCGAGCACCTGGCGGTCAACCCCATGACGGTCTCCCGCGCCATTCAGCAGTTGGTGGAGCAGGGTTGGCTCGAGCGTCGTCGCGGCCAACCGACCCGGGTGGCGCAGCGTGGCGATAGCCAGGGCACCTCAAGTTCAGACTTGATGGCGCCTCAGGTCAATTCACTCATCGATCAGGCAAAGCAGTTAGGGGTAAGCCTAGAAGAACTCAATGCCATCATCGCCAAGGCATGGCTACAGACGCAATAAAGGAACAGATGCAGATGCAAGAGAGCAATCAAGCCATATTGGCCTTCCATGGGATCAGCAAGGCGTTTGACGGCAAGCTAGCCATTGACGATCTGTCTATGACCCTCTATCCCGGCATGGTGGTAGGCTTGCTGGGGCAAAATGGTGCGGGCAAGTCGACCCTGATGCGCTGCGCCCTGGGGATCCTCGAGGTTACCGAGGGGCAGATAGAGATCCTCGGCGGTACCAGCAACAACATCAGCTCGGCGCAGAAGGAGCTGATAGGTTATGTGCCTCAGCAACCCTTCGGCTATGAGGGCTTCACCGTCGGGCGCGCCCTCGCCCTGCATCGCAGCTTCTATCCCAACTGGGACAGGTCGCTGGAGCAGGAGTGGCTGAGTCGCTTCCAGCTCGATGGGACGCAGCAGGTGCAGCGTCTGTCGGTGGGACAGCGCCAGTCGCTGGCCTTGATCATGGCGATGGCCTATCGCCCCAAGTTGTTGATCCTCGATGAGCCGGTTGCCAGCCTGGACCCTATCGCTCGGCGCGAGTTTATGTCGGACCTATTCGATCTGGCGTTGGATGCCGGCTCGGCGGTGCTCTTCTCTTCACACATCACCTCAGATCTCGAGCGGGTCGCCAGCCATGTGGCCCTGATGCGCAAGGGCAAGCTGGTGTTGTTTAAAGAGATAGACGCCCTCAGGGAGAGCGTGCAGCTGGTGAGTCTCAAGCCGGGCGAGTCTCTGCCCGAGGGGCTTGTTGTGCTCAACCGTCAGCAGGATAAGCTGCTGGTGGATCACTATGAGGCCGCCATGGCACCAAGCTTCACCTCAGTGACGCCAATGAACCTGGAACAACTCTTCATGGAGCTGCACAGATGATGCCTAAAGCGCTGCGCGGTATGGCGCGCTTCTGGCTGTTCGATGTGGGCAGCGCCAGCTTTCTCGGCACCGGGCTATTGGCGCTGGTGATGATGCTGGTGCTGGCGTTCTCGGGCAAATACGACGCCATGCCTATCATGCTGGGGATGATGCAGGTCTCTACCTGCGCGGCGATCGCCTGGCAACTCAATCGCCTGTCGGCCACCGAGTGGGCCAGCCTGGTGCCCGGCTACGCCGAGAGCATTCAATGGCAGGCGCTCATCGTGGGCATTATCGCCACCTTGATCTCGCTAACTGCGGCGATACTATTGCCCCTCGAGGCGGCGGTTCAGCAGGTGCTGCTGGCGAGCCTGGCTGGGGTCGCCTTCATCTATTTCTGTCGCCGACACATCAAGGGGTTCTACTTTTCTTTCGCCCTGTTTCTGCTGCTGCCCTTTACACCTGAGATGACGGCGTTTCTGCCTAGCCTCAGCTTCTACCTGGTGCCGCTGGCCGTCGTGGGGCTTATCTATCTGATCCGTGCTGATCTCAGGGCCGAGGTTTGGCACCTGGAGGCCAGATCTGTCTACCTCAATGGCCTGGAGATGGGCTGGTTCTGGTTGCCGAACCTTGGTTCGAATAGCCTGATGAATCGTCTGGACAGGTGGCTGCACCCGGTGAACTTCTTCGTCGGCCCCATGCTCTCCATGATGCTGGTGTTACTGCCTGCGCTGGCGCTGCTGCTAGGGCTGGTAAATTATTTTGTCGGCATCGAGCTGCCCGTGCTCTTCATCATGGGTCAGTTCAGCGCCGTCGCCTGTACCTTAGTGCACTGGAGTCGTGTGCAGAGATGGCGGGCGACTGAGACCCTCTATATCTTGCCGGGCTTCGACGGTAAACAGGGGCTGATCGAGGCCTTCGCCAGCGCCCAGTATCGTCTGCTGGGGTATTTCACCGGCACCATGGCGCTGCTGGCGACCTGCACCCTGATACTCAATCCAGACTTTACCCTGCTCATCTGGAGCCATCTGGTACTCAGCACCTTCTGCGTCTGCGCCTTCTTGCTGGGCCTGGGCTGCGCCGCCCGCAGCGCCATGCATATCTCACTGAGTATGTTAGTGGTGATCTGCCATGCCATCTGGTTGTCCACCGCATTGGTAGCACTGCGCGAAGGCAGAGATCTCACCACCTATGTGACCCTGGATATTGGCCTGGTGGCTTTTTCTCTGCTAACGCTTTGGTGGGGCAAGCGAAAGTTGTGGCGTGACGCCTTGGCCTGATCCGACTAGTGCCTGGCTTTTGTGCTCCAATTAACATTATTGGAGCAAAAACTCTTATTTTTTGGCCGCCATTGCAGTAAAATGCGCCAAAACAGGTACAAGTGTACGCTAAAAAGGTCAGAAAATTATGTCGCTCCAACAGTATCATCCCATCAGCCTGATGCAGGCCCAGAGCCAGCAACGTGGCGATGCCATCGCGCTGGAAGGCTATGGCTTAGCCGCTCCCTGGCAGCAGATAAGTTGGCGACGCTTCGATGAGATTGGCGACCAGGTTGCCAAGGCGCTGATCGCCTCTGACTTTGACCCCCAGGACAAGGTGGTAATCCTGTCGCAGAACTGTCCCCAGTGGACCTGTGCCGATGTCGGTGCCCTCAAGGCCAAGGCCGTTGTGGTGCCCATCTACCCTACCAGTACCCTGGAACAGGCGCGCTACATCATAGACGATGCCCAGGCTAAGCTGATTTTCGTCGGCGACGCCGAGCAATATGGCATGGCCCGTGAACTGCTTGCACTCTGCCCCAGCCTGACCCAGATAGTGGTCTTCGATGCCGAGGTGGCACTTAAGCAAGAGGAAACGGCTGTTCATTTCGATAGTCTGCTTACCCAAACCTATTCGCCCGAAGTCGAGGCCGAGCTAGGGCGTCGTTTAGCTAACCTGGACCTGGACGATCTGCTGACCCTGATCTACACCTCGGGCACCACGGGTGACCCTAAGGGCGTGATGCTGGATTATCGTAACATCGCCTCTGTGGTGCGTCAGCACGATACGATTTTACCTTTTACGCCGGGCGATGTGTCGCTGGCCTTCCTGCCGCTGAGCCATGTGTTCGAGCGGGGCTGGAGCTTCTATGTGTTGTGCCGCGGCGGCCACAACGTCTACCTTAACGACCCTATGACGGTGAAAGAGGCGATCGTCGATATTCGTCCCCATACCCTGTGTGTGGTGCCACGTTTCCTGGAGAAGGTTTACAGTGCGGTGCAGGACAAGGTGAACAAGGCGCCCGACACCCGCAAGAGGCTGTTTGCCTGGGCCATGTCGGTGGGCGAGCGTCAGTTCGAGGTCAGCCAGGGCAGGGCCAAGAGCTCCTGGTGGCTCAAGACCCAGTGGAAACTGGCTCATAAGCTGGTGTACAGCAAGCTGCAACAGGTATTGGGTGGCAGGCTTAAGTTTATGCCTTGCGGTGGTGCGGCGCTGGATCAGAACGTGGCCAGCTTCTTCCACGCCATTGATATTCCCGTGCTCTGCGGCTATGGCATGACGGAGACCACGGCGACCGTGACCTGTAATACCCTGGATAACCGGGTGGCTGGCTCTAACGGCAAGACCCTGCCGGAAGTCGAGATCAAGCTGGGTAAAGACAACGAGATCCTGGTGCGCGGTGATACCGTGATGCGCGGCTACTACAATCGTCCCCAGGAGACTGCCGATAGCTTCGAAGATGGTTGGCTGAAGACGGGGGATGCCGGTCAGCTAGACGCGCAGGGTAACCTGTTCATCACAGACCGCATCAAGGAGTTGATGAAGACCTCTAACGGTAAATATATCGCGCCCCAGCGGGTCGAGGGCAAGGTAGGCTGCTGTCCCTTCATCGAGCAGGTGGCGGTGATCGCCGATGCCAAAAACTATGTGACCGCGCTTATCGTGCCCGCTTTCGAGTCGTTAGAGGCCTGGGCCGAGGAGAAGGGCTTGCATTACGAGTCGCCCATTGAGCTGCTGCGTCACAGCCATGTGATCGAGCACTTCGAGCAGCGTCTCAAGCATCTGCAGCAGGAGCTGGCGGGCTTCGAGAAGATCAAGAAGTTTACCCTGTTACCCGAGGCCTTCTCTATGGAGGCCGGTCTGCTGACACCGACCATGAAGCTGAGGCGTAAGATGATCTATCACAAGTACGCCACCGAAATTAACGCCATGTATGTGAAGTAATTAGATCTTAAGGGCGTCTCGCAACGAGGCGCCCTTAGGTCGAAAGTCCATCTTGCATCCCAAGGGCTTCTCGGTTAGCGTATTCCCACAAAAATAACGACTTAGCCTTAGGAGCTCCCTGTGCCGTTACGCTCTTTCAGTTTAACCATTCAACCCAGATTCAATGAAACCGATGGCCTGGGCCATATCAACAATACCGTTATGCCCGTCTGGTTCGAGGCGGCGCGTGAGCCCATCTTCGCCATCTTCAATCCCTCGCTTAATCTGGCGGAGTGGAACCTGATCGTGGCGGGCTTTACCATCGCCTACACCTCGCCGACCCAATATGGTCTGCCGGTGGAGATCAAGACCTGGATCAGCCGTGTGGGTAATGCCAGTTTCGAGGTGGCGCAGCAGAGCTGGCAGGGCGGGAAGATGACCGCCGAGGCCAAGACCACCCTAGTGCATTACGACTATAGCGTCGACAAGAGCCAACCCATAGGGGAAGAGGTGAAGCAGGCGCTGCTGACCCTGACCGGCGAATAGGCGGGTTACAAAAACTTCTGCACGTACCAGCAACTGGCAGTGATGGCGAGTTGCTGGGACTTGGCCCACGCTAATCCATGGCGCACCAGGCGCCCGGCCACGCCTTGTCCCCTCAGTTCATCCGGCACGAAGGTGCGAACAAAATCTACCTTGTCGCCTTGTCGTTGATACTCTAATACCGCATCATGGCCGGCAATAGATAACACAAATCGTTGCTGGTCGGCCTGGTGTCGAATCGTCTCTTGCGTCATAGTCTGCCTCTCGTTTGACGGGATGAAACTTAACGTTAGCACAGGGTGATAAAATTAGTAACAAGATGATTTTGTTAAAATTAGATGAGGCCTTCGCGTGAAAATCAAGGGCCATATACTCCTTAAGAGCGCGCTGACCCGCTGGCTTGGGCTCTGTGTTGGGGTTTACGTTACTCAAGCATTGGCTGCTCCGGAGATTAACCTGCGCCCCGCCGTCGAGGCCAAACTCAAGGGGGACATCACCAGTGCCATGGTGCTCACCGATGCCAACCTGATCACCTTAGGGATAGTGGATTTTAATCCCAACACCATAGTGGATCTGAGCGAGATAGGCGATGTCGGTAGCGAGGAGTCGCTTGAGCGGCGCAGTCAGCTCACCTCCTATACCTTGCCCTGGGAGAGCGACACAGTGCCGCTCTCGCCCGAGTGGTCCCAAAGCATCCAAGTTCGCCTCTCCTACGTGCACGCCAGCGACAGCATACAAGGGCTGGAGGATGAGACCATCAGTAGTCCGATCAAAGATACCAGCTACCTGCTGGCGGGCGAGTATCGCTGGAAGTATCAGATAAACCAGCAGTGGCGTGCAATGTTTGGCCTCGGTGCCCAACTGCTCTGGCTGGAGAACACCTTAACCTATAAGGATCCCTTGCTGAGCAAGATTAGAGGCCAGCTCGATGAGAAGCTGGTGAACACCAGCTATGGTGCCATCATGTTAGATCCCAATGTCGAGGTTAGCTATACCGGCGACCTGCTGGGCAATAAGTGGGAGTTTATCAGCACCCTCAGATACGGCATAGGCCGTAGCCTGTTGACCGATGATGGCATGCAGGCCGTCACCCCTCAGGTCGGGCGCCTGAGCAATGCCCTGGTGTTTCACTATGGCCTGCCCGACTTCTTCGAGCGACAGAACGAGATGCGTCTGTTGGCCAAGCGAATCGATCTCAGTGGCGACGTGATAGACCCCATGGGCACGCGCCACTACTACGAGTTTGGCGCCGGCTGGCTAGTGCAGACACCATCCTTTTCATCCTGGCTGCGCAACATAGGGATAGGCATTACCCTCAACATCAACAGCGGCCTCAGTGGTGGCGGCATAGTGTTGCTGTTTAACGAGGAGATGTGACTTAGGCTAGCCCGGCTAGTCTGCGCAGTGTTGCTGAAGCACAGCCAGTAGCTCGTCGGGTAACTCGGCCTTGGTTTGCTTGTTAAAGTCGAACATGACGGCGACCGAGGAGCCCGTGGTGGTGATCGCCTGTTGTCGCTCGCTGAACACCTGATAATGCATGGTGAAACGATCTTTATGAATATCGCTGATGCTGACGCCGACCAAGAGGGTATCTGGGAAGGTGACCGGGCGCTTATAGCGGGCATTAATGTCGCTGATCACCGGCCCCATGCCCGACTTATAGAGTTTATCCAGTGGAAACAGCTGATTAAAAAAGTCGATACGTGCCGTTTCGAAGTAACGGAAATAGACCACATTATTGACGTGCTGCAGGGCATCCATTTCACCCCAGGCAACCTGGATGCGGGTATGGAAGGGAAAGCGACTAACGAACTGCTCCATATCTTAACCTTTAATTTCAAACAAGCGTTTAGTTTTGGCTTAAGATATCAGCATCTCGCCACAATACCAATCCCCGAGCCTTAAGTGATACTGAGGGCAACAAAAAAGGCACCCTGGGGTGCCTTTTTGCTTCTAATCGACGGCTTTAGAAGTTCAACTCTTTAAAGTTGGTGATCTGTGGGTAGTCGCCGGTGCGCTGAGTGGTCTCGCGTACCATCTGAATCACTCGCATGCCAGCCTGCTCCGCCGCCTTCAGCTCTTCTAGCACATCCGAGATAAACAGTACCTGCTTAGGTGCCAGGCTGATGGTGTTGATGATGTTGCTGTAGGCCTGCTTAAACAGTTTGTTGCCGGTGCGGGTGTCGAAGTGACCATCGAAGTATTCGGTCAGGTCGCCGCCGTCGCTGTGACTGAACAGTAGCTTCTGTGCATCCACTGAGCCAGAAGAGAAGCTGTAGAGTCGTACGTTCTGCGCCTTAATATCTTTCACGCTGTCGATGAAGTCAGGGTAGATGTGACCCTTAAATTCGCCCTTGGCATAGCCCTGTTTCCAGATCAGGCCTTGCAGCGTCTTAAGCGGGGTCGCCTTGCGATCTTCGGCAATCCACTGCTGCAGGATCTCGATCACGCGTTCCAGCGACGCATCCGGCTCCAGCGCGATATCTTTTACATCGCTGATGCAGTTGTCGACTAATACATTAGTTTGATTCTCTTCTAAAAAATCAGCGAGGGCCTTAGACGAATAGGGAAAAAGGGTGTCCTGAATAAAGTTCAGGTCGGTTGTTGTACCTGCTGTATCTACAACTATGGCTCGAATACCCATAACGTTGGCTTACTCCACTATGCATTAATCGTTAAATGACAGGCCAGATCCTAAGCGGAAAATGTCCCTTTGGCTAGTGAATTATCGCCAGAATTCACTCCCTTAAAGACGAAATACCAGCCTAGTGCAGCACGGCCACAGATTGACGAGTATCTCGCTGAAAAGCATACTCATTTGCTATGTTAAAAAATAGCACCTCACCTTGCTAGTCGTCGCGCCTGGGTGAGCGCCTGCTAATCACTTAGTCATTTAACAAGAATAATAAGGAATACACGTGATAAATAAATGGATTGCTGGTGTTATCTTACTGCTCGGCAGTGGCTTGAACCTGGTTCAGGCTGCGCCGGCCAACCTTGAAACCCTGATGGTTAAGGCGCCGAGTGTCGACAAGCCCATGGCCTTCAAGGTCACCCTGCCCGCCAGTTATGGCAACAACCCAGATAAGCGCTATGTGCTGCTGTTTGATTTCCATCCCCGCAGCCGAGGCTATCTCGAGGGGATGCATGACTGGATGAGTCATAACGGCGACTGGCCCTGGCTGGAGACCATAATCGTCACCGCGCCCGACGGCGACCAGGCGCTGGGCAAGTTGAAGAGTCAGGCGATAGAGCAGGAGGGCAGCGTCGCCCTGCTGGACTTCATGGAGCAGTCGCTGCTGCCCGCTATCGACGCCAAGTATCGCACCAATGGTTTTCGTATCATGAATGGCTTTACCGGCAACGCCGGCCTGGTGCTCTACACCCTGCTCAATCGCCCCGAGCTGTTCAACGCCTACCTGGCGGCGAGCCCTGTGCTGAGTGACGATTTTGCCTATGTTATGAAGTCGGCCGCCGACAAGCTGGAGAAGCTCAAGGGCAAGCCTCGCTACCTGATGCTGACCACCAGCGACAGCGGTTTCGAGCAGCGTCAGCTGGCGGACTTCGCCGCCATGGAGGAGCTGCTCGAGACCACAAATCATCCGGCGCTGCACTATAAGGTGAAGCGTTTCGACGGCACCTACTATATGACCCAGCCGATCCTGGCGACCGCCTACGGCATAGAGTGGCTGTTCGACGACTATCACAGGGTGCTCTCGCCAGACTCAGAGATCGCCAAGGGGGGCGTGAAGGCGATCCTCGACCACTATAGTTACCTGTCGCAGCAGAAGTATGGCTTCCCCGTACCGTCTACCGATTCGCTGATCGCCCTGGCGGATGCCGAGTTTGCCAAGGATAAAGACAAGGGGTTAGCTGTCTATCAGGCGGCGGTGGAGGCCAACCCCGACTCCCACACCGCCCACGATGCTTTGGCCCGGGCCTATGGCGAGCTGAAGATGTTCGACTTAGCCATAGACCAGCAGAAGCAGGCGCTGGCCAAGACAGATCACCCCTTCTGGACCCGCAAATACAGCGAGAGCCTGGCGACGTTAGAGGCGCAGCAGCGGCACTAATTGATTCTACATAAGGTTATCTTCACCCTTTACCTGTGTTGAAATACCCCGGCATCTGCCCTCTTTTGGTGCAGATGCCTGTTTGTTTGGGCAGTAGTCAGCGAGAATTGCACGCCCTGGCTCCGGCGATTCATCTCACTATCAGTCTTTCATTGCCTAGTTTTACGGCCTATGGCGCGGCGTTTTTCCCAGTCTTAGCCTGGTTTCTGTGCCCGCGAATGGGATTGGCGTCATAGTTGCAAAGCTTAGAGCCGTTATCTAAGGGGAGCAGTCTATGGCGGCAATGAGTTATCTAAGCGTGATCGAGCGGTACCATGAACATGAGCAGCTGGTGAAGGAGTTGCTGGAGTCGATTCTGGTGGGAATAAGCGATCCCCTGATGCTGTCCGACCCCGGCTTTCGGGTGCGGGCCATGGCCGAGATTGCCAACAGCTATCCCTTTATCGAGCTGCTCTATGTGCTCGATGGCGATGGGGTGCAGATCAGCGACAACGTGGCCATAGTTAATCGTGTCGTGCAGGCGATCCCCGTGGGGCGTAACCTGAGCCGCAGCCACAGGCCTTACTTCTCCAAGGCGCAGGAGACTGAGCGACTCAAGATCACCACCCCCTATCTCTCCAACGCCAGTGGCCAGCTCTGCCTGTCGGCCTCCTATCGTATCGAAGACGACTCGGGTCGGGGCTTCATCGTGGTGGATATCAATCTCACTCAGCTGATCGAGTTTATGATGGGCGATCGGGCCAGACGCAGGGCGACGCCCCTGTTCAAGGGGGTCTATACCGCGTTGGTGGTCGGGCTGTTTATCATGGTACTCGTGCTCATCAGCATGGCGACCGTGGATATCGCCGCCCTGCTCGCTGAGGGAGTTGTGCCCAGTGGCTCAATCAAGCCCTTTAGCATCATCATCTTTATCACCCTGGCCCTGGCGGTGTTCGATCTGGGCAAGACGATCCTCGAAGAGGAGGTGTTGATGCACAAGGATATCTTTCGTCACAGCTCCACCCGGCGCACCATCACCCGTTTCATCTCCACTATCTTGATCGCCATCTCCATCGAGGCCCTGCTGACCATGTTTAAGGCCTCACTGGGAGAGATGAAGTATGTGCAGCCCGCCATTGGCATGATGTTCGCCGTGGTCGGCCTGCTGGTGGGGCTGGGGATCTATGTGTTTCTCGGTGCCAAGGCCGAGCTGCTGCTCAAGCAGGGCAATGGTAGGCCTTAGGCCCTTATCCCTTAAACCTTAGGCGACAGGTTGCAGAGCTGAGGCATCAGCCTGGCGAGTACAGGTACGTCTGTTGGATAGCCCTAAACCTGAGCCAAGAACTCCTTCTCGGTGGAGCCCTCCGCCTTAAGCTGTTGCTCCTTTGCCTCAGTAGATCGATGTGAGTTAACTACTGTTTATTCGCGCACAATAGGCGTAGTTTAGGGTTAAGGTCTATTGCCTGGGAGGTTTGGCGAGTCATGGTTAGTGATCTGGTGTTAACGTCTGAAATCACCTGCCCCCATTGTGGGCATATTCGGCAGGAGACTATGCCCACCAATGCCTGCCAATTCTTCTACGAGTGCCAGGGCTGCCATAAGCTGCTAAAGCCTCTCCCCGGCGACTGCTGCGTCTTCTGCTCCTACGGCACGGTGAAGTGTCCGCCAATACAACTTGGGCAGTGTTGTCAGGGTAGGTCTTCCTGAGACCCAGAATGGTGGGGATTAGCGCGGGCTCTCTTTAATAACGGTTTGGATCTGAACCTGTGAGGTAAAGAGCAAATTATTAACTTTGCGCTGAGTTGTCATTTGTATAGGTGATTGTAAATCTTACCATAATTGCTGTTAATCGCCTGCCGCGGGCTTATGTGCAGGTACGTCTTCGGGACGCTGTAAAGCCATCCCTGGCCGCTTAACGAAAACATCCCTGTTTTCGATACCCTCAGACATACCTACACACCTTATCCAACGTCTCTTCGATTAACCTGATTTTGTATCTGTTAGGTCAACAGAAGGAAAACTCATAAGCGATAGAAGAACAAGGAAATATCCAAATTTGATCGCATTTCATAGATGAAATAGTTGAGGCCAAATCGAAGAGACAGATGACCGGGTGTAAGCACGCTTTTGGCCTTCGGTGGCAAGGATGCCACCGCAGAGCCCCCAGGGACGGGCTTGCTGCGTGCCAAAAGTGTGCTTGCACATGAGCCCACCGCAGGTGATAGGTTGCCATGGCGTCATGGCTTTCAATTACTTATTAAATATCAAAAGCTGAAGCGAAGAATTTACAGCTATATATTTGCTGACTAGGAAGTCATTTGGCATTTATGCCATTACAGTTCATGGAGGGATGGGCTTGAACAACGTCCCTGTTTAAAAGCCAGTTCGGCATCCATGCCTCTCGTTTGTGAGCTAGAAGCTGCGCTTCACTCACCGTGCCAAAAGTGTGCTTGCACATGAGGTCGTTCTTTCACATCCATGTGATCACGACATTAGCATGTCCTTATGCTGCACCCACCGCAGGTGATAGATAACCTATTAAGCCATGGTTATCTCATTCACTTGCCAGATACCAAAACCCTTAGGGGCACAAAACAAGAAGATTACTTCATCATCTTTATTGATGAACCAAGTTCCCGTTTTTCACCACTTCCTTACACACATCCACCCCATAGCTGTAGGCCAGCGCCGCTGGTGTGGTGATATCCCAAAGGCAGAAGTCGGCCTGCATGCCAGTTTTGAGTACGCCAACTGAGTCCTCGACTCCCAGCGCCTTGGCGGCGTTGCGGGTCATGCCCGCCAGAGCTTCCTCTGGGGTGAGGCGGAACAGGGTGCAGCCCATATTGAGCATCAGCAGGCTGGAGCAGAGTGGCGACGAGCCTGGGTTGTAGTCGCTGGCTAGCACCATGGGCACCTCGTATTGGCGGAGCAGGTCGATAGGCGGCATCTGGGTTTCCCGCAGGAAGTAGAAGGCGCCGGGAAGCAGGGTGGCGCAGGTGCCGCTCTCGCTCAGTGCCTTAACACCCGCCTCATCCAGATATTCGATATGATCCACCGACTTGGCGCCCAATTTGGCCGCCATGGCCGAACCGCCCAGGTTCGACAGCTGCTCGGCGTGCAGCTTGATATCCAGTCCAGCCTGCTTGGCCGCGCTAAGCACCCGCTCTGTCTGTGCCAGGCTGAAGGCGATATTCTCACAGAAGACATCCACGGCATCGGCCAGCCCTTCTTGGATCACCGCGGGTAGCATCTCATCGACCACCAGATCTACATAGGCGTCGCTGTTGTCCTTGTACTCGGGCGGGATGGCGTGGGCGCCGAGGAAGGTGGTCTTCACATCCACATGGTGATGCTTGCCCAGTTCGCGGGCGACCCTGAGCAGCTTAAGTTCGGTTTCGGTATCCAGGCCATAGCCGGATTTTATCTCGACCGTGGTCACCCCCTCCTTGGCGAGGGCGTTGAGGCGTTGGCGTCCCAGCTCGAACAGCTCGGCCTCGCTGGCCTCGCGGCAGGCGTTGACCGTGCTGATGATGCCGCCGCCGGCGCGGGCGATCTCTTCATAGCTGGCGCCTTGCAGGCGGAGCTCAAACTCGTTGGCGCGGTTGCCGGCAAACACCAGGTGGGTGTGTGCGTCGATAAGGCCGGGTGTGAGCCAGCCGCCCTTGCCCCTGTAAACCGGCGTTGACAACACATCGAACTCGGGCAGCTCGCTGCGGGGACCCATCCAGGCAATCTTACCCGCCTTGACGGCGATGGCGGCATCGGTGATCGCACCATAAGGCGCTGAAATTTCAGGGTCCATAGTGGCGATGTTGACGTCAATCCAAACCTGATCCCAAGTCATTGTGTATCCCTCAAGTGGCGCGCCCCTCTGAGGGCGGCAATAAATTTGTGTGAGCTAGCTTGTATTTACTTGTATATACAAGCTAGGATTATAGCGGTAAATTTCAGCATTTGAAAAGTGTAATCGAGTTTGCGGCTATGTCCGGGGCGATAGCAACCCGGCAGCCCACAAGGAGCGGAGATGGCGACGCCTAAGTTTGCAGAGATCAAACAGTTCATTCTGACCAAGGTGGAATCTGGCCAGTGGCAGCAGCATAGCCGCGTGCCGTCGGAGAACCAGCTGGCCGAACTCTTTGGCTGCAGCCGCATGACGGCACGCCGCGCCCTGACCGAGTTGACCGAATCTGGGGTGCTGGAGCGTTCTCAGGGCCTGGGCACCTTCGTGGCCGGGCTGAAGTCTCAGTCTTCCATGATGGCGATCCGCAACATTGCCGACGAGATCAAGGACAGGGGCCATGGCTATAGCGTCAAGCAGCTCGAGCTGACCCGCGTTCGCGCCACGGCGCCCATCGCCATCTCACTGGGGCTGGAGGAGGGCAGCGAGGTGTTCTACTCGGTGCTGGTGCACTGCGAGCAGGGGACGCCGCTGCAGCTGGAGGAGCGTTTCGTTAATCCGCAACTGGTGCCCGACTACCTGGATCAGGATTTTAGCCTGCAGACGCCCCACGAATACCTCTCCTTGGTGGCGCCACTTACCGAGGCCCGCCACACCATAGAGGCTGTGGTGGCTGACGAGACTCAGCGCGCGCGTCTGCAGATAGAATCTAGCGAACCTTGCCTGCAGATCCTGCGTCGCACCTGGTCCCGCCAGGGGGTGGTGAGTTTCGCCCGCCTGCTGCATCCGGGCAGCCGTTTCCGCCTCGGTGGACACCTGACCTTTAATCGCTAGTCAGCGAAACAGATTTCGGGATCGCCTGTTCCCTCGGTAGCCAATAGGTTGCGACAGGTAGTAAGACACAGATAAACATAAAAATAATGTCATTAAGACAAGCACAATTGAGGTAAGCAAGATGGATAAGAGACACGACCCAAGCCGTCGCATCATAGCGCCACATGGCACTACGCTGAGCTGTAAGAGCTGGCTCACCGAGGCGCCGATGCGCATGCTGATGAACAACCTGCATCCTGATGTGGCCGAGCGCCCGGAAGACCTGGTGGTCTACGGTGGTATCGGCCGTGCGGCGCGTGACTGGCAGTGCTACGACAAGATTATCGAGGTGCTACAGCGCCTCGAAGAAGATGAGACCCTGCTGGTTCAGTCGGGCAAGCCTGTGGGCGTGTTCAAGACCCACAGCAATGCGCCGCGCGTCATCATCGCCAACTCTAACCTGGTGCCACACTGGGCCAACTGGGAACACTTTAACGAGCTGGATAAGAAAGGCCTGGCCATGTATGGCCAGATGACCGCGGGCTCTTGGATCTACATCGGCTCACAGGGCATAGTTCAGGGCACCTACGAGACCTTCGTGGCCATGGCCAAGCAGCACTTTGGTGGCGATGCCAGCGGCAAGTGGATCCTCACCGGCGGCCTGGGTGGCATGGGTGGCGCGCAGCCACTAGCCGGTACCATGGCAGGCTACTCTGTGCTGGCCTGTGAGGTGGATGAGACCCGTATCGATTTCCGTCTGCGTACCCGTTATGTGGACAAGAAGGCCACTAGCCTGGATGAGGCGCTGGCGATGATCGACGAAGCCAATAAGAGCGGCAAGCCCGTGTCTGTCGGCCTGCTGGCCAATGCCGCCGACGTGTTTGCCGAGCTGGTGGAACGCGGCATCACCCCAGATGTGGTAACCGACCAGACCTCTGCCCACGACCCACTGAACGGCTACCTGCCACAGGGCTGGACATTAGAGTATGCCGCCGAGATGCGTAAGCAGGATGAGGCGGCCGTGGTCAAGGCTGCCAAGCAGTCGATGGCGGTGCAGGTGAGAGCCATGCTGGCCCTACAGGCGGCAGGTGCGGCAACCACTGACTATGGTAACAACATTCGCCAGATGGCGTTCGAAGAGGGCGTGGAAAATGCCTTCGACTTCCCCGGCTTCGTGCCAGCCTATGTGCGTCCACTCTTCTGCGAAGGCATAGGCCCCTTCCGCTGGGCGGCGCTCTCTGGCGATCCGGCAGATATCTACAAGACAGACGCTAAGGTTAAGGAGCTGATCCCAGACAACCCACATCTGCACAACTGGCTGGACATGGCGCGCGAGCGCATCGCCTTCCAGGGCTTGCCGGCACGTATCTGCTGGGTCGGCCTGAAAGACAGGGCGCGTCTGGCTAAGGCCTTCAACGAGATGGTGAAAAACGGTGAGCTGTCGGCGCCAATCGTGATCGGTCGTGACCACCTGGATTCAGGCTCTGTGGCCAGCCCTAACCGTGAGACCGAATCTATGCTTGACGGCTCGGATGCGGTATCGGATTGGCCGCTGATGAACGCCCTGCTTAACACGGCAAGCGGCGCGACCTGGGTGTCTCTACACCATGGCGGCGGCGTCGGCATGGGCTTCAGCCAGCACTCGGGTGTGGTGATCGTTGCCGATGGTACCGATGAGGCCGAGGCGCGTCTGGGCCGAGTGCTGTGGAACGACCCTGCCACCGGCGTGATGCGTCATGCCGATGCGGGCTATGAGATCGCCAAGCAGTGCGCCAAGGAGCAGGGCCTGGATCTGCCCATGCTCGACCTATAAAAACAATAAGAACAAGAGGTTGTAATAATGAGTCATTTAGTATTAAAGCCAGGCACCCTGAGCCTGGCACAGCTAAGAGCCATCAGCCGTGGCAAGGTGAGCCTGGAGCTGTGTGACAGCGCGGTTGCCGACATCAACACCAGTGCCGGTCTGGTACAGAAGGTGATCGACGAAGGCCGTACCGTCTATGGCATCAACACAGGTTTCGGTCTGCTGGCCAACACTAAGATTGGTGAGCAAGATCTGCAGCTGCTGCAGCGCTCTATCGTGTTGTCACACGCCGCCGGTACCGGCCAGTATATGCAAGACGCGACCGTGCGCCTGATGATGGTGCTGAAGATCAACTCCCTGAGCCGTGGCTTCTCTGGCATTCGTCTCGAGGTGATCAACTTCCTGATCGCCTTGGTGAACGCCGAAGTTTACCCATGCGTGCCCGAGAAGGGCTCGGTAGGCGCCTCGGGCGACCTGGCACCACTGTCACACATGTGTCTGCCGCTGCTGGGCGAAGGCGAGATGAGCTACAAGGGGCAGATCATCTCGGCCGCCGAAGGCTTGGAGATCGCCGGCCTTAAGCCAATCGAACTGGCGGCGAAGGAAGGTCTGGCGCTGCTTAACGGCACCCAGGCTTCTACTGCACTGGCGCTGGAAGGTCTGTTCAACGCCGAAGATCTGTTTGCGGCCAGCTCGGTGATCGGCGCCATGAGCGTCGAGGCCGCCATGGGCAGTCGTAGCCCATTCGACCCACGCATCCATGCGGCCCGTGGTCAGAAGGGTCAGATCGACTCGGCCGCCGTGTTCCGTCACCTGCTGGGTGATGAGTCTGAGATCAGCCTGGACCACATCAACTGTGAGAAGGTGCAGGATCCCTACTCGCTGCGTTGTCAGCCACAGGTGCTGGGTGCCTGTCTGACTCAGATCCGTCACGCCGCCGAGGTGCTGGCCACCGAAGCCAACGGCGTAACCGATAACCCATTGGTGTTCCAGGATACCGGCGACATCATCTCGGGCGGTAACTTCCACGCCGAGCCTGTGGCCATGGCGGCAGACAACCTGGCGATTGCTTTGGCCGAGCTGGGCTCCATCGCCGAGCGTCGTATCGCGCTATTGATCGACTCTAACCTCTCTAAGCTGCCACCATTCCTAGTGGAAAATGGCGGGGTGAACTCAGGTTTCATGATCGCTCAGGTGACTGCGGCGGCCCTGGCCTCTGAGAACAAGACCTACGCCCATCCTGCCTCGGTAGACAGCCTACCGACCTCGGCTAACCAGGAAGATCACGTCTCTATGGCGACCTTCGCGGCGCGCCGTCTGCGTGATATGTCGGAAAACTCCCGTGGCGTGCTGGCGGTCGAACTGCTGGCGGCGGCCCAGGGGCTGGATTTCCGCGCTCCGCTGCAGCCCGCGACCGCCGTGGCCAAGGCCAAGGCCGAGCTGCGTGAGGTGGTGGCCTACTATGACAAGGACAGATTCTTTGGTCCGGATATCGAGGCTGCTACCGACCTGCTGCTGAGCGCCAGCTACAACCAGTATCTACCGGCAGGCGTGCTACCTAGCCTCTAGTGGAAATGCTGTGAGTGAAAAAAGGGCCTTAGGGCCCTTTTTTATTGGCTGGCATATAGGCTCAACAGCGATAGACCTAGTCCATAAGTCTGTGTTGCCATGGGGGCGCTATCCCGCTAGCGTAGAAGGCCAATTTGTCGAGGAGTTTACTATGCAGGGAATCGCTTTTCAGGATGCCTACCCGGATGATCTGAGCCACTGCTATGGCTGTGGCCGCAATAACGAGCAGGGTCACCAGCTCAAGAGTTACTGGCGCGGCGAGCAGACCATAGCCCACTTCATGCCCAAGTCCTTTCATACGGCGATCCCCGGCTTCGTCTATGGTGGCCTTATTGCCTCATTGATAGATTGTCACGGTACGGGCAGTGCCAGCGCCGCGGCCCAGCGTGCGCTGGAACAGGCGGGCGAGCAGCTGGATGAGCCGCCAAGATTTGTCACCGCCGCCCTCAATATAGACTACCTGGCGCCGACCCCCATGGGCGTGGAGCTGGAGCTAATCGGTGAGATCAAAGAGGTGAAGCCACGCAAGGTGGTGGTGGAGATTGCCCTGTCGGCCGCCGGTAAGCTGTGCGCCCGTGGCCATATGGTGGCGGTCAAGATGCCAGAGACCATGGCCGCAGTGCCCGCATAACAAAACAGGCCACTAGGGCCTGTTTCTACTTTCTACTCGATACTCACGCCGTCGTTAGCGCGAGCTCATGTCGATGATCTTCAGCGTCATCAGCTCCTTGCTCCACTGGGCCTTGTCGATGCCTTCGATCCAGAAGGTCTCGCTGTTGCGTGTCTGCCCCTTACGCAGATAGGTCTCGGGCACACGGAAGATCGCCTGCCAGACGTTGACCGTCTCAGTCTTGATCAGCTCGCCCGAGTCGGCGAACAGACCTATCTCCATCTCGATGATCACATAGTTTTCTTCGCTGTTGCTGCTGAGCTCGAAGTTGAGCCCCAGGCGACCCTTGCTGTCCCACTGGCTCTTGAGGTAGCTCACCTTGGCGCCGCCTTTGGCGGTGGTTCTGAGCAGGTTGGCGCGATCCATGGCCGATGCCGTCATGGCGCCGCCCACGACTGGGCCGCTGGCGATCACCACAGGCTGCACCTTGGCGACGGGCTGGCTTGCCTGCTCGGCTTGTGTCTGGGCTGCGTCAGTCCCTTGGCTTTCTATCGCTTGGCCTTCTGTTGTGGCAGAGGTGGTCTGAGGCGTCAGGAACACATATTCCCAGGTAAAGTCGGCGTTGAGTCTGACGGTGGCGCCATTCTCTAGGGTGATCAGGGCGACGGCATCGTCAGCCTTATCGGCTGCAAAGGCGGGAGCCACCAGGAGGAAGAGTGCCATGATGGCGCAGCTTTGTAGTGCTTTATACATTGAATTTAACCAGTTTTAGCGGTTTGTCTGTGGTCACTAGCATAGTCAAACTCGGTGGAAATTCCTATATGCCGAGATCGCGAATAGGGGATTTTAGTTGCTATAGCCCAGGCTGAAGAGCGCCGACTGGCTGGCGGAGTCATAGCCTAGGCCCAATACCAGATGACGACCGACCCGGTAGCGTACACCGAGTTCGCCGCCCCAGCGGGTCTCCCGCTCCGTTTCCCAGGTGGGTTTGCCGTCGACGATGCGCGGCGAGATATTATTGGTGTAGGAGTATTCCTGGGTGTAGGCGCTGGCGCCGCCATAGAGACTGAGATGGTCTGTGAGTCCATAGCTGAGGCCGAACCGCCACAGCTTGTCCTGGGCATAAGCCTCGCTAGGAGCCTCGACTTCTATGTCCCGTTTCTGGCTCTGGGCATAGCCGAGATAGTAGCCCCAGTTGGCATAATTCCTGTCATAATGGCTGGGTGCCAGGGTGATACCATAGAGCGCCGACTCGGCCGGAATATAATCCAGGGTGATGGCCGTCTTGGGGCTTGGCCCCTGGGTTTGGTCTGCCGCCAACAGGGGGCTGGCGCCGACGAGTAAGACGGCGCCGAGTAGAGGCTTTAGCATAATTTTCTCCATCATCACGGGACAATGGATTGTTGAGAATCTCTGTATTACAGTCAATTGGATAGGCTAAAATAGCTTTTAAAATAGGTAGTTGTATCGCTTTTGTTGGTGTGCTGAAATGGCCTTGTTGCATGGTCTTTAGCGGTTTTGTCACCTAAGGTGAAATAGCAAGGAGAGAGAATTTTGGATCAAGAATTACGCTCGCAGGTGTCGCTCTGGTTGACCCACTTTGGCATAGATAGCCCAGCGGACGGAGTATCGACCGGCATCATGGTGTTTGCCTGTCTGCTGATCGCCTTCATAGGTTATGTGGTGGTAAAACGCGGTGTGGTGAGCACCATGAACATAGTGATCCAGCGGTCTAAGGTGCGTTGGGACGATATCTTCATGCAGCATAGAGTGCTGGAGAAGCTGGCTAAGCTGGTGCCCGCGCTGATCCTCAACATCCTGCTGCCGCTGGCTTTGGTGGAGCATCCGCTACTCAGCAGCCTGGCGGACAGACTGCTGGATGTGGCGATCGTTATCCTCTTCGTGCGCGCCGTCTTCAGCGTGCTGGACGCGGGTAACGAGATCGCCGACGTCAACATGATCAGTCGTCGTCTGCCGATCAAGAGTTTCGTGCAGCTGCTCAAGCTGTTCATGTTCTTCGTCGCCATCATCATCTCCATCTCGGTACTGGCCGAGCAGTCGCCGGTCTACTTCCTCAGCGGCCTGGGTGTCGCCACGGGTCTGGTGATGTTGGTGTTTAAGGACACCATATTGGGTTTCGTGGCCGGCATTCAGCTGGCGGCCAACCGCATGGTCAGTCCGGGCGACTGGATCCAGATGGATAAGTATGGCGCGGACGGCGCGGTGGAAGAGGTCTCTCTGACCACGGTCAAGGTGCAGAACTGGGACAAGACAATCACTATGATCCCCGCCTACGCCCTGGTGTCCGACGCCTTCAAGAACTGGCGTGGCATGTCTGAGTCGGGCGGCAGGCGTATCAAGCGGGCGGTGAATATCGATATCGACTCCATCGCCTTTCTCAGTGATGAACAGCTCAAACGTCTGGGTAAGATCAACCTGCTCAAGGATTACCTGGCCCGCAAAGAGGCGGAGATCACCGAGTTCAACGCCAATATTCAGGATGGTGACATGCCGGTGAACAGCCGCAACCTCACCAATGTCGGTACCTTCAGGGCCTATCTGCTGGAATATATGCGTAAACACCCTAAGGTGCATCAGGAGATGACCCTGCTGGTGCGTCAGCTGGCGCCGACCACCGAGGGGCTGCCGATCGAGATCTATATCTTCACCAACGACACCCGCTGGGCGGCCTATGAGGATATCCAAGCGGATATCTTCGATCATATCTACGCGATTCTGCCCCAGTTTAACCTGCGCGCCTTCCAGGCACCGACCGGCGCCGATGTTCGGAGTCTTAAGGGTTAGTCTCGGGTAACCAGTATGGCGGCCAGGGAAAGAAACACGCCGCCGCTGGTGCGGTCGAACCAATGCAGGCGGTTGCTGGCCCTGAGTTTAGGCGCCAGCACATTGGCCATGCTGGCGTAGATCATCACAAAGCTAAAGTCCACCAGGGCCCAGGTGAGCGCCAGTATGGCGAGCTGAGGCCCCTGGGGTGCCGCGATATCGATAAATTGCGGAAACAGGGCGCCGAAGAAGAGCAGATCCTTAGGATTGCTGATCCCCACCAGGAAGGCCTCTTTAAACATCTGCCTCGGCGACCCCTTGCCCTTAATATGTTGCAGGTCCAGCCCCTGGGCACTGGCCTTGGTCAATATCAACTTGATCCCCAGGTAAATGAGGTAGGCCGCGCCGCAATATTTGAGCAGGGTAAAGCCATACTCTGTGGCGCTCAGCAGGGCACCCAATCCGGCGGCGGAGGCAAACATCAGCAAGAGGGCCGAGCTGACACTCCCCAGGGCGGTCGCCAGGCTACGTACCTTGCCGAAATGGATCCCATGGCTCATGGACAATACAGCCATGGTGCCGGGTGAGATGGCGATCAGCAGGATAGCCGCCAGGTAGAGTAGCCAGGTATCTAAGTTCATCTAAAGATTGTATACAAAATGAGGTGTGGCCGCACTATAACCAGTGCGACCGGGTTTGGCAATCTGTTAGGTACTCTTAGGCGTGGTAGTCGGGGATGGCTTTGGCGTGGCGCCCCTTGATGCTGCGGTAGAAGTCGAGGATCTGCGGCATCTGCTTGTCGATATCGCCTGTGACGCTTATTGCCTCGGGGATCACCACTCGCTTACCGGCGAAATCCAGCGCTACCGTGACTATGGGCACCTGTGCCTTGCTGGCGATATGGTAGAAGCCCGTCTTCCAGCGTGTGACCGGGCTGCGGGTACCTTCAGGTGCCAGGGCCAGCTTAAACTGGGGGTCTTGTTGAAACAGCAGCGCCACGGCATCGACCAGGTTGTTGCTCTTACGGCGATCGACAGGGGTGCCGCCGATGGCACGAAACAACCAGCCCCAGGGGGGAATAAACAGCTGATGCTTGCCGAGGAAGTGGATCTTCTGTCCCAAAGCGCCCCGGGCCAATACGCCTATGATGAAGTCCCAGTTGCTGGTGTGGGGGCCGACGATGGCGATATATTGAGGCGCCTCGGGGAGGCGACCGTCTATGGTCCAGCCGCTGAGTTTGAGAATTGCTTTACACAAAGATTGAAACATAAATTAGGCTCTACTGAATCGGTCTAACGAGGCATTTTTATAGGGAAGATAATGCCTTACCATTATTATATACTATACCCTAATGCCTCCCATCTGGAGATGATGATGCTTAAAAATGGATGGATTTTACTGATCTTGCTGCTGGGACTCCCGGTGCAGGCGGTGCCGACGGACGATATTGCCAATATTCTGCGCCAGCAGGAAGCTGCCTGGAATCGCGGCGATCTGGATGCCTACATGCAAGGCTATTGGCAGAGCGACAAGATGCGCTTCGTCTCAGGCAACAAATTCCGCTATGGCTGGGCCGAGACACTCGCGGCCTACAAGAAGAACTATCCCGATAAGGCTACCCTTGGTCAGCTCAAGTTCACCATAGAAGAGACCAAGATGCTCAGCAACTATGCCGCCGTCGTCGTGGGTCGCTGGCAGCTGACCCGGGTCAAAGACAAGCCTAACGGCGTGTTTACCCTCTTGGTGGAGAAGATAGATGACAAGTGGGTGATCACTCATGATCACTCTTCGGATTAGGCAAATTCCGGCGATTCATTATCCGTGGCGGCCTCATTCTCGGGGCCTGTCTCAAACTTAAACACCTGCCTGCCCAGATTTCTCCCCTTACCATCGTACCTGACCTCGACAAACTCGCACCTGCCCTGTCTGTCTCGCAGCAGGATGGAGGTCGAACGGGTGCCATATTCCGGATGCTTGATATAGATGGAGGAGAGTAGCCGCTCCCACTCCAGGGCGACGCCGGTTTGTGGCAGATCCTCATCGGGCGCCTGTCGCTCGTCGGTCATTATGGTCAGCAGAGCCTGAATGTCTATCTCGCCGCTTCGACCGATCTCCTGCTCTAACGCCTGTGTCCCCTTGGCCATCTTGGGCCAGATATCGTCTAGGGCGCCATTGCTGATGGCATGAAAGCCAGGTGACAGCGGCTTCACCGTCTTGCTGATGCTGTGATAGCAGTAGAGATCCATGTCTTTGCCGAACAGCAGATTGAAGGGGTTATAGTGCTGGCTGTGCTCCATGAGCCAGGGCGTGGTCATGGTCTGGGATTGTGTCAGCGCCCTGATCACCAGATCGCCCCGGCTATGGCGGTTGGCCTCGTGCAGCTCGGGTGCACGAATATTGGTGAGCGCGGCGATTTCGCCTTGCCGATTCACCCCGAGCCAGCTGCCTCCGGCCTCGAGATCTTTACCCGCCAACAGTTGCTTGTCCGGCGGCCAGAAGTGCGCCGGCTCCGTGGGTCTGTGGTGAAACTCGTCCCGGTTAGCACAGAGGATTAGGGGATACTGGGGATGTACTTCCAAGGCGACGAAGAGAATACACATTGATGGCTCCAGAGGGGGCGTTTGTCTTAACTTAGCCCCCCGTGGCGAGAAAAGCTATCCCCTAGTGCTGGCCGTGGTCATGTTCGTGGTGATGTGTGTGCTTGTGCGTATGCCCGTGTTGATGCTCATGGCTGTGATTATGCTCATGGCTGTGATTATGCTCATGGCTGTGAGCATGGGCCTTAGGTTTCCAAAGCATGATGCGAGCCATAAACTTACGCGGACCCAGCCGTAGCAGGCTGGCGGCAAACAGTATGGCGACCAGTGCTAGGCTCAGCTGGTTGACCGTCTCGGGCAGGCTGAGCAGCCGGCTCCACTCAGGGATCAACCAGTGGGTGCCCAGCAGACAGAGGCCGATTACCCCTGTGAGCGCCAGACGTTGTGTCCAGTCCATCAGCTTGAGCTGCGACAGGTTAAAGACCGGGGCCGCCAGTAGCACCAACATCACCGCCTCCATGGTCCAGCCACTGTAGGCCAACGCCAGAGCCAGCACCGCGCCGCCTAGGTTACAGAAACGCATCGGCAGAAGCAGCAGGAGCAATACGCCCACCTGCACCAGAGGTGAGGTGAGGGGCACAGACGGATGGCCGATCAGATTCGCCAGTATCAGGCTGAGGATGATCCAGGGGGCGCTGCGATCCACTAGGTGGGCGAAGCCGAAGCGCCAGGCCGAACCCGGTAGCCCCTGATGGGGATCTGTCGGTTCGACTCGGGTCATGGTGAGTAAGATCCCCACGAGTGTCAGGCCGATCAACTGGATCAGTGCCAGGCTAGGCCCCAGCAGCAAGAGGGTGATCACCAGGGCTTCTGGTCCCGCCAGGCGTTGCAGCCAGCGCTGGCTCAGGCGCTCATGGTGAGGCGATAGGCCAAACAGATAGCGCATCGCCGCCAGGCTATAGCTCAGCAGTAACACGGGAGCCAGGGTCAGCATCCAGTCGAGCAATTGTTCGCTGCTGTGGCTATGCTCGTGATGGTCATGGCCGCCGGAGTCGAACGCCAGCAGCACAAACAGCAGGGCGATACCCAGCAGGCTGCCGATGCCGGCCTGATACTCATACTTGCCTTGTTTGTCGTCAACGATGTGGCCATGGGGCTGATGCAGCACCACGTGCAGAATCGAGCCGGTGACGAAGGCCTGCAGATAGACAGTGTTGTCCAAGCTCAGCTGTGCCAGCAGCTGTTCGCCGGCAAAATAGCCCACACCGGTCAGCAACATCATGCCGCCCAGTACGATGGAGGCCCAGCGACTGCCAACCTGAGGCTTGAGCAGCCACCAGATCGCCAGCCCTACGGGCAGACGATGCAAGATAACCCCCAGGGCCAGCAGGCTGGAGTTGCCGTCCTGTTGGGCCAGCACCATGGCGCCGCCATCCGTGAGGGTATGCAGCAGCAGGCCACCAATGCCCAGGGTGAGGGTCAGGTTGTGGGTGACCTCAGAGTAGCGGTGAAACAGGCGCTCGCTCAGGGTGGGTCCCCAGAGGCCGACGACTACAAATAGCAGGGAGAGAAAGCCACCGTGTTCCAATAGCTCGGGCAGAATATGGATCAGTACCAGGCCGCCCAGGGAGACGAAGATGAAGCCATCCAAGCCTTTATGCAGACCTGTCCCCGTCGTAAAGAAACGATAGAAGAGTGGGCCTAGCAGGAGTGCAATACAACTGGCGACAAGATAGTACATATACGTGTTAACAAGGGAGCCTAGAAAGCCAGCTAGTATACCAGTCTTATGTCTGCCAATCGAACAAATAACCCGAGTGGCAAAAGAATTTACATGGTGTGTTTTGGACGGCGTGCCCGGTGATGGCTGAAAATCCTTGGCCTAGTGTCGATTTTGTTATCTTAGCTACTGATTAATATTGTCATTAAGTTATACAATATAGATTCAACTTTTGACGAATATTGAGTTATGGATATCTTTTCTGCCGCGGTAATGTTGTTTTTGATTATGGATCCCCTGGGGAACTTACCCATTTTCGCCTCGATTCTTCGTCATATCGAACCTAAGAAGCGGCGCAAGGTGTTGGTACGTGAACTGCTTTTCGCGTTGATCATCATGATGCTCTTCCTGTTCGCCGGTGAGGCGATTCTCAGCTTCCTAAACCTGAGATCCGAGTCGGTCAGCATAGCCGGCGGCATCATACTCTTCCTGATCGCCATTAGGATGATCTTCCCACAGCCCGGCGGCGTGGTGGGGTTGGCGGCGGGTGAAGAACCCTTCATCGTGCCCATGGCGATTCCCCTGATGGCGGGTCCGTCCGTGTTGGCGGCGCTTATCCTGCTGGCCCATACCGACAGCTCGCGGATGATGGACTGGACCATAGCCCTGTTTGCTGCCTGGGCGGCCAGCGCCGTGATTCTGCTCTTCTATAAGCTGTTTACCAAACTCCTGGGCGAGAAGGGGCTGACCGCGGTGGAACGCTTGATGGGCATGGTACTGGTGATGATCTCAGTGCAGATGTTCCTCGACGGCGTGGCCAAGTATATCGCCCACGCCAGCTAAGAAAATCTAAGATAAGGGTTAGGCACTCGCCGAACTGGCCTGCGCTTAACCCTTCTGGCGCGTCTAGCGAACTCCTTATCACTTGTCTGAAATTCAATGACTAAGGGCCAACACTCAGCCTGAGAAGAAGAGATCTCCTTGCATCTGGCAAGCGACTCTGGAATGATTTGAATATTGTATTCAATTAACTCTTGAGTGATCCCATGACGCGTCTGCCTGCGCTATCTGCTCTCCGTCTCCTGCTGCTTTCTCTGTCTCTTCTCTACTCTCTGTGCTCTGTTTCTGCGGCGCAGGCCAGCGAGTATCGGGATCTGCTCAATTATCGGGGTACGCCCAGCACCATGGAGCAGCGTGACCAGCAGGGCAACCTGACGATTCCCGCCGTCTACATGGATCTGGGGGCCTGGCATGGCTTTCATCTGCCCGATACGCCGACTTACTATGGCAGTTTTACAGGCCCGTTGTTTATCGCCCAGGAGTACAGCCTGCATCTGAGCGATAGCCTGCAGAAACTGCAGCTGATCTCGGGGGAGACGGGTCAGGGGGTGGATCTGGCCAAGGCTGAAAGAGTGGAGATCTACAGCGAGCCCTGGGGATTGATGCAGCGCTTCGGTTTCGACGAGTTGGAACTCGAAACCTCCCTGGCCTATAGCGACAAGCGCACCGCCATCATCTCGACCAAGCTGACTAACCTGAGCGATACGCCGCGTGCCTGGCGACTGAGTTGGTCGGGCAGCCCCTTTGCCACACATCCCAAGCTGGCCCAGTATCGCCTGATCGACAAGCGGCTGTTGTCCGAGCGCGCCGTCACCTGGCAGTTTACTCCTATCGACCAGACCTGGCAGATGCAGCTCGATGATGCCAGCTATCGGCTGCAGTTTGAGCAGGCGATAACCATATCGACCCAGGGATCTCAAGGCTATCGCGCCGACAGCCAGATGTTGACCCTGGCGGGGGGAGAGACTGTGACTCTGCGCGCCGCCCAGCGTTATTTTCATACTCAGGCTGAGGCCAAACGCGCCGGCGAGCTGGACTGGGCTCGGGTGACCGAGCAGCTCGCGGTCAATCAGGTTCGTTGGCACAATCGTCTCGATAATTTGATTCGCGGCGGCGGCCTTAAAACCAGACGCCTGGCGGCCAAGAGCATGATGACTCTGCTGCACAACTGGCGTAGCCCGGCGGGCGCCCTGCTGCATGACGCCGTCACCCCATCTGTGACCTATAAGTGGTTCAACGGTGTCTGGGCCTGGGACAGCTGGAAACAGGCGGTGGCGCTGGCGCAGTTCGATGTGGCGCTGGCCGAGTCGAACTTGCTGGCGATGTTTGACTATCAGTTTGATGCCAAGGACCCGCTGCGCCCCGAGGATGCGGGTAACCTGCCCGACGCCATCTTCTATAACCCCGATGCCAGCCGCGGCGGCAAGGGGGGCAACTGGAATGAGCGTAACGGCAAGCCACCATTGGCGGCTTGGGCCGTATGGCAGATCTACCAGCAGAGCCAGGATAAGGCGTTGATTACCAGGCTCTACCCTAAGCTGGTCGCCTACCATGAATGGTGGTATCGCAATCGAGACCATAACCACAACGGCCTGGCGGAATATGGCGCCAATCGACATCCTCGCCATGGTGAGCCGGGTAAGCCGGACAGGGAGGCGGTGATCGAGGCGGCGGCCTGGGAGTCGGGCATGGATAATGCGCCGCGCTTCGACATGAACGACCAGCTCCAGGTGCTGGAAAATTATGATGCAAAGGGGCGACTGCTGGGTTACTCCATTTCTCAGGAGTCGGTGGATCTCAACAGCTATCTGTATGCGGAGAAGGGCTATCTGGCGCAGATGGCCGAGGTGTTGGGGCTGGGTAGCGAGGCGGCCGTCTGGCGGGAGCAGGCCGCGCGACTGGGGGAGCGGATCCGCAGCGAGTTCTTCGATGCGCAGAGCGGCTTCTTCTACGACAAACGCCTCGATGGCGAGAATTCGCGTCTGATGCTTGCCGAGGGCAAGGGCGTCGAGGGTTGGTTGCCGCTGTGGGCAGGCGCTGCCAAGAAGGCTCAGGCGGAGCGGATGATCGCCAGGCACCTTGGTCCGGAAAGCTTTGGAACTCTGATCCCTTTTCCTACCGTGAGCGCCGATAACCCAGCCTTTGCTCCGAGACGCTACTGGCGCGGCCCCGTCTGGCTGGATCAGGCGCTGTTTGGCCTGCAGGGAGTCTCCCGTTATGGCCACGACGAGCTGGCGCGGCGCTTCGCCACCCGGCTGGTGAATGAGGCCGAAGGTGTACTGGGTGATGGGCCCATACGGGAAAACTATGATCCTCTGACCGGGGACGGGCTGCACTGCACCAACTTTAGCTGGTCCGCCTCTGTGTTGCTGCTCATCTATCGCAGCTGGCTCAGCACTGATTGAGGCAGAGAGAAGAGATAAGAGATAAGCGTGGCGTGGCGATTGCCCGCGCTTCTCGCTTTTTTGCCGCTGGCCTATACCTCTTTAGTGAAAAATAGCACTTTTACTCTACTCTACAGGGAAAAATACTGTTAATGTCTTGTAGTGGACCTTGGGTGTTGTTGTTACGTTTGCCTCTATGTGGGCGTTAACACCCGTCTGGCCGAGTCTCCGGCCGCTTAACTCACGCGTTTTTTATGTCGATTATTATTGGCAATCTAAATGCCTATAGCGATGAGTTAGCCCCCTTCCCAAGTCCCCACTAAAATTATCTAAGTTAGGCAGCCTTAGGGTCACCCAGCGGGGAAGGCGTTCCGTTTGGGGATAAAAACAGGCACAAGGAATTTTTAGCATGAAGAGACAGTATTATGCCGGTGCGTTGTCCGGATTGAGCCTCTCCCTCCTGCTGATTGGCGCGTCGGCAAATGCCGCCCCGATCACCATGAAGGAAGTGACTGGCGTGGCCGACGCCGGGGTGATTAACGAGCAGCAGATCCTCTATTGGCTGGTGAAGCGTGGTGAGTTGGCAGCCGATGCCAGCGAGGAGGAGAAGCGCGCCGCGATTAAGGCCTACACCCAGAGAGCCAAGGGCTATCAGGAGAAAGGCGGTCTGGTACAGGCCAAGCTAGAGTCGCAGCAGAGCCTGCGTCAGAAGGCCCAGCAGAAGGCGCGGGTGATGTCCTTCGTGACGCCACAGGCGGACGCCGATGTGACCAAGACGGTTAAGGTGCTGGGCGTGTTGATCGACTTTCCCGATCTGCCTCACGACAACAACCGTCTGACGGCTTCCGATACGCCCATGTATTATGCCAGCTATCCGGTATCCCATTATCAGGAGCTCATGTTCTCGACGACCGGCTTTACCGGCCCACAGGGGCAAAACCTGCTGACAGGGTATCAATATTATCAGGCGGAATCTGGCGGTAGCTTCTATTTCACCGGTAAGGTCTATGGTTGGTATACCGCCAACCAGAATGCGGCCTATTACGGGCAGAACGATCCGAATAGCGATAATGACGACAAGGCGGTGCCCGAGCTGGTGAAAGAAGCCGTGACCCAGGCATTGGCAAGCATGACACCTGCCGAGATCGCCTCGTTCGACGTGGAAGATCCCTATGATCTCGACGGCGATGGCAACCTGAATGAGGCCGATGGCGATATCGACCATGTGATGCTGTTTCATTCCAGCATAGGCGAAGAGGCCGGTGGTGGTGTGTTGGGCGATGATGCCATCTGGTCTCACAGATACTTTGTCTATGAAGGTAACTCGCCTGGCTATGAGATCCCAGGTACAGGCAAGAAGGTTTTTGGCTACACGGTTCAGCCCATAGATGCGGCCGCCGGTGTGGTTGTTCATGAGTTTGGTCATGATCTCGGCCTGCCCGACGAGTATGACACCAGCAACAGCGGCGACGGCTCGCCCGTGGGCTCCTGGTCTATCATGTCTGGCGGCAGCTGGACCGGGGATATCCCTGGCAGTGAGCCGACCGGCTTTAGCCCCTATGCCCGCTCTTATCTGCAAAACAAGTACAAGGGTAAGTGGATCAACGAGACACAGGTGGATCTGGCCGCTATTCCAAGCGGTGGACAGGAGGTACAGCTGACCGAGGCGGTCAATGCTAATCAGGTCAACCAGATCGCTATTCCGCTACCTGCGAGCAATATTCCCTTCAAGCAGCCCTATGCCGGCAGCTATCAGTACTATTCGGGTCAGGGTAATCTGCTGAGTACCGCTGCCTCCTTTAGTCTGGATTTCCCCGCGAGCAGCAGCCTGACGCTGAAGATGAAGGCGCACTGGAGCATAGAAACCGACTATGATTATGTGCAGGTCAAGGTGGGTGATGTGGCCTTAGTGGGCAACAAAACCAAGGCCAGCAATACCATCAATAATGCCAAGAATATCATCACGGGCAAGTCTGCCGATGTGGCGGGCGCCGAAGGCAGCGATGCCTGGGTGGAGCTGAGTTTTGATTTAAGTGCCTATGCGGGCAGCAATGATCGCCAGATCAGTATCGTCTACTTTACCGATGAGGCCGTGGGCGACTATGGTTTCGTGTTCGATGAGCTCAAGGTGCTCGATGGCACGACCGTGATATACAGCGATGGTGCCGAGGAGCCAGATACCATGACGCTGAATGGCGGCTTTGCGCGCATCGACAATACGCGTCCGGGTAAACCGCGTCGCTACCTGGTGCAGCTGCGCAGTTACAATGGCGTCGATGTCGGCTTGAAGAGTCATGCCTATGAGCCAGGGGTGCTGCTCTGGTTGGAAAACTTCAACGAGTCTGACAACAACTCCAGCACCCATCCGGGCAGCGGCCTGATCGGCGTGGTCGATGCCGACCAGATGCTTATCGGCACTAATGGTACGGCGACTCAGATCCGTGACGCCACCTTTAGCCTGTATGATCAAGGCAGCTATTTTGGTGACGATCATCTGGCAGCCAACAGCCTGTTCGATGACAGTCAGGACTATAGCGCCCCCCTCAAGCCACAGTCGGGCATCATATTGCCACAACTGGGCTTGACCATGGAGGTCGTGACTCAGAGCCAGGATTCCAGCAGCGCCAAGGTACGCTTCGAGTATTCGGGCACTGTGACGCCTCCGCCAGCGCCAGAGGCATTGAGTGCTTCGATAGCTAAGACACAAGAGGGTGCGAGCGTCAGCTTCAGTGCCAATGTGAGCGGTGGTGATGGTAACTATCAGTATGCCTGGGCCTTCGGTGTCAGCGGTGCAGGGAGTACCTTAGCGGCGCCTACTTATGTGTATCAGGCATCGGGCACCTATCAGGTAACCCTGACGGTGACAGATGGCGCGGGTGAGTCGGTGACGGCCAATACTCAGGTGGCTGTGGTGATCAAGCCCGTGGCCGACTTTAGCTATAAGGCCAGCGACTTGACCGTGACCTTCAGCAACCTGTCGAGTCAGGGGGGAGGTACCCTGAGTTATGCCTGGAACTTCGGTGATGGGCAGACGAGCACGGCCGCCTCGCCGACACATACCTATGGCGCGGCGGGTAGCTATACAGTGACTTTGACGGTAACCGATGAGGCCAATAATCAGGCGAGTAAGAGCCTGACGCTGACGGTGACTGCTCCCGTGGTGCAGCCGCCAGTTGTTCAGCCGGAGACTAAGCAGGACTCTGGCGGTGGTAGTTTAGGCTGGTTAAGCCTGTCGATGCTGATGCTTTTGGGATTACGCCGTAGAAGCTAAACAAAAAAACGCCTCATTAAGAGGCGTTTTTTTAAGCCAGCCGGTCGATGAGCTGGCGTGCCTTGGGGAGGAAGATCTCACTGACGATAAGCTGCTGTGCCCCGTGGCTGAAGTAGCGTCTGCGACCCCACAAGGGATGGTGACTCTCCTGTTCCAGGGAGTCGATCAGGCTGGCGAGAGAGTCGCAGGCGGTAAACTCGCCGACCTCTATCTTGCCCGGAGTAAAGTCGCCACTGGTAAACAGCAGCTCGCCAAGTGGGCGGGTGCCAAGGGAGAGGAAGTTATCCTGGGCGCTGTCCATCATGGCGCCAGGCACTAAGGTACGGGCGAAAACCCAGGGAATGCCGTCGAGACAGAGGAGCACTTCTCTAATCCAGGCTTGTCCTTGGTGGGGCAATTCGCCCGGGAAGGGAGGCAGCATGGCTTCGCCTAACACCTTGACCTCAAATTGGGTGCAGTGAGACTTGAGTTTTTGGGTTAAACTACCGGAAGCTAATAGCCACTCCCTAAAAGGGCTGGGTGGCAGCTGGGGAATTTGATCCGGTGAATGCCATTGAATGGATTCACCATAGGGGAAGCTTAACCTGGTCACACTCATTAAATTCTCGGTACAATACTCAAAAACGTCAGCAGTTTATCATGACGAGGCTTTGATGTCGGTAATTAAAGCCTTGAGTACTAAAGCATCTAAGTATTGGTGCCGTTAATAAGGTATCGCCTGGCTGAAAAACGAGTGTTGACCATTAAATCATGAACGGAGTATTCGTCTAATATGAAAAAGTTTGCGCTGCTGTGCCTCATGCTAGTGACCAGTGTACTGAGCCTGGGGGCATTTGCCGAAGAGGAAGAGGTGGTCGACACCTACGCCTATTACGGTTTCGAGCCCGATATTGTGACTAATTATATCTCCAATCGTAAGAAGCTGGGGTTTGTGAAGATCAGTGTCGAACTCATGGTCAAGGTGCCGGAAGATCTGATTGTGCTTGAACATCACGACCCGCTGCTGCGCGCCGCCATCATAGAGATCCTTGGAGCGCAGACGGAAGATAAAGTGAAATCTCTGACCGGTAAGGAGGAGATCCGCCGCGAGTGCTATGACACCCTGAATCGACTGCTGGAGCTGGAGATTGGCAAGCCGCTGATCGTCAACCTGCTGTTTACTAAATACCTGTACGATTAATGCTTTATGGGCTGCATGCTATTGCGTGCAGCCGGGATCCCCTTCATGACCCAGTCTCCCAAGCCCCCGCGCCCCGGTGCAAGAAAGTCTGCCTCTCAAGCGTCACCATCTAGGCCTGCTAAGGCATCAAAGGCAGCTAAGCCGTCTAACTCAGTTAAGGCATCAAAGCCAAAGCAAAAAACAAAGCCCACATCAGGTAAGACGCCTCGTCAGCCCAAGGGGCTACATGAGCGAAACCTACACGCCGAGGGTTATGACTTTAACGCGCTGATGAAAGCCACGCCGGCGCTTAAGCCCTATGTGCGCCCTAACCCCTATGGCAACCTGTCGATTGACTTTGCCGACCCCAAGGCGGTGAAACAGCTCAACCTGGCGCTGCTCAGGTTGCATTATGGGCTGAGCTATTGGGATATACCCGAGGGGTTTCTCTGCCCGCCGATTCCGGGCCGTGTGGACTATCTGCACTATCTAGCGGATCTGCTGGCCGAGTCCGTCCCTGCGCGTAAAGGCGCTAAGCCTAACGAGGCTAAGATGGCTAACGTGGCTAATGCGACGAAAGTGCCCAAGGGAGAGCGGGTGGTCGCCCTGGACATAGGCACAGGTGCCAATGGCATCTATCCCCTGCTGGGGCATCAGGTCTATGGCTGGCGTTTCGTGGCCAGTGATATCGACCCAGTGTCTCTTGCGAACGTTGGTGAAATCATCGCAAATAATCCGCAACTGGCGGGCAAGTTGAGCCTGCGCCGGCAGTCAGACCCAAAACAGATTTTTACCGGTATCATCACGGCCGAGGACAGGTTCGATCTGACCCTATGTAATCCCCCCTTTCATGCCTCTTTGGCGGAGGCGAGCAGAGGCAGCGAGCGCAAGCTGAAGAACCTGGCAGCCAACAAGCGAGCCAAGGGACATGAGGTCGCGAAGGGGCAGGAGAAGCTCAACTTCGGCGGTCAGAAGGCGGAGCTCTGGTGCGAAGGTGGCGAACTCGCTTTTCTTAGCCAGATGATCCGCGAGAGCCGGGAGTTCGGCTCGCAGTGCCTCTGGTTTACTTCCTTGGTGTCGAAGAAGGAAAACCTCAAACCCTGCTATCGTCTGCTGGAGCAGGTAGGCGCCAAGCGGGTAGAGACGTTGGAGATGGCCCAGGGCAACAAGCTGACCCGGGTGCTGGCCTGGACCTTCCTAACGCCTGAGCAGCATCGCCTCTGGAGTCAGTATCGCGTTTAGTCGAGCTCTAGGCGCTAGTTTGTTTAGTACTTCCAGAAGTTAGGGTGGAATAGCACCGCTACCGTCAAGATCTCCAGACGTCCCAGCAGCATGCCGATGGCCAGCGACCACTTGGCGATGTCCGGCAGGCTGGAGAAGTTCCCCGCCGGGCCGATGACTGGCCCAAGCCCAGGGCCCACATTGGTCACCGCGGTGACGGCACCGGTAAAGCTGGTAGTGGGATCGAGTCCGGTCGACACCAAGATCACCGACAAGAGCACTATCACCAGCATAAACAGCAGGATGAAGGTGACTAGGGAGCGCACGATATCTTCGGTAATTGGCCTACCGTTGTAGCGCTCCTTGAAGATGCCGTTAGGGTGGAACTGCTGTTTTAGCTGCTCGCGCATGATGGCGATGGCGATCTGGAAGCGGAATATCTTGATTCCCCCCGAAGTCGAACCCGAACAGCTGCCGGCAAACATCAAGAAGAGGAAGGCCACGTTGGCTACCGCGCCCCAGGAGGTATAGTCGGTGAGGCCATAGCCAGTGGTTGTGACCACTGAGACCACGTTAAAGCTGGCCAGGCGAAGGGCGTCTGCCGCTGTCATGTCGTGTCCATGGTAGAGCCAGAAGGCCAGGCTGCAGGAGACGAATGCCAGGAAGACGAGATAACCCTTCACCTGAGCATCGTCCCAGATCCGCAGCGACTTCTGCGACAGGCTATGAACGAACATCAACAGGGGTAAGCCGCCGGCCGCCATGAAGAGGGTACCGACCCAGTGGGCGGGCTTGGAGAAGGCTGCCATTGAGCTGTCAGAGGTGGAGTAACCGCCGGTCGAGAGTGTGGTCATGGCATGGTTGATCGCCTGAAACCAGGTCATGCCTGCCAGGTGGTAGGCCAGACCACAGGCTATCGTCAGCAGAATATAGACATAGAAGAGGTGCTTGGCCATGTCTTGGGTGCGGGGCACGGCCTTGTCGCTCCAGTCGGAGGACTCGGTGCGAAATAGCCGCATGCCACCCACGTTGAGGAAGGGCAGAATGGCTACCGCCATCACGATAAAGCCGATTCCCCCCAGCCACTGCAACAGGGAGCGCCAGATCAGGATGCTGTGATCCATGGTATCTAGGCCGGACAACACGGTAGAGCCCGTGGTGGTGATCCCCGACATGGTCTCGAAGAAGGCGTCCGTGTAGTTGATGCCGTGATACAGGGTAAAGGGCATGGCGGCAAACAGGCTGACGATAAACCAGGTTAAACTGGTGAGCAGAAACATGTCGCGGATATTGAGGCGGATGTTCTCGCTCTGTCCCTGATGCATGCAGGCGCTGGCACAGGTGCCGGTGACCAGCGAGGCGATCATGAAGGCGCCCACCGTCTCCTCGCCATAGAGTAGGGCGAAGAGCAGCGGAATAAACATAAAGGCAGTCAGGGTCGACAGGAACACGCCTAATATGAAGAGTAGCGGCCGAAAATTTAGCATCGCGAATTTAGTCTTTGCTTCTCGAGTGGCTTAGAAGAAGAATGCACTAGGCTGGAACAGCTTTTCAACTTCACCGATAAATTTCTTGTTCACCAGGAATAGGATCACATGGTCGCCCTGTTCGATGACCGTCTTATCGTGGGCCATCAGCACCTCGTCGTCGCGGACGATGGCGCCAATAGTGGTGCCGGGTGGCAGCTTGATCTCGCTGATCTGCTTGCCCACCACCTTAGAAGTGCTTGGGTCGCCATGGGCGATGGCTTCGATCGCCTCGGCGGCGCCGCGTCTTAATGAGTAGACGTTACAGATATCCCCCTGACGGATATGGGTCAGTAGCGCCGATATGGTCGCCTGTTGCGGCGAGATGGCGATATCGATATTGGCTTCTTGGACGATATCCACATAGGCTTCGCGTTGGATCAACACCATCACCTTCTTGGCACCCATACGCTTGGCTAGCAGGGCGGCCATGATGTTGGCCTCATCGTCGTTGGTCACCGCGATAAACACGTCGGTCTGGTCGATATGCTCTTCGAGCAGCAGCTCCTGATCTGAGGCGTCACCGCAAAACACAGTGGTATTTTCCAGCTTCTCCGACAGCGCCTCGGCGCGATCCTGCCTGTGTTCGATCAGCTTGACCGCATGATTGCGCTGCAGCTGCTTGGCCAGCCCCAGGCCTATGTTACCGCCCCCGGCGATCATGATATTGCGGTAGGTGTTATCTAGCTTCTGCATCTCACTCATCACGGCGCGCACGTGGCGACTATCGGCAACGAAGAACACCTCGTCGTCGGCCTCTATGATGGTGGTGCCTCTGGGCATGATGGGACGGCCCTGTCTGAAGATGGCCGCCACACGTGTGTCGATATTGGGCATATGTTCGCGCAGTGCGGCCAGGGCGTTACCCACTAGCGGGCCGCCATAATAGGCGCGCACCGCCACCAGGCTGAGGCGTCCCTCGGCAAATTCCAGTACCTGCAGGGCGCCAGGGTATTCCACCAGGCGACGAATATAGGCGGTCACCAGCTGCTCGGGGGCGATCAACTCATCTATGATGAAGCCGCCGCGAGGACGGTTTTCGCTCTGCTTGGTCTCGCTGTCGATAAACAGCTTGTCACGCAGGGCCAGATACTGCTCCGAGCGGATTCGGGCGATCTTGGTGGGGGTGCCATAGAGGGAGAAGGCAATTTGGCAGGCGGCCATGTTGCACTCGTCGCTGTTGGTAACAGCAATTAACATATCGGCGTCTTCGGCGCCGGCATCCTTGAGGACACCAGGGTGAGCACCGTGGCCCAGCACTACACGCAAGTCATACTTGTCTTGCAGCGAGCGTAGCCTGTCGCGGTCATTATCGACTATGGTGATGTCATTGTTTTCACCCACCAGGTTTTCCGCCAATGTGCCGCCGACCTGACCCGCGCCTAATATGATAATTTTCATAGCCTAAACTTTATCCCTTAACCAAGCGAGCGTAGTAAAACCCATCCATATTGTCTTGGCCTGGCGTGATCTGCCAGCCAATGTCATCGCGATTTTGTTGTTGTGCGATGGGGACCAGGGTTGCGTCTTGGGTTCTCGCTAAGAAAGCCTTGATCTGTTCGGCGTTCTCTTGCGGTAAAATTGAGCATGTAGCATACAAGAGTGTGCCACCGGGTTTAAGCCACTGCCAGCAATGATCCAAAATTTGTGACTGCAATGTGGCTAGATCTTCGATATCGGCCTGCTTTCTGAGCCATTTGATGTCCGGGTGACGACGAATCACACCGGTGGCCGAACAAGGCGCATCCAGCAAGATGCGGTCGAACTTATCGCCCTGCCACCAGGAGTCTATCTTGGCGGCATCACCATGCACCAACTTGGCCTTGAGGCTTAATCTGTCGAGGTTTTGCTGTACCCGCTCCAGACGCTTGGCGTCGAAGTCTACCGCTACCAGATCGATACTGGGCTGACTCTCCAGCAGATGACAGCTCTTGCCGCCAGGAGCGGCGCAGGCATCGAGGATCAGCTCATTTTGCTCGGGCGCCAGCAGGCTGGCGGCCCATTGCGCCGCGCCATCTTGTACCGAGGCGGCGCCATCGGCAAAGCTGGGAAGCATACCGACATCTTTGGGGCTCTCCAGCAGTATGGCGTTGTCGCTCGCCCCTGGTGTTGCGGCTATCTCCTGCTCGTCGAGTAGCGCCAGATATTGCTCTCGCGTCTGGGACAACTGATTGTTACGCAACCACATGGGTGGGCGTTGATGGCTCTGGGCGATCACCTCTTGCCAGCTATCTGGGTAGGCGGCCTTGAGGCGCTTGATCAACCAGGCTGGGGTGTTGAAGGCCAGAGTCTCATTGTCTTCGGGCAGCGGCTTCTGGTTACGCTGCAGGTTGCGCAGCACACCGTTGACCACCTTGACCAGGCCCTCGAACTTGAGCTGGCGACAGGCCTCGGCGGTTTCCGAGATCGCCGCATGGCCGGGGATGCGGGTGAAATAGAGCTGATAACATCCCACGAGTAGTAGCTGATGTACGATGCGCTGCTTGCCCTTGAGTGGCTTGCTCATGCAGTCGCTCACCAGCTTATCGAGCTGGGGAAGATGACGCATCACGCCATAGCAGAGTTCGGCCAGCAGGGCCTTGTCCTTACCACTGGTGAGTCTTTGCTGCTGCTCTGGCAGGGCGACAGACAGGGAGACACCCTTCTCTAGTACCTGAAAGACGACTTTGGCGGCGAGAGCTCGCAGATTCTTCATGCCTGCGCCTCGTCCTGTTTGGCTACACCCTGCAATTGAGTGCCCGGGGTAAACCAGTCGCCGCGGGCGTTAAGCACGTCCGCCACCGCCATGGCTTTCTTGCCTGGCAGTTGAATCGTCTCGAGGATCAGCGCGCCTTTGCCGGTGGCGACCACTATGCCCTGTTTATCGGCGCGGATGATGGTGCCCGGGGCCTGCTTAACGGCCTCGTTAGACACGCTGGCCTGCCACACCTTGATCACCGCATCTTGGTGGGGGAAGTGGCTTGCGGGCCAAGGATTGAAGGCGCGAACTTCACGCCAAAGCTGCTCAGCCGGTTTGCGCCAGTCGAGCTGCGCCTCTTCTTTACTCAGCTTATCTGCGTAGTTGGCCAGGGCTTCATCTTGTGGCTCAGGTGTGAGGTTACCTTCGGCCAGTCCCTGTAGCGCCTGGATCAGGGCGCTAGGTCCCTGCTCGGCCAGCTTCTCATACAGGCTGGCAGAGGTATCGCTGTCTTCGATAGGTAGGTGGGTCTTGAGTAGCATGTCGCCGGTATCTAAACCTATATCCATCTGCATTATGGTGACACCTGTTGCCTCGTCACCGGCCCACAGGGCGCGTTGAATCGGCGCCGCGCCGCGCCAGCGAGGCAGGATGGAGCCATGCACATTGATGCAGCCCAGTCTAGGGGTGTCCAGCACCACCTGAGGCAAGATAAGGCCATAGGCGACCACCACCATGATGTCGGCGCCGAGAGCGGCGAGCTCTGCCTGGGCTTCTTCGTTTCTCAGGCTCACGGGTTGGTAGACTGGGATATCATGCTCGAGTGCCAAGGTCTTGACCGGGCTGGCCTGTAGCTTCTTGCCACGGCCCGCGGGTCTGTCTGGTTGGGAGTAGACTCCGATAACCTGGTGCTCTGAATCGATTAAGGCTTGTAGATGGCGGGCGGCAAAATCTGGCGTACCCGCAAAGAGTATCTTGAGTGGTTTCAAATGGGGCTTATCCTTGTTTGGCTTCGAGGCGCGCGGCTTTTTCGAGTTTCTGTTTGATACGCTGACGCTTGAGGGGCGAGAGGTAATCGACAAACAGTTTGCCATTGAGGTGATCAAGCTCATGTTGCAGACAGATGGCGAACAGGCCATCAGCCTCTAAAGTGAACTCGTTGCCATCTCTGTCCTGTGCCTTGATGGTGACAAACTCGGCGCGATCGACTTTGGCATAGATGCCGGGAACGGAGAGGCAGCCCTCTTCGTTGCAAAAATCGCCACTTTTCTCAATTATCTCTAAATTTATGAAAACCTTAGGGCGTTCTACGTCATCTTGCAGGTCCATAACGATCAATTGATGATGGTAATCTACCTGGGTCGCTGCCAGACCAATTCCCTTCTCTTCATACATGGTTTCGAACATATTATCGATTTGTGTCTGAAGCTCAGCGTTAAATTCTGTAATGGGCTTAGCAATGGTGCGTAAGCGCTCATCGGGAAAGCGTAAAACTTTTAGTAAACTCATACATAAACTCTTAACAAGTCTGTCAAATTCGAGTCAGTTGGTTATACTGACTTTGGCTAATGGGTTAATTTTAATCCTTAGTGGCATTCAATAACAGTAAAAGCTCTATATAAAGGGCAAACAGCATGGATACCCCCATGAAACGACTAATTTTACTCGGTTTAATGATTTTTAGTAGTTCGTTTGTTGTCGCGGATACCTTGACATTGAAGTCTGGCCATCCCGATTCGTATGTGGTGAAGAAAGGAGATACCCTCTGGGACATCTCAGCGCAATTTCTCAAGGACCCCTGGCGTTGGCCTAAGCTCTGGGGCGCCAACCCACAGATCGCTAACCCTCACCTTATCTATCCCGGCGACAGGCTGACCCTGGTCTTTATCGACGGCGAACCCAGATTGGTGGTTAAGCCTCATGTTCGTAAGAGTCCCGAAGGGCGCGTCTTGCCTAAAGGTGGCGCAATCCCAGCCGTGGATCTTAGCCTAATCCAACCCTATCTGGTGCAAAACCGAGTGGTCGATGGCGAGTGGTTCGATAAGCAACCTATGGTCATGGGCGGCGAGAGCGAGTCCAGACACCATGTGACCGACGATGTTATCTATGTCCAAGGGGAGCTGACCCTGGGGGACAAGTTTGGTGTCTATGCCAAGGGACGTCAGTTTGAAGATGCCGAGTCTGGTGATGCGCTGGGATTGGAGGTCATTCTAACCGCTAGCGGCCGTGTCATCGAGTCGGGCCCTGTGTCTAAGGTGCAACTGCTGAGCAATATGCGTGAGACCAAGGCGGGTTATCGTGTGCTGCCTATCGAAGATGATTCCTTGATGTCCGCTTATTTCATGCCTAAGGCGGCGACCACGCCTGGTAAGGTGCTCGCCTCGGATAAAGGTGTACGTGAAATGGGTAAACTGGATGTGGTCTATATCGACCGTGGCAGCCAGGATGGTGTCGAGCCAGGCCATGTGTTCTCCATCTTCCGAGATGGCGTTGAGGTGGTGATCGATGGTGACGGCCAGCCGGTACAACCTGAGGATCGCAGCACCTATGAGGAGCTTCTGGCGAATATCTCTTCCGATAACGCGGTGAAGATGCCAGATATCTATCGCGGTAAGGTAATGGTCTTCAAGGTGTTCGACCGTGTCAGCATGGGGCTTATTCTGATTAACGAGAAGCCTGTGCGTGTTCATGATAAGTTGCTGCAGCCGGATACCCTGTTAGCAAGCGAATAGTGCCATCGACGACAAACTGGTCGACTGGCTAGTTGTTTGTGCAGTACCCGGGTTAGGACCGGCCCGGGTTAAACAATTATTAAACTACATGGATGTAGCAGAGCTCAGGCAAAGGCTGGAGCATGAACCCGAAGCCTTACCCCTGCCTGAGCGGCTGTTGACGACTAACTTGACCCCCGACTTTGCCTTGGTCGAACAGGCGTTAGCATGGCAAGATGCCGAGTCTCATCATCATATCCTCTGTCCTCAAGATCCCCTTTATCCTAGCCTGCTCCTGCAGATTAACGACCCACCGCCGATCCTATTTGCCAAGGGCGACATCAATGCCATGGTGCATCCCTGTATCGCCATGGTGGGCAGCCGCGCTGCGTCTCAGTCGGGATTAGCCGCTAGCTATCAACTGGCCCAGGAACTCGCCGCGGCCAAGGTTGCGGTGATCAGTGGCATGGCGGCTGGCATCGATGGTGCGGCCCACCAGGGGGTATTAGATATGGATGGCGTGACCCTGGCCGTGTTGGGCACAGGCATAGAGGTGGTCTATCCCAAACGTCACAAACCCATCTACGACAAGATCCAGCAGAGGGGCTGTGTGCTCAGTGAGTTCTGGCCTCAGGTTAAACCCTACGCGGGTAACTTTCCTAAGCGTAACCGCATCATCAGCGGGCTGTCGCTGGGCGTGTTGGTGGTCGAGGCGGCGCGAAAGAGTGGCTCGTTGATCACTGCGCGATTGGCGCTGGAGCAGGGCCGCGAGGTGTTTGCCGTACCGGGTAACATCCTGGCTGGGGATCATCAGGGTTGTCATGATTTGTTACGGGATGGCGCTAAATTAGTGGAGTGCGCCGCCGATATTATCGAAGAGGTTGCAGCTTTATCAAGATTTCACCTTGAAGAGTTGCATCGTCGTCACCATATAGGGGAGGAGTTAGCTTCTGATTTGCCATTTGCCTCACTGTTAGCTAGTGTAGGCTATGAGGCCACGCCATTAGATGTGGTGGTCGAGCATAGTGGAAAAACGATAGAGCTAGTATTAGAGCAGTTGCTTGAACTTGAACTACAAGGTTGGGTTTCAGCTGTACCCGGTGGTTATATAAGACTTAAGAGGAGCTAGCCATGTTCGATATCCTCATGTATCTATTTGAAAACTATGTGCACAGTGAGGTCGAGTTACTGGTCGACGAAGACGAGTTGACCCAAGAACTGACACGAGCAGGTTTTCATCAATCGGCGATTATTAAGGCCTTGTCCTGGTTAGAACACCTGGCTTCGCTACAAGAAAGTGATCAACCCTACCTATGTAATCATGATCAACACTCTTTCCGTATCTATACTCAGGCCGAGATGGAGAAGTTAGATGTCGAGTGTCGTGGTTTCCTGCTTTTCCTAGAGCAGATCAAGGTGCTCAATGTCGAGCTACGCGAGATGGTGATCGATCGTGTGATGGAGCTGGATGAGCCTGCATTGATCCTTGAAGACCTTAAGTGGGTGATCCTCATGGTGCTGTTTAATGTGCCAGGCAACGAGTCCGCCTATGAGCAGATGGAAGATCTGATCTTCGAGCAACCCGATGGTCGGCTACACTCCTAATTGACTCGATTCGGATTTCAAAGAAAGGAGGCCTGAGCCTCCTTTTTTAATGCTTGATTAAAAATGTTGATGGGCGCTATCTAACTTAAGATGAGCAGGCATCAAATAATCGCGATAGGCGTAACGATTTAGCTTGTTTATCTTGGGCGTCTTATTTGTTTCTTTCTCTTTAAAATCGGCAACCTGCTGGGTTAGCCATACTGAGAATGCTTCCTGCTGCTCTGAGAGTTCATCGAGCAACTTCTCATAGCCCTCAAAATAATCTGTCTTCAGGTAATGGCTGAGATGCACCAACTCCTCTGGGTGCTGCTCGGCCAAGAAGCGGATTGCCATGTAACTCCATTTATAGGTGCGGTCGAGACCATCCTTATATTCGGTGGCGAAGATGGTCTTGAGATCCGGCGCCTCATCTAATTTTTCCTTGATTACCTTCAGGGTCGATGGATTGTCATTGCCCTTGGAGACGTACTCCGCCAGGCCTTCCGACCACCACACCAGCTTGCTCGGGAAATGGCCGAAGCCGCCGTATTTAACGAAACGACCATCGAGATAGTGAACGTATTCATGATTCAGGTTCCAGATGGCAAATTCCGGGGCTATCCAAAACTGACGATAGGCGAAGAAGCTGGCCTGATTATCTGGGTTAGATGGCGTTCCTTCGATATATATGCCGCCATTATCCGTGCCTATGTCGAACAGCAACTGGCCGTAGGCGTTGTATTGGCTCCAATTTTTGAAGGCCACCACCTGCAGCGCGTCATTGTTATCGTTGGCGGTAGGCCGATGCTTTGTCTTTAGCAACTGATGAAAGTGTGCCTCCTGGGAGGTGAGCTTAGTACAGCTGATGCTGAGCTCATCCGGAGTCAGATCCTGCGCCAGGATATACAGGCTGTCTGAGCATTTATGGCGTATGGGTAAGATCTGCGATTGCTCTGGGATCTGACAGATAGTGCCGCGTGCCTTGCAGGCCTCCTGGCCGGCGAAGGCATTTACATGATAGCCCAAGGTGTAGGTGGTCTTAGCCGCATCCCCTCGCCGCGCAACATCTCGCTCGGCCATCTCGGCCATGGCGTCGTCCAGTGCCTGTTCGGCTGGCGTGATCTTGCCCTCATCGCCGCTGGGCAGTGCCAGGCGGTAGAGCCCAAGCGCCCAGTAGGCATTGGCTCTTGGCCAGTCCCGCTGACCGTGCAGGCTAAGGGGAGAGGCGGCAAAGTCGAGCAGTGGCTTATCTAATCTGGCGGCAATCAATTGTTGGTTGAGGGTACCCTCGGGCTGTTTGCGCGCAGCGTTCAGCAGCATGCCATAGGCTCTCAGGGTCTCCCACAGGGCGTAGTCTGTCGCCAGGCTGGGGGATTGGTTAGCGATGCGGCTCAGTTGCTGGTTTAGTAGGGGCAGTAATCTGCCAACTTGCTCGGCGTGCTCATCACTTTCTTCTTCAGTATTGGCATAGTAGCGATACAGGGTGACAGCGAAGTGTTCCTGTAATCTGGCACTCTGACTGACTAGCTTGCTTTGACCTAGCTTGTTTAGCGCATCCGTTAGCGCGGCGTATTCAACACTGGTCAGCGCGTCCATAGGGCCGAAATAGCTAAAGGCCCTCAGGTAGTAGAGCTGGGCATCTAGCGTTTGCTCGTCCTGGCTCTGAATGATGGCTTGTACCGCCTGATTGAAGCTGGCCTTATCGAGTAAAGGGTTGTCATGGCTGAAGCTTTGCTGCGCTGGCATGGTGTTAAGCCGGCCGATAAAGGCAGGGTCTAGCTGTGTCGGCGCCGTGGTGCTGCACCCCAGTAACAGACTGGGGCCGAGTAATAAGAGTGCGCGGAGGGATTGGTGTAACATAGAGTCTCCATCTATTTTTGCATACAATATATTTCATTGTCATGAAGAAGACTAGCTATAATTAAATGCACATTCGATTCCCAAGGCGCTGTAGAGCTTGATAAAATGGCTAGAGTCACCGGCTGTCGAGAAAACCATGTCTAAGATAGATGATCAACTGTTTAGTTCACACGAGCATGCACTAGAGAAAGAGTATGAACTCTGTCCCAAGTGTGGCTGCGAGCTGTCGGTAAAAAACAGTAAACATGGTGGGTTCATCGGCTGCAACAACTACCCTAGTTGCGACTATACTCGGCCCCTGGTGCATCACGAATCGATAGAGACTCAGGTGATCCAAGGCTCAGAATGCCCCGAGTGTGGCGCCGAGCTGGCGGTGAAGTCGGGCCGTTTCGGTATCTTTATCGGCTGTACCCGATATCCTGAGTGTAAGCATATCGAGAAGCACGATCAGGAGGATCCGACCGAGGCCGTGACCTGTCCCAGTTGCCATAAGGGCGTGATGGAGCATAGAACCAGCCGTTTCGGTAAAAGCTTCTATGCCTGTAGTGCCTATCCTAAGTGTAAGTTTTTGGTCAATTATCCTCCCGTGCAGGAGACCTGTCCCGATTGCGGCTTCGGCATCTTGGTCGAACGCAAAGGCGCCGCAGGCATGCGGCTGGAGTGTCCTCAAAAGGCCTGTAAATATAAGCGCCCGCTAGCCTAAGCGTTCTCTACCATTGTTCGCATTAGCTTTGTCTGTATAATCTCGACGCATAAGGTCAAGTCGACCCGTTGAACAAGAAAGGTAAGGCCACATGTTACAGCAAGATCCTGGCGCCCTGGTTGAAACGGTACTGCAAGGTGGCGTCATAGCCTATCCCACCGAAGCCGTTTATGGACTGGGCTGCGATCCCGACAATGATGAGGCGATTCAGAAGCTGCTCGACCTAAAGCAGCGTCCCTGGCAGAAAGGCTTGATCCTGGTTGCCAGTGATTTCAGTCAATTAACGCCCTATATCGATTGCTCTGTCCTCACCGAGGCGCAGATGCAGTCGGCCTTCGATAAATGGCCCGGCCCCTTCACCTTTATCATGCCGAAACATCCTGGGCTATCCAGCCTGTTGAGCGGTCAGTTTGACTCCCTCGCCGTGCGTGTCTCCAATCATCCTGGCGTGCAGGCGCTATGTCAGGCGCTGGGTAAGCCCATCGTCTCGACCAGTGCCAACCTGACCGGAGAAGAGCCCGCCTTGACTCCAGAGGAAGTCATACGTCAGTTTGATGGCAAGATAGATGGCCTGGTGGCCGGTAGCCTAGGCGCCGAGCCTAAACCGTCGACCATCATAGATGTGATCAGCGGAAAGATTTTACGATAACCATAGCAAGGAATTTTTATGAAGCCCGATGCCACTCAAGTCAAAGCATTCTTACTCGACCTGCAACAGAGGATCTGTGAAGGCCTAGAACAACTCGATGGCGAGGCCAAGTTTGTGGCCGACTCCTGGAAGCGGGAAGAGGGCGGTGGCGGCACGAGCCGCGTATTGACTAAGGGTAAGGTGTTTGAGCAGGCTGGGGTGAACTTTTCCCATGTGACCGGCGCGGCCATGCCGGCATCTGCCACGGCGCACCGCCCCGAGCTGGCCGGGCGTAGCTTCGAGGCCATGGGCGTCTCCCTGGTGATCCATCCTAATAATCCCTATGTGCCGACGACCCACGCCAATGTGCGCTTCTTTATCGCCGAGAAAGAGGGAGCGGATCCTGTCTGGTGGTTCGGTGGCGGGTTCGATCTGACCCCTTACTACCCGTTTGAGGAAGATGTGGTGACCTGGCATCAGAGTGCCAAGGCATTGTGCGAGCCCTTCGGCGAGGATGTTTATCCTAAATATAAGAAATGGTGCGACGAGTATTTCTTCCTGCCCCATCGTAATGAGACCCGTGGCGTCGGTGGTCTCTTCTTCGACGATCTCAATGAGCCTGGGTTCGAAAACAGCTTCGCCTTCATGCAGGCGGTGGGCGAGGGCTTCTTGAAGGCCTATGCGCCGATTGTCGAGAAGCGCAAAGACACCGAATATGGGGAACGTGAGCGTGATTTCCAGCTCTATCGTCGTGGCCGCTATGTGGAATTTAACTTGGTATATGACAGAGGCACGCTGTTTGGCCTACAAACCGGTGGCCGTACCGAGTCTATCCTGATGTCTATGCCGCCACTGGTGCGTTGGCAATATGCCTACACTCCTGAGCCGGGCAGTGCGGAGGCGAAACTCTATAGCGACTTCCTCAAGCCGAGAGATTGGCTGCCAGCGTAGAAGGTCAACCAGAAGCAAAAAAGGACTCTATTGAGTCCTTTCTTGTTTTACACATTTTGGTTTTGCACATATTGGCGCCTATGCTATTGGTTACGCATATGATCGGCTAGAGTCGAGATCGCCTGGTAGATGGCTTCCCTATGTTGCGGCTCCTTGATCTCTATCGCTAATGCTCGCTGCATGCAGAGTAGCCACTGATCGCGCATGTTCTCGTCTATGCTAAAGGGCATGTGCCTGGCGCGTAGGGCCGGGTGTCCATGACGTTGATGAAACAGCTGTGGGCCACCTAGCCAGCCGCTGAGGAACTCGAACAGCTTCTGTTCCGACTCGGCAATGGGGGATCTATGCATGGCCAATAAGGCCTGTGTGTCTGGGTTGGTCTGCATCTGGTGGTAAAACTGTTTGGCGAGCGCCCTGATCACCTCTTCACCGCCAATTCTATCGTAGGCGTTTGATTGCTGAGGATCGCGCTCGGCCGAAGGCTTGGCCATCATCTTCTTTAACCACTTCATCTGACTCTCTCGTGGGCTCTGTTGGACTCGATTTAGATATCAAGCGGCACACTAGCGGATTCTCCAGTTGCAATCAATGCTAGTTTCCCTGAAGAGATTGCATGGCGTCGCCCTTTGCTTCGCCTAAAAAGCTCAGTAGACTGGGCGCAATCGGATTAACAGAGACAGTTACCCCATGACACAACCGCTGGTGCAAGACAGATATGCCGTATTTGGCCATCCCATAGGGCATAGTAAATCTCCCGCTATTCATCAGGCTTTTGCCCAGTCGACAGGGGAGTCGCTGCGCTATGAAGCGATTTTGGCGCCCCTCGATGGTTTTGCCGAGTCTCTGCAAAGCTTTTTCAATGAAGGGGGGAAGGGGGCGAATGTGACCCTGCCATTCAAGGAGCAGGCCTATGCCTTGTGTGATTGCCTGAGTGAGGAGGCGAGACTCGCGGGAGCGGTGAATACCCTTAGCCGCTTGGATGATGGTCGTATCAAGGGAGATAATACCGACGGCTTGGGGCTGGTGGCGGATCTCGAGCGTCACATAGGAGCCTTAAGCGGTAAAAACGTCTTACTTATCGGTGCCGGCGGCGCCGCGCGAGGCGCCATACTGCCGTTATTGAATGCTGGTATCGCCTCTCTGACGATTCATAATCGCACCCATAGCAAGGCCGAACTACTGGCCGAGACATTTAAGGCGTATGGTCAGGTTAAGGCTTGCACCTTAGACGAGCTGAATCATAGTTTCGATATCGTCATCAATTCAACGTCTGCCAGCTTAAGTGGAGAGTTGCCGAATCTGCCCCATGAGATTATCGCTGCCCATACCGTCTGCTACGATATGATGTATGGCAAGGATCTCACCGCCTTTAACCGCTGGGCCTCGAGTCAGGGGGCGGGTGAGGTGATTGATGGCCTCGGCATGCTGGTGGGCCAAGCGGCTAAGAGCTTCGCCATCTGGCGTGGCGTCGAACCTGCCGTCGAACCAGTGCTGGCACAGTTGCGTAATGAGCTTGCCGTGCAGGCATGAGAGTAGCTATGTCGTTAGTTGGCAATAGGAGTAGCAAGCCATGAATCAAAGCATCATATTTACCGAGCAACTGACCTGGGATGGTCAGCAAAATGCGATTTACTTTACCGCGCAGCAGCAGGGGATGTTGATCGACTGCTACATAAGCCAGAAGGTGCTTGAGCATCTGGCGGCCGAGAAGATTAATAACAGTGAACAGGCATTGTCCTTGTTTGAACAGTTTCGTTTCGATATCGAGGAGCAGGCGGAAAAGTTGATCGAGCAAGAGGCGTTTGACGTTCAAGGCCATATACAGGTTGAGCGCGTCGACTAGCTCATTCTAAAGTTTGCCCCTAGCGCTTACGTTGATGCTGCATAGGGGCGCCGAATCATCGACGCCATGCAGGTTGAGTTTAAGTCGCATTTCTCGATAGAGAAGCTGTCAATAACTGTCTAGGTCGGCAGATCCTGCAACGCCTCTTCAATATATTCGTTCTTCAGGCGGACATAGTTGTCCGCCGACTCTGGCAGGAAGTTTATTTCTGCCTCTGTCAGCGCTCTCACCTTCTTGGCCGGGCTGCCTACATAGAGGTGGCCACTCTCCAGTGTCTTGCCGGGTGGAACCAAAGAGCCTGCACCTAAGATCACATCGTCTTCTATTATTGCGCCGTCTAATATGATGGCGCCCATGCCGATAAGGATACGGTTGCCGACTCGGCAGCCATGCAACATCGCCTTATGACCTATGGTGACATCATCGCCTATGAGGAGTGGGTGTCCTTCGGGGCGGCTGGCCGATTTACGGGTGACATGTAATACGGTGCCATCTTGTACGTTTGAACGTTTACCAATGCGGATGTGATTCACATCGCCTCGCGCCGCGACCATGGGCCAGATGCTGGCATCTGTGTCTAAAGCAATGTCGCCGACGAGTACACAGGCTTCATCAATATACACACTGGCATCAAATTGTGGGCTAAGGCCCTTATAGGCACGGATAGATTTTGTCATGGCTAAGTCCTTAAAACGGCCAAATGAGTGGGGGTTACCCAGTATAATGGGGAAAAAGTAGCTAGTCAGGCGAAAAAGCGCGCAAACAATGCAAAAGAAGCACTTTTCTTTTAAAAAGCCCTTGCACAAAAGATTTGGCTCCCTATAATGCGCTCCCACTGACACGGCAAACGGCGCTACTTAGCAACGATTACCAAGCTCAGATGGTTAAAGTGATAAAGTTGAAAAACTTCTTAAAAATCACTTGACGCCAACATCGGGAAGTGTAATGCTCTTTAACAAGATAAAACAAGAAATCTGTGTGGACACTCACAGGTATTGAGTTAATCGAAAACGATTTAAATCTCAATGCAATGATGAGAGTCCATAGCAATATGTACAAACATGTAAGTGATTCTTCCGAGTCATTTATGTGAATCAGAATTCATTGAGTCGCTTCCTTTTGAATAAAGAGTGGAGCACAAAAACTTTTAATTGAAGAGTTTGATCATGGCTCAGATTGAACGCTGGCGGCAGGCCTAACACATGCAAGTCGAGCGGTAACATTTCAAAAGCTTGCTTTTGAAGATGACGAGCGGCGGACGGGTGAGTAATGCCTAGGGAACTGCCCAGTCGAGGGGGATAACAGTTGGAAACGACTGCTAATACCGCATACGCCCTACGGGGGAAAAGAGGGGCTCTTCGGACCTTCTGCGATTGGATGTACCTAGGTGGGATTAGCTAGTAGGTGAGGTAATGGCTCACCTAGGCGACGATCCCTAGCTGTTCTGAGAGGATGATCAGCCACACTGGGACTGAGACACGGCCCAGACTCCTACGGGAGGCAGCAGTGGGGAATATTGCACAATGGGCGCAAGCCTGATGCAGCCATGCCGCGTGTGTGAAGAAGGCCTTCGGGTTGTAAAGCACTTTCAGCGAGGAGGAAAGAAGCACTTTCAGCGAGGAGGAAAG
>NZ_JAKEVI010000006.1:0-91540 GCF_022398495.1 Shewanella sp. Isolate8 | reverse complement strand
AGCGATCAAGGCACGCATTATACGAGTCGAAAATATCGTCAAACCCTGTGGCGATACCGAATTAAACAAAGCTTATCTCGAAAAGGTAATTGCTGGGATAATAGTCCGATGGAGCGCTTCTTTAGAAGCTTGAAAACAGAATGGGTGCCGAGCTGTGGTTATCGTAGTTTAACTGAAGCTTGGCACAGCATGGTTGGCTATATAATTAGATACTACAGTCAAATCAGGCCGCATCAGTACAATGGCGGCTTCACTCCGAATGAGTCGGAAAGGCTTTACTGGAAAACTTATAAAACCGTGGCCAATTTTAGTTGACCACTACAAATGAAGGTGCGGCCTTCAAACACTTCCCAACAAGCATTCAGCTAAACGCTGCAATGAAAAACAAACCGAGATTCCTCTCGCGTCCAATAAAGCCAAATCGAAGAGACGTTAGATACCCGGTGTAAACACGATTTTGGCCTTCGAAATCAGGGATGATTTCGCAGAGCCCACATGGATGTTCACGAACAACCTCCCTGTTTAAAGGCCAGTTCTGCATCCATGCCTCTCGTTCGTTAGCTTGAAGCTTCGCTTCACTCACCGTGCCAAAATAGTGTTTGCACAATAAGGTCGTTCTTTCACATCCATGTGATCACGACATTGGTATATCCTTATACTGCACCCACCGCAGGTGATAGATTGCCATGAAGGTACGACCTTCAAACATCCATCCAACACCTATGCCGCCACGGGCTAACATTCGAATACCATCACCAGTTGCTCAAGCCGAATCCCCCAAAATCTAATCCAAAAAACTGAAATTTGTGCAGCCCACAAAAAAATCAAACTTTTCTAAATTTTATCCATTAAAATTACCCCCACCTCTGCATTAACAACTAAAAACACAAGCATGCAAAACCTAATTCCATTTACCGCCGAGCGCTGCCAGGGCTTTGTCGCCAAGCGCGAGGGCGAAACCAAGATAGGCCAAACACTGCACTGTTATGAGGGCAAGGCGCCACTCGGCGATCAGCTGGTAAAGGCTAAGGCCGGCGGCGTGCGCTTCGTCATCCTTGGGATAGGCGAAGATATCGGCCCCAGGGCCAACCTGGGGCGCGGCGGCGCCGTCGACGGATTCGAGGCCGCCATGGCGCAGTTTTGCAACTTCCAGTCGAACCAGTTTCTCGACGGCAGCCACTGCATGGTGCTGGGGCAGATAGCCACCCAAGATCTGCAACTATCAGCCGATGCCAGCCCAGAGGCGCTAAGAGACAAGGTCGAACGACTCGATGGCAGAGTGATCGAGATAGTCGGCGAGATCATGGCGGCCGGCCTGGAGCCGATTGTGATTGGCGGCGGGCATAACAACGCCTATGGCCTGCTGATGGCCACCAAGAAGGTAACTGGCCGCCCCGTAGCCGCGGTCAACCTAGATCCCCACTCTGACTTTCGCCCGCGCGAGGGCCGCCACAGCGGCAATGGCTTTAGCTACGCCGCGGCCAGCGGCGCCCTGGGTCACTACCATGTGCTGGGACTGCACGAGCTGAAAAACAGTCAGCAGACCCTGGAGCAGCTGAGTGCCTTCGGCGGCAAGTGGCACACGCTGCAGGCCATCTGGGTGAGACGCGAGATCAGCCTGGAGCTGGCGCTGAAGACGATAGTCGAGGATCTCAACGCCAGCGATCTGCCGGTAGCACTGGAGCTGGATCTCGATGCCATCACTAACATGCCCAGCAGCGCCTCGACGGCGGCGGGTATTCCCCTGCTCGACGCCCTCTATTATGTGAATCAAGTCGCCAGCAAGACCCCTGCCGCCTACCTGCATCTGGCCGAGGCGGCGCCAAGCTGTCACGTGGCGGGTGTCGAGGCCGGCCGCCGGGAGACGGGTCAGAGCATAGCCGAGCTGATCTACGCCTATATCCAGGGGCGACAGGCACAGCATCCCCTGGGATAAGCCAATCGGCGCATTTGGCATATTGCTAATATTATGCTGTAATGCGCTCCTCGTTTTTGAAACTCTAGTTTAAACTCTGCGCTATCACGCATTTTTCAATTAATTGTGCGCGGATTATTTACATCGATCACAGAGTGATAGACCAATGATTCAGCAAACCGAGTCAATCACTTACACTCGCGGTTAACAGCAGCAATAAACAGGAAGCCAGTAATGTCAGAGGGCAGCTCAAACAGTACCCATTTTGGATATAAAACGGTCGAAGCTGAGAAGAAGGCAGACCTAGTGGCCGACGTATTTCACTCGGTCGCCGCCAAATACGACATCATGAACGATGTCATGTCCTTTGGTATTCACCGTCTGTGGAAACGTTTTACCATAGAGAGTGCGGGTGCGCGTCCGGGCATGAAGGTACTGGATCTCGCCGGCGGCACAGGCGACCTTACCGCCAAGTTTTCCCATATCGTGGGCAACACAGGTCAGGTGACCCTGGCCGACATCAACGATTCCATGCTGAAGGTGGGCCGCGAGAAGCTGCGTAACCGTGGCGTAGTGGGTAACGTCAACTATGTGCAGGCGAACGCCGAGGCACTGCCATTCCCTGACAACCACTTCGATATCATCACCATCGCCTTCGGCCTGCGTAACGTAACAGACAAGGATGCCGCGATCCGCTCTATGCTGCGCGTGCTTAAGCCAGGCGGCAAGCTGCTGATCCTCGAATTCTCTAAGCCACAGCACGACCTGATGCGTAAGGTCTACGATCTTTACAGCTTCAAGATACTGCCTAAGATGGGCGATATCATCACCCAGGATGCCGGCAGCTATGAGTATCTGGCCGAATCTATCCGTATGCATCCGGATCAGGAAACCCTGAAAGGAATGATGGTGGATGCCGGATTCGAGCAAGTGGAATACACCAATATGACAGACGGTATCGTCGCCCTGCACAAGGGTTACAAGTTCTAATATTGGTTCGAATATCAATTCTTATTTCGAAAGAGGCCCCGCACAGTCGGGGCCTTTTTATTTACTAGCTCTTCCTTGTCCACACACCCCAAATCCTACTGAATAAATTAGCTTTATCCTTAGCCCTTTTACCGCCAGTTTAGTGTAGAATAGCGTCACCTTTGCGCCGTCATCATTTAATGACGAGCCCAGCAGCCAACGATTCACAGGTCTTAGGTAACGCATGAAACGTGAAATTGCATTGCTGATCTGTGCGGCCCTCGAAACCGCACTCAAAAAAGTAACTCAGCAGTCTCCCGGCGCCTACGCCAAACTCCACAACCTGCAGGGGCGAGTACTCTGTCTCGAACTCAGTCAACTGGGCTGGCCCATCTACCTGCTGTTTGCCAAAGAGATTCAAGTCTTTAGCCAATATGACGGCGAGGTGACGACCAAGGTTTATGCCGATATGACCACCCTCTATAAGCTGACCGAGGGCGCCAACCTTACCGAGCTGATCAAGCAAGACAAGCTCACCCTGGAAGGGGATCTCAACCTGCTACAGAGCTTTAGCCACTTCTTGCAGCAGGTGGAGTTCGACTTTGCCGAGCCCCTGTCGCGCTACATAGGCGATGCGCCAACCCATCTGCTCACCGAGGGCGCCAAGCAGCTGAAACAACAGCTGACTCAGGTGCTGAACAAGAGCTGGGATCATATGGGCCAGCTGACCACAGAAGAGTATCGCCTGAGCCCACATAAGATAGAACTTGTTCATTTTAGTGATAGAATCGAACAACTTAAGGCCGATACCGACGCCTTAAGCCAACGGATTGAGCGACTCATAAACAAGGCAAACAGCAACAGATGACAATCAAAAGCATGCGGCGCGCATACCAAGTCGTAAAGACGGTGCTTCAATATGGTCTGGATGATCTTATCCCCGCTAAGCTCAAACCCTGGTATTTCAGGCTGCTGCGCTGGAGCTTATTCTGGTTAACCAACCAACATAAAGACAAGGTAGGCGGCGAGCGTCTCAAGCTGGCGATGCAGGAGCTGGGCCCCGTCTACATCAAGTTTGGTCAGATGCTGTCGACCCGCCGGGACCTTCTCAGCGACGAGTGGGCCGAAGAGCTGGCCATGCTGCAAGACAGGGTGCCCCCCTTCGACAGCGCCATCGCCCGCACCCAGATAGAGACAGAGCTCGGCGCCCCCATAGAAACCTATTTCGACAACTTCGACGACACGCCGCTGGCCTCTGCTTCTATCTCTCAGGTGCATACCGCCACCCTCAAGTCTAACGGCGAAGAGGTGGTGCTCAAGGTGCTCAGACCCAATGTGGAAGAGAAGGTCCACGCGGATCTGCAATTGATGACCCAGAGTGCCCAGGTGCTGGAGACCCTACTGGGGCACGGCAACCGCCTGCGTCCCGCCGAGGTGGTGGAAGACTACCGCACCACCATAGAAGGCGAGCTCAACCTCAAGCTCGAGGCGCTCAACGCCATCAAGCTCAGAAACAACTTCATCGATTCGGGCGCCCTCTATATTCCTAAGATGTATGAAGAATTTTGCTTTACCCGCCTGATTGTCATGGAACGCATCTATGGCGTGCCGGTGTCGGACAGGGCCGCGTTGGAAGCCCAGGGCACCAACCTTAAGCTGCTGGCCGAGCGTGGCGTCGAGCTCTTCTTTACCCAGGTGTTTCGCGACAATTTCTTCCATGCCGACATGCATCCCGGCAACATCTTTGTCAGCACAGAGCATCCGGAAGATCCCTTCTACATAGGGCTAGACTGCGGCATCATGGGCACCCTCACAGAGCAGGATAAGCGCTACCTGGCGGAGAACTTCCTGGCCTTCTTCAACCGCGACTATACCCGCATCGCCCAGCTCTATATCGAGTCGGGCTGGGTAGCGGCCGACACCGACTTGGTGGCCTTCGAACAGGCGATCAAGGTGGTGTGCGAGCCCATGTTTAACAAGCCGCTGGATGAGATCTCCTTCGGCCATGTGCTGCTGGAGCTGTTTCGCACCGCCCGCCGTTTCGACATGGTGGTACAGCCTCAGCTAGTGCTGCTGGAGAAGACCCTGCTCTATATCGAGGGCCTGGGACGTCAGCTCTACCCTCAGCTGGATCTCTGGAAGACCGCCAAGCCTTTCCTCGAAGGCTGGATGGCCGAGCAGATGGGCCCTGTTGGCATGGCGAAGAAGATCAAGAAGCAGTTCCCCTACTGGACAGATAAGCTGCCAGAGCTGCCTGAACTGGTGTATGACAACCTGAAAATGGGCAAAAATTTCGTCAATAGCCAGAATCAACTGCTTGATCGCTACCTAAAGCAGCAACAAAAAGCCCATAAAAGCAACTACCTTTTGATCACATCAGCAGTTTTAGTGATCTGTGGCAGTATTTTGTTTTCTCAAGACGCTACACTATGGGCCTCTTATGCTTGTATCGGCATCGGTGCAACCTTCTGGTTACTCGGATGGCGATCTAGACCAAAGAATCGCAAATTTTAGCTAGCACTAAATAACCAAAGGTTCATAATAGAACCAGTATTACATCAAGAGGAAAGTTACATGGGTGGCATCAGTATTTGGCAACTTCTTATCATTGCTTTAATTGTTGTTTTGCTTTTCGGAACTAAGAAATTGCGCTCTTTAGGTGGTGACCTCGGCGGTGCTGTTAAGGGCTTCAAGAATGCCATGTCTTCTGAAGAAGAGAAGAAGGCAATCGAAGACACTAGCGCAGAAAAAACTGCTCAGACTGAAGAAAAAAAGACTGAGTCCAAGGATAAAGAACAGGCGTAATTCCTTATGTTCGACGGTATCGGCTTTATGGAGCTGCTGTTGATTGGTATTTTGGGGCTGGTTGTACTCGGCCCCGAAAGACTACCGGTCGCAGTGCGCTCAATTACAGGCTGGATTCGTGCCATGAAACGCATGGCTAACTCGGTAAAAGATGAGTTGGAGCAAGAGCTTAAGATTGAGCAGCTACATGCCGATCTCAAGAAGGCAGAAAACCAGGGCCTGAAAAACCTCTCCCCCGAGTTACAGGATTCAATCGATCAATTAAAAGAAGCAGCCCAATCTGTTAATCGTCCCTATAAGGTAGAAGATATTGCCACTGGCAGCGACAATGCCAGCAGCGAGGCGAAACCTGCAGCGACCACGACAGCCAAGGCCAGCAATTCAACCGAAAAATCTGACGGGTAGTTCATGTCGCAACAGCAGCCGTTAATCAGCCACTTGCTTGAGTTACGCAACAAGTTGCTCAAGGCCATTGGCAGTGTCCTTCTGGTCTTTATCTGCCTGGTCTACTGGGCAAACGATATCTATCACTACATGGCCACGCCGCTTATGCAGGCGCTACCCGAGTCCAGTAGTATGATTGCGACGGATGTGGCCGCGCCCTTCTTCGCCCCCTTTAAGCTCACGCTGATCCTGGCGTTTTTTATCGCCATTCCCTATGTCTTGTACCAGATCTGGTCGTTTATCGCGCCAGGCCTCTATAAGCATGAGAAGCGTTTGATGGTGCCGCTACTGGCGAGCAGTACCTTACTCTTCTATCTGGGTATCGCCTTCACCTACTACATAGTGTTTCCCGTGGTGTTCGGCTTCTTTACCAGCGTGGCGCCCGAAGGGGTACAGGTGGCGACCGATATCAGTAGCTACCTGAGCTTCGTGCTCAAGCTGTTCTTCGCCTTCGGTCTGGCATTCGAAATCCCGATCGCCGTTATCCTTCTCTGTTGGGCGGGAGTCACCACGGTTGAGGATCTCAGGGCGAAACGTCCCTATATTGTTGTCGGCGCCTTCGTCGTCGGCATGCTGTTAACGCCACCGGATATCATCTCGCAAACCATGTTGGCCGTCCCTATGCTGATATTGTTTGAGGGGGGATTGATTGCCGCGCGTTTCTACAGTAAAAAGGACTCTGACGAAGACGAGCTCTCCGAGCAAGACAGCCCAGAGTAATAACGCAGAATCTTGCTTCAAGCTATCCGGTAACGGATAGCTTGTTGTTATTTTTTACCCCGTCACCTGCCTGTCTCGCCGCGAGCCCTCCATAATAAAAAGGAACTCTCTATGCGCTTAAGTTTTGCGGCACCAACCAGCTGGATAGCACTCTCCACTCTACTCTTCTCTCTCAATGCCTCTGCCGGTATCGAGCAGCAACTCAGCCAATGTGCGGCCAAACAGGACAAGCTAGACAGGCTGATCTGCTACGACAAGCTGGCGGCCAAGGTTGGCAACAAGGCGCAAAGCAGCAAACATGTCGCCCCCGTCTCTAAGCCCGCACCAACGCCACAACCTAAGCCTGCACCACAGGCGGCCACCGTCGTAGCCAGCACACCCGCTTCGGCAGAAGCCAGTTTCGGTAAGGTGTATAAGGAAGAAGTCACCGAAGTCGAAAAGATTGTCATGACGGTCGAGTCGGTGAAGAAGAATCCCCGTGGCATCCTGACCATCAGCTTCGACAATGGCCAGGTCTGGAAACAGAATGACACCAATCGCTTCAAGGTTAAGGCGGGTGAGAGCGTATATATCGAGAAGGGCGCCCTAGGTTCTTTCCTCTTGGGCAAAGAAGACACTAACGCCACTATCAGGGTTAAGCGCATCGACTAATGCCCAGCTACATAGACATAGCTGTCAACCTGGTTGGCAGCCCGTTAGAACAAGAGTGTGACACGCTAATCAGTGATGCGGCGGCCCAAGGGGTATCGCCGCTCATTGTTATTGGCTCCAGCCTAGATGAGAGTCAGCAGGCGATCGACTGCGCCGCCCGTTATCCAAACGCCCTCTACACAACGGCGGGAGTGCATCCGCACCACGCTAGCGAGTGGGATGCCAGCAGCAGCGCTCGGCTCACCCAGCTAGCGAAGCAGGCCGGCGTCGTGGCCGTCGGCGAGTGTGGCCTAGACTATAACCGCGACTTCTCACCCAGGCCGAAACAGCGTGAGGCCTTCGAGGCACAGCTAGCCCTAGCAGTGGAACTCGATATGCCCGTACTGATGCATGAGCGCGATGCCCACGAGGACTTTGCCGCCATCTTGCAGGCCTATCGCCCACGGCTAAAGGGCGCCCTGCTGCACTGCTTCACCGGCAATCGTGCCAGCCTGGAACGCTATATCGAGCTGGATCTGCACCTGGGGATCACCGGCTGGGTGTGTGATGAGCGCCGTGGCCAGGAACTTGCCAAACTAGTGGCCGATATTCCAAGTCATCGCATCATGATAGAGACCGACAGTCCCTATCTGCTGCCCCGCAGCATGCGTCCCAAGCCAAAATCGAGCAAGAACAAACCTCAGTACCTGCCTTACATCGCCAGGGTCATCGCCGATCTCAGGGGCGAGTCTGAACAGGCCTTTGCCCGTCAGGCCTATCACAACAGCTGCGCCTTCTTCGGCATAGAAGAGGACTATGAGCCCATTTAAGCTATTGCTCCTGCTGATCACCCTGAGTTTCCCCGGCTTTAGCCAGGGCGAGTCGCTGCTGGCGGTCAACAGAGACCAATCGATTCAGCTCACCTCCTGGCTCTATTATATTCAGGATGACAGCCTTACGACGCTGGAGCAGGTCAGCAAGCAGAGCAGTCATCGCTGGCAGCGGCTGACTCCTGAGTTTAATCAGCACCTTGGGGTCAAACCTTTCTGGGTCAAGTTCAGCCTCTATAACGCGACCCAGAGTCATATACGGCGCTATCTAAAGCTGGGTAACCCGCACCTGGATAAGATAGACCTGTATCACCTACAGACGGGTCAACCCACGGTGCATCTTGAGATGGGCGACAGCCTGCCTTTCCGTCAACGCCCCATCATCAACAATGACTTTCTCTACCGTTTCGAGCTGACGCCGGAGCGGGTGCACACCTTCTACATACGGATAGAGAGTAAGGGCAGTGCCAACCTGCCTATCTCGCTGCTGTCGCCTGACCATATCGTCAAGGCCACCGAGACGCAGTCCCTCTACCAGGGATTCCAGCTGGGCGCCCTGATGGCGATTGGCCTGTTTAGCCTGTTTATCGCACTCACCTCGCGCTCCTACAGTTACAGCTACTATTCCGGCTATGTGCTGTCAGCGACCCTGTTGGTCGCCAGCCTGCATGGCCTCTCCTTCAGGTATCTCTGGCCCAACTGGCCTGTCTTACAGGCGATCATGGTGCCTATCCTGATCCCTATCGCCCTCACCTTCGTGCTGATGTTTTCCGAGAAGGTGTTGCAGCTCAAGTACCATAACCTCAAGATGCTGAGAGTGTGTCGCTACGGCGCCGCCACCGGCTTGTTGCTCACGCTAATCACGCCCTTTTTAAGTTACTCGGTGGCGCTCAAGGTCAATATCATCGCCGTATTGATCACCACCAGCATACTGATGCTCATCGCCCTGCTGCTGAGCCTGCGAGGCCATAAGTTGGCCAGACTCTACACCCTGGCCTGGTCTGGGATGCTGATAGGCTCCTTCGTCACCGCCATGATGTACCTGGGGGTTATCTACCTGCCCATCATGCACCAGACGCCTATCATGGTTGGCCTGAGTTTCGAAATCGTCTTTATGGCGGCCGTGCTGGCGATCCGCTATAACGATGAGCGCAAGGCCAAGCTCAAGATCCAGCAGGAGGCCCTGCTACAGGCCCAGCGAATACGCCAGGCCCGCGAAGAGGCCCTCAAGGCCGAGGCCGACACCAACGAACGCCTGGAACAGATGGTGCAGGAGCGCACCTTAGAGCTCGAGATCGCACTTCGAGAATTAAATGAGGCCAACCAGAAACTTACCGAGCAAAACACGGTCGATAGTCTCACAGGCGTGAAAAATCGCGCCGCCTTCGAGAAACGCCTGCAGGCCGAGGGCCGCCTGAGTCGCCGCCAGCAGACACCGCTGGCGATCCTGATGATAGATATCGACCACTTCAAGGCGATCAACGATACCTATGGCCACCTGGCAGGGGATCAGACACTCAAGAGCATCGCCCAGGCGTTAAAGGCAAAATTAAGGCGCCCAAGTGATCTGGTGTCACGTTTCGGTGGCGAAGAGTTTGCTATGATACTGCCCAACACCTCCTCAGACGGGGCTCAGCAGGTGGCAGAGCTGATGCGCAGCACTGTCAGTCAGTTACCCCTGGCATGGGGAGAGCAGGCTATTCCGCTCACCATCAGTATCGGGATCTGTGCCGAAGTGATCGTCGATGATCAGCACACTCAGCTGCTGGTCGACCAGGCAGACAAGGCACTCTATCGTGCCAAGCATGAGGGCCGAAATCGCGTTTGCGTCTATTCGCCCGAACTCGAAGAATAAAGTTAACCGACTTAGCGGCTATGCGCCATCTAGCCATGTGCAGTGAAGCGTGTAGCCCAATAAAGCAAGCAACCCTAAATTAGGAGTCGAATGTGAACATCATTACCAGTGCTTTCCCTCAGCGCAGAATGCGCCGCATGCGTAAACACGATTTTAGTCGCCGTCTGATGGCCGAAAACCAGCTATCGGTCAACGACTTGATCTACCCAATGTTCGTGCTCGAAGGTAATAACCGTACTGAGCAGGTCGCTTCAATGCCTGGCATCGAGCGCTACTCAATCGATCTATTGCTCAAGGAAGCGGAAGAATTAGTCAAGCTGGGGATCCCATTAGTGGCGCTGTTCCCTGTGACCCCAGCCGAGAAGAAGACCCTGATGGCCGAAGAGGCCTACAATGCCGATGCCCTAGCGCAGCGCGCGGTGCGCGCCCTGAAAGAAGCCTTCCCCGAGCTTGGGGTCATGACTGACGTGGCGCTGGATCCCTTCACCACCCATGGTCAGGACGGCATTATCGATGAAGATGGCTATATCCTGAATGACATCACCACAGAGATCCTGGTGAAGCAGGCGCTGTCTCATGCCGAGGCCGGTGCCGATATCGTGGCGCCATCTGACATGATGGATGGCCGCATCGGCGCCATTCGTCAGGCGCTGGAAGAAGCTGGCCATGTGAACACCCAGATCATGGCGTATTCGGCCAAGTACTCCTCAAACTACTATGGTCCCTTCCGTGATGCGGTTGGCTCTGCCGGCAACCTCAAGGGCGGCAACAAGCACAGCTACCAGATGGATCCGGCCAACAGTGACGAGGCACTGCATGAAGTCGCCCTGGATATCCAGGAAGGTGCCGACATGGTGATGGTGAAGCCAGGCATGCCATACCTGGATATCGTTAATCGCGTGAAGACAGAGCTGGCGGTACCAACTTTTGCCTATCAGGTGAGCGGTGAGTACGCCATGCACATGGCGGCCATCGAGAATGGTTGGCTGGCCGAGAAGGCGATCGTGATGGAGTCACTCCTGTGCTTCAAGCGCGCAGGTGCCGACGGTATCCTGACCTACTTCGCCAAGCGTGCGGCCCAGTGGCTGAAAGAAGCTGAAAATAAATAAGCTCAATCGCCCTTGATAATAGAAAGCCAGTTGCAAACAACTGGCTTTTTTTATGATGCTATTCTAGCGGCTATTATAATGGCTATAAAGCATAAAGCCCAACAGCCCTACGAAGAGCACAATGGGGAACCAGGTATTAATACTGAGCACAAACTCCACTTGGGAATCTTTATGTATCCCAGTGGTATACATAAACTGCCTTACTTTTGAGAGAGATAGATAGTCGTTCCAGATACTCACCAGTCCCATCAGTTGAATACAGGAGATCACAAACAAAATCTTACTCTGCTTGGTGTTGGTGCTTTCCATACGACGCTGATAGGAACGCTCAAGGTAATCTTTAAATGACGCCACATAAGATTGCGCATTATCGAGCGCGTTACATATATTCCATTTACTCTCCATCGGTACATATATCTTGTTATTATCAGACTCAAACAGAGACTTCATGTCCTGATTCTGGATCCTAAGCAGTTCGAACTTATTGATATATTCGTCGATCACCACACGATTCTTTTCAATACTCTTGTTACGATCATCGATTAGGATGCGACGATTGAGCTCATCCATGAGATTGATGAAGTAAGCCGTGGAGAACCACATATATTGAATGTGGTATTGAATCGGGAAGAACCTATGGTAGTAACTTCTATCATTAGAAATAATCGAATGAAAGCGACTGTAAAAACGGTAACTGACCTTGTCGTTATCTAGAATGATGGTCTGATTATAGGAAACACGTTCGGCCTGGGTATTACAGTTAAATATGGCTTCTTTCAGCCCTTGATTAGCCGCGTCGGCTTGATAGAAGAAGGTGATATTCCCCGTATTATTGAGCAGCTTCACCTCATGATTACGCTTATTATCAATCAGCTTAAGACATTCAATTGTCTTCATCTTCGCTAGTTCAATTACCTGAGATGCCCAAACGCTGATCTGACTGTCATTATGCTCTTTAACCAATAGGTTACGCACAGTGTTATAGAGATTATTCTTATCTTGATCCTTATAATCCGTGCCTAATAATTGCATCAATCGAGCTTCTTCAAACTCGAATACCAGCTCGTAAACCAGAATAAAGCTGTAGAGACGATAATCGAAAATCAGATCGAACTTACACTCCTTGGGAAGCAAGTTGTCAGAAATATCAAATTCATCGTTAACACAGAACATTGACTGTGCGAGATCAGCCTTCAGTAACTGTCCCGATACCGGCGTCCTAGTAGAAGAGAGAATCGACTTAAAATTTTTGCTTCTGGTATGGATTTTTAAGAAGGAGTTAATCCAATCGATGCTTGGCTTAACATCCATATTTGCGCTGAAGAATTTCTTGATATTACGATTATTCGTCAGTGCCGCATCAAAGGTGTCAACACCGAGTTCTAGCGGCTGAACACACATCACCGAAGTTTTAACCATTTACAAAAAATCCTTTACTGGGTTATTTACATAGGCTTCTGGTAGCGGCTCGTTGCGATAATCAATCGTTAGTTCCTCTCCCGCCACAATCTTTCTCAAGGTCACTATACGCAGGGGATCGCGCTTGAGCTCGACATTAGGCGTGCGACTGTGATTGATGTAACTATACTTGGTTCTAAAAGGCCTAACCAACAGCTTATCTGCCCCTAAATAATTACATTCCATAAAGATATAATTTTTATAAGCCAGGATATTAGGCGCAACCAACGCCTCTATCTTCTCATAATGCTCAATGGTGAGAACCTGACCATCGAGCACACATAGCTCCTGCCCAGCTTCAAAGCCAAACTCTCGGCAGAATAGTCCGAACCCATGTAATTCACTAACATCAATTTGGGTGTCGCCAATATTATCTACAACCACACTGCGAACAAACTGCAGATCTTGAGTCACATCCATATTCAGTTCCTCTGACAACGACTGACCGCTGCCCTGATGAGATGAATTGATCATCCCGCCTCTGTCTTAAAGTGATTTTTATACAATAACTTATCTATTATTCAATCATATTTCCACTGCAATAACCCAATCTTAGGTCAACAAAATTACACTCATTGGATAGAGCTCGAGTAACCTTTCACTTGCAGCCCTGAACCAGTAGAGCCTCAAACCTATTGATGTAAGCCTTAAGAAGCAAAATAAAAATAGAAAGATGCTCCAATAGGGAGAAGAAAGGGATCGATTTTCTGCGTGGTAAAAACAAAAAAGCCACCGTCATTGGTGGCTTAATTGGCGATATAGGCACTACAGCAAATAATCGATACCCAGGGCCACAAACAGCGTCATGCCGGCCCAGTTGTTGTTTAAGAAGGCCTGCAGACAGGGCGCGCGCTCGCGATCGAAGATCAACTTCTGCTGATAGAGGCCGAAGCCGATAAAGGTGAGGATGCCCAGGGCAAACACTAGGCCGCGATCGGCACTGAGACCGGCCATGACAAAGCAACCTAGGGCCGCCAGTTGAAACAGACCGATGATCTGCCGGTCGAAGCGGCCAAAGAGGATAGCCGTCGACTTGATACCCACCTTGAGGTCATCGTCTCTGTCCACCATGGCATACATGGTATCGTAGGCCACAGTCCAGCACCAATTGGCGGCAAACAGCCACCAGGCTTCTACTGGTACCTCACCAAGCTGCGCCGCATAGGCCATAGGAATCGACCAGCTCCACACCACGCCAAGGAACATCTGCGGCATGTTGGTAAAGCGCTTGGTAAAGGGATAGATGATGGTCAATAGGATGCCGACAAAGGAGAGCTGCACCACCAGAGGATTGAGCATCAACACCAGGCCAAAAGCTAACAGGCCCAGCACCACAAACAGAATAAGCGCCTCTTTGACCGTCACCTCGCCACTAGCCAGGGGACGACTCTTGGTACGCTCAACATGGGAGTCCAGCTTGCGGTCAGCATAATCGTTTATGATACAGCCGCAGGCACGCATCACCACCACACCGATAACGAAGATGATCAACACCTTAAGATCCGGCATACCACCGGCGGCCAGCACCAGCGCCATCAGGCATGGCCATAACAACAAAAAGGTTCCTATGGGCCTGTCCATCCGTGCCAGACGCAAATAGGCGTCCAATTTATCCCTTAAGCTCATTTTCTAGGCTCTCCTAACGACTGCTTTGGCCTTTATCATTACTTGGCATTATGACTGACGCCCTACGAGTTTCAAGCGCTTTATCACCCTAGGGCCTGTTGACCTTTTGAGAACAATTTTTGTTCTAATTGAGCACGTTCAAATCGCGGCATGAGGCTTGAAGTATAGTTATTCTATATAAAAGCCGAGTAACGAAGAGTTGAACATGCTCAAGACGAACCCTACGGGCAGCGTCTGTATCATTTTTCTACTGCGTTATCGCTCATTGATGTAGCACACCACATTACAATCGCTCTGCCTTGTATAAAAGCGATACAGAATGCTGCAAAAATGAACGCGAAAGATAAACAGGCCCTAGGATTACAGCGTCTCCAAACGCGCATAGGCCACCACCAGCCACTTGCTGCCCACGTCGAGAAAATCGACCTGGACTCTGGCCTGGGCACCGCTACCCTCGAAATTTGTCACCTTCCCCTCACCAAACTTAGGGTGGTTCACCCGCTGGCCGATATTGAAGCCGGAGTCGTTAAAGGAAGCCTGCGCCTGACTAAACCTATTAGTGCTGGCAGGCGAGGTAACGCTGGTCCTCATGCGGATCTCCTGCACATAGTCGTCAGGGATCTCCTTGATGAAGCGCGACGGGCGGGCATAGTTTTCCCGGCCATAGATGCGGCGCGACTCGGCGTAGGTGATATAGAGCTGCTTCATGGCACGAGTCATACCCACGTAACAGAGGCGGCGCTCCTCATCGAGTCTGTCGCCCTCATCCATCGCCATCTGGCTGGGGAATATCCCCTCTTCGACCCCCGCCATGAAGACCATGGGGAACTCAAGGCCCTTGGCCGAGTGCAGTGTCATCAGCTGCACGGCGTCGGTGAAGGCATCGGCCTGCCCCTCGCCTGCCTCGAGGGCTGCATGGGAGAGGAAGGCGTTCAGCTCGCCCATATCTTCGAGATCTTCCGGCATCACGAAGGTGCGCGCCGCGGTGACCAGCTCTTCTAAGTTTTCTACCCTGGCACGGGCCTTCTCGCCCTTCTCCGCCTCGTACATGGCCTTGAGGCCAGAGGCTCGGATCACATGATCTGTCATGCGGTGCAGCGACTGTTCCTCAGTCTCTTGCTGCAGGGTGACGATAAGATCCATGAAGCCTCGTACCGCGTTGGCGGCCCGGCCCGAGAGCACCTTCTCATCGAGCAGGCGCAGACAGGTCTGCCACAGGGTCAGCTCCTGCTGACGCGCCGTGCTGCGCAGGATCTCCAGGGTACGGTCGCCTATGCCACGGGTCGGCGTGTTGATGATACGCTCGAAGGCAGCGTCGTCGTTCTTATTGCTGATCAGGCGCAGATACCCCATGGCGTCCTTGATCTCCTGACGCTCGAAGAAGCGCAGGCCGCCATAGATGCGATAGGCCATCCCCTTGTGCAGCAGCGCCTCTTCCAACACCCGCGACTGGGCGTTGGAACGATAGAGGATGGCGCAATCGCTAAGATTGCCGCCCATGTCCTGCCAGTCGGTGATGCGACCCACGATGAAGCGGGCCTCATCCATCTCGTTGAAGGCGCAGTACAGGCCGATCTTCTCGCCATCCTTGTCTTCGGTCCACAGCTTCTTGCCCAGTCGGTCCGGGTTGTTAGCGATCAGCTCGTTGGAGGCGTTAAGAATGTTGCCGCTGGAGCGGTAATTCTGCTCCAGGCGTATGGTCTGGGCCGCCGGGAAGTCCTGCAGAAACTTATGCAGGTTCTCCACCTGGGCACCGCGCCAGCCATAGATGGACTGGTCATCATCGCCGACGATCATCACGTTGGCCGTGCTGCCCGCGAGCACACGGATCCAGGCGTACTGGATGGCGTTAGTGTCCTGAAACTCGTCCACCAGTATGTTCTTGAAGCGCTCCTGATAGTGCTCGAGAATATGGGGCTTGTTGAGCCAGAGCTCATGGGCCCTTAGCAAGATCTCGGCAAAGTCCACCAGGCCTGCGCGATCGCAAGACTCCTGATACACCTGATAAATCTTCAGCAGGTTCTGCTCTATGGGGAAGCCGCCGGCGTCGATATGCTTGGGTCTTAGCCCCTGATCTTTCTTGCCGTTAATATAGCCCTGGGCCTGGCGTGGCGGATACTGTTTCTCATCCAGATTCAGGCTCTTAAGGATCCGCTTGATCAGCCTAAGCTGATCGTCCGAGTCGAGAATTTGGAAACTCTGGGGCAAGTTGGCGTCTTGATAGTGGGTGCGCAGCAGGCGATGGGCCAGGCCATGGAAGGTGCCGATCCACATGCGGCCCATGTTGCTGCCGCTAACCTTCTCCACACGCTCGCGCATCTCGGCCGCGGCCTTGTTGGTAAAGGTCACCGCCAGAATAGAATAGGGACTCTGCTGCTCTACCTGCATCAGCCAGGCGATACGATGGGTCAGTACTCGGGTCTTACCGCTGCCCGCGCCCGCCAGCACCAGCATGCTAGATTGTGGTGCGCCGACGGCCTCGCGCTGTTTATCGTTTAAGCCGTCGAGTAAAGAAGATACGTCCATTCTTGCCTCCAAAAAATCAGGCGGCAAGTATAACAGGAGGCGTAGCCCGATCCTACCGTCGCCCGTATTCCTAAGCGGTCGTCACACTAAAACTGCAAGTAAAAAAAAGCCCAGGCTAAGGCTTGGGCTTTTAGGGATAGGTCGGGGGTTAGGCGAGGCTTAGTCCTTGCTCTCCTCCAGCCCTATGCTGTCCATCCAGTGATCGAAGTCCATCATGTTGCCCGGCAGGACAATCTTGTTGGCGCTGTTAGTCAGGCCGTCGAACTGCTTGAGGTACTGGGCACCGAGCTGCATACGCACCACATTCTTACCGCCGGGCGCCGACACCACCTGGGCCATGCGCTCGATAGACTCGGCCGTCGCCTTGGCGATGGTGAGGATCTCCTCCGCCTTACCCTCGGCCTCGTTGATCCGCTTTTGCATCTCACCCTCTGAGCGGTTGATCATCTCGGCCTTGACCCCTTCGGAGCGATTGATCTTGCTCTGCTTGTCACCCTCGCTCTTGGCCAGCAAGGCGCGGCGTTCACGCTCGGCGTTCACCTGCATCTCCATGGCGTTCTTCACCGTCTCAGGCGGGGCGATATTCTTGATCTCATATCTGTGTACCCGGATCCCCCAGGTAGCACCGGCCTGATCCAGCACCTCGACCACCTTGGCACTGATCACGTCACGCTCCTCGAAGGTGCGATCGAGATCTAGGGTGCCAATGACAGATCGGGTCGTGGTCTGCGCCAGCTGAATGGCGGCGAAACGGTAGTCGGTCACGCCGTAGCTGGCCTTTACCGGATCCACCACGGAGATATAGATCACCCCATCTACCTCGACATTAACCTCGTCGCTAGAGAAACACTCCTGAGGCGGCACGTCTATGGTTTCCTCTTTAAGGTCATGCATGTATGCCACCTTATCGATTAAAGGCACCAGGGCGTGGAAGCCGGCATCCAGTGTGGTGTGATACTTACCCAGACGCTCGACGATATAGGCCGACTTGGTGGGCACCAGACGAATCGACTGGAACAGCTTGATGATGAAGATGGCGAAGATCAGTCCCCAGATCCCCAATACGATTAAATCTGTGTTGATACCAGCGATCATGCGCGACCTCCTTTTACCTGACCCACACTCTGAGTCACCTGCTCCATGCCCTCAAAGAAACCTTCCAGCTTGGCCATCTCGGCCGGCACCACGGAAATATCGGCTTCGTTGAGTATCTTGCCAACCTGATTGATGAACTGCTCCTTAAGCTGCATATTCATCGCCTCGTTACCGCCTTCGAGCGCCAATGCCTCGGAGACCAGCGTCATGGCTTCCGCCTTGGCGCGGGCAACGATAGCAATCTCCTGGGCCGTACCCTTGGCCTCGTTGATCCGCTTCTGCTTCTCACCCTCCGACAGGTTGATCGCCTCCTGACGCTCACCTTCTGAGAGGTTAATCATGGCCGCCTTCTCGGCATTGGCCAGGGTGATCTCGGCGCGCTTGCTGCGTTCGGCCTCCATCTGCTTTTCCAGGGTGTGGATCACCTTGAAAGATGGCGTAATGTTTTTGATCTCATACCTGAGTACCTTGATCCCCCAGGGATCGGACGCCTTATCGATCTCACGCACGATAGATTCGTTGAGGCTGTCTCGCTCGGAGAAGGTCTCACTCAGGCTCAGCTTACCTATCTCGGAGCGCATTGTGGTCTGCGCCAGGTTCACCGCCGCACGGCGATAATCTTCGATACCATAGCTGGCCAGCTTGCCGTCCATCACCTTGAGATAGACCAGGCCGTCGACCTCCAGCTGAGTGTTGTCTTTCGAGATACAACTCTGTGGCGGCACATCCAGCACCTGCTCACGTGTGTCGTGTCGGTAGGCGACACGGTCGAAGAAGGGGATCAGAAAGTGAAAACCTGGCTGTAACACCACCCGGAACTTGCCCAGGCGCTCGATAACGTGTACCTCGCGCATGGGCACGATCAACAATAAGTTATAAAGAATAAAGAAAATGAAGAGTATTAATAAGGTAAATTCGAACATAGATTCCATCCTGTAAATAAGCAGCCAGGCTATGCCTGCTCTGTCAAAGGTTCAACGACCAGGGCAATATTTTCGCGGCAGATCACTCTGACGCGCGCGCCGACCGGGATCTCGCTGCCATCACCCAGTGCTGGCCATTCGCTTCCCTGAAACTCGACGCGTCCCTGCTGCTGTGCCGGGCCGATCGCCGTCTTGACGACGGCAACTTGATTATAAAGGTCAAACTCCTCATCGGTATTATCCACATGGGAATCACCACCCACCAGACGCTGTGTTACCTGGCGAAATGCCAGCAACAAGACGATGGCAGAGATGAACCAGAGCGTCAGGGCCTGCACAAAGCCTTCGACCCAGCCTAGGGTCAATGCGCCCGCGACCACCAAACAGGCGGCGCCCAGGAAAATAACGATACCGCCGGGCAGAATGATCTCGGCTAACATCAAGACTATACCGACAGCAATCCAGATAAAGATAGGATTAGAAAACTCCATATTTCCCCCCTGAAATGAGAGTATCCCTGCCAAGACTATATCAGCTCTTTTCTCTCAATGCGACATATTATGTCAAGATACAAATGTGACACAGGCAACAAACATTTAATTTACCAGGGTAAAAGACATTGTTTTGGAATTGGGCACAATGGCGAAATCCCGTATACTTGCGGCGCATAAAACATACGGCGTGAAAACAGTCCGAAAAGGCAGCTAAGAGTGCCAAGATTGTTTTCAAATTAACCACAAATAGCCGCACCGCAAAATAACTCAAAAAACGACGATAAAGGTAAACAGATGATGAACAGGAAATGGCTTCTCCTCGCGCTACTCGCCGCCCAGCCCGCGCTGGCCGATGACATGGTTCAATGGTGGGATCTCAGCGCCACCGCCCTCTATGGCGACAACTATGATCTGGCTCCCTCTGAGCGACAAACCACTGTCACCATAGAAACCGCAGGTGGCTGGAAGTATGGCGACTGGTTCGCCTTCCAGGACTTCATCTACTTCAATGGCAACAACGGCGGCAAAGATAGCACCACCTATGGCGAGATCTCCCCGCGCTTCAGCGCCAGCAAGATCTTAGGTAAGCCTGTGGGCGTAGGTGCCATCACAGACGTATCGCTGGCACTCACCTACGAAGAGGGCGAAGGCCCGGTGAAGAGCTTCCTCTATGGTGTGGGTCTGGACTTCAAGATCCCCTATTTCAGCTATTTCCAACTCAACACCTATCGCCGTGATGCCATCAGCAGTGGCAACCTGAGCGACGGCTGGCAGTTGACCCCAGTCTTCCGTATGGACTTCCCGGTAGGCCACTCAAACATAGTGCTCGACGGCTTTATCGACTGGGTATTCTCGGCCGATAACACAGGCTATGAGGAAAACTTCCACTTCAACCCTCAGGTCAAGTACGACCTGGGTGCGGCCATCTTCGGCGCACACAAGAAAGATAAGCTGTTTGTGGGTATCGAATACGATTACTGGAAGAACAAATATGGCGTGAAAGGGATAGATCAGAACACCTACTCGGTGATCGCCAAGTATCACTTCTAATCCGACAGTGCAAAAGCCTGTTCAGATGCAAGCAAACAAAAAAGGCGCCATCAGGCGCCTTTTTTAATATCGTTTAGCGAGACTTAAGCCAACAGCTTCTTCGCCGCCGCAACCACGATAGACACGGCACTGGTCTCGGTCTGCTTCATGGTCACCTCATCAGGGATCTCCTGCTGAGTACGGTTAACGATCACACCGGCCACACAAGCCGCGCGCCAGCCTTGCGTCGCACACATGGTGAACAGGGTAGACGACTCCATCTCATAGTTGAGTACGCCCATATCCTGCCACTCTTTCATCGAACCAGCGAAACGACGAGTCACGCGACCCGTTACCGTGTCGTAGCGCTCCTGACCTGGGTAGAAGGTATCTGACGAAGCGGTGATACCGATATGTGGCTCAAGACCCGCTTCGCGGCTCGCCGCCACCATGGCAGTGGTACATTCGAAGTTCGCCACGGCTGGGAACTCCATAGGTGCAAAGTGCAGACTCGCACCGTCTAGACGCACTGACGCCTGAGTCACGATCACATCACCCACGTTAACCTGTGGCTGAATAGCACCAGTAGTACCTACACGCAGGAAGGTGTCGATACCCAGCTGTGCCAGCTCTTCCACGGCGATAGAGGTCGATGGACCACCGATACCGGTAGAGCAGACCACCAGCGGCTTACCGTCGATATAGGCAAGGTAGCTGGTGTATTCGCGGTGACTGGCCAAAAATGTTGGATTGTCCATCAACTCGGCAATACGCTTCACGCGCTCTGGATCACCCGGAACGATCGCAAGTGTTGCACCATCTAACATATCTTTCGTCAGGCCTAAATGAAATACATCTGACATTATGAAAACCCCTTTCAATTTTGATTATAAAATTCTTATTAAATGGACTTTAACCTAGTATGAAAGCCATTAAGGTTAACCTGATCACACTTTCCCCGCCAGTAGTTAGATAATTTGTTGTAATGAATTTACCAAAGCAATTCCGCTAGCAGCACTGAAAATATAGCAACTCCCACCTAGGCTGCCAGCCAGCCGACAAAATTTATTGCTTCCCCTGAGTCTTCGCCGAAATTCAGGTCTTAGTCCTAAATAAAAAGCAGAAAATAGTCTTACACGACAACAGGTTGAAATCGCTGTTGCAAAGTGTCAGAAGCGAAACCCCAGGCGGTGAATTTGATCACAAAACAGACAGCAAGATCGCGCTAGGCTGAAACCATAGCAAAGGAAAATTAACTACTTTTGCTATGACCTCTCACCCATTTTGACCAAGAAGGACGGCCAATATGTTTCCAGAATACAGAGACCTAATCAGCGAACTAAAATCAAAAGACGCGCATTTTCTCAAGATGTTTAACAAACACAACGAACTCGACGACGAGATTAAAGAGCTAGAGCAACATGCGGCCAGCGATTTCACCCCAGAGGTCAAGGTACTCAAACAGCAGAAACTGCATATCAAAGAGGAGCTGCATCAGATACTCAAGGCACACGACAAATAGTGCGGACATCGGACATTAAAAAGGGCGCCTAGGCGCCCTTTTCTTATCTCTTAGAAATTCTATCTACTACAGATAGTAATCCTTCAGCGGCGGGAAGCCGTTGAAGCAGACCGCCGAGTAGGTGGTGGTATAGGCGCCGGCCGTCAGCCAGTACATGCGATCGCCGATAGTCAGATCCAGCGGCAGGCCGTAGCTGTAGTGCTCATACATGATGTCGGCACTGTCACAGGTCGGGCCGGCGATCACGCAGCGATCCAACTCACCCTGACGCTCGGTATAGATGGGGAATTTGATCGCCTCATCCATGGTCTCGATAAGGCCCGAAAACTTACCCACGTCGGTAAATACCCAGCGCTCCAATGCCGTCTGCGACTTCTTGCTGATCAGCACCACCTCAGACACCAGCACACCGGCATTAGAGAGCAGGGAGCGGCCAGGCTCCAGGATGATCTGCGGCAGCTGATCGCCAAAGTCCTCTTTGAGGAAGTGGGTGATCTGCTCGGCGTAGGTACCCAGCTCGTTGGTCTTGTCCAGATAGTTCGCCGGGAAACCGCCGCCCAGGTTGATCATCTTCAGTTCGATGCCATGCTCTTCACGCAGGCGCTCGAAGATGCTCTTCACCTTGGCGATGGCCGAGTCCCAGGCACCTATGTCCCGTTGCTGTGAGCCCACATGAAACGAGATGCCATAGGGTTCCAGCCCCAGCGTCTTGGCCAGCACCAGCAACTCGAAGGCCATCTCATTCTGGCAGCCGAACTTACGCGACAGGGGCCAGTCAGCGGTGTGGGTGCCTTCGGTCAGGATGCGTACGTAGACGCGCGAACCCGGCGCCTCCTCGGCGATCATACGCAGGTCGGCCTCGGAATCAGAGGCGTACATGCGCACGCCGCGCTCATAGAAGGCGCGCACATCTTTGCGCTTCTTGATGGTGTTGCCATAGCTGACTCTGTCGGGCGTCACGCCGATGTCGCTCACCATATCCAGCTCATAGATAGAGGCGATATCGAAATTGGCGCCACGGTCACGCAGCAGGGTCAATACCTCCTTGGCCGGGTTAGCCTTGACGGCATAGTAGATACTGGCATAAGGGAAGTTATGCACCATGTCATCATATTGTTTTGCAATGATTTTAGTGTCAATCACCACGAAAGGTGTCGGTTTATCCTGAGCAAACGCCTTGATACGCTCAAAGGTAGCTTGGTCATAATACTCATTAACATCAATCGCTTGAAATTGGCTCATCTCGCCAGTATCTCCGTAGCAGAATAAAAATAATTTAGCGTGATTCGGTTAAAAATCGCTGCGAAGTAAACGCTATTTTTTCGTCGAGATCAACGAATTTTTATGCTTAATAAATAAATTTTTATTCCAAAACGGATAACCTGATTTTTAACAGGACAAAATCCAAGCTAAGTAATTAATTAGTAAGGAAAATCCCTACAACCTTTAGCTCACACTTTTCGCGCTATTTCACCGCCTCGAGCAGGGCCTTGGCCGAATCGACGCTCACTACCTTGATCACCTTGAGCCCCTCCAGGGTGATCACTGTCGCCGTCTCCTTGTCACCGGGCAATAGATGAGTCGCCTCGCCCTCCTGATCTAGGCCGATGGCGAAGTTAAGATCTTGCATCTTGGGGATCGCCGCAAACTTGGCGATCAAAGAGGGCATACCGCTGATATCGGCGACATAGCGCCAGTTGTCCGGCATGGGCGCATCCAGCGACTCCAGCGCCTCCTGAATGATCTGCCCTCCTTTCATGCCACGACTAAAGAGTAAAACCTGAGTATTGGTGTTGAGCTCCCACACGGCTTGATGTTGATCCACCAGGGTGATCGCCTCGATACGGTCACCCGTGGTCAGGCTGCTGGCTAGGCTCGCAGCCGAAAACAGCACGCCCACAGCCAAAATTAGCGCTTTCATAATGCCTCTTTCACGATAAAGGTTAGGTTACTTAGGGGTGAAATAGACTATATCTTATACTGGTCGTCATGCCCTCGGATGCATGCCAATAGCTTGATATGCTTCACGCTAATTATTGTCATGGGACATGGGTGAGATATTGGTTATCAAGCCATTGAATATTAAGTAACATACCCAGGTTAGAATCCACGGCCGGGCGGGCGACGTTCGGGGCAAATTTTAGGATGAGTGTTATGAATGAGAATGGTCTGGAGCAGGAGCTGGCGCAACTGCAAAATGTCTACAACCTGTTGACCGAGTTTCTGGTGAAATACAGCTTCCAGCTGGTCGGCGCCCTACTGATCTTCCTGTTGGGCCTCTGGGTCGCCAATAAGATCTCCAACTTGGTGGCTAGCCAGTTTGAGAAGCATGAGATCGACATCACCCTGAGCAACTTTGTCTCCAACCTGGTACGCATTCTCATCATAGTCATGGTGGGGGTTATCGCCCTGGGCAAGCTTGGGATTAGCATCACGCCTATGGTCGCCGCCATAGGTGCCGCCTCCCTGGGTGCCGGCCTGGCACTGCAGGGCATGCTCTCTAACTACGCGGCGGGCGTCACCATAATCGTGACCCGCCCCTTCGTGGTGGGCAACACCATAGAGATCCAGGGGGTCAGCGGCGTGGTCAAGAGCATTCACCTGGGGCTGACCCTACTCACCAACGAGGAAGGCGAGGTGATCAGCATCCCCAACAAGCACATCGTGGGCGAGATCCTGCACAACTCCTTTAGCGAAAAGCTGGTCGAGATACGTTTCAACATCAGCTACGCCGCAGATGCCAACCGGGTGCTGGCCATCGCCCAGCGAGTCCTGGATGCCAACCAAGAGGTGAATCAGGAGCGCGCCCCCCAGATAGGCATCAACGGCTTCAACAGCATAGGCTTAGAGGTAGGCCTGCGTTACTGGGTGCCCACCAATCGCTACTATCAGAATAAGTACCAGGTCAACCTGGATCTAATCAACGCGTTGCGTCAGGCCGGCATAGAGATCCCCTGCCCGGTGCGCGAGATCCATATCGAGCGATAAAGTCTTATCGAGCGCTAGCGCCAAAAACACCAGGCGCAGGCCTAGAGGCCGCGCTGCCACTCCTGGCGCAGGGGCACCAGCCCCTGAATCGCCTGCTCGACCTGGGCCAGCAGGCTTTGCTTGTCACGGCCTAATATCCCCTTGAGCACCAGATAGTTAGAGGCGTGATCTGACCTGAATATGGTCTTCTCAAGCTCAAGTTCACCGAGCAGCAGTTGCATCTCTCTCAGCAGGCCATGTTGGTCCGGCAGTTTGAAATCACCGTCGAATCCGGCGTCCATGCGCGCCTTGCCGAGGGGCAGCGTCACCACCAGGGTCGACAGATAATCCGGCTGCGCCTCATTCATCAGGCGCGCCGAGTTAAGCGCGTGTTGCCTGGACAGCTCCACGCCCCCCAAGCCATTGAGTATCATCACGGAAGACTTCATGCCGGCGGCGCGTATCCGCTTAAGTGCCATCAAGGAGGAGTCGAAGGTCTCCCCCTTCTCAATACGGGCCAGCACCTCATCGTCCCCACTCTCGCAGCCCACATACAGCAGGCTAAGCCCCAGCTCTCTGAGCCGGGTGAGCTGCGCATCCGTCTTATTGTTGAGATTGCGCGGCAGGCAGTAGCTGCTGATGCGGGTCACCTGGGGCAGATGCTCACGGATCAACAGACAGATGGCTTCCAGGCGATTAAAGGGCAGGCTCATGGCATCGCCATCGGCGAGGAATACCCTTGAGATCGGCAGATTTTGCTGGGCGACCCGTTGAATATCCTCTGCAATTTTATTTATTTTTTGTGCACGAAATTGCTTCTGCGGCGCGGTATACATGTCGCAGAAATGGCAGCGATTCCAGCTACAACCATTGGTGACTTGGAGTATGAGGGACTTCCACTCGGAAGGCGGCCGAAATAACGGCTCGATATAATTAATCATTTTATGCCTGTCTCAAAATATGACCAAGATGTGAGCATTTTCATAATTTTTCGCTTTCGGGCCCACTTCTCGCCCCATAAATTGATCTCGTTCAATTAATGCCCAATTAAAGTCAGTAAAATGACTGACGTTAATCTAATTAAGATTAATCTTTTAAAACTGGCTGGCGGTGCCAGCACAGAAAGAAATATTGGCTACATCGGCCGACAAACGTGTAGATAATAACATGCAAATAGCACAGCAACTGCAAGACAGGCGAGGGAACGTCCTGCATCATGATGAGCATTGGAGCTCGATGAGTGCGGAACAAAAGATGGCCCTCTATAGCCTGCATCGATACGGGTATCGGCTGTTGTTTGTTCGCCATTTGCCTTCGGGTCCACTGGCGATCATCGCCCAACAGAGCCAGCTGTCTACCATAGACAGATATGGCGAAGTTGAACATGATCCTAAGATCCAACTCAGGGAACAGTCGCTGACGCTGTGACTGACAAGCCTGACGGCTTAATTACCCAACCATAGAGGAGCACACCCTGTGCTCCTCTATTTGTCCCCGCCAGATTTCCTCACCTATCGAGCAGCATGTCGAGATGGGGAATACCATCCTCCAGATAGACCTCTGACACGGGCCTAAACCCCACCCCTTGATAGAAACCCTTAAGGTATTCCTGAGCGCCAATCTGAATTCCCTGCTCTGGCCACGCCTGCCTGGCAATAGCGATCGCCTCCAGCATCAATGGCTTAGCAACGCCCGCGCCCCGGGCCGATGGCGCCACTATGACACGGCCTATGCTGGCCTGAGGGTAGCTCACCCCTGGGGCCAGGATTCTGGCATAGGCGGCAATCTCTCCCTGCTCATCCAGACCTAACAGATGGCGGGTCTCGGACAGGGTGTCCTTGCCATCCAGCTCGGGATAGACACAGGCCTGTTCCACCACAAACACATCTACGCGCAATTTGAGCAGCTCGTAGAGCCGCTCGCGGCTCAACTCGGCAAACGCCAGATTCTCCCAACGCACTACAATCCCCTTATCGTTAATCCTGAGTCACTTGCTTGTTATATTTAGATTATTCCTGCGTCTACAACGAGATGACAAGATGTGATACCTGCCCCAAATTTCGGCTAGACTTGACCTTAGTCAAATACATACATTATAAATACACCTAAGATTCACATGCCCAATTTAACCCAGTCTAAACTAGGAAGCATTCGATTGACGCCGCCTATTTTTAGATGACCTAAGTCGTCTGTCATCAGATATTGCGACAACAATTGTTCTTAAAAATAAAGAACTTATTTAAATGGAGTTCATATGAAAAAGATTGCCCTCATCGCTTTTGCAAGCCTATTCACGCTGTCGGCACACGCAGGCGATATCGAAGCCGGTAAAGCAAAATCTATGCTTTGTGCCGCCTGCCACGGTGCGGACGGTATCTCGCTAGCGCCCATCTACCCTAACCTCAAAGGTCAGAAGGCTCAATACATTGAGAAGCAACTGAAAGCCTTTAAAGAAGGTACACGTCAAGACCCAGTCATGGCACCTATGGCTATGCCACTGACAGACGAAGATATCGCCAACCTGGCGGCCTATTACGAGAGCCTGAAATAAATCGGTCCTAGTTCATCGAGAGCTACTATACTCTCTCAGCAGGTCGCGGCCCATAGCTCGGGTGACGCGACCTGTCATTTAGCGCTAACCATTCAGTTAATAAAAAAGTAATTAATAACAAGGCGGCCAACTCAATTTAAATGCCACTTGTTAACCGCCCGCCAGGGTGATCCAGCCCCCGCACCGCACTCGCAAAAAGCCTGTCAAATTAACAAATTTGCAATTTATTTGATCTCAATCACGTCACAAACATAAAGATGCATTTAGGATGCACTATAGATAACGCTAGGTTGACACACCTTGAGACTGACTGTAGGAGCGTTCGAGTGGCAAGATTGATACACCATACGACACAGGCAAAATGGATTTTACTCACCCTACTGGCACTCATGCTGGCACTTATGCTTGCCACGCCCAGCTACGCCCTGTTCGTCAGCCCGCCAAAAGATCCCCTGCCTATCCTGCATGAGCTATTTCCAAATGCGACCCGTATCTCAGACAAGCAGGGCGAGCCTGCCCTAAGGACCATCTACCAAGACGAGCAGATCTTAGGCTATGGCTTTGAAACCAATGATATTGCTCGCATTCCTGCCTACTCGGGCGAGCCGGTCAACATACTCGTCGCCATAGATCCAGCGGGTAAATACCTGGGCGCTAAGGTGCTGGAGCACCATGAACCCATCATCCTGGCGGGGATCCCCGAGAGTAAGCTGTGGAAGTTTGCCGAGCAATATACCGGGCTGTCGGTCAAGGACAGGCTCAAGGTGGGCGGTAACGAGAAGGAGGGCATAGTCGCCATCGACGGCCTCTCCGGCGCGACGGTGACCGTCATGGTGATGAACGTGGCGATCACCAAGGCCGCCACCCAGGCCGCCATCGCGCTCGGGATCATCGAGCAACAGGCCGACCAAGTTCAGCCCATCTCGATCATCAAACAGGAACTCTTTACCCAGGCCAACTGGCAGCAACTCACCGGCGACGGCTCCATCCGCAAGCTTTATCTGAACCGCGGCGCCGTCGACGAAGCCTTCATGGGCACCGCCGCCGAGGAGGTCGACAAGGCCGATGCCGATCAAAAACAGGAGATGTTTGCCGAGATCTATTACACCCTGGCGGACATCCCCACCATAGGCAAGAACCTCTTCGGCGAGGCCGACTATCAGTGGCTGATGCAGACGCTGCAACCCGGCGAGCACCTGGTGGCCGTCATGGGCAACGGCTACTCCTTCAAGGGCTCAGGTTATGTGCGCGGCGGTATCTTCGATCGCATCCAGGTGCATCAGAAAGATAACGCCATCTCCTTTAGAGATCTGGACCATAACCGTATCAGCGACCTCTACATCCAGGGCGCACCCAAATTTAATGAGATGTCTGTGTTTCGCATCGCCCAGCATCATGAATTCGACCCGGGTGCCCCTTGGCAATTCGAACTCTTGGTCAGACGCCAGACGGGCCCTATCGACAGCCTGTTCACCAGCTTTAAGGGTCAGTACGATCCGCTCGATAAGTATGTGGACACCCCGGTCGCCATAGTCCCAGAACCCGAACTCACCATGGTGCAGCAGATCTGGCATGACAGACAGGTAGAAGTCGTGTTGCTGCTGATCCTCATGGGCGTCTTGCTGCTTATCCTCTTCTTCCAGGATATTCTGGTCAAACACCCTACCTTCATGCACCGCCTGCGCCATGGCTTCCTGGTAGTGACAGTGGTCGTGATCGGCTGGAGTTGGGGCGGACAGCTCTCGGTAGTCAACGTGTTCACCTTCCTGCACGCCCTGATGAAGGATTTCTCCTGGGATCTCTTCCTGCTCGATCCCATCATCTTCATTCTCTGGTGCGCCGCCGCGGTCACCATGCTGCTGTGGGGCCGCGCCGTCTACTGCGGCTGGCTCTGCCCCTTCGGCGCGCTGCAGGAGTTGGTCAATGTTGCCGGCCGCTACCTGAAGCTGCCGCAAATAGAGCTGCCCTTCGCCGTGCACGAGCGCCTGTGGGCCATCAAGTATCTGATTTTACTGGCGCTGTTTGGCCTGTCGCTGGATTCCCTGGCCATGGCCGAACAATTTGCCGAGATCGAACCCTTCAAGACCACCTTCTTGCTCAAGTTCGATCGCGAGTGGCCCTTCATCCTCTGGGCGCTCTTGATGATCTTTTCCAGCCTGTTTAATCGCAAGACCTTCTGCCGCTATCTCTGCCCGCTGGGCGCCGCGCTGTCGGTGAGTAATAGCGTGCGACTGTTCGACTGGCTCAAGCGTCGCCCGGAATGCGGCACGCCTTGTAAGACCTGTGCCAAAGAGTGCGAGATCCAGGCGATTCATCCCAACGGGGTGATCAATATGCGCGAGTGCCACTACTGCCTCGACTGTCAGGTGACCTATTTCAACGAGGAGAAGTGCCCACCGCTGAAGAAGATGGCCCGTAAGCGCAAGCAATATAAGGAACAAGAGATCCCAACGGTCACTGCCGTATAGGACCAAGCAACACACATTTAAGTGCAGGTAATTAAAGTCAATACAACTATGATGGAGATGGACTATGCAAGATAACAATAACAAACCGGCAAACCAGTTGGAGAACGCTGGTCGACGCGAGTTTATGGGCAAGACGGCCCTACTCGGCGCCGGCGCAGTCGCCGCGCCCATGAGCGCCGCCATGTTCGCCTCGATGGCCAAGGCCCAGGCGGCCGAGGCTGGCAACAGCCCAGTGGTGCATCCGGGTGAACTGGACGAATATTATGGTTTCTGGAGCGGTGGACACTCTGGCGAAGTCCGTATCATGGGCCTGCCTTCTATGCGCGAGCTGATGCGCATCCCGGTATTCAACATAGACAGCGCCACCGGCTGGGGCATCACCAACGAAAGTAAGGCGGTCAAGGGCGACAGCGCTCACCTGATGGCTGGCGACGCCCACCATCCTCACATGAGTATGCAGGATGGTCGTTACGATGGTAAGTATCTGTTTATCAATGACAAGGCCAACACACGCGTGGCGCGTATCCGTTGTGACGTCATGAAGACAGATAAGATGATCACTGTGCCTAACGCCCAGGCCATCCACGGTCTGCGCGTACAGAAGGTTCCTTATACCAAGTATGTCATCTGTAACGGCGAGTTCGAGATCCCCATGGACAACAATGGTAAGGAGACATTGGAAGATGTCAGCACCTACCGCTCACTGTTCAACGTGATCGACGCCGAGAAGATGGAAGTGGCCTTCCAGGTCATGGTCGATGGTAACCTGGATAACACAGACGCCGACTATGACGGCAAGTACTTTGCCTCTACCTGCTACAACTCAGAGATGGGCATGAACCTCAGCGAGATGATCACCGCCGAGCGTGACCATGTGGTGATCTTCAACCTGGCCCGCTGTGAAGCCGCGGTCAAGGCCGGTAAGTTCAAGACCTACAACGGCAACAAGATCCCCGTACTGGACGGTCGTAAGGGTTCAGATCTGACCCGCTACATTCCCGTGCCTAAGTCGCCTCATGGCCTGAATACCTCGCCGAGCGGCAAGTACTTTGTCGCCAACGGCAAGCTATCGCCGACCGTCTCTATCATCTCTATCGAGAAGCTGGACGATCTGTTCGACGACAAGATCAAGCCAAGAGACGCCATCGTCGGTGAGCCAGAGCTGGGCCTTGGCCCGCTACATACGGCGTTCGACAACAAGGGCTACGCCTACACCACCCTCTTCCTCGACAGCCAGATCGCCAAGTGGAACGTAGAAGAGGCGATTCAGGCCTATCAGGGCAAGAAGGTGAATTACCTGCGCCAGAAACTGGACGTGCACTATCAACCGGGCCACAACCATACCTCTCAGGGCGAAACCCGTGACGCCGATGGCAAGTGGTTGGTATCTCTGTGTAAGTTCTCCAAGGACAGATTCCTGCCCGTTGGCCCGCTGCGTCCAGAGAACGACCAACTGATCGATATCTCAGGCGACGAGATGAAGCTGGTACACGACGGCCCGACTTTCGCCGAGCCCCATGACTGCATCATAGTACATCGCAGCAAGCTCAAGCCGAAGAAGCTGTGGACCCGTGACGATCCTCTGTTTGCCGATACCGTTGCCATGGCCAAGAAAGATGGCGTACGCCTGATGATGGACAACAAGGTGATCCGCGATGGCAACAAGGTTCGCGTCTACATGACCTCGGTCGCGCCCAACTACGGCATGAGCGAGTTTAAGGTCAAGCTGGGCGACGAAGTCACGGTAGTGGTCACCAACCTAGATCAGGTGGAAGACGTGACCCACGGCTTCTGTATGACCAACCATGGCGTACAGATGGAGATTGGCCCTCAGGCCACGGCATCTGTCACCTTCATCGCCGACAAGCCAGGGGTACAGTGGTACTACTGCAACTGGTTCTGTCACGCCCTGCACATGGAGATGCGTGGCCGCATGTTGGTAGAAGCCTAAGTGAAAGGCTGGCGTCTGATGCCCCCGCGTCAGGCGTCTGCCTTCTCGATGAGAACAGCGGTAAAAATAAGCAAGTAAAAAGCGGAAAAAAATAAAAGCGATAAGCGCAAGAGGTGTAAAACGCTTTGAACCACAGCCAAGAAACACCCAAGACTATATCTAGCCTGCTATGCACAATGCTTTGTATCATGCTGGCGCTGCCCACTCAGGCGGCGGATATCCAGGTGACGCCCGAGCAAGATCTTCAGCAGGTGCTAGAGAGTGCCAAAGCGGGAGATACCATCCAGCTACAACCGGGCCGCTACCAGGGCAACTTCATCATCAACAAGGGAGTAACCCTCTCTGGCGCCGATGGCTACACCAGCATCATAGACGCTCAGGGCAAGAGCAATGCACTGCTACTGCAAAGCTCTAACGTCACCATAGAAAGACTCAGGATCGTCAACTGGGGCGATGATCTCACGGCGCAGAACGCCGGTATCTACTCGGACCAAAGCGCCAGCCAGCTCACTATCAGAGAGAATCAGCTAAAAGGTGATGGCTTCGGTATCTGGCTGCAGAAAGGTAAAGAGATCAAGGTTCATCACAATCGTATCGAGGGCAACCCGGCGCTCAGATCCGCCGACAGAGGCAATGGGATCCAGCTATCCATAGTGCAGAATGTCGAGGTGAGCGACAACGAGGTCAGCCAGACCCGCGACGGTATCTACATCATCTCAAGTCAACACAACACCATTAAAAACAACACCATGCATGACCTGCGTTACGGGATCCATTACATGTATTCCCATAGCAATCAAGTGCTGGACAACCTGGCCTACGACACCCGCGCCGGTTATGCCCTGATGAGCTCACGCCATCTCACCGTGAGCGGCAACGAGAGCCGCGACAGCCAGGACTATGGCTTCCTGATGAATTTCATCACCTACTCTGAGATCAGCCTTAACCGCATCTACCGCGTCTGGACCAAGCCGGAAAACAAGGTACTGGGCCGTGAAGGCAAGGGGCTGTTTGTCTATAACTCGGCCTACAACAGCATAGATCATAACCTGATCGACACCGCCGAGATAGGCATACACCTCACCGCAGGCTCGGAGCATACCAAGGTGTTTGCTAACAGCTTCATCAACAATCCTGTGCAGGTGAAATATGTCGCCAACCGTCAGGCAGAATGGAGCCAGGATGGCGCCGGTAACTTCTGGAGCAACTACCTGGGCTGGGATCTCGACAACGACGGCTATGGCGACAGACCCTTCGAGCCCAACGACGGTATCGACAAGCTGATCTGGCAATATCCTGAGGCCAAGATGCTGCTGGACAGCCCAGCAGTGCTTATACTGCGCTGGATACAGACCCAGTTTCCTGTGCTCAAACCCGTAGGCGTCAAAGACAGTTTTCCACTCATGCAGGCCCCCTCTCTGGGTGCCCCGCAGGCAGTTATTAATGAGGCAGAGTGACACAATGCAAGCATCTTCTCCTTCGAGACCCATAGTCTCCCTAAGCGGTGTCGCCAAGCACTATGGCAAGGTCGCCGCGCTCCAGCAGGTCGACTTTGAGCTATTCCCCGGCGAAGTCATGGGGCTGTTTGGCCACAACGGCGCCGGCAAGACCACCATAATGAAACTGGTGCTGGGGATCATCCCGCCCTCAGACGGCCAGGTGAAGGTATTTGGCCAGGATCCCCTCTCCAAGCAAGCCTTCGAGGCCCGCAAACAGGTTGGCTACCTGCCCGAGAATGTCAGCTTCTACGATCAGCTCACAGGACGCGAGGTGCTGCGCTACTTTGCCCGGCTCAAGTCGGTGCCTAAACAGGCGATCGAGCAACTCCTGCAGCAGGTGGGCCTGACCCACGCCATGGATCGTCAGGTCAAGACCTACTCCAAGGGGATGCGTCAGCGTCTTGGCCTGGCACAAGCCTTTCTGGGCAGCCCTAAGCTGCTATTGCTCGATGAACCGACCGTGGGGCTGGATCCCATCGCCACCCAGGAGTTTTACGCCAGCGTAGACAAGCTCAAGAGCGAGGGCGCCAGCATCATACTCTGCTCCCACGTGCTGCCCGGCGTCGAGCAGCATATCGACCGCGCGTTGATCATCTCCGGCGGCCGCCTGCTGGCCAAAGGCAGCCTGAGCGAGCTCAGGCTGCAGGCGAAACTCCCCGTGGCCATCAAGACCCAGGGGCTCAACGGCGCCCTGAAACAGGATGCCAGATTCACACCATACCTGATCGCCCCGGATCAACTACTGGTACCCGAGCAGCAGAAGCTCGCCATCATACGTCAGCTGGTCGAGCTGGATCAGCTGGGGGATATTCGCGTCGAACCCGCCGATCTTGAGCGCGTCTACCAGCATTATCTCGGCCAGGGCGTCGGCGCAAGCAGCCCGGATGCCAGCCACCAAGGAGCGCCAACACAATGAATGCCATTCTCGCCGTCGCCATCAAGGAGTTTCAGGACGGGCTACGTAATCGCTGGCTGATCTCCATCACCCTCATCTTCGCCGTGCTCTCCCTGGGACTCAGCTACTATGGCTCGGTCGCCTCTGGGCAGCTGGGCAGCGTCTCACTGTCCTCCACCATCGCCAGCCTATCGAGCCTGGCGGTGTTTCTGATCCCGCTGATCGCCCTGCTGCTGGCCTACGACAGTTTCGTCGGCGAACAGGAGGCCGGCACCCTGCTCTTACTGCTCACCTATCCTATCAGCCACACCCAGCTCTTGTTGGGCAAGTTTGTCGGCCAGGGCGCCATCATGGCGCTGGCCACCAGCCTGGGCTTCGGTAGCGCCGCTGTGCTACTGGCCAGCCAGTCAGACCCAAGCGCCGTGCTGCAGAGCTTCGGCCTCTTCATCGCCACGGCGATCCTGCTCGGCCTCTGCTTTATCAGCATCGCCTACGTGATCAGCCTGTCGGTGAGTGAGAAGTCTAAGGCCGCCGGGCTGGCGCTGATGCTCTGGTTCTTCTTCGTATTGGTGTTCGACCTCGCCCTGCTGGCGGTGTTGGTCGGCATAGAGGAGGGGCTGAGTCAGCAGCAGCTGGTGCAGCTGATGATGCTCAATCCAGCGGATCTCTTCCGCCTGGTGAATCTCGCCAGTCTGGATACCAAGGATATCAACGGTGTGCTGGCGGTGGCCATCAACAGCAGCATGTCGGCTGGAGGTTTATTCTCCTTGCTGCTCGCCTGGGTATTCGCTCCGCTCTCTTTAGCCGCCCTCATCTTTAACAGGAAGACACTCTAATGCGCCAAACCTTAAATTCAAGCTCGTCACTCTTCGTTAGCCTATTCTGCCTGTTCCTGCTGGGCCTTAGTGCCTGTGGCCAAGAGGATAACTCGAGTCCAATTCGTCAGGCGGTGGCCATGGAGCACGGCGACGAGTGTCACCTGTGCGGCATGTTGATCGGTAACTTCCCCGGCCCCAAGGGCGAGCTCTATCTCAAGACAGAAGAGACGGTGAAGAAGTTCTGCTCGACCCGAGATCTGTTCAGCTTCCTGCTGGATCCCGAATACCGGAAGCAGGTCAAGGAGATCTATGTGCACGACATGGCCAAGAGCCCCTGGCAGGCGCCGCTGGACAGCCACTTCATCGACGCCAGACAGGCCTGGTACGTAGTGGGTTCCAGCCAGACGGGCGCCATGGGTAAGACGCTGGCCAGCTTTGGCAAGCAGCAAGATGCCAATGCCTTTGCCGCCGAATTTGGCGGCCAGGTTTACCCCTTCGGGCAGATCAGCCTCTCTATGCTCTAGCTCTGGGCGGCAAAGTGCTAACCACTAGGCGGCGTCAGGCTTAGGCTTACGGATCATCAGCACGGCCACCACGGCCAGCATCAGTAGCACAGAGATGATGAGAAACACATCGTTGTATGCCTGAATATAGGCCTGCTGGGTCATGGTCTTGGCCAGCATGGCCTTGGCCTGTGCCTGCGCGGTCACGGGATCCGATCCCGCCTGCACAAACAGCTGACTGCTCTGCTGCAGATATTGATAGGCCTGGCTACTCACAGCCGTCACCGTCTGTTTCATCTCCGCCAGATGGGTGCGCGACTGATTGTCGATCAGGGTGGCCACCAGTGCGATGCCGAAGGCGCCCCCCAGGTTGCGGATAACATTGAGCACGGTCGAGGCCGATGGCGTCTGCTGGGCGCTGATATGCATGGTGGCAATGATACCGATGGGCACCAGGATAAAGGGTTGACCCAGGGCCCTGACGATCTGCGCCGCTATCATCTGATCGCCGGCAAAATCCAGCGTCATATGGCTGTTCATGTAGTAGCTGAGGGCAAACATGCTAAAGCCGAAGGCGGCCAGGTATCGCCCGTCGAATCTCTGCAGCAATCTCGGCACCAGCGGCAGTACCAACAGCTGAGGAAAGCCCATCCACATGATCACCTCGCCGATCTCCAGCGGACTATAGTCATGGATCTGCGACAGATAGAGGGGGATCATATAGATGGCCGAAAACAGCGCCATCCCCAGCAGAAAATAGGCCAGAGTCGACAGGGCAAAGTCACGCTGTCCCAGTAGCCTTAGATTCACCAGCGGCGATGACTTTCGTAGCTGAATGAAGACAAACAGGGCGATGTTGATGACCGCGATGATGGTCAGATGCTGGATCAGCTCCGAACCAAACCAGTCCTTACGATTGCCCTCCTCCAGCACCACCTCGAGACAGCCCATGCCCAGTGCCATGGTGACTATGCCGGAATAATCGGCGTTCTTCAGCTTGTCCCAGTCGATGGGGCGAGATCTCAGGCCATAGGCGAGCATGGCCATCACCAGGAGTCCAGGCGGAATATTGATATAGAAGAGATAGTGCCAGCTAAACTGCTCGGTCAGCCAGCCACCCAGGGTGGGGCCGATAGATGGCGCGAAAGTGGCGGTCACGCCAAACAGCGCCATGCCAGTGGCACGCTTCTCCTCGGGGAGCAGCTCCAAGATCAGCCGAAAGGCCAGGGGGATCAGCGCGCCGCCGAAGAAGCCCTGCAGGGCGCGAAAGGCGATCATCGCCTCCAGGTTCCAGGCGAGCGAGCAGAGGAAAGAGGCTAAGATGAAGGCCGCCGTGGTCCACAGCAGATAGCGCCTGACCGAAAGCCCCTGACTCAACCAGCCCGACAAGGGAATGGCAATCATCTCGGCCACCAGATAGGCGGTAGCGATCCAGGAGCCCTCCTCCAGGGTCGCCCCCAGACTGCCCTGGATCTCCTTCATCGAGGCATTAGTGATCTGAATATCTAAAATCGCCATGAAGGCACCAAGCAGGCCGGCGAATACGGCGACCCAGGAGCGAAAACTGCCGCGCTCATAGCCCAGTGGCTTAGCGGCACGAGGCTCACTTCCCTGAGGCTTGGCTGCTTGAACCTCAGACTCGGCGGCCTGAGGCGGAAGTGCCTGTGTGGCGCTCACGCTGCTCATTGGGTGGCCTTAACCGAAACCTGCTTACGATTGCTGGCGATCACTGTGTCTTGCGGCGCCCCCCGCGTATCCACCTTCACCACGGCACTAAGACCGGGCACTATGTTGGTGCTCTCATCCAGCGCCAAACGGATACGCACAGGAATGCGCTGCACTATCTTGGTGAAGTTGCCGGTGGCGTTTTCCGCCGGCAACAGACTGAACTTGGCGCCAGAGGCCGGTGCCAGGCTATCGATCACACCAGTAAACTCCTGGTCGGGAAACGCGTCGAGATGAACCTGTACCAACTGCCCAGGCTGCATATGCTGGATCTGGGTTTCCTTGAAGTTGGCGGTGATCCACACCGCGCCATCCGGCACCAAACTGTAGAGCGACTGCCCCGGCTGCACATATTGGCCGGTCAGGGCGCCACGTTTGCCTATCACCCCAGAGAAGGGGGCTCTGATCTGGGTATCGGCAAGCTGGATCTCGGCCAGCTCCAGACCCGCCTTGGCCTGCGCCACCTGGGACTGACTCTGGTTCAGCTGGGCGTTAAGCACCGCCAGCTCCGCCTGTTTGGCCACCAGGGCCGCCTTGGCCTCATCCAGATGGCCCACGGCCGAATCGAAGGCCGCCGTCGCCTGATCCACCTCATCTTGTGAGCTGTAGTCTCTGTGTCTTAACTTGGTGGTACGCTTTAGCTGCTGCTCGGCACGGATCTTCTCCGCCTCGGCGCTGGCTACCCCGGCGGCCGCCTGACGTATGATCGCCTGTTGCAGCGTCACCTTGGCCGACAGGGTCTGCAGCTCTGCCTGACGACTCTGCAGGCTCGCCTGACTCTGGCTCACCTTGGCACGGTATTGGTTCGACTCCAGCTCGGCCAGCAACTGCCCCTGCTCCACATGCTGGTTATCTGTCACCTTAGCGGTCACCACATAACCCGGCACCTTAACACTGATATTAGAGATATCGGCCTCGACATAGGCGTTGTCGGTCGATTCGATGAACCTCACCTGACTCCACCAGTAGTAGCCGGCAACCACCGCTGCAAGCAACAGCAGCGGCAGCACGATAAATTGGCGACGTTTTGACATCCAACCCCCACGAATAAACACCTTGATTAGAATTTGATAGTTTACTACTGTCTTATAATGTTTATTAGACAGTTAAAAAATTACCAACTGTTTCACAGGTGTAACAATAGATGGATTTGAATCGTATTCAGATGTTCGCCCAGGTGGTGGACAAAGGCAGCTTCACCGCCGCAGCCAAGGCGATGGGACTCACCAAGGCGACGGTGAGCCGTAAGATCGCCGAGCTGGAGACTGATACCGGGGTGCAGCTCTTGTACCGCACCACCCGCGCCCTCAAGCTCACCGAGGCGGGAAGCATCTATTACAACAAGATACAGAGAATCCTGATGGATCTGCAGAGCGCGGAAGATCAACTCAGCGCCAGCCAAGAGACCATCAAGGGCAACCTGAAGATAGTCTGCCCCATAGAGCTGGGACAGCTGTTCTTCGGCCGTATCTTCGCCCGCTTCCTCGAAGCGCATCCCGAAATGACCCTAGACGCGGAACTGACCAACCGTAAGGTCGATATGATAGAGGAAGGAATAGATATACTGTTTCAGATCTCAGATGTACACGACTCTCGGCTGCAATCCTACCGGATACTCAACACGGACAAATCCTTGGTGGCCAGTCCAAGCTACCTGGCGCGCTATGGCGTACCTGCCACACCGCAAGATCTGATAAGCCACAAAGCGATTCGCCTCAAGTCGACCCATATCGACGGCGGCTGGACCCTGTTCGATGGCCAGCATTGGGTCACCATAGAGCCCGAGGCCCAGCTAACCGTTAACAATGTCACCCTGGCGCGCGAGGCAGCCATCGAAGGACTGGGAGTCGCCACGGCGCCGACCCTGGTAGCACAGGCGGCCATAGAGGAAGGGCTATTGATCCCACTGTTGACCGACTTCCCCATGGCGCAGACCGCCATTACCCTGAGCTTTCCCCATAGGGCCTACCTGCCTCGCAAGTACCGCGCCTTCATCGAGTATATCTATCTGTCGCTGTTCGACCGCAGGCCCGGCGAGATACTGGAGATCCCAGATTTCATCACCCCGCCCCAGCGTTAGGGAGTTGCCGCGCCACAGTTTTGACAAAATAAGCAGCGGAGTCTGCAAAATCGTCGACAAAGCTGCTAACATTGGGCCAATTTTTTTCGCTTAAAGAGATATCGCAAGATGGGAAGAGCATACCAGAACCGCAAAGAATCTATGGCCAAAACGGCTGGGCAGAAGACGAGACTCTACTCTCGTTACGGCAAAGAACTCTATGTTTGCGCAAAGAACGGTGGCTTCGATCCTGACGGCAACCTGGCACTGCGCCATATGATCACCAAGGCTAAGAAAGATCAGGTTCCTGCTCATGTCATCGAACGCGCCCTGGAGAAAGCCAAGGGTGGCGGCGGTGAAGACTATGAAACCGCGCGTTACGAAGGCTTTGGTCCCGGCGGCACCATGGTAATCGTCGACTGTCTGACCGACAACGGTAAGCGTACCTTTACCGAGGTGCGTCAGGCGTTCGTGAAAAACGATGCCAAGCTGGGCAGCCCTGGCACTGTTGGCCATATGTTCGATCATCAAGCGGTATTTGCCTTCAAGGGCGAAGATGAAGAGGCCGTACTTGAGGCCCTGATGATGGCCGACGTCGACGTCGCCGACATCGAAGTAGAAGATGGCATCATCAGCGTATTTGCTCCAAATACAGAGTTCTACAAGGCGAAGACGGCCCTCAACGAAGCCTTCCCAGAGACAGAGCTGGAAGTAGAAGAGATCGCCTTCGTGCCTCAGACCATGACAGAGATCAGCGACCCTGAAGTGATCGCCCAGTTCGAGAAATTCCAGGCCGCCCTGGAAGACTGTGACGACGTACAAAACGTCTACCACAACGCCGATATCAAGGCATAAATAAAAGTTTAACAGGCTAACGCTATTAGCTTGTTCTGTTATAAAAGCGATTCGTAGCACTTGCGCACGAATCGCTTTTTTATTCCTATCCATTGTTATTTTTTTGACTTGTGCCAAGGGCTTGGCGCAAAGAGTGAGTACTCACTGCCAGACCTATTAAACTTTATTAATACTTGCCTCTTTTGTATAACTTTCGGTGGACTTAGGCGTCTGTTCACCTATCCTTATAGCTGCACTGATTAAAATAAATAACCCCATCAAGCTGCCTGGCTCACCATCTACTCTCCGGGATGGCGGGCCGGGCATACTTGATAAACCAACATGACGAACGGGTAACCTATGAAGTATTCAAAATCGATTATCGCCATCACACTCACCAGCCTGCTTGCCGCCTGTGGTGGCAGCGATGATGCGCCAGAAACACCAGAGACAGGTGTTTTCAGCCTAGGTGTTTCGGATAACCCAGCCGATGCCAAAGTGGTGAATATCGCCTTCAAACAAGTAGTGCTTAAGGGTAACGGCGAGTCTCTGTCATTCGACGTATCCGAAGACGGTGAGCTGAAACACGTTGATCTACTGACGGTACAGGGTCAAGAAGTCGAAACTTTGGTTAGCGGCCAGTCTATCCCGGTCGGTGAATACCAGATGTGTATCTATATGCAGAACAGCGAAGTGGCTGACACCAACAGCTCTTATGTTAAGACCATGGATGACATGGATGCAGGCCTAGTCACCAACAGCAATGGTAGCTGCGGCGGCGTTGGCGCCGAAGAACCTGGTACGGGTCGCCTCTTCTTCAACAAGGCCTTCACCATCGCGGCAGGCGTGAACAACTTCGTCGCCGAGTTTAACCTCTCTCAGGGGCTACAGGCGCCTCACGGCAACAAGGACTACTGGACCCTTAAGCCTACAGCGGTACAGTTGGTCAACAACGCCGAAGTCGGTGCCATTCACGGCATGATCGACGCCAGTGTGATGGCAGACTGTGAAGCCGCCGCCGGTGGCTCTGAGTTCAGCCCGGCCGTCTATCTCTACCCAACGACAACCACACTGGAAAACATGCTGGATTTCCGCCTGGAAGCCGACATTGTCGACCCTCAGGTAGCACCTATCGCCTCGGCACGTGTTAACCCTGTTACCGACGAAACCGAGACGGTGACTGGCTATGAGTATGAGTTTGGCTTCGTTGCCGCGGCTAACTACAGCCTAGGTTACACCTGCCTGGCACAGAACGATGATCCAGAAGTGGCCAACGGCGCAGATGATGTTGAGGCACCTTTCTTCATCCATGTGGATGAGCAAGACGTCACCGTCACCCAAGGTGCAACGACTGAGCGTGACTTCGAGGCCGCCGCAGTGACTCCTGCACCTTAAGTTAGACTTAAACAGACAGCAAAAAGGCACTCATTAGAGTGCCTTTTTTATTAACTAGAATGTGCTAACTCGATGTTATGAGCAGCAATCTCGGCGCCACCAATTTTTCGGCAGCTTGGCCAGCAATACCTTAAGCATCAAAATTGCCAGTATGATGCCCGAGGCATTTACCACCAGGGAAGGCAACAGGTTATGCTGCTCACCCACCTGAGGCATCACCTCAAAACCGAAGGTCGCCACCAGGTAATTCACCAGGACTCCGGCGATCAGGGCCACACCCAAGACACCACCGAGATAACCATAGAGGGCGCGCTTACCCAATTCCTTGGTCACTACCCCCAGGGTGGCGATATTCGTTGCCGGACCCGCCAGCATGAAGACCAGCACGGCGCCGGGCGAGACACCCGCCAGCAGGAGACCTGCGGCGATAGGCGTGGATGCCGTGGCGCAGATATACATGGGCACAGAGATAAGCACCATCACCAGCATAGCCAAGATGCCATCGCCCCACTTGGCCATGAAATCCCCCGGCACATAGGTCTGCACCAGTGCCGCAAAGAAGAGGCCGATCAGCAGCCAGACGGTAGTGTCACGCACCAGATCAGTCGCCGCATAGTTCAGGCCCTTACCCATGCGCGCTAGCACCGAGGTGCCCTTAAGCTCGCTGGCGACATCTTTGGTGGACTCGCAGCAGCTCTCACCCGAAGACTGGCTGGTGTTCTGCTTGTCTGTGCTAGTACTCGAGCAGCATGAGCTAGCCACCTTCACCTCTTGCTTACTGCTACAACATGAGCTAACAGGCTCCGGCGCAGCCTTACTGGCACAGCATGAACCGCTCGTGGACTTAACCGCCTCAGGTTTAACCAAAGCCACTGGCTTAACCACCGAATCTGAGCTCACAGGGCGCATCATCATGGGCGAGGCATCTGCCGTCATGCTCATAGATGCACTCGGCTTGTCGCCACAGCAACCGGATGTCGCTTGTTTTACGACTGGCTTCTCGGCAGGCTTGCTACCGCTGCAGCAGCTTGCCGTTGCTTTGGTTGCCTTCTCTGTCATGTGCTGATTCGAACTCGCCTGAGCCATCTCCTCGATCTGACCTTTATCATCGTCACGGCCCACCAGCAGACCGGCCACAATGGCGCTGGTCACCGCGGCGATAGGTCTCACCACCGCCATGAAGGGACCGAGCAGCACATAAGAGACGCTGACCGAGTCGATACCCGTCTCAGGGGTGGATACCAAGAATGAGGTGGTGGCGGCCTTAGAGGCGCCTGAGCGGCGCAGGCCGACGGCGGCAGGGATCACCCCGCAGGAACAGAGCGGCAGGGGCGCGCCTAACACGGCGGCCTTGATAGTGGTCTTCACCCCGTGACCGCCCAACTGCTTCTGCATCCAGGTCATAGGCACAAACATCTTCAACATACCGGCAAGCACCAGGCCCAGCAGCAGCCAGGGCGCGGAATCGAGAAAAAGATCGATAAAATTAGATAACAACATAGGTTAACCCTTTAGCTTACAACTGGTTTTATATTCGGTTTCGCCGTGATCATGACTGTGGTTTTCACACTTCACCTCGACGTTGGACTCGAGCGCCTCCAGGATGGAGCAATGTTCGGCGCTTTCCGGCCCGCCACAACAGGCATCGGATAGCCGTTGAAGCGACAGACGGAAATGATTCAGCTCGGCAATCTTCTCTTCCACATTGGCCAGCTTGATATCCACCATCCCTTTGACATCGGCGCAGGCCCAATTGGATTTGTCGAGGTCGATGGATAACAGCTCGGTGATCTCCGACAGGGTAAAGCCCACCGCCTTGGCTCGCAGGATAAAGCGCAGGCGTTCGGCATCCTGCTCGGTATAGAGTCGATAACCCGACTCGCTGCGCATCGACGGCGACAACAAGCCATGTTTCTCATAGAAACGCAGGGTATCGGCCTTCACTTCACACTGTTTGGCTAACTCTCCAATACGATACATCTTGCCTCCGATAGCGCCTTTCATCATCACATTAATGCCAGTATAAACCTTAGAGTTAAATCTAAGGTCAAGGGTTATTCTGCCGTAAATTGCAATCTCTTGCTTGTTCGCCATGGCGTATTGTGAAATCGCACAGAAAAAAACAGCATGGCACACAGTTTTACGGTAAAATACGCGCGCCGCGATGGGGAGTTAAAAAATTGAGGGGCTTTTGGAAAGCAATACGCTTGGGGTTAGCAGCGACTAACTGTTCTGTTTTCCGAAAGATCCTTAAAATAACTACTGGACCCTGTACCTAAAATGAATAATGCCAGACCTATTCGTCGCGCGCTGTTAAGCGTTTCTGATAAAACCGGAATCCTGGAGTTTGCAAAAGCCCTGCATGCTCAAGGTGTTGAACTGCTATCTACCGGCGGCACAGCCCGTCTGTTAGCAGACAACGGTGTGCCTGTCATTGAAGTCTCTGACTACACAGGCCATCCTGAGATCATGGACGGCCGTGTAAAGACCCTGCACCCTAAAGTGCACGGCGGCATCCTCGGCCGTCGCGGTATCGATGAGATAGTGATGGAACAGAACGCCATTAAGCCTATCGATCTGGTTGCCGTTAACCTCTACCCCTTTGCCGAAACTGTGGCCAAAGAAGGCTGTACCCTGGCCGACGCCGTAGAAAACATCGACATTGGCGGCCCAACTATGGTGCGCTCTACCGCTAAGAACCACAAAGACACCACCATTATCGTTAACGCCAAAGACTATGATCGCGTGATCGCAGAGATGCAGGCCAACCAGGGCAGCACCTCGCTGGAGACGCGTTTCGATCTGGCTATCGCCGCCTTCGAACACACTGCTGCCTATGATGGCATGATCGCCAACTACTTCGGCACCCAAGTGCCACCGCACGCGGTGAATGGGGTACCGGCGCACAGCCAAGACGAATGCCACCAGGACTCTAAATTCCCGCGCACCTACAACACTCAGCTGGTGAAGAAGCAAGATCTGCGTTACGGCGAGAACAGCCACCAGAGCGCCGCCTTCTATGTAGACCTCAACATCGACGAAGCCTCGGTTGCCAGCGCGACTCAGCTACAAGGTAAGGCACTGTCTTACAACAACATCGCCGATACCGATGCGGCGCTGGAATGCGTCAAAGAGTTCAGCGAGCCAGCCTGTGTTATCGTCAAGCACGCCAACCCTTGTGGCGTAGCCATCGGCAAGGATCTGCTCGAGGCCTACAACCGCGCCTACCAGACCGACCCAACCTCAGCTTTCGGCGGCATCATTGCCTTCAACGGTGAGCTGGATGCAGAGACCGCCAGCGCCATCGTCGAACGTCAGTTTGTCGAGGTGATCATCGCGCCAGTCGTTAGCCAGGCGGCACGCGACGTGGTGGCGGCCAAGGCCAACGTTCGTCTGTTGGAGTGCGGTCAATGGGCTAGCAAGACCCGCAGCCTGGACTACAAGCGCGTCAACGGCGGCCTGCTGATCCAAGACAGAGACCAAGGCATGGTCGAGATGAGCGACATCAAGGTAGTGACCAAGCGTCAGCCTACCGAAGCCGAGATGAAAGATCTTATGTTCTGCTGGAAGGTGGCCAAGTTCGTTAAGTCTAACGCCATCGTCTACGCCAAAGACAGCATGACAATCGGCGTGGGCGCGGGCCAGATGAGCCGCGTCTACAGCGCCAAGGTGGCCGGTATCAAGGCTGCCGATGAGAATCTGGAAGTCGTAGGTTCTGTCATGGCATCCGATGCCTTCTTCCCGTTCCGCGATGGCATAGACGCCGCGGCGGCCGCCGGTATCAGCTGCATCATCCAGCCGGGCGGTTCGATTCGCGATGAAGAGATCATCGCAGCCGCCGATGAACATGGCATGGCCATGGTCTTCACCGGCATGCGTCACTTCCGTCATTAATTTGCTTTCGCGCCTGGGCCACAAGCCCGGGCGCCGTTTTAAGGATATAGCATGAACGTATTAGTAATAGGTAGCGGCGGACGCGAACACGCCCTGGCCTGGAAGGCCGCTAAGTCACCCCTGGTCGAGAAAGTCTTTGTGGCGCCAGGCAACGCCGGCACAGCGCTAGAGCCTAAGCTTGAGAACGTTTCGATTGCCGTCGAAGCCATCTCTGAGCTGGTAAGCTTCGCCAAGGAGCAGGCGATCGAGCTGACGATTGTAGGCCCGGAAGTGCCGCTGTCTCTCGGTGTGGTCGATGCCTTCAACGAAGCTAAGCTACCTATCTTCGGTCCAACCCAAGGTGCGGCACAGCTAGAGTCTTCTAAGGCGTTCACCAAGGACTTCCTGGCCCGTCACAACATTCCGACGGCGGCCTACTCGAACTTCACCGAGATCGAACCTGCCAAGGCTTACGTCACCGAAGTCACCGCCAACACTGGCTTCCCTATCGTCATCAAGGCCGACGGCCTGGCGGCGGGTAAAGGGGTGATCATCGCTCAGGATCAGGCCGAAGCAGATGCGGCTATCGAAGATATGCTGGCCGGTAACAAGTTTGGCGAGGCCGGTTCCCGCGTGGTGATCGAGGAGTTCCTCAAGGGCGAAGAAGCCAGCTTCATCGTCATGGTCGATGGCAAAAACATTCTGGCCATGGCCAGCAGCCAGGACCATAAGGCCAGAGACAATGGCGACAACGGCCCAAACACGGGCGGCATGGGCGCCTACTCTCCTGCTCCAGTGGTGACACAAGCTGTTCACGACTGGACCGTTGAAAACGTCATTCGTCCAACCGTAGATGGCATGGCTGCTGAAGGTAATGTCTACACAGGTTTCCTCTACGCCGGTCTGATGATTGCGCCAGATGGCAGCGCCAAGGTACTGGAATACAACTGCCGCTTCGGCGACCCTGAGACTCAGCCTATCATGATGCGTCTTCAGTCAGATCTGGTCGAACTCTGCCTGGCCGCCACCCGTGGCGAGCTGGACAAGGTGACCGCCGAGTTCGACAGCCGCGCCGCCGTAGGCGTGGTGATGGCCGCAGGTGGCTACCCAGATGCTTATCGCAAGCATGATGTGATCGAGGGACTGAGCCTGGGCAGCGATGATGCCAAGGTATTCCATGCTGGCACCAGCATGAAGGATGGCCATGTGGTCACCAATGGCGGCCGCGTTCTGTGCGCAACAGCTTTGGGTGAAAACGTCACCCAGGCGCAACAGAGTGCCTATCAGTTGGTCAACGAAATCCACTGGGATGACGTCTATTTCCGTACCGATATCGCCTATCGCGCTATCGCCCGGGAAAACGAACAGGCCTAATACCCATAAAGGGATATTCATGGAAAGTTGAGATCTACATCACGCTCAGTTTTCATGCAATAAAATCGCATAAAAGCACCTATACTCCATAAGGGTATTAGGTGCTTTTTTATACGGCTCAATAAGTTAACTGCGAATTCCGAATCATGTATTAAAAATAGCCTGAATACATTATTTCCATACAATTAAAACCACAATATTAGCATAATTCAATATTTTACCCTCATATTGCAGCAGAATATTCACATCTGTATACTCGCCGCCTCTGTTTTTTAAGCTGGAGGCTTAATGAGATACTTCATCCTGTTGTTCACCCTTTTACTCACCGCTTGTGGCGGAGGCGACTCGGACAGTCCTGCACCGCAAGCCGAAAAACTAGCGCACCCTGGCATTCAAATTCAGGAACTGGTGCAAACCTATGCGCCAGATCAGCGCCTCACCCCAGCCATCACGGGCAAGTTAGGCAGCATCAGCTATCAATTGGTTAACGGCGCCCCAGCCGATGTAGTCAAGATCTCTGCCGATAAGCAGTATCTCACCATCCTCAATGCCGGCACCACAGAACTGATCGCTACCGATAGCGGCAACAGCCAGACCAAGCCGGCCAGCCAACATTTTAGCATCAGCATAGATAAGGCCCCTCGCTCACCGCTACTGACTAACGACATCAGCCAGGACTATGTCGCAGGTGCAAAGCTCTCACCTAGCATCGGCGGTGTCAAAGGCACCCTCAGTCTCTCTCTAGCGGAGAATCAGTCTACTGACGTGGTATCTATCGATGCCCAGGGCAAACTCACCGTTATCGGCAGTGGCAGCGTTAACCTTCTCGCTAAGGACGATGGCGGTCGGAACTACCAGGCCGATACCCGTGAGTTTAAGGTCAGCATCTCGCCTGCCGAGACAGCCTTTGCGACTTATCAGGCGATTACTAACAAGCCGCTGATCTTTGGCGGTAAGCTACTGCCCGTCTACAGCGGCACGCCCACCACAGAGGTGCACTACCAACTGGTTGCTGGTGCCGATACTCAGGTGGTTCAGGTGCATCCCACCACAGGGGCGATGAACATTCTGGGCGCCGGTGAGACCCAGGTTGAGGTGCAACAAGTTGCGCCGGCCAACCATACACAGGTGCCGGTTCAGCGCTTTAGCGTGCAAATCGACAAGGCGCAGAACCTGACCTTCAAGGCGAGCGATGTGACCACACGTTTCGATGCCGAGAAGACGGCTAGCTTCGATGTCACCGGTGTCCAGGGTAAGCTGCACTACGCCATCAAGGCGGGCGCGGCCGAGGATGTCATCAGCATCACAGATGCCGAGCAAGGTGAGTTTAGCTTCCAGGGCGTCGGCGAGACTGAGGTTGAGGTAACCGACGCCGGTAACCACAACTACCTGAGTGCGACTCGCACCTTCAAGGTCAAGGTCGAGGCGATGATCGCCAGCTCGCTGCAGGCGCTCAATATCGACAGCCAATATCAGGCCAATCAGACGCTGTCGCCACAAGTTGCCGGTGCCAAGGGCACCCTAAGCTACCGCCTAACCGCCACCAGTGCCACAGATGTAGTCACACTGGACACCAAAACCGGCCAGATGCAGGTATTGAAGCCAGGCACTGTAGAGGTGATTGTTACCGACGATGGCGGCGAGCTGTGGACGAGCCAAACGCAGCAATTTACCGTCTCCATAGACAAACAAGACAATGACCTGTTCGTCGTGGAAAATAGCCGTGTGGACTTTGCCGCTAACGCGCCCTTCGTCCCTCAACCTAGCCATAGTCAGGGCCAGGTAAGCTACCAGGTAGACAATGGTGGCGACGGCGTCTTCAGCCAGGATGCCTATACCAAGGCTATCACTATTGTGGGTGCCGGCCGCGGCTGGATCACAGCAACCGATGCGGGCAATGAGTTTTATCATCCGGCCAGCAGCCGATTCTTCGTCGACGTGGCGCCGCTAAACGGTAGCCTGCAAATATCGTCCGTGCGCAGCCAATATGCACCGAATAAGACGCTAACCATTCCACTAACGGGCGCCATCGGCAGCCTGAGTCTGAAGCTACATAGCGGTCAGAGTGATGTGGTCAGTGTCGACCTAGCCAACAAGACACTGACGGTCAAAAACGCGGGTAACGTCACCTATTTAGTGACAGACAGCGGCGACGCCGGTCATGTTCCACAAAGCGCCGAGCTGAATGTGGTGATCGACAAGGGCAGCGAAAACCCTGAACTGGTACTCTCAAGCGAGTTGATCAGCGCTGTATACAGTGCTGGCACCAAGCTCAAGGCTCCAGGTGTCAGCGGTCGCGGCATCGACAGTCAGCTCAGCTACTATGCAGATACGATATCCAGCAAGGTGGTTAGCCTGAACGACACGACAGGTGAGATGACGGTGCTGGCGGCCGGTACGGCTAAGGTCACGGTTATCGAGCAGAGCCGTAACTACGAGCGCACCCGGCGCGACTTTAACGTCAGCGTGGCCAAGGCGGCTCACCCCGGCCTCAGCCTGGATGAGATCACTCAATCAGTGGTCTACTACCCGGACCGCAAGGTGTTACCGCCAGAGTTTACCAACGCCTTTGGTAACCTCACCTATGCCTTCGGTCTGCAGGTATCTCCCGAGTATGCCGAACTCACCTCGACGGGCGAGCTCACCCTGCATGCCTATCCACGTTCTGGCGATAACGACTACTTCGACATCATAGTCACCGACGATGGCGGCAACAATTATCAGAGCACCAGCCTGAACTACAAGCTGTTCCTCAAGGATATCGAGCCAGGCCTTGGCGAAGAAGCCAGCCTGACCTTCGATGGCAGCGAGCTGCAGCTAGTCTCTCCGGCAGAGGTTGCCGCAGGCGATGTCACCTACTTCACCGCCATCGGCGGGCGCAGCGATGCCGTAAGTAAGGATGGCGACGATGAACTGAGTGGCGGCTATACCACTATGCTGACTCAGGTGTGTACCGACCCTGACAATTACAAGGGCTGCACCTTTATCACCCTGAGGCTGCAAAACACCAGCCTGTGCAGTGATGGCAGTCGAGTCGCCTATCCGCTGGCTTCCAGCAGTCGCTACACCTGCCCAGGCCTGAGCCAGCCGGTCAGTTCAGAGGTCAGCGTCAGTATGCATAGCGAGGATCCTTACAACGCCTGGTTCGTTAATCCAGGACGTTTTAAGACCCTCAAGCCTATCGTAGTGACTCATTTTGCCAAGCCATATCGCAGCGGCGACATGGTAGAGGCAGGCGACGTTCAGGCCAGAGCCTGGTGGCTGATCAACCTGGATATCACCAAGGAATAAGCTCGACTTTACTCCTTACACAAAAAAGCCCAGTTTAGACTGGGCTTTTTTTATTGCTCTTCTGCTTTTACCTGAGATATTAGGAGCTAAGACAGTCCTTAGCGAATCTAATCAATGTCCTGAGGCGATCGCCTTGCGGGCGATCTTATCGATAAGCCCAGGTGCGACTATCTTAAACCAACGACCTAATCGTCCCCGCAGCGAGGTGATTAGCAGCCGCTTGCGCCCGACAATCGCAGGCAACATCATCTGGGCACACTGCTCGGCGGTGATGATCTTAGCCTCCTGCATAGGGCTCTTGCCCAGCGGCTTCCCCTTACCGTCCAGCGCCCGTTTATGGATCTCAGACACCACGAAATCGGGGCAGATATGGGTCACGGCCACATCATGCTCGGCCAGCTCGATACGCAGCGAGTCGAAGAAGCCCATCACCGCATGTTTAGAGGCGCTGTAACCACTGCGAGTCGGCACGCCGGTTAATCCCGCCACCGAGGCCACCACCACGATTTGGCCACGACTGGCCTTGAGATATGGCAAGGAATAATGGGTCAGCATGGCGGGGGCCAGGTAGTTGACTCGCATCACCCGCTCTAAGATGGCGAGATCTTCGAGGTCTTCGAAACGCGACCACATGGTCATGCCGGCATTGTTGACCAGGATATCCAAGCGGCCGAAATGAGCCACACAGGTATCGATGAGGCCTTGGCAGGCATCGGCATCTGTCACATCGGCGGGAACGACCAGGGGCGGCACGCTGGCAATGCTTGAAAGCTCTTGTTGCAGGGAATGAAGACGTGCCTGGCTGCGAGCGGTGAGCACCAGGCGACAACCCAGGGGCGCCATCGCCTTGGCCAAGGCTCGGCCAATTCCCTCGGAGGCCCCGGTGATGATCACGACCTTGTTGGCTAAAGTTTGCATCTAAGACCTAAGGTATGAATAAATGGATAGGCTCCAAATTCACACACTTAGCCCGAAAGCACAAGCCTTAAGGCCAGGCGGCTAGGCTAGGTGGCTATAGGACTAGGCCATCAGCCGATGCACATTGTCCAGCGGCGCTGTGAGGTATTGATCTAGGCTCTTGGGGCGACCTATGGCATAGCCTTGGGCATAGTTGATGCCGATCGACTCTAGCCTGTCGATGATCTCCTGATTCTCCACAAACTCGGCCACCGTCTCTATGCCCATCACGCGGCAGACATCGTGTATCGATTTGACGATGGCATAGTCCTTGGCATTGCTGGCCAGCGACTTGATGAAGCAGCCGTCGATCTTCACATAGTTCACCGGCAGCTCCCGCAGATAGCCGTATGACGCAAAGCCGGTACCGAAATCGTCCAGGGCGAAGGAGAAGCCCTGTTTCTTCAGCTGATTGAGCATCTCCATCGCCCGGTTACGATTCTGAATCGCACTGGTCTCGGTGATCTCGAAACAGATACACTGGCTGGGGATGGCGAAACGCTCCAGTTGGGCGATGATATAGTCCACCATGCCCTCGGCCCCCAGGCTGTTGGCCGACAGGTTGATCGACAGACAGTGATCTCCCCACAGCTCCTCGTGCAAGGATAACCAGAGGAAGGTCTTACGTATCACCTCTTTATCGACATCTGTCATCAGCTTGAAGCGCTCGGCCGCAGCGATAAACTGCGCCGGGGCCAGGATACGCCCACAGGGCTCCTGGATACGCAGCAACACCTCCATACGCTTCTTACCCTGAGGCCCGAGGGCCTTGATGGGCTGATAGTAAAGCAGCAGCTCGTTGTGTTCGATCGCCTGGGCGATACGCACCGCCCATTTGGGGGCGTTACGCTGATAGGTGAGCTCCTTGTCCTTGTCATCATAGAAATGCACTTGATTGCTGCCCTTGCGCTTGGCGGCGATACAGGCGATATCGGCATCTTTGAGTAGCTCAAGCGGATTGATATAGGGCGCCCTGGCCAGTGCCACTCCGGCACTGATCCCCACATGATAATGGCAGCCGTGATGCTCCATCACCTGTTTGCCGACGGCGTCGATGATCTGTTTCACCTGCTGTGCCAGTGCCACCACCCCCAGATCTTTCAGCGCCAGACCAAATTCGTCGCCCCCCAATCGGGCCAACAGACCCTGTCCACTCAGGCTGGCCTGAATCGCCTTGGATACCATCTTCAACATGGCATCGCCGGCGTTGTGGCCGCAGGAGTCGTTGATAAGCTTAAACTGCTCCAGGTCGAAATAGCAGATCGCCAGAGTCTGGGCATCCTCGGCAAACGCCTGTAGGCGCTCCTCGAAGGCGCAGCGGTTGAGCAGTCCGGTGACATTATCATAGTTGGCCCTGCGTCTGAGCTGATGCTTGAGCAGCTCCTCCTGGGTGATATCCCGCAGCACGATCACAGTGCCGATGATCTTGTTATTCGGCCCCTTGAGGTTACTTATGCTACGCTCCATCAGCCTGGGGGTATGACTGGTAAACTTGACCTTGCTCAGCAGGGGCGTCGCCGTGCCACTCGCCATGAAGGCAAACAGCGACTGATTTAGCTCGGGTTCGCTGCGAAACACCTTATCCAGGTTCATCCCCACCGCAGACTCGGCCTTCACCTTGAGCAGACGCTCCGCCTGGGGATTGAGGTAGATCACCTTGGCCCAGCTATCGGTCAAGATCACCGCCTCGGCAATCGCCTCCAGGGTGATCTTGGAGCGCTCCTTCTGCTGGAAGATACGCGCCAGCAAACTGTTGACCTGTTCGGAGATCACCATAAATTCCGAGGTGCCTTTAGCCCGGATCGGTTGATAGGTCTTCGCCGTCGGATCTACCCGCGAGAGCTGACGCAATAGCTGCTTGAGGGGATCGACCACCCCATGACGCAGCCAGAGGTAGCCCATCAAAAGAAGCAGCAGGCTGATGCCGCCGATAAGGTACACCAGAGTTGCCGGAGCACTATCTAACTGACTGACAGGCAGTTTAAGCTCGATATCCAGCAGCAAGGAGTGCTGACCAAGCAGGCTTGGCACCTCCAGGGTCACACGCTGCGGCGAGGGCTGCCCCAGCAGCGTCGGCGCCACGCTCGCCAGTCTCAGCCCCGCCATCGAGGAGTCGGCCTCATAATATTCGAACAGTTGATTATCAACCCGACGGACCATCAACAGGCGTCGACTATCGGATAGCGGGAGCACGCAGGCCAGAAAGCCTTGCTTCCCCTGAAGCAGAAAACCGGTACGAACGCCATCGAGCATCAGGAGCTCGCGGCGCAGTGAGGCGAGGTCCAATGCCTGGGTTTCCGGGCTGAGATCACCAAAGGGCGTGATACCCGTCTCTTGCACTGTGTAGAGGCTGACATGGGCAGATAAGGACATGGCTTGCCAGGTCGCCGACAGGCTCTGGCGCTGCTCGGCGGGCAAGAGTGCCATAGGGACGCCGTAGAGCTGGGCCAACATCTCAAACTGCGCGAGATCTTCCTCGAGATGGTGGGCGATATTCTGCTGCGCACGCTGACTCACGTCCTGGTGCAGTTCGCTCAGGCGAAGCTCATACCAGGCATTTAACCCATAGGAGATGGCCATGATGGCGGGCAGGCAGAAGCCGGCCACAAAAACCACAATTTTCTTGCTAATGCGCATCTTGTCTCTGAGCCATCCTATCGGGGTCGCTTTTAGGGCTATGTTCGAATCGGCGAGGAAAATACCCTATTTGTCCTAAGGTTTAAACCGCCTGGCGACTGCCCGTTGCAAAACTAGCCAATAGCCTGCCTGCGGCGAACGGCCGCCGCATTGACTTAGCGCAGGAATTGGCGATTGAGACGTAAATCAAAGCGTAAATTGAGAGCCAGTTCACCGCCCGAGAGCAGTTGTGAAACTTTTGTGATAATTTGGCGATACTTAAGTGATCTCCTGAGGCCATGCTTGAAATACAAGTCTTAATGTCCATCAGGAGAAACCTCATGACCCTACGCAAAGTCACCGCCGGCCTACTATTAGCTGGCTTAGTCGCCACACCTGTCGGTGCCGCCGAACTCACCATCAGCATCAGCAACCTCACCCATGGCAACCACTTCACTCCGGTCCTAATTGCCGCCCACGATGCGCAGATGCAACTGTTCCAGGCGGGCGAGCCTGCCACGAGTGCACTACAGAAGATGGCGGAAGGAGGCGACATCGCCGATCTCGCCGCCATGGTCGATGCAGCCAATGGTGTCACCCTGTCTAATCCGGCGGCCGGCCTGATGGCGCCGGGACAAAAGGTCGAAAGCATCACCTTAGACACTCAGGCTATGACCCATCTGTCTCTGGTTGCCATGATACTCCCCACCAACGACGCCTTCGTCGGTTTAGATGGCTGGGAAATTCCGACCACTCCCGGCACCTATAGCCTGACTCTCAACGCCTATGACGCCGGAACAGAGGCAAACGATGAGATCATCAATGGCGGCGGCATGCCAGGCACTCCAGGGATCCCCGCTGCGCCGGGTGGCGATGGCGGCAGCAATGGTAGCGGTGTGGCCGACACCAGCGCCAACGACAAGGTGCATATCCATCCCGGCGTCTTAGGCGATACAGATCCGGCAGGCGGCATGAGCGATCTCGACAGCCGAGTACACCGCTGGCTCAACCCGGTCGCCCACGTCAGCATCACAGTGAAATAGGAGGCCAAGATGAAACTGCAAGAGTTCAAGGGCAGCCTACCGCTGTCGATAGTGGCATTGAGTGTGGGGCTGCTGCTCAGTGCCTGCTCAGACAACGACCATGACAACAATATGCCAAAGCCGCCGGCACCGCCCGTAGAGCGTAGCTTTACCCTGACGGTGACAAACCTCACCGCCAACCAACCTATGTCTCCCCTGGCACTGCTGGCCACCTCAAACGGCTATCACGCCTGGCAAAGTGGTGAGCCCGCCAGCCTGGCACTTGAGCAACTGGCCGAAGGGGGCGATCAGTCAGGATATAGCGCCGAGATGGACGGCGTCGACATGGTGGTAAGCGGCGCGGGCATACTCCCTCCCGGCGCGAGTGAGAGCCTGACCCTGACCCAGGTCGAGACGGACGTCTCATCGCTTTCCTTGCTCACCATGCTGGTCAACACCAACGACGCCTTCAGCGGCCTGGATGCCATAGATCTGAGTCAGATGGCGGTGGCACAGACCCAGAGTTTCTACACGCCCGCCTATGATGCCGGCACCGAGGCCAATAGCGAGATCAAAGGATCAATACCCGGGCCGGCCGATGGCGGCGAAGGCTTTAATGCCGACCGTGACGATGTAGATCGTGTGCATCTGCATCCTGGGTTGATCAGCCAGAACGATGGCCTTAGTGACTCTGTGCTGCAGGCCAGTCACAGGTTTGACAACCCTGTTCTCAAGGTGACCATTAAGCGCACCCGCTAATACACCAGACTAACCGACAAGCTATATTTAGCATCGACGAAATAAATTCCCTCTGGGCTGGGTCTACTGGATGTAGGCCAACTAGAGGGAGTTTGCTATGTCTGTGTTAAACGGTGACAGGACGCTAGGTGAAGGGCGACGCATCTTGCTGGTCGAGGATGAGCCCGATCTCGCCCGTCTGATCCGTCTCAACCTGGAATCTCTGCAACATGAGGTGACCCAGGTCAGCACTCTGAACCAAGCCAGGCAACAGCTGCGCAGCAAGTGTTTCGATCTCCTGCTACTGGATCGCATGCTGAGCGACGGCGATGGCCTGACCCTGTGCCAACAGCTGCGCCAGGAGGGCAAGCGCCTGCCCTGCATGATGATCACCGCCCGGGACAGCGAGTCAGATATTGTCCTCGGCCTTGAATCCGGCGCCGACGACTATCTGGTCAAACCCTTCAGCGTGCTGGAACTCAGGGCCAGGGTAAAGGCGCTCCTCAGACGCGCCGACCAGCAGGCCGCCGACCAGTACGCCCTGACGTTCGACGAGTTAGTGATCGACAGCAAGACGAGGGAGGTCACCGCCGCCAACCAACCGCTGGCCCTCACCGCCAGGGAGTTCGACTTGCTCTACTACCTAGCCCAACATCCGCGCCAAGTATTCAGCCGCATGCAACTGCTCGAGGCCGTATGGGGCTACTCCTATGCGGGCTATGAACACACGGTCAACAGTCACATCAATCGCCTCAGGGCCAAGCTGGCCTGCTGCCCCAACAGCAACGAGCTGGTACAGACGGTGTGGGGTGTGGGCTATAAATTTGCGCCACCGGCGGCGCACTAGCCATGGTCAATAGCCTGTTTGGCCGCATCCTGCTGCTTGCCAGCGCCTGTGTCCTGCTGCTGTTTATCGGTTTCTGGCAGTGGTTTAGCCTGAACCAGCAACACAGCCAACGCCTGGTGCAGCAATCCCTGCATCGAGAGCTGGCGACCCACATGGCCGAGATCAATCCCCTGCTGTCCCAGGGGATCACCTCCAACGCCGCCCTCAAGGAGGCCCTTCACGATCTCATGCTGCTGGGCCCCAGCTTCGAGATCTACACCTTAGACCCCCAGGGTAAGGTGATCGCCTTCGACGCCAAGGAGGAGCAGATCAAGATCCACAGGGTAGACACAACCAAGATACATTCCTTCCTCAAGGGTGACACCCTGCCAATCCTGGGCACAGATCCCAGGAGTGATGGCCAGCAGAAGATCTTCTCCGCCAGCCCACTCATTGGCCCAAATGGCACCCTCAGCGGCTACCTTTATGTGATCATAGGCGGCGAAGCCTTCGATAGTTGGCAGTCGCTTATCCAGGCCAAAGACCTGCCCCAGCGCTGGGGCGTCGCCTTGGGCGGCTGGGCGCTGTTTACCCTGATCCTGTTTTCACTGCTGCTGCGCTACCTGACGCGGCCACTCAAGCGTCTCACCCAGGCACTGGGCGAGCTAGAGCAGAAACCGATCAACCAGCCTCTCGCCCTTCCCCTGGCACCGAGCCGCAGCCAGGAGATGGCCCAGCTTAACGCCCAGATCAACCGGCTGCTGCAGGAGGTTGCCCAGAAGCAGCGCCTGGTGACTCAGCAACAGGCGGCTAAGCAGGAGTTTCTGCTGCACCTGTCACACGATCTCAAGACACCGCTCACCACGCTGCTAGGCTATCTAGACACCTGGCTAATCAGCCCGGTCGATGAGCGCGACGATAGCCTGCTCGAATATGCCAGAGCTTCTGGGCAGAGGCTGCAACAGCTGCTGGCGCAGATGCTGGAGTTGGCGGCGCTGGAGAATGGTCAGATAAAGGCGAACCTGCGTAAAACGCCGCTGCAGGCGCTCCTCGATGAGGTCAACCAGACCTTCGCCCCCAAAGCCAAACAGGCCGGAATTAGCCTGAACATCAGTCGGGACGAGGGGTTGATGCTTTACACAGATCCCCAGCTGATGGGGCGAGTGCTCAACAACCTGCTGGACAACGCCCTGCGCCACACGCCAGCCGGCGGCGAGATAAACGTCTATGCTCAGACCCTGCCTTCGGGATCTTATCTCGTCATACAAGACACGGGCAGCGGCATGCAGGCGCAAGCCATCGCCACCCTGGAGCAGCCCCCCAGCCAAACCCAGCCCGAGCTCTACTATTGCCAAGGCGACGCGCTGCCACAGCTAGGTGTCGGCCTAGCGATCGTCAGACAATTACTGGCCAAACTGGGTTGTCGTATCGAGGTGCAAAGCACAGTTGACAGGGGTAGCCGGTTCATGATCGCACTGCGCCACTATCAATAAGACGAGCGGCAGCTTATACCAATCACAGTAAATATGTGATCAGAAATAGCGCAGGAAAAACGCTTGAGAACAAAGCAGGATTTTTAGATAAGTAGTTATTCTACAATTAAAAATACTAATACAGTTATCGAGCTTTTTAACAAGCTAGAATGATTAATTATTTATTACGATTGGTATTAACCATTAAGACAAAAAAATAGCCAGTCGAGTTGCCCCGACTGGCTAGCTGTCAAGCTTAATGCCGCTTACTTGTGGTATTGCGCCGACAGTTCGTGAACTGACTTGATGAAGGCGCCGGCATGCTCTGGATCCACATGCTGGTGAATACCATGACCCAGGTTGAATACATGGCCCGAACCTTCGCCGTAACCGGCCAGGATCTGACGCACTTCTTCGTGGATGCGCTCTGGAGAGGCATAAAGCATAGATGGGTCCATGTTACCCTGCAGGGCAACCTTGTGACCCACGCGGCGACGCGCATCGGCAATGTCCACGGTCCAGTCCAGACCCAGTGCATCACAGCCAGTCTCGGCCATCGCCTCTAGCCATAGTCCGCCACCCTTAGTGAACAGGGTGACAGGCACCTGACGACCGTCGGCATGACGCGTCAGACCATCGACGATCTTCTGCATGTAACGCAGCGAGAACTCGCGATAAGCGGTATGAGACAGGGCGCCGCCCCATGAGTCGAAAATCATCAGCGACTGAGCACCATTTGCCACCTGAGCGTTCAGGTACAGGGTTACCGAATCGGCCAGCTTGTCTAGCAGCATGTGCAGCGCCGCAGGTTCGGCGTAGGCCATCTTCTTGATCTTTTCGAAGGTCTTGCTCGAACCGCCCTCGACCATGTAGGTCGCCAGTGTCCATGGTGAACCAGAGAAACCGATCAGCGGCACTTCGCCTTTCAGCTCGCGGCGAATGGTGCTAACGGCCTTCATCACATAGCCAAGCTCATCTTCTGGATCCGGTACGGCCAGCTTCTTGATGGCATCAAGGGTATCGGTTGGACGCTCGAAACGAGGACCCTCACCGGTTTCGAAATAGAGACCCAGGCCCATGGCATCTGGCACGGTCAAAATATCAGAGAATAAGATCGCAGCATCGAGATCGTAACGACGAAGCGGTTGCAACGTCACCTCACACGCCAACTCGGCATTGCGGCACAGAGACATGAAGTCACCGGCTTGTGCACGGGTTGCTTTGTATTCAGGAAGGTAACGACCCGCCTGACGCATCATCCACACAGGAGTCACATCAACAGGCTGTTTTAGTAAGGCACGTAAATAACGATCATTTTTTAGTTCTGCCATAAGGCTCTATTCCTACGCTTATTGATTTTCGCTGGGACAGTAGTTTAGCATTTACGCGAGTAAAGTAACCTCCATCAGCACATTTATGTGACAAACGCCGCTTGATTATTTTTTTACCCCCGCATCCCTTCTCTCAGGGTTTGGCTTGGGCCGCAAATTGCCCGCCTCACCCCGCAATTCGTTAGAAAAAAGTTGCACCCCCTCTTTGCCTTTGGTATAAAAAGTCTGCGCTAGCAAGAACAATCAAGAAGCTCGTCGCATCGAGCCCGCAAAACTTTACTCGCCCAGCGATAGATTTCTATCGCTGGGCATTTTATTTCTACCCCTCTCAGCGGCCACTTCCACGTCATTTTGTATACAAAACAAGCAGATTCGACCAGCTGAAAGATCGCCAGGATAGACTAAAAAATGGTTGATCAAAGCGGTGGTTCTCACCTACATTAGAAGTCATAGAAGAACAATGCGATGGGGACCATTATGCTAAAGCAATTGGAACGGGCCGAACAGAAATGGGGTGGCTCCAATACACTGATTGATCAATGGCTGAATCACCGTCGTAAGCTGCTGATTAACTATTGCCAAATTGCCGGGCTGCCGCCCTACGAGGCGATAGACAAATCACTTCCCGCCTTCAAAGCGGTCAAAGAATTCTGTGATCTCCTGGTCGATTATGTGTCCGAGGGGCACTTCGAGGTCTATGATCGCGTGGTCACCGCCTGTGAGAAGAATGGCGAATCCAGTCAGACATTGGCACAGACCATAGTCCCTAAGATCAGCGAGACGACGGATCTCGCCCTGGACTTCAACGACAAATACACCAGCGCCAGCGACGACAAGATCCTCTATCAGCTGGACAAAGATCTCTCCTCTCTCGGCGATGCCATGGAGACACGTTTCCAGCTAGAAGATCAGCTGCTTGAAGTGCTGCACAGCAAGTACTCCTAATAGCAGTATCTGTCCGGATGCCTATGTGAATCTCACCGAAGAGCAGACATAAAAAAGGCCAGCTAATCAGCTGGCCTTTTTACATCATCAATCTTGATTACACGGCAGACTGGAAGATCACTTCGCCCGCTTTTTGTGTGTATGAATCGATCTGGTCGAAGTTCAGGTAACGGTAAGTATCGGCTGCTGTCGCATCGATCTCTTTGGCGTACTCCTGATACTCTTCAACACTTGGCAGACGACCCAGCAGTGCGGCAACCGCGGCCAGCTCGGCAGACGCCAGGTAGACGTTAGCGCCAGTACCCAGACGGTTCGGGAAGTTACGGGTAGAGGTCGATACAACCGTCGCGCCCTCGGCAACACGAGCCTGGTTACCCATACACAGAGAACAACCTGGGATCTCGATGCGCGCACCGACACGACCAAAGATGGCGTAGTAACCTTCTTCTGTCAGCTGATCACGATCCATCTTAGTTGGTGGAGCGATCCACAGACGAGTTGGCAGCGTCTTGGCAAACTTGTCCAGCATCTTACCGGTTGCACGGAAGTGGCCGATGTTAGTCATACAAGAACCAACGAAAACCTCGTCGATCTGGGTGTCTTTCACCTGAGACAGGAGAACGGCATCATCTGGATCGTTAGGCGCACACAGGATAGGCTCTTTGATCTCGTTCAGATCGATCTCGATCACTTCGGCGTATTCTGCGTCAGCATCGGCTTCCATCAGCTCTGGATTCGCCAGCCACTCTTCCATCGCAGCGATACGACGCTCGATGGTACGACGGTCACCGTAACCTTCGGCAATCATCCACTTCAACATCACTATGTTAGAGTTGAGGTATTCGATGATAGGCTCTTTGTCCAGCTTGATGGTACAACCGGCGGCACTACGCTCGGCTGATGCATCAGACAGTTCGAATGCCTGCTCAACCTTCAGCTTCTCTAGACCTTCGATCTCCAGGATACGACCAGAGAAGGCGTTGATCTTGCCCTTCTTCTCAACGGTCAGCAGACCCATTTCGATCGCCTTGTGTGGGATAGCATGTACCAGGTCACGCAGTGTGATACCAGGCTGCATCTCGCCCTTGAAGCGAACCAGTACAGATTCAGGCATATCCAGCGGCATAACACCGGTCGCGGCGGCGAAGGCCACTAGGCCTGAACCCGCAGGGAAAGAGATACCGATTGGGAAACGAGTATGCGAGTCACCACCCGTACCGACGGTATCAGGCAGTAGCATACGGTTCAGCCATGAGTGGATAACACCGTCACCTGGACGTAGCGACACACCGCCACGGTTCATGATGAAGTCAGGTAGTGTGTGGTGAGTATTCACGTCCACAGGCTTAGGATAAGCGGCTGTGTGACAGAATGACTGCATGGTCAGGTCGGCACTGAAGCCAAGACATGCCAAGTCTTTCAACTCGTCACGAGTCATAGGACCCGTGGTGTCTTGTGAACCCACAGAGGTCATCTTAGGCTCGCAGTATTGGCCAGGACGCACACCGGTTACGCCGCATGCCTTACCCACCATCTTCTGCGCCAGGGTGTAACCCTTGCCAGAATCGGCCACATCTTGTGGACGTACGAATACGTCAGAGGCTGGCAGACCTAAGGTCTCGCGAGCGCGGTCAGTTAGACCACGACCGATGATCAGCGGAATACGACCGCCGGCACGGACTTCGTCCAGCAGCACGTCTGTCTTAAGCTTGAACTCAGAGATCACTTCGTCGCTGCCGTGCAGCTTAACCACACCTTCGTATGGGTAGATGTCGATCACATCGCCCATGTTCATCTTGCTCACGTCCAGCTCGATTGGCAGGGCACCGGCATCTTCCATGGTGTTGAAGAAGATAGGCGCGATCTTGCCACCTAGGCAGAAACCACCGGCACGCTTGTTAGGCACGTATGGGATGTCGTCGCCCATGAACCACAGCACAGAGTTGGTCGCAGACTTACGTGAAGAACCTGTACCCACAACGTCGCCCACGTAAACCAGTGGATGACCCTTCTCTTTCAGAGATTCGATCTCATTGATTGGGCCTTTTACGCCCGCTTCGTCTGGCACTATGCCATCGCGCGCGTTTTTCAGCATCGCCAGGGCATGCAGTGGGATATCTGGACGAGACCAGGCATCCGGTGCAGGTGACAGATCGTCTGTGTTGGTTTCACCCGTCACCTTGAATACGGTCAGGGTAACCTTGTCGGCCAGCTTAGGACGGCTGAGGAACCACTCGGCATTCGCCCAAGACTCAACCACTTGCTTAGCATGGGTGTTGCCCGCTTGCATCTTCTCAACCACATCGTGGTAGGCATCGAACATCAGCAGGGTGTTTGATAGTGCCTTAACCGCCAATGGGGCCTGGGCATCATCGTCGAGTTGAGCAATCAGCGGCTCGATGTTGTAACCGCCCTGCATGGTACCCAGTAGCTCAACGGCACGTGCCGATGACAGGATAGGAGACGTTGCCTCGCCTTTGGCAACCGCATCGAGGAAGCCGGCTTTCACATAGGCCGCTTCGTCAACACCTGGTGGAATTCTGTTTTCGAGCAGGTCGAGGATAAATGCCTCTTCACCCGCAGGTGGATTCTTCACTAATTCGATTAATTCGGCCACTTGATGGGCATCTAGTGGCTTAGGGACTACGCCCTCTGCAGCACGTTCTGCGACGTGTTTACGATATGCTTCTAGCACGGCAACATTCCTCTTTGTTTGGCGTTCTAACAGCGAAACTGCACGTCTTCAATTCTGAAGCTCACAGTCAAGCAGGCTCAACCCGTATTTCCGGCCGCATTATACTACAGCTTTGCAAAAGTATGAATCAGATCACACTCTTAGAAGTGAGAAATTACCGGGATTTCCTAGGGTGCCCAGCAAATTAGCCTAGCCCTGAAACAAATGAAATTAGACAATAGTTTGAATACCTAGATAACCCATTGTTATTAAAACGATTAAAGAGTTATCCTAAATTCATTCCAAACGATGGAATTGATGGCTTTCGCGGGAAAAATAATCTTAAAAATTTTCGTATCTCACTCGTAAATACTCGAAGAATTCGCATAATATTCCACTTCCTTCGCCAAAATGAACCAGTAAGGGCCTACATCATGAGCCAAATGCATTTATCGGCCGTCATCTTCGATATGGATGGCGTACTTATCGACTCGGAGCCGAGTTGGCAGGCCGCAGAGTACAAGGTGCTGAGCCAGCTTGGCCTCCCCATCAGCCTCAGCGATACCGAGCAAACCACAGGACTGCGTATCGATCAGGTCGTGGCCTACTGGTATGAGCGCCATCCCTGGGCAGACTATGATAATCAGGTGACATCAGATGCCATAGTGCAGCAGGTCGCAAGCGAGATCCTACGCAGTGGCGAGGCGATGCCAGGCGTCCATAGGGCGCTTGAGGCCTGCCAGCGGCGCGGCGTCAAGATAGGCCTGGCCACCTCATCGCCTCAGGAGTTAATCGATGCCGTGATGCAAAAGCTGGCCATCGCTGAGTTATTCGATGCCATCGAAAGCGCCGAGGCGCTGCCTCTGGGCAAGCCACACCCAGAGGTGTACCTCAACTGTGCCAAGGCCCTGAATGTCTCGCCCTCACTGTGCCTGGCGGTGGAAGACTCCTTCAACGGCTTGATCGCCGCCAGGGCCGCCAACATGCATACTGTGGTGATCCCCGCGCCCCATGAGGCGAGCCAGGCCAGATGGGCCGCCGCCCACCAGCAGCTGGTCAGTCTCGACGAACTGGCGGACTATCTCGCCCGATAATTCATACCAATCACAGTAAACATGTGATCAGAAATAGCGCAGGAAAAACGCTTGAGAACAAAGCAGGATTTTTAGATAAGTAGTTATTCTATAATTAAAAATACTAATACAGTTATCGAGCGTTTTAACAAGCTAGAATGATCAATTGTTTATTACGATTGGTATCACAGGTTTCAGACAGTAAAAAGCCCATCCTATGATGGGCTTTTGTTGCTTTAAGCTGCTTTGAAAAGCGAACCTAGGCCTACCAGATCTTGACGCGATCTTCTTCGCTCAGATACATCTTGTCGCCCGCCTTCACATCGAACGCCTCGTAGAAGGCTGGAATGTTACGCGGCGTGCCCATGGCGCGGAAGTGGCTTGGTGAATGTGGGTCGGTCAGCAGACGACGTCCCAGCTCTTCGTCGCGATAGTTACGACGCCACACCTGCGACCAGCCGATAAACAGACGCTGCTCGCCGGTCAGGCCATCGATCACTGGCGCCTCTTTGCCGTCAAGGCTCAACTTGTAAGAGCGTGCCGCCACGGTCAGGCCACCCAGGTCACCAATGTTCTCACCCAGGGTGAGGTCACCATTAACAAACTTACCCGGCAAGGCCTCGAAGCTAGAGTATTGCGCGCTAAGCTTAGCACCACGCTTCTTGAACTCTTCTCTGTCTTTGTCTGACCACCAGTCTCTCAGGTTACCGTCACCATCATACTTGGCGCCTTGGTCGTCGAAACCATGGCTGATCTCGTGGCCGATCACGGCGCCGATACCGCCATAGTTGATCGCATCGTCGGCATCCATGTTGAAGAATGGAGGCTGCAAAATGGCCGCAGGGAAGACGATTTCGTTCATCACAGGGCTATAGTAGGCGTTAACCGTCTGCGGCGTCATGTGCCACTCGGTGCGATCGATTGGCTTACCTAGCTTATCCAGCATGGTCTTGTATTCGAAATGCGCATAACGCTGATAGTTACCCACCAGATCATCGGCCTTGATGCTCAGGTCTGTGTAGTCTTTCCACTTGTCAGGATAACCGATCTTGTAGTTGAACTTAGACAACTTCTCTTGCGCCGCCACCTTAGTCTCAGGTGTCATCCACTCTAGCTCGTTGATGCTCACCTCGAAGCCCTTGATCAGGTTCTGGATCATCTTCTCCATGCGGGCCTTGGCTTCTGGCTTAAAGTGACGTTTGACGTACTCTTTACCCACCAGCTCACCGATCACCTGATCCGCCGCATCAACCGCCTTCTTCCAGCGCGGCTTCTGCTCTTCGATACCCATCAGGGTCTTGCTGTGGAAGGCAAAGTGAAGATCGACCATCTCTTTGTTCAGCAGCTCGGCATAGCTGTCCACCAGGTGGAACATCAAGTAGTCTTGCCACTGCTCGACGCTGAACTGGTTAAATTGCTTGCCAAACTTCTCGAAGAAAGAGGGCTGACGCACGATCACCTCGGTCACCTTGTTCATGTCGGCGCCATTGGCAAACTGTGAATAATCAAAGTTGCTGACCGTCTTCTGCAGGCCAGCGATATCCATCTTGTTGTAGCTCTTGTTGGCGTCACGTGACTCGGTGCGCGTCCACTGGCTCTCGGCCAGGAAGTGCTCGATCTCGGCCACGTTTTTCGCGGCGCGCTTGGCGTGGGCATAACCGGCGTTATCTAGCAAGTCGGTGACATAGCTTTGCAGCGCGGCGCGGTTGGCAACAAACTTAGCATCATCTTTGAGGTAATAGTCGCGATCCGGCAGTGTCAGGCCAGACTGATAGAAGTAGACACCATACTGAGTCGACTTCTTAGCGTCGTTATTCACATAGAAGCCCAATGGCATCTGCACACCCGAAACCAGCAGCTTACCCATCTGACTGGCGACATCCTGATGGCTCTTAAGCCCCTGGATCTCAGCCATTGGCGCCTTGATTGGGGTCACGCCCAGCTGCTCGGCCAGATCGGTATTCATGTAGCTGGCGTAGAAGTCGCCCACTTTCTGCTCGCTAGAGCCTTCGGCCTTGTTTGGCTTTGCCGCTACTTCGTCGATAATCTCCTTCAGGGCGTTCTGGCTCTGCTCATAGAGTACGGAGAAGGCACCATAGTTAGACTTGTCGGCTGGGATAGGCGTGGTCGCCAACCAGTGACCGTTGACGCTGTAATAGAAGTCGTCCTGATGACGCACCTGAGGGTCGAAGTTTTCTTTCTCAACGCCCGACACCTTTGTCGTTTGTACACTCTCTACCTGAGTGGTGTCATGGCTACCACAGGCGCCCAGGCCCAAGCCCAACGCCACAGCCAATGCTAAATGACTGACTTTTTTCATCTCGAATTCCCCGGTTCTTACTTTTATCTTGTTTATAGCCTGATTGCACAGACCTTTGCGAATGACACACTAACACCCCAGCCCCAAGGACTGTAGGGTGATTTTGTAACTTTGTATGACGCCTTAGCTGCCCTACCAGTTCTTACCTAGGAAGAGGAAGACGGTATTTTCGCCATCGTCTGTCCAGCCGTAACCTATGGCCGCCGGGCCTATGGCGGTATCCGTGCCCAGATAGAGGCTGCCACCATAGATGAGATCATTCAGGCTCACGCTGTCGCGGATCGACCAGACGTTACCCGCCTCAAGGCTAGCGCCCAGATAGAGAGGGTAGTCTGTCATCCCCAACATATCCCGGCCCAGATCGTATTGATAGACGAAGGCACCGAACAACTTGTGCGGCCCAACCAAGGCGTCCTTATGGTAACCAGACAAGTTGAGGAAGCCACCAAGCTCGGAGACATTCACGCTGAAGCCCTCCTCCTTGTCCACCGTCGCCAACGAAGCCTTGCCCACAAAGGCATGATTGCCCACACTCAGGGCGCCGCGCCAATCGGCCATGATCTGCAAGGAGTTCTCCGATGGTTCATCGTCAAAGATGTAGGGAGATTGCTCATGGCGGTAGTACATGTTCAGGGTAAAGCGATTACCCGAGGTCGGGAAGCTGATGCTGTCCAAGTCATCGAAACCAAACTTGAGATAGGCGCCGTAGGAGCTAAAATCTGCCCGCCCGTCAAAGGCCGCATTATCGAGATAGCCGGTCTCCCCCATCACCCCCAGCTCAACCACGCCTTCCTTGATATAGTTGACGCCAATACCCAACTCGGCGCGATACTTGACCTGCTCGAGATCCAGGAAGCGGTTATTCTCTTCATACAGGGTCCAATCTTTCTTCTCATAGCCCAGTTCCGCGCGGGAGAAATAGCGCTGATCGGAATCCATGGGCAGATAAAACTCTGAGGCGAGCATCTTCTCATAACCTAGCCTCAGCTCGTTACGCCACTCGCCACCATAGGCGGTCAGATCTGTCATGGTGTAGGCCACATCCAGTGCCACCACAGAGTCCAGGGTGAAGTCATCCTCCCAGCTAAAGCCAAGTTGGAAATAATTTGGCCCCCAGGACTTGGCCCGGGTCTGCAGAATCAGTATCCGTCCCTCATCTGTGTCGACAAACTCGGCGTTGACCCGCTCAAATTTGTCGAGCGCATAGACTTTGTTGATCCCCTGCTCCAGCTTGGTCTTATCGACCACCTCACCCGGCTCTATGCCTAAGGTCTCCGCCAAGAGTTTCTCGCTCACCTTAGAGTTGTTGTCGAAGCGGATCTCGATCACCGGGCGAGACAGGTTGTAGAGCCAACCCACGCTGGCGGCATCCTTGTGAGCCTGATAGGCAGCATACTGCTCATTGGTCACGGCTAACTGTTTTAGCCTTGTCAGCTGGGCCTGAACCGCCGCCTCACCGAGGCGATAAGCCTCCGGCATGATGGAAAAGTCTGTGGTGCTGAGCTCGCCAACCTCTGGACGGATCAGGATATCTTGTGTCGTCAGTAGCTGTTTCTGCCGCTCTGTGCTGGCATTGGTCAGCATGGTGGATAGTTGGTTCAAAACCGCGATCGTGCTCTCTAGCTGGTCCCGCTTAACCAGAGAGGAGCCGATATCCACGGCGATGACGATGTCGGCGCCCATGGCCTTAACCACATCCACCGGCATATTGTTGGCAATTCCGCCGTCAACCACTATATGCCCCTTATACTGCGCCGCCTGCAGCGCACCTGGGACTGTGGCCGACGCCTGCATCGCATCCACCAGGCTGCCGCTGTCGATCACCACGGCGCCACTGGTCTCGAGATCTGTGGCCACGGCGCGATAGGGAATCGGCAGTTCATCGAAGTGTTCAAACTTATGCACCAGATCCGTCGAGTGCTGCAGCAAGAGCGACATAGACTGACCACGCAACACGCCATTAGGAACTTTGACTTGGCTATCGCTGTAGCCGATGTTGAGCGGGATATTGAATCTATCCCGCTGCTGCTTGCCACGATAGCTGAGGGCCGCACGGGGAATGGTATCTGAATAGCCGGCGTTCCAGTTGGAACCCATCATGATATCTTCGATCTCTTCGGCGCTATAGCCCAGGGCATACATGCCGCCCACATAGGCGCCAATACTGGTACCGGCGATGTAATCGACGGGAATATGCTCCGCCTCTAAGGCCTTAAGCACGGCGATATGAGCCGCCCCTTTCGCGCCGCCCCCGCTGAGTGCCAGACCGATCTTGGGGCGTTCCTCGCTCGTGGCAGAAAAGGTGAGGCTTGCCAGCAGCAAAGAGAGTAGAAAAGGCTTGATCATCGGCGATTCATCTTCCTATGAATAGAGGGACAAAATATTCTAGCAAACTTCTAGGGCCTGTTGACCTTTCCTGTTTGTTTTTGCAGCAGTTTGCAGGTGATTTATACAAGGCAGAGCCTGTGTCGTGTAGTGATTCTACACAAACTGGCGATAACGCAGTAGAAATGGCCTACAAACGCAGCCCAAAGGGTTCATCTAAACGCGCCCAGCCCTATGTTGTTCACAACTCACATAGAGCACTATGCTTCAATGCCCACGCGTAGTGCATAACGCGTTTAGATTGAACAAAAATAATACCTGAAAGATAAACAGGCCCTAGCAAACAAGAAAGTTTGCCCTATCGACGCGATGACGAAGCCGTTATTTTGACTTGATGTAGAGGTATTTCTCGAACTCATCGATAGTCATCGGCTTGGCAAAGTAGTAGCCCTGTATAACGTAACAGCCGCGGCTAAAGACCTGTTCTAACTGCTCCTGGGTCTCAACCCCTTCGGCCACCACCTTCAGCTTGAGGTTACGGGCCAGCTCTATGATACTGCTGGCGATCGCCTGATCCGCCTCGTTATTGGCGATATCGATCAGGAAGGAGCGGTCAATCTTAAGCGTGCTGACATCGAAGCTGCGCAGATAGGCGAGCGACGAATAGCCGGTGCCGAAGTCATCGATAGCGACCTCTATGCCGATCTCCCGCAGTGCCTTGAGGTGATCCTTGGCCACATGCAGCTCTTTCATCAAGACACCTTCGGTGATCTCCAGCCCCAGCATCTTGGCCGGCATGCCCGACTCCTTGAGCGCCTGCTGCACATCTTGAATAAAGTCGGGTTGCCTGAAATGCACCGCAGAGACGTTAACCGACAGCTTTAGCTCATCGCCAAAATGTTCGGCCCACTTAGCCCCTTGAATACAGGCCTGCTTGATCACCCAGCGGTCGATGTCGATGATCAGGCCACAGGACTCGGCCACCTTGATGAAGATATCTGGGCGAATGTAGCCCTCCTTGGGATGATGCCAGCGCAGTAGCGCCTCCATCCCAACCACCTTGTCGTCTTTGAGAATATCGATCTGCGGCTGGAAGTAGAGCTCAAACTCCTGCCTGTCCATCGCCTTACGCAGTTCGGCCTCCAGTTTGAGGTGATAGAGCGCCTCGGCATTGCGCTCGGCCGAGAAGTACTGGAAGTTGCCACGCCCCTCTTCCTTGGCGTGATACATGGCCTGATCGGCGTTCTTGATCAACACCTCGGGCTGCTTGGCATCATCCGGCCACAGGCTGACCCCGATACTGGTGGAGATAAAGAACTCGCGGCCGTAGAGCTCGAAGGGTTTCTCTATCTGGCGGATCAAGGCCTCGCACAGATGGTTGACCTCATCGATATCGACCATGTCACGCATCAGGATCACGAACTCGTCGCCACCGAAACGGCAGAGGGTATGGCTTTCACTCACACAAGATTGCAAGCGACTGGCGGCTTCCACCAGCAAGGCATCGCCCATGCTATGGCCATAGGAGTCGTTGACGTTCTTGAAGCGATCTAGGTCAAGGAAGATCAATGCCAGCTTATCTTCGGTCTGCTCGGCGCGGTGGATACACTTAGCCAGGCGCGAGGCGAACAGGGATCGGTTCGGCAGGCCGGTTAGCACATCGTAGTTAGCCAGACGTCGCAGGTCGGCCTCCGTCTGTTTGCGCTCTGTGATATCGGAGAATACCGCCACATAATGGCTGATGACCCCTCGGTCATCTTTCATGGTCGACAGGTTTAACCACACGGGACAGATTAGCCCCTCGGAACACTGAAACTCATGTTCTCCTGTCCAGTTAATCCCCTGCTCCAGCAAAATATTGATCTCGTCACTTCTGTCTTCACTGCTATGAACTAGCTGGGCAAAGTATCTGTCGATAAGCTCATCGGCCGTCATACCTAAGATCGTCTGAGCGGCCTTATTAGACACCTTTACTCGCTCATTGGCATCTAATATCAATACTCCTTCCGAGGTGTTAGCAAAGGCCTGGGCCAAGAGTTTAACGTCATCTTCCAGTCGGCGCTGGGTAGTGATGTCGGTATAGATACCGGCAACTTTCTTCACCCGACCGCTTACCGGGTCAAACTCCAGTGCCCGGCCACGCACCCTTGTCCACCCCCAAGACTCGTCGGGACGGCGGTAACGATAGTCCACATCTAATCTGTCATCCAGCTTGGAGAGCAGGCGTTTCCATGCGGTAAATACCTTTTCTTGGTCTTCGGCGTGGATGGGAAACTCCTCCATCTTAAGCTCGAAGGCATCGCCCCTGTCGGGGAAGTAGCGCCCCCGGTTTTCAAGCGAGAAAGTTTCGTTCTCGCTGTGCCACTCCCATAGCTCGGAATCACTGCCCCGCAGAGACTGACGCAGCCTGTCTTCACTTTCCTTGAGTTTCTTGTTCACTCGCCTGAAGGCGCTTATCTGTTTTTGACGCAACAGCAGGAAGTAGAGTCCAACCAGCAAAAGTGAGATAAGCAATAAGCCTCTAAACCAGTCATAGTTCCACCAGTAATCTTCAACCACAAAGCTGAACGAATAGGGGGTCTGTGACCAGACGCCATTTTGCTCGCTAAGAATGTCTAAGGTGTAGTGGCCATCCTTGAGGCCTGAGACGTTGATCTGCGACTGGCCCATCAACTGTAAGTAGTTGCTCTCCTCAGAACCCTTGCCGCGGCGCAGACGATACTGTAGCTGAAACGGAATATCGGTCAGATAATCGAGACTGGTAAGCTGAAAGCTGATAAGGCGTGCGCCGGGTTTTATCAGCATGCCTACCTCAGGCACCAACCTAATGTCAGTACTGTCTTCATAGAATACCGAAACAGACTCCATCATGATGCCATCTTCCGCGAGGCGGTTACGCATCTGGGGAGCATCAATAAGGGTAACCCCATCTGGGCTACCAACGAATAAGCCTACACCAGATTCAAAATAGGCAGCACCATCGTTAAGTTCATGACTGATAAGCCCGTCCTGCTTCTCGAATACCGTTATCTCCCCAGTGGTGAGATCCTGTCTCACCAGAGAGTTGGGACAGCCCACTACCCGATAACCGGGAAGCTGCTCGATGAAATAGACTGAGCTACACTGCACTTGCCAGTTATCGGTGAGGAAATAGGTCAGCCCCGTCTTAGGATGATATTCTACTAACCCCTTAGGGGACGTACCTAACCAAAGCACGCCGGAATCCATCTCTTTTATATAGCTAACATCGATTGAGATATTGTCGTCGGCAAAAATATCGATACGGGAATAAAAGAGACCCTTGTTATCTATATAGCCAAATAGGTTCTCACCCCCAATCCATAGCTTGCCATCGGCCGCCCTGTAGATAGAGCGCAATGGGATCTGATGCTGGATGCCATCAACCCCCTTGACCTGCATACGGTTCGGCTCCAAGCTTCCCTTATCCCAATAAAACAATCCAGTAGCTGTCACAAACCACCAGCGGGACGGGATCAATGGATCCTTGTAGGTGAAATAGACCATCTTATTTTCGAGCGAGGTACGCCCACCAGAGATCTCGGCAAAACGCTTGATTTGATGCGCCTGCTTGTCATAGACAAACAGACCATTGGTTGTGCCTAATAACAGACGCTGCTCGTCGAACTCGTTCACCGTATAGACGCTGTCGTTGACCTCCATCTCGTCGGGCAGGTAGGTCTCACTCTTCTTGGCGTCGAGATCGACTTCAATAAGCCCCTTGTCTGTGCCCAACCACAGCTTAGTTTGCTCGGCAAAAATACCCCAAACCATCTCATCACTCAGGTGATAAGGGGCATTGCGCGTAAAGTTATCCAGTACGAAGTCGGGATCGTCGGCGACAATCGCTAGGCCATCGCCCGAACCGCCCACCCAGACCAGGTCATTATCATCCACCGCCAAGTCGTAGATATAATCGAGATCGGCCGCCAGCTTCAGTTCATTGCTAAAGTGCTTTATCTCCAGGGTGTCGGGGTGCCACTTGATCAGCCCCTCTCGGCCAGACAGCCAGAGAAAGCCCAGCTTATCCTGAGCCATCTGGGTCACATAGAAGGGGATCTGCTCCACCTTCTCGAGGGTTAACGAGTCGGGATAGACGCGATATAAACCATTGCTCGAGCCCAACCACAGACGCCCCGCCCTGTCTTCAAACAGGCTCTTGATCTGGCCCTGCTCCTCTGTCCAGGGGAAGATCCCCCTGAGCATCCCCAGGCTGTCCCTGAGTTGCAGCTCATAAGTCTTACCCACAATCAGCTGAGAGTCGCCAAATTGCGACAACACAAACCAGGGCATATCGGGATCGCTTGGCAGAGCGCTGATGAAGGTGAGCGACATCGCCTGGTAGTCCAGACGGTAGAGCTCGCCGACATAGCTGAGCAGCACATAGCTGCCATCTTTCTGGCGGGTGATTGCCTGTAGCCCACTGGGATTGAACTTGGGAAACAGCTCGCTACTTCCCAGCTGGACAAACTCATCTTGAACTATGTCGTACAGGTAGGTATTGGCATAGCTGCTAACCAGCAGATGCTGTTTACCCAAGGATTCGACGAGATAGATATACTCATCTGAGAGGCGAATATGGTTGGCGTCTTTGTCGATGCGCCGCGCCTTAGTGTCGCTGACGCGGTACAGGCCCTGCTCAGTGGAGAGCCAGGTGTAACCGTACTCATCGAAGCTGATGTCGTTTACCGTGGCATTGTTGAGGCCGTCGCGAGCGCTAAAGACCCTCTGTACCAGATCGCCCGCCAAACTCGGCGTGGTAAAGCCAATCATGAATACCAAAAAGCCTAGTAAGCGAAACGCCTGGGTAAAACTCATAGAAGATCCCATTTCAGACAAACAGCACGGCGGGGTTGGGACATAGCGCGATAAACTTATAATTGTTACAAAAATATAATATATAAGTTAGCCAGCCAAAAAAAAAGCGCTCAATGAGCGCTTTTTCGGATTTCAGAAGCAATTATTTCTTCTTCTTTGCCTTAGGGTTTGGCAAATCGGTAATTGAACCTTCGTAGATCTCAGCCGCCAGACCGACAGACTCGTGCAGTGTCGGGTGAGCGTGGATGGTCAGCGCCAGATCTTCGGCATCACAACCCATCTCGATAGCCAGGCCGATTTCACCCAGTAGTTCGCCACCGTTCACACCCACGATAGCACCACCGATCACACGATGCGTTTCCTTATCGAAGATCAGCTTAGTCATACCGTCTGAGCAGTCAGAAGCGATCGCACGACCACTTGCCGCCCATGGGAAGCTTGCCGTCTCGTAAGCGATGCCTTGCTCTTTGGCTTCTTTCTCGGTCAGACCAACCCAAGCCACTTCAGGATCTGTGTACGCGATTGAAGGGATAACCTTAGGATCGAAGTAGTGCTTCATGCCAGCAATAACCTCGGCAGCGACGTGGCCTTCATGCACACCTTTGTGTGCCAGCATTGGCTGACCCACAATGTCGCCGATAGCATAGATGTGTGGCACGTTGGTGCGCATCTGCTTGTCGACATTGATGAAGCCGCGCTCATCGATATTCACGCCAGCCTTGTCAGCATCGATCAGCTTACCGTTTGGTGTACGACCGATAGCCACCAATACCGCATCGTAGCGTACTGGCTCAGTTGGCGCCTTCTTACCTTCCATAGAAACATAGATACCGTCTTCTTTCGCTTCAACGGCAGTCACTTTGGTCTCTAGGATCAGGTTGAACTTGTTCTTGATCTTCTTGGTGTAGACACGAACGATATCTTTATCGGCTGCTGGGATAACCTGGTCGAACATCTCAACCACGTCGATCTCACTGCCCAGTGAAGAGTAGACTGTACCCATCTCCAGACCGATAATACCGCCGCCCATCACCAGCAGCTTGCCAGGAACTTCTTTCAGCTCAAGCGCATCGGTAGAATCCCAGATACGTGGATCTTCATGAGGAATGAAAGGCAGTTGAATTGGGCGAGAACCCGCAGCGATGATTGCTTGCTCGAAGTGCACCACTTTCACGCCATCTTCACCAGCAACTTCGATGGTGTTAGGACCGGTAAACTTACCCAGACCGTTAACCACGTTGACTTTACGCATCTTAGACATGCCGCCCAGACCGCCAGTCAGCTGGCTGATAACACTCTGCTTAAACTCACGTAGCTTATCGAGATCGATCTGCGGCTCACCAAATACCACGCCGTGGTTAGAAATGGCTTTCGCTTCTTCGATCACTTTAGAAACGTGCAGTAGCGCCTTAGATGGGATACAACCCACGTTCAGACACACACCACCTAGGGTACTGAAACGCTCTACAATAACAGTCTCCAGACCTAAGTCGGCAGCACGGAATGCTGCTGAATAACCTGCAGGGCCTGCACCTAAAACCACTACCTGAGTTTTGATTTCGTTACTCATGTTTTCCTCTATTCTTTCTCATTGTGTTGGGAGGAATTCCGGCCCAACCCATTATGACGCCAGCTTTTTGAACGTTAGTTCTTGTAAGGTGGCCGCATTTTAACCTTTCAAGGAGTTAAACAAAAGGCTACTCATGGTGAGTAGCCTTCATCATTACAAAATAAGTGTGCGTATGTCGGACAGCATACTTGACAGGGTCACGCTAAAGCGTGCCGCCATCGCGCCATCGATCACACGGTGGTCGTATGATAAAGAGAGCGGCAACATTAACTTAGGCTCGAAATCTTTACCATTCCACTTAGGTTTAATTTCAGACTTAGAAACCCCTAAGATCGCCACATCAGGATAGTTGACGATAGGCGTAAACGCGGTACCACCGATGCCACCCAGGCTAGAGATGGTGAAACAGCTGCCCTGCATGTCTGCAGCCTTAAGCTTGCCATCTCGGGCCTTAACCGAGATCTCCATCAGTTCGGCTGACAGCTCGATAATGCCTTTCTTGTCGACATCACGCACCACAGGAACGACCAGGCCGTTTGGCGTATCGACCGCCACACCAATGTGGTAGTACTTCTTCTTGATCAGCGACTCACCATCGGCGCTCAGGCTGGCGTTAAACACTGGGAACTGCTGCAGTGTCTTGGCAACCGCCTTCATCATGAAGACCAGCGGGGTGATCTTGACGCCAGTTTTCTGCTTGGCGGCGATCTCGTTTTGCTGCTTACGGAAGGCTTCCATCTCTGTGATGTCGGCTTCGTCAAACTGAGTCACGTGTGGAATAGTGACCCAGTTACGGTGCAGGTTAGGTCCAGAGATCTTCTGGATACGGCTCAGCGGCACTTCTTCCACTTCACCAAACTTAGCGAAATCAACCTTAGGCGCGGCAATCACCTGCAGACCACCCTCACCGGCACCCACACTGGTTGCTGCAGAGGCTTTAGGACGAGACAGCTCATACTTGATAAAGGCCTGAACGTCTTCCTTCAGAATACGTCCCTTAGGACCAGTACCAGTTACCTGAGTCAGGTCTGCACCGAACTCGCGGGCCAGACGACGAACCGCTGGCGAGGCGTGCACGGCACCCGTTGCAGGCTTGCTACCGGCACTTGGGTGATGCGGCACAGGCGGCTTGCTCGCCGCAGGCGCTGGCGCACTGGCTTGTGGAGCCGGCGCAGACGCGGCGGCAGCTGGGGCTGACGCGGCAGCCGGTGCACTCGACTGTGTTTCTATGGTCGCGATGACGCTACCCTGAGAAACCTTGTCGCCCACCTTAACGGTCACAGAAACCAGCTTACCGGCGAACGGTGCTGGTACTTCCATGGTCGCCTTGTCGGTTTCCAGGGTGATCAGGCCTTGGTCGGCCTCAATCACATCACCGGCAGCAACCAATACCTCGATAACATCGACGTCAGACGCGTCGCCGATATCGGGCACGCTAATCTCTTTCACTTCGATGCTGGCAGCTGCCGCTGGTGCTGCACTTGGTGCTGGAGCCGCGCTCACAGCAGGAGCCGCAGCTTCACCGCCGCTCACCTCAAGCATCAGAACCAGAGAGCCTTGAGAGACCTTGTCACCAACGGCCACTTTCATCTCTTTCACGACACCGGCTGCAGGCGCTGGTACTTCCATGGTCGCCTTGTCAGTTTCCAGGGTGATAAGCCCAGTGTCGACATCGATGCTGTCGCCCACGGCCACCAGCACTTCAATCACGTCGACATCTGAAGCATCGCCGATATCCGGCACTGTCACTTCAATCACTTGTGCAGAGGCTGGCGCCGCAGCAACAGGCGCTGCCGGAGCAGGCGTAACCGGTGTTACTGCAGGAGCAGATTCTGCAGGTGCTGGCTCCGCGGCCTGCGCCTCACCCGCTTCCATCATAGCGATAAGTGTACCTTCAGAGACGGTATCGCCCACGGCGACCTTGATCTCGGCCAGTTTACCGGCGAAAGGCGCAGGAATATCCATGGTCGCCTTGTCGCTTTCAACGGTAATGATCGATTCTTCGGCGGCGAGGGTATCGCCCACCGCAGCACAGATCTCGATAACCTGTACTTCATCCCCACCGATATCGGGGACTAAAACTTCTTTTAATTCAGCCATGCTCTATCCCCTTACGCGAACTGTGGGTTGATCTTGTCAACATCGATGCCGTACTCGGCAATTGCTTGCGAGAGTACTTCAACTGGCAACTCGTTGCGGTCAACCAGCGACTTCAGTGCGGCGATCACGATGAACTTGGCATCCACTTCGAAGTGGTGACGCAGGTTCTCGCGGCTGTCACTGCGGCCGAAACCGTCGGTACCCAGCACCTTGTAGTCGGTAGGAACATAGGCGCGTAGCTGCTCGCCATATATCTTCATATAGTCGGTGGCAACAACGGCTGGTGAATCGCTAGACAGCACCTGGCTTATATAAGCCTGCTTAGGTGTCTCGGTTGGGTGCAGCATGTTGTAACGCTCTGCCGCCTGACCGTCGCGAGTCAGCTCGTTGAAGCTGGTCACGCTGAATACGTCTGACGAGATACCGAAGTCTTTCGCCAGCGCCTGCGCCGCCTTACGAACTTGTTCAAGGATGGTGCCACAGCCCATTAGCTGTACCTTACCCTTGCCGCTACCAGACACTGATTCCAGCTTGTAGATACCCTTGACGATACCTTCCTCGGCACCCTCTGGCATCTCAGGCTGAACATAGTTTTCGTTCATCGTGGTCAGGTAGTAGAAGATATCTTCCTGGTTTTCGCCATACATGCGACGGATACCGTCTTGAACGATAACCGCGATCTCATAACCATAGGTCGGGTCGTAAGAGATACAGTTAGGAATAGTGTTAGCCAATACGTGGCTGTGACCGTCCTGATGCTGCAGACCTTCGCCGTTCAGGGTAGTACGACCTGACGTACCACCAACCATGAAGCCGCGAGCACGCATATCACCTGCCGCCCATGCCATGTCGCCGATACGTTGGAAACCGAACATAGAGTAGTAGATGTAAAACGGAATCATTGGCGTATCGTTAACCGAGTAGCTGGTCGCCGCAGACACCCAAGAAGACATGGCGCCAAGCTCGTTGATACCCTCTTGAAGTACCTGGCCTGACTTGTCTTCGCGGTAGTAAGCCACCTGATCCGAGTCTTGTGGTACGTACTTTTGTCCTTCGTGAGCATAGATACCCACCTGACGGAACAGACCTTCCATACCGAAGGTACGCGCCTCATCCGGGATGATAGGGACAATGTTCTTACCTATCTTCTTATCTTTCAGCAGCGCAGTCAGAATACGGACGAACGCCATGGTGCTTGAGATCTCACGACCGTTAGAGCCCTTGAGTATAGAGTCGAAAATCTTCAGTGAAGGCACTTCGAGGTCTTCACTGAACTTCTGACGGCGAGCCGGCATAGAACCGTGCAGCGCGGCGCGACGTTCCTGAAGGTACTTCACCTCTTCCGAATCTGGACCTGGGTGATAGAAAGGGATCTCTTCTAGCTTGTCGTCAGGGATAGGGATATTGAAGCGATCGCGGAAGTAACGTACGGCGCTGATATCCATCTTCTTAACGTTGTGCGCGATGTTCTTACCTTCACCTGCATCACCAAGACCATAACCTTTAACAGTTTTCGCCAGGATTACGGTTGGACGGCCCTTGGTGTTCTTAGCGTGTTGCAGCGCGGCATAGATCTTCACAGGATCGTGACCACCACGGTTGAGGCGCCAGATGTCATCGTCAGACATGTTAGCAACCATCTCGGCAGTTTCAGGGTACTTACCGAAGAAGTGCTCACGGGTATAAGCGCCACCTTTAGCCTTACAGTTTTGGTATTCGCCGTCGACGGTCTCTTCCATCAGCTGCAGCAGCTTACCGCTGGTGTCGCGAGCCAATAGCGGATCCCAGTAACGACCCCAGATCACCTTAGCCACTTCCCAGCCTGCGCCGCGGAATTCGCCTTCAAGCTCTTGAATGATCTTGCCGTTACCACGTACAGGACCATCTAGACGTTGCAGGTTACAGTTAACGATGAAGACCAGGTTGTCCAGCTCTTCACGAGCGGCCAGACCGATAGCACCTAGCGTTTCTGGCTCGTCACACTCACCATCACCCAGGAAGCAGTATACGGTTTGCTCAGAACAATCTTTCAGACCACGGTCGGTCAGGTATTTCAGGAAACGAGCCTGATAAATCGCCTGAATTGGACCCAGACCCATAGAAACCGTTGGGAACTGCCAGTAGTCAGGCATCAACTTAGGGTGTGGGTAAGATGATAGACCCTTGCCGTCCACTTCCTGACGGAAGTTAGCCAGTTGATCTTCGGTCAGGCGACCTTCGAGGAAAGAGCGCGCATAGATACCTGGTGCGATGTGTCCTTGGAAGTAAACCAGATCACCGCCATCCTTCTCGTTTGGTGCACGGAAGAAGTGGTTGAAGCAAACATCGTAAATGGTTGCACTAGAGGCGAAACTGGAAATGTGGCCACCCAGCTCAAGATCTTTCTTCGAACCGCGCAATACCATGGCCAGGGCGTTCCAACGAATGATGGCGCGAATGCGACGTTCCATCTCCTGGTTACCAGGCATATGAGGTTCCTGACCCGCTGGAATCGTGTTCAGATAGGCGGTGGTTGCCTTATAAGGCAGATGAGTACCGTTGCGACGAGCCTTGTCGATTAGCTTCTCAAGAAGAAAATGAGCACGTTCCGGACCTTCTTGCTCTAATACGGCTTGTAATGAATCGACCCACTCTTGAGTCTCTAACGGATCTAAATCTTGCAGCATATGTTCAGACATTTCGCAGTCCTTCCCTATATACATTAATTGTATGAATTGAATAATAAAAAGTGGCGGTTAGACAGACTGCCTACGCGCCACTCTTCAAACGGCGCAGACTACGCTGCAACCGGCTATCTTCTTCCCTCACAGACAACATCACTTCCTCAATGTAGCTTAGATGCTCGTTTGAGGCTTCTCTTGCTGCTTCAGGGTCACGACGCACGATGGCGGCAAGAAGATCTTGCCTATGCTCGTTCGCCATTTTAGAGGCATCAGCTCTGCGCTTTAGCAACTCTAGGTTTTGCGCCACATTCTTATGCAGCACGGGAGATAAACTCAGTACTAAGTGCAGCATAGCCACGTTGTGTGAGGCCTCGGCAATGGCGCGATAAAAACACACGATCGCCTCTGCCTTCGCCTCGATGTCAGACGCAGCTTCTACCGCTTGGATTTTTTCTTTGATGTTTTGCATGTCGGCATCGGTACCCCGAAGTGCCGCAAAGTAAGCCATCATGCCTTCAGTGGCGTGACGAAACTCGAGAAGATCGTACTGACTCTCGGAATCGCTGTGCATCAGCTCCACAATAGGATCAGCAAGACTCTGCCAAAGTTGCTCTTTGACATAGGTTCCACCGCCTTGACGACGCAGCAGCAAGCCTTTTGCTTCTAACTTTTGAATTGCTTCACGAAGAGATGGTCGAGAGACTTCGAATTGCAGTGCCAATTCACGCTCTGGTGGTAACTTCTGACCCGGTTGCAGACTCCCCTCTAGGATCATCTGCTCCAGCTGATTCATGATCACATCAGAAATTTTTGGCTGGTTGATTTTGCTATAAGCCATATGGCCCTCAGCTCCTATTGTAAATTGGTCTTACCAATTTAATTGACTGAGCGCACTTTATCAAATCACATTTCAGATGTCCAGTTCGTGATCTGCTTCATGTAAACTCACGATTTGTGAGAATAGCTTATATTTAAGATAAAGGGGTCTGACCATTGCCCCAAGAGCTTAGGGCTCGCCTTGAACAGCAATAACGAGGCGAACAAGCCGCAATACAAGCGTCCGCCTCGCCCGGCAGCTACACTACCACCCCAAAGATCGTCAGCAAAGAGAGGCCGATCACGAGTAAGATAAAGTTACGCTTACTCAACTGTAGCAAAGAGATGGTAGATTGGACGCAAATTGGTGTAGGTGAATTAAATTCAATGGTCTCTGCCGCTAAAGCGACCTCAGATATGACATCTCGCGCCGGGCAACGCCAGCACAGCGCCTGTTGTCGCCAGCGAGCAAATGCCAGCGAAAAGTGCCCACTGAGCACATAGCCTAGCGCGATCAATCGGCTCGGCAGCCAATCCAGCAACAATAAGGCAGTGTCCACTAAAGGAAGATCGATTCCCCGGCTCTTGGCATCGTCCGAGAAATAACGCACGGTACAGTAGAGTACGGCCCCGGCAGGTCCGAAGAAGATAAGATATAACGCCACGGCGCCATAGAAACGATAATTGAGCCAGGCAACCGTCTGACCGACTTTCTCACCGAGATCTTGCTCTGATACGGCATCGAGCGACACATAAGGGTCAAGCTCATCGGCAAAATGGTAACAAGCCTGTGCGTCGCCACGACAAGCCGCCTGTATATACTGTTTGAAGACCTGACGCTGTTTGAGATGACTGAAACAGAGAATCGACACCCCGACCCAGAGCCCGAGGCTCAACAGCCCCCAAAACATGCCGGCCACGAACCAAGCCAGCACCTGCACGGCTATCGCAGGGAGAATCAGCGCGATCGCCATCATAAGATCATTGGTGAGCTGCTTACGGCCAAAGAAACTCTTGGCATATAAGGCTAATAGGGTTTCTAGCTGCCAGGCCTGGGGTAATAGCTTGAGACGTTCTATCATGATCGCCAGCAATAAAGAAAACAGTGCCATCTTACTCCCCTCTCCCTTCCATCTAATTGTTGTGTTTAATGGTAAACCAAGCTTTTAGGTAAGTTACGCTTCATCCAAACTCGCGCGATATCTGTCCCAGTCGAAACTCTCACCGGGATCAGTCTTCCGTCCTGGTGCTATGTCGCTATGCCCGACGATAAGATTTCTATTGAGCATAGGATATGCGTCAAACAAGACCAAGGTTAATTGCGTGAGCCGATCATACTGAGCATCGGTATAGGCCTGGCTATCAGTGCCTTCAAGCTCTATACCTATGGCAAAGTCATTACAACCGGTACGCCCGGCAAACTCAGAGACGCCAGCATGCCAGGCGCGATCATCACAGCTGACATACTGCACCAACTCGCCGTCTCGCCGGATCAAAAAATGCGCCGACACCTCTAAGCCTTCGAGCTCACAAAAACTCTCATCGGCTTGAGTATCCAAACAACCTTGAAAAAGCTGGTCAATATAGGGCAAGCCAAACCGGCCAGCAGGCAGGCTGATATTATGGATCACCAAGAGGCTCACCTCTCCATCTGGACGGGCATTAAAATGTGGCGAGACACACTGTCGACACTCTTGAATCCACCCTTTTTGCAACGTCATGTTAGCCACAGGCCAATCTACCTCCAAACAATATCAAGCCGTTAGCACTTTAACCCAATTCGGATGATAGCCGCCAGTCACACGAGACCAACGATTACAAATCGGCACAAATTGCGTCTATCTTCACCGCGTAGCGCTAAATATCCCTGCTTTTTCAATCTGGGATTTGTTACTATTAACGGCATATAGCTAAGTGCTCGCAGCCATTGAATCAACAGAGATAACCCATTCGAGCCACAAGTGATGCGCTCAGGGAGTGCGGCGAGCCGCCATGAGGATAGAAAGATGCTGGAAAATGACATTAGATTAGCCGTCAAAGTCGCACTAGAAGAAGATTTAGGTTTTCAGGCTGACTCGAATCTAACTCCACTAGAAAAATTGAGTCTGGACATCACTGCTCAGCTTATTCCTGGCGACAAGTATGCGCAGGCCACACTGATCACCCGCGAAGAAGGCGTCTTTTGCGGTAAAGCATGGGCTGAACAGGTCTTCAACCAGTTAGGCGGTGAAGTCGCTCTGCATTGGCATGTGGACGATGGTGACCTTGTGTTGCCGAATCAGGTTTTATGCGAAATGTCGGGTTCTGCTCGCGCCATCCTGACCGGCGAGCGCACCGCGATGAACTTTATCCAGACACTCTCCGGCGTGGCGACCTTGACGAAACTCTATGTCGATAGACTGGCAGGCACTCACTGCAAACTGTTAGACACCCGCAAGACCATACCGGGTCTGCGCACAGCACAAAAATATGCCGTTACCTGTGGCGGCGGAAAAAACCATCGTATTGGTCTTTTTGATGCTTTCCTTATTAAGGAAAATCACATCATGGCCAGTGGCTCGATCGCATCAGCCATCAAAGCCGCCCGTAGGCTTGCCAGCGACAAGTTAGTGGAAGTCGAAGTAGAAAGTATTGATGAGCTCAAACAGGCGCTCGATGCCGGTGCCGATATTGTCATGCTCGACAACTTTGACGTCACCATGATGATAGAAGCGGTAGAGCTTAATAATAGCTATAGCGAAAACCAGCGGGTAAAACTCGAGGTATCGGGCAACGTGACCCTAGATACCATCTCAGACTTCGCCAAGACAGGAATAGACTACATCTCGGTCGGTGCCCTGACCAAACACGTCAAGGCGTTGGACTTGTCGCTTAGGCTGAAAGATTGATTTTCCTTAATAAGACATTTTCGCGATGACTTAAAATGCTCAGTCTGGTACAGGAACCTAATCAGACTGAGCAACATTTGTACAACAAATCGCTCCAACACTAAAGATTGTACGTAAATCAACCAGGACTAAAACGGCTTTCTAGCCGCTATAAAATTGACACTCCTAGTACGATCGCCAATTTTTCAGCCAAAGTCATAATTACGCTATAACTTTTTTTACAAAAAAATTTTTTATTAGACAAATTCACCATCAAATTAGTACTTTGATGCGATTTACGGTTCCCTTTTTGTTAACTTTGTACTAACTTTGGCTGTAGGCGAGATGGCCCTTTCGGCCAGCTTACCATGAAGGTAAACCGACTTAGTAAGTCGAAAGAATTAATTATCGTTAATTGAAGATTTTCTAGACTAGCGACAAGTTTAATGAAACATACCGTTAACAATCTCTGTGTTTGCGAGAGCGCGATACGGGCAAGCATTAAACGAGTCACAGCTTAAAAGCCTGCTGGAAAAGGTTAAGATGCTGACGATAAAGATATGATTTCTACTGACTAAATTGCCAAATGGTGCAGTTTGCCGAATGAAGATTAATCAAACTTAGAGTGAAAGCCAAGAATGTAGAGGTAAAGCATGGTAAAAATTGCCTGCTTACTGAATTCATTTTAGGAATTCATAAAATACTAGTTGATAGCAATAACGATTTGACCAGGGACGACGTCAAAAGCTACGCAGGAGCAAGCTGAAATAGTGGTCTCAGCACCGCATTCTAAGGTAATGGCTTTAGCATTGGTTACTTGTACAAGTTTAACTATTACTATAAGGCTAACACTAGAATAGTTGTGCTGCCATCCTGCTATAGTCAGCATTAGGATGAGTCGAATCAGAGTTCTGTCAAACGGAGAGAGTAAAAATGAAAGGTTTCAAAAAGACTAATGCCAAGGGTTTCACCCTGATTGAATTAATGATCGTTGTTGCAATCATCGGTATTCTCGCCGCAATTGCACTGCCAGCCTATAGAGACTACGTTGGTGCAGCCCACGGTGGCGCGGCAATGAAAGGAGTTAGCTCTATTACGTCAAAAGCTGTTGCGTGCGTACAATCCGGAGTTGGCTGTCCTTCTCTTGTAACAGATGCTGGTACATATACAGAAGTAACGATTTCTCCAACTACTGCTGGGGCTGGAGGTTGGGATGAAGGCGCTGGCGGAACTGTTGCTTTCAATGAAGGCGCTTGTACTGTTACTGCAACTGTAAGCAATCTTGGCGTAGTCACTTATGCTGCAACCTTAACATCTGGCGCTACTGGAGCTACCCAAGCTCAGTGTATTGATGGCGCAAACATTCCTGCATCAATGCAAACTACAGCTCCATAGGCTAAACTTTAGCATTCTGCATCGCCTTAAATATTAAGGCGATGCACTTTATTTGGTTCCCACATGCCAACAACAGGTCTCCATCTCGGATTATCAACTCTATTCATTCGCAAACAAATATTAGGCGAAGAGCAAGTAGCGTCAGCAATTGCTAAGTCACGTCAATCAAAACAGTCTCTTGTCTCCACTATAGTTCAAGAAAAACTGATATCCGCGAGAGAAATCGCCGAGCTCTGCTATGAGGAGTACGGCACCCCTTTACTCGATCTCAATGAATTCGATATATCCAGCATTCCCGAAGACTTCCTTAACAAAAAGCTGATCGAAAAACATAAGTGCTTGCCCCTGTTTAAGCGCGGCAACCGCCTCTATATTGGCACGTCTGATCCGACCAATATCGCAGCTTTAGAGGATTTTCAATTTAGTGCAGGGCTTCATGCAGAAGCGATCCTAGTTGAAGATGACAAGTTAACAGCTGCGCTTGAAAAAGTGCTTGAAGAAGATATCTCGGCACTAGACTTAGATGGTATAGATGAAGACTCACTCTCCGGTATTGAGATAACCGATACTGACAAGCGCCAAGAAGAGCAGGCTGGTGACGCCAGTGACGATGCCCCTATTGTCATCTATATCAACAAAATTCTAACTGATGCCATACGTAAAGGCGCGTCGGACTTACATTTTGAGCCATATGAGAAGCGTTACCGCATTCGATTTCGTATCGATGGCATCCTACATGAAGTCTCTGAGCCTCCGGTTAACTTAGCCGGCCGCATATCCGCACGTCTTAAAGTGATGTCTAAGCTGGATATCGCCGAGCGCCGTGTCCCTCAAGATGGCCGCATCAAGATGAAGCTGTCTCGCACTAAATCTATCGATTTTCGAGTCAGTACCCTGCCCACCATCTGGGGCGAAAAGATCGTGATGCGTATCTTGGACTCCTCTTCGGCCCAACTAGGTATCGAAAAGCTCGGTTATGAAGATGATCAGCGTGCCCTATACGAAGAGATGCTAGCTAAACCCCAAGGTATGATTTTAGTTACCGGCCCAACAGGCTCGGGAAAAACAGTCTCCCTGTATACTGGCCTGAATATCCTCAATACAGAAGAACGCAACATATCAACCGCAGAAGACCCTGTTGAAATTAACCTAGAAGGCGTTAACCAGGTTCATATTAACTTAAAAGCAGGTTTAACCTTTGCTTCGGCGTTACGTTCATTCCTGCGCCAAGACCCAGATGTGGTTATGGTAGGTGAAATCCGCGACCTAGAAACAGCTGAAATTGCCATTAAGGCAGCGCAGACAGGTCACTTGGTGCTATCTACCCTGCACACTAACTCTGCCGCTGAAACCCTGACGCGTCTCATCAACATGGGGGTTCCTGGGTATAACATAGCCAGTTCGGTAAACCTGATTATTGCCCAGCGTCTTGCAAGAAGACTTTGCACTGAGTGTCGACAACCTGAAGCGGTACCTGAACACGAGTTGTTCAATTTAGGCTTTACCCAGGCCCAAATTGATGAAGGATTTACCGTTTATAAGCCCGTAGGTTGCGATCTTTGTTCTGGCGGATACAAGGGACGTGTCGGTATTTATGAAGTGATGAAGATGTCAGATGAGATTGCCCGTACTATCATGGAAGGAGGCAACTCACTACAAATAGCCAATCAGGCGAAAGAACAAGGCATGCGTGATCTTCGAGACTCTGGCCTTCGAAAAGTGATTGCCGGAGTGACCAGTATTGCCGAAATAAACCGCGTCACTAGTTTCTAATAAATAGATACTCATTAAGGATTATCCATGGCTAGCGCATCACTCACAAAAACCACAACTAAAAAGCAAAAGGCAGCCAAGGCTCAACCTAAAGTAGTCACCTTCGAATGGAAAGGCACCAATCGTGACGGCAAAAAAACCTCGGGAGAATTAAGAGGCACCTCATCAGCAGAGATTAAGGCACAATTAAAATCTCAGGGCGTTAACCCTAAGGTTGTTAAGAAAAAAGCCGAATCTCTGTTCAAGAGAGACCCAAAGATCAAGGCGATGGATATCGCCATGATCACTCGCCAAATAGCCACCATGTTAGCGGCAGGCGTCCCCATTGTGACAACCCTCGAAATGCTTGGTCGCGGCCATGAAAAGCCTAGAATGCGAGAACTGTTAGGCACGATAGTCAACGACGTACAAGCCGGTATCCCATTATCCGATGCTTTAAGACCACACAGACAATATTTTGATGATCTTTACGTCGATCTAGTTGCCGCAGGTGAACACTCGGGTTCTCTCGATGCCGTATTTGACAGAATTGCAACCTACAGAGAAAAAGCTGAGGCACTAAAATCAAAAATCAAAAAGGCTATGTTCTACCCAGCAGCGGTAATTGTAGTAGCAATTGCCGTTACAACATTATTATTGCTATTCGTTGTTCCTCAATTTGAAGAGATATTTAACGGATTTGGTGCAGAACTTCCGGCCTTCACGCAAATGATCATTGCAATTTCTCGCTGGCTCCAATCTTCATGGTACATCTTCGTAATAGGGATAGTATTAACCATTTGGGGATTTAGGAGGGCACATCTACAATCTCAATCTTTTCGAGATCGAGTTGATGAATTTATCCTTAGGATTCCGATAGTTGGCAGCATTTTGCATAAGGCAGCGATGGCTCGCTTTGCTCGCACTCTCGCTACCACCTTTGCCGCAGGTGTTCCGCTTATCGATGGTTTAGAATCAGCTGCTGGCGCTTCTGGAAATTATGTCTACCGCAGCGCCCTCACTAAAGTACGTACCGAAGTCATGTCTGGCATGCAGATGAACGTGGCTATGAGAACAACAGGCTTGTTCCCTGACATGCTGATACAAATGGTGATGATTGGCGAAGAATCCGGCGGTCTCGATGAAATGCTCAATAAGGTAGCCAACATTTACGAGATGCAAGTGGATGATGCTGTTGATGGATTATCTAGCCTCATAGAACCTATCATGATGGTTGTAATTGGTACTCTAGTAGGCGGGCTGATCGTTGGTATGTATCTACCTATCTTCCAGATGGGCAAAGTGGTTGGCTAATCGAACACCTTTTAATAATAACACTAAGCTTTTTCAATGACTGAATTTATCCAATTAATGGCTCAGTATCCTTTGCTGTTTGCCGCAATTTCTTTTGTCTTTGCTGCCGTGATTGGCAGCTTTTTAAATGTTGTTATTCATCGCCTTCCGGTGATGATGAAAAGAGAATGGCAAGAGGAATGCAACCAATATCTCGACGAATACCACAAGGCTACCGTTACGGAAATTAAAGATAAGCTAGCCCAGCCAATCGATGATTTTCCGGAAAAATACAATCTTATCGTTCCAAGCTCATCTTGCCCTAATTGTAAAACCGATATAAAACCTTGGCACAACCTCCCCATAATTGGGTGGTTGATGTTAGGAGGTAAGTGCGCTCATTGTAAGACAAGTATTTCTGTAAGGTACCCCATCATAGAAGCCTTAACAGGATTTGCAGTGGCCTACCTCGCTTACCATTTTGGCCCGACCTCGCAATTTGTCCTTGCCACCTTGCTAACCTTCAGCCTGATAGCTTTAACCGGGATAGATCTCGATGAGATGCTGTTGCCTGACCAGATCACACTTCCACTGCTATGGCTAGGCCTGCTGATTAACTTAGACAGTACCTTCGTTTCTATTACCGATGCGGTCATTGGCGCTTCAGCGGGTTATATGGGCCTTTGGAGCGTCTTCTGGGGGTTCAAACTACTAACCGGCAAGGAAGGCATGGGCTATGGCGACTTTAAGCTGCTCGCCGTTTTTGGTGCCTGGTTCGGTTGGCAATTACTACCTCTTATCATTCTACTCTCTTCGATTGTTGGCGCTCTCGTCGGCCTACTGCTCATCGTCAATAAGAAGATCAATTCGGGTAACCCAATACCATTTGGCCCTTATATCGCTCTAGCTGGCTGGATCGCCATGATTTGGGGCGAAAAAATAGTAAACTGGTATTTATCCACCTTATAACCATCTATTCATAAAACATCATGTCAAAATTTGTTGTAGGCCTCACAGGCGGTATAGGAAGCGGCAAGACGACTGTCGCCAACTTGTTTGCTGAACTAGGAGTTGATCTTGTTGACGCAGATGTTGTCAGCAGAGAAGTTGTTGCCAAAGGAACCAAAGGACTAACAGAAATCGCTAAGCATTTTGGTCCAAGCGTCCTCCTTAAAAATGGAGAACTTAATCGATCCGTTTTAAGGGATAAGATTTTTAAAGACCCTGTAGAAAGACAATGGTTGAATAGTCTTCTTCACCCGTTGATTAGGACCGAAATGTTAACACAATTGCAAAATGCGACCTCAGCCTACGCAATTTTAGTTGTCCCCTTGCTATTTGAGAATGGTTTAGATAGGTTAGTCAATTGCACTTTAGTGGTTGATATTTCGCCAGAGTTACAAGTAAAGCGAACCACGGAGAGGGACGCAGTCGATGCGCAGCAAGTAAAAAACATAATCGCTAGCCAGGCAAGCAGAGACGAAAAGCTATCTAAAGCAGATGATGTTATCGACAATCAAGGTGACATATCGGCATTAAGAGACAAGGTCGCTGCTTTACATAATAAATATATAAAATTAGCCGCCCAGACTTAACAATCGTCATGAATGAATTGATCTACGAACAACCGTTAAACGAGAAGACTCGAAGCTACCTTAGGCTCGAGTACCTCGCTAATCAAGTTCAAAATAATTTAGATCAAGATCATCAACACCGCTGTTTTTATCCATTATTTTCCCTGTGTGAACTCACCGAGCGTTGTGATTATCGCAGTGAAATTATAAAAGACATCGACAAGCAGCTTATAAATCTCAAAAAATGGCAGCACCTACCCCACATAGATGAGCAGCAAGTAGAAAGTTATATCGAGCAGATGCAAGAGGCGAGAGTTAAGCTCGTTCGCTGTGAAAGGCCAGGTCAAAAACTTAAGCAAGACAGGTTTCTCTCTGCCCTGCGTCAACGATTCGGCATGCCAGGTGCTTGCTGCAACTTCGATCTTCCGCAGCTACATTACTGGTTAGCTAAACCCTGGGATACGAGGCAACAAGAATATAAGGCTTGGACGGAACATTTTGAATGTCTGTTAACGCCGATCAAATTGTTACTTGAGCTTACCCGTAAGACGACAGTGTACAACCCAGCAACCGCAGTAGCCGGCTTTTATCAAGGCTCTAGCACCCAAGCCCTCTCGCTTATCCGAGTCAAAATCGATCCTGCCCAGGGGTGCTATCCAACTATCAGCGGTAACCGGAATCGTTACGCCATCCATTTCGTATTGTTTGATCAGCAGAAACACTCTGACAAATCGATAGACTTTATGTTGGCAACCTGTACCTAAAGTGGTTTACCATAGCCGACTGTTACAAATCGGCCTATGGGAATGATTATGCCAACCACAGTTAAGTGCCCAACCTGCCAGAAAGAGGTGCTTTGGTCTAAAGAGTCTCAATTTAAACCCTTCTGCAGTGAAAGATGCAAACTCATCGACTTGGGTGATTGGGCCTCGGAGAAACATGCCATCCCTGTAAAGCCTGAATTTGATCCAGAGCTCCTAGATTCACTAGGCTATGAAGAAACAGACTTTTTTAAGGATCACTAAATGAAGCGTGTACATGTCGCGGTAGGCATAGTATTCAATGAAGAAAGTCAGATCTTACTCGCCAAACGCCCAGTGCATCTGCACCAAGGTGGGAAATGGGAATTTCCAGGCGGAAAAGTCGAGTCCAGTGAAACGACATCAGAAGCATTAATAAGAGAGTTAAAAGAAGAAGTCGCCATAGAGGTTACCTCCACGAGCCCTCTAATGGTGATCTCACACGATTATCCGGACAAACAAGTATATCTTGATATACACACAGTAAACGCTTTCTCAGGAGAAGCTCAGGGGCTTGAAGGGCAAGAGATCAAATGGGCTAGACTCGACGAGCTCAAGAGCTATGACTTTCCAGCTGCAAACGCCCCCATAGTAGAAAAGTTACTTTCTTTATAAGCCAGTTTGAAAGCCCGAAAATTAATATGGGCTTTCCCTCCCTCCAATAACCATCGCTTTCACTCCCCCAACTCCCGAACATAAATCTTATCGACTAGATATGTTTGATAACGATATGAACAACCTATCACTGCCTTAGGACTTAAGACTTAAGTATTTACATTATCGACTGATAAAAATCTTACTATTCGGGTTGCTTAAATTGAGTTCAGCAATCAATCAGATCTCACTTGGGGGCGTAAGACATCCACTTATCAAGCGAAGCTTGATGGATGACTGTAGCGCGAAGCGGCTAAATGACAGATTAGTGAGTCTGTAGCGATAATGCCGTTTATAAATGGAATAATTAACAGCAACAGATTTGGACGGCATGTAGAGTTTTATTAGGCGCCTGTCATGGCCAGCTACGCTAAAGCTTCGCGCTCATAAGCACATCGCTATCGCGATATTCGCCCTACTCCACATAGAAATGCACCTCACTGCGTTCGGGCTCTTTATATTTCCCATGTTCGAGTCGATATTTTAAAGACTGTTAAACGAAAAAATCCCCAGCACGGCGTGCTGGGGATTTCTCGTTTATTAGGCGCCTGGAAATGACCTACTCTCACATGGGGAGACCCCACACTACCATCGGCGCGATTGCGTTTCACTTCTGAGTTCGGGATGGGATCAGGTGGGGCCACAATGCTATGGTTTCCAGACAAATTCTTACTGGTTAATTCTTCGTCTGACGGCATTGTTTCCTCGCTGCAGTGCTCATGTACTCTAGTACACTCCGCGCTTCGCTTCGTTACGGCTTTGTCAGCC
>NZ_JAKEVI010000005.1:0-193543 GCF_022398495.1 Shewanella sp. Isolate8 | reverse complement strand
TCAATACCTGTGAGTGTCCACACAGATTACTTGATAAATTGTTAAAGAGCATTTGCACATCTCGGTAGTTCCGAGTGGCTAGGGCTGCGTATTCTACGCAATCCCTTGTTCGCGTCAAGCAGTTTTTGCAAACTTTTTGAGGCTTCACTTTTCAGTGACTGACCACCCTATCGCCTTAGCTACCAAGTGTTTCGACGCCGCGTTATCTGCTTTGCCGTGTCAGTGGATGCGCATTATAGGCAGTTCTGACTTGGGCGCAAGGGCTTTTTCAACGATCGGCGATCGCAAGTCGATCTTTTAATCGCTTCGCTGAATTAAGAAACAAAATGAGGGGAAATCACACAGAACCAATCGGGATCATTCAATATCAAAGGCCGCTAAAGTTCGTTTTTTCATCAATATGCTAGTGTAATTGCTAATAATTCATTACCATATACGAGCTGTTAACAGTTAATTATCAATTCCTCAGAGAACCTATTATATGCAAAAGCCATTTCTTATTGTTTTGATTGTCGCCATCCTAGGCGCATTGGCAATATCTCAGTTCACACCAGAGCTTTATTCAGCGATCGCATTTTTTACTGGTGCTATTATTGCGAGTGTTATTTTCACACTTCAGCCATCTGCCGCTAACGCTACCAGTGGTGATACTTACACTGGCCCCACTATGACACTCTATGTAGGCAATCTGCCTTACCGTGTACATGAAGGTGAAGTGAAAGAGCTATTTGGCAAATATGGCCCTGTTAGCTCGGTGAGATTGGTTCGCGATCGCAAGACGGGACGTCGTAAAGGTTTTGGCTTTATTGAGATGTCTGAAGCGGGCGCTAAGAAGGCGATGGCCAAGCTGAACGAATTCGAATTCCAGGAGCGTACGCTCAAGGTTCGTGAAGCCAAGTCTCAAGACACAGATAAAAACGAAGCAGCACAGGCCAGCTAATTTAATCCAGCTTATCTGACATTAGCTTTATCTTTAGCGGCACCAGAGCTTAGCTGCCGGTTTTCATCAGGCTATCGTTAAAGGCGGTAGCCGAACTGAATCCCCAGGCAGCTAAGGTCTTACTTAACCCCTCGGAAATCGTGTTCGTCGTGAACAGCGCCTGGCTCTTACCTCTCTCTCCGCTATTATCAGCATCGAGCAAACTCACCACCCTAGCCGCGATGGCATTGGATGAATCTAATAGATGCACAGACTCTCCCAACTCACGCTGCAGCTCTTCTCTCAAAATCGGAAAGTGAGTACATCCCAAGACTAAGGTATCCAGTCCAGACGCCTTTATCGGCTCCAGGATACGATGCAGCGCCTCGCGATCGACCGGCTTCTGAGCCATCTTATCCTCTGCCAGATAGACCAACTCAGAGGAGCCAAATCTGTCTACACGACAATTACTGGCAAACTGATCGATCAGATCTTGGGTATATTGGCGATTGACTGTCCCTGGAGTCGCCAGCAAACCCAGATGTTTCTTGTGCGATAGGGCCGCCGCGGGTTTGATGGCCGGCACCACCCCTACCACGGGAATGGTCAGGCAGCTTCTTAGTGCAGGCAGGATAAGCGTACTGGCGCTATTACAGGCCACCACCACGATATCGGCCTGGCATTGGGCAACCGCTTGACTAATTAAGGTGACACAACCCTGTACCAGTTCCTGTTCATCGAGTTCGCCATAGGGCAGCCTGGCATTGTCAAACAGATAACAGTAATTCGCACTGGGAAGCTGTTCTCGCACTGCCGCCAATATCGACAGACCTCCTACCCCAGAATCGAACACGAGTATATTTGCTGACAAATTGGCTCTCCTATCACTAAAAGGCTGGTACATAGAAGCAGGGATTTTTTCACATTCCCGATTAAAGCTAAAGCCATTGGGCTCACAATTGGCTTTTCAGGCGGGTTAATCGCCCGGGAAAGTCCGCTACAATGTTAGCCAACCCCTAGACATCAACGACAAGTAGTATACTATTTGCGCCCCCATAGACAGCAACGGTGTTAAGAAATGAATCTAGAAGCAATGGATCCTCAGCAATACGACGCGCAGCTCGATGTGAAACGTCAGAAACTAGCGCAGCTATTTGCCGACTTCGAGACACCCAAGCTGGAAGTGTTTGCCTCACAGAAGGCCCATTACCGCATGCGCGCCGAGTTCCGTGTCTGGCATGAGGGTGAAGATCTCTACTATTACATGTTTGATAAGGCGCTGAACCAGAAGGTTCGTTGCGACCAATTCTTACCGGCGAGCCAACTGATCAACGACATGATGCCCGAGCTGATGGCGGCCTTGCGCCCCAATCAGGTCCTGCGTCACAAGCTGTTCCAGGTGGACTTTCTCTCAACCCTCAGCGGTGAGATCTTAGTGTCACTGCTTTACCACAAGCAGCTCGATGCCCAATGGCAGCAGGAAGCCGAGGCGCTTAAGCAAGCATTATCGGCTAAGTTCAAGGTGAACATCATAGGCCGCGCCCGTAAGCAGAAGGTGGTGATGGATCGCGACTTCGTCATCGAATCCCTGCCGGTCAATGGCAAGGAGCTTATCTATAAGCAAGTTGAGAACAGCTTTACCCAGCCCAATGGTGAGGTAGCGATCAAGATGTTGGAGTGGGCCATAGATATCACACGTAATAGCAGTGGTGACCTATTGGAGCTCTACTGCGGCAACGGTAACTTCTCTATTGCCCTGGCGCAGAACTTCAACCGGGTATTGGCTACCGAGCTGGCCAAGCCATCAGTCGACTCGGCTCAGTACAATATCGAGGCGAACCAGATTGACAACCTACAGATAATCCGCATGTCGGCGGAAGACTTTACCGATGCGCTGGCCAAGAAGCGCAGCTTCAGACGTTTAGAGGGCGTGGATCTGGACAGCTATGATTGCAACACCATATTTGTCGACCCGCCGCGAGCCGGCCTAGATGACAATACCCTGTCTATGGTGCAGGGCTATGAGCGGATCCTCTATATCTCTTGTAACCCCAACACCCTGCTGGACAACCTCAAGGTGCTGGACAAGACCCACAAGATCACCCGCTTCGCGCTATTCGATCAGTTCCCCTACACAGATCATATGGAATCAGGCGTGTTGCTAGAACGACGCTGATCCAAAACAAGCATCAAAAAAGGGGCCAACAGGCCCCTTTTTTCATACAGATAACTCTAGCGATGTTCCATCTTCTGCTGCAGGCATTCGGCGCCTTTAGCCACCATGCGCAGCTGAATCACCAGGCGATCGGCCAAGATCTTACGATCGACCCGCTTCATGTCCAGCGCTGCCGCCCCGGCGTTAAACACTAAGGTCACTAAGGCCTCCGCCTGAGCCCTGGCCAACTCGGGGGTTCGCTTAGTAGTCGCCTCTGTGTAGTGAGCTAACTCTGAGATGAAATGTTCTATCTCTCTGGCCACCGCCGCACGAAACGGTGCCGAGGTGCCCGAGCGTTCATGCAGCAGGATACGAAAAACGTTGGGATTAGACTCCAGTACCTCCATAAAGGTATCGACTGAAATTCGAATCACGCTACCACCGGCCTCGGCACGCTGGCGCCCCTTGCGCATCATCTGTCTCAGGGTCAGCCCCCCCTCATCCACCATGGTGAGCCCCAGCTCATTCATATCTTTAAAATGACGATAGAAGGAGGTTGGCGCTATGTTGGCCTCGCGTGCCACTTCCCGCAGACTCAGGCTAGAAAAGCTGCGTTCGGCACTTAATTGATTAAATGCCGCATCGACCAAGGCGCGACGCGTTTTTTCTTTCTGCTGTGCTCTGATACCCATCATGATGAATCCACTAGATAAAACTCAATCTGGCAATCATACCTTCTTTAAGGCAAAAACGCAGCCCGCCTTGACCTGCCCTATTAAGTCGGTAGAATTGGCGTACAGCTGTACGCTCAAGTAAAAAAGAATCTGGACACTATAATGAAAAAACCTCCCCTCATCTGGACCAATATTCTCCTATTTGCCATCACCTTCTTAGGTGCTGTCATTCTCGTACCTTGGTACGGCATCACCTATGGCTATGGCATGGCAGAATGGGTTGCCTTTGTCGGGCTCGCCTTCGCCAGCGGTTTGTCGATAACCGCGGGATACCACAGGCTCTGGTCCCATCGCACCTATAAGGCGCACTGGTCGGTACGTTTTCTTTTTGCCTTGGGCGGTGCCTTAGCACTGCAAAATAGCGCCCTGCATTGGTCGTCGGATCACCGTATCCACCACAAGCATGTGGATGACAACGACAAGGACCCCTATTCGGCTAACATGGGTTTCTGGTACAGCCATATCGGCTGGATGCTTAGGGAGTATCAGGCGCAGCGTTATCACGATTATAAGAACGTCCGTGATCTGCAAAATGAGAAAATTGTGATGTGGCAGCACAAATATTACCTGCCGCTACTCCTCATCATGAATATTGGCCTACCGGCACTATTGGGCTGGCTCAACGGCGATGTGTGGGCCATGTTGCTCATGGCGGGTCTGCTACGCCTGGTTGTCGTGCATCACTGCACCTTCTTCATCAACTCGCTCGCGCATATTTGGGGCAGCCAGCCATACACAGATAAGAACACGGCACGAGACAACGGCGTGTTGGCGCTGTTTACCTATGGCGAGGGTTATCACAACTTCCACCACATCTTCGAAAACGATTATCGCAACGGCATCCAATGGTGGCATTACGATCCTACCAAATGGTTGATCAACACCATGGCCTGGACCGGACTGGCCAACAACCTCAGGGTCACCCCCCAGGAGCGCATCGAGAGTGCCAAGCTACAGATGCAGTTGAAAAAGGCGCAACACAAGGCCACACAGCTTGCCAACCACGAAGAGATCCTGGAAAAAATTCAGGCGGAATATGAGCTGCTCAAGACGCATATTGCCGAGTACTACCAGGCGCATAAGGAACTGCTCGAGGCCAAGCGCAAACAGCTAACCACACATCAGCTGATGCAGCAGGTAGAGCACCTGAAACAAGAACTGCTAACGCGCCAAAAACAGTGGAAGTCACTCACCACAGGCTTTGCCTAACCCATTCTCGAAGAGGCCATCCCACGGGGTGGCCTTTTTTCACTCTGAAATAAACAGGAATGATAGCGGCCTCCCGCCATTCATATCTAAGTTAGGCGATTGAAGTGCCGCACCTATGGGTCTATCATGAGCGGCTCTCCATTTTATCCAGAGATAGTTTGCGGTTATGTCAGTAGAAAAGATTAAACTCACCGAATACAGCCACGGTGCTGGCTGTGGTTGCAAGATTTCACCTAAGGTACTAGGCACCATACTGGCCTCTCAGCTACCCAGCTTTGACGATCCAAACATTCTGGTAGGTAATCAGACTCGTGACGATGCCGCCGTTTATCGCCTCAACGATGAGACTGGCATCATCAGCACCACAGACTTCTTCATGCCGATAGTGGATGATCCCTTTACCTTCGGCCGCATCGCGGCGACTAATGCCATCAGCGATATCTACGCCATGGGTGGCACGCCCATGATGGCCATCGCCATTCTGGGCTGGCCGGTCAATGTCTTGCCAGCGGAAATTGCCCAGCAGGTGGTCGATGGCGGACGCCAGGCCTGTAAAGATGCCGGTATCATGTTGGCTGGCGGCCACAGCATCGATGCGCCCGAGCCTATCTTCGGTCTCGCGGTGACAGGCCAGATCCCCCTAAACGAACTCAAACAAAACGACACGGCCAAGGCGGGTGACAGACTCTATCTGACCAAGCCGCTAGGTATCGGCATACTCACAACGGCGCAGAAGCAGAAGAAGCTTGCCGAGCAAGATATCAATATTGCCCCTGACGCCATGTGTCAGCTGAACAAGATAGGCGCCACCATTGCCAAGATCCCAGGCGTTAACGCCATGACAGATGTGACAGGCTTTGGCTTGGCAGGCCACCTCATCGAGATGTGCCAAGGCGCAACGCTGGCGGCCAAAGTCGATCTGAGCGCCCTACCCTTGCAGCCTAAGGCAATGGACTACCTCAAGCTTGGCTGCATTCCAGGTGGCACCCATCGCAACTACGACAGCTACGGCGAGCATCTGCCCCAGGTGAACGACGAGCAGAAAGCTCTATTGTGCGACCCGCAAACCAGCGGCGGCTTGCTGATTGCCGTATCAAACAGTCATGAGGCCGAGCTGCTTGCTCTGCTAGAAAAAGAGGGGCTGCCCACACAATGTATTGGTGAGCTAGTGCCTCAAACCGAGTCGCAGCCACTGGTGGAACTGATCTAATGGGCCACCTAAACGACAAGATTATCCCCGCGAGTGAATATGCTCGCATCCTGGCATCTGACCATCCCATCATGGATGTTCGCGCCCCCATAGAATTTACCAAGGGCGCCTTTCCCGTCAGTAGCAACCGTCCCCTGATGCGTGACGATGAGCGACAACAAGTGGGAACCTGTTATAAGGAACGAGGCCAGGACGCCGCCATCGCCCTCGGTCATTCCCTGGTATGCGGCGAGGTCAAACAGCAGCGTGTCGATGCCTGGCTCGCCTATCTCGACGCTCATCCCGAAGCCTATCTCTATTGCTTTCGTGGCGGACTGCGCTCTCAGCTGACTCAGCAATGGTTAGCCGAGGCCGGTAGAGCCGTGCCCTACATTCAAGGCGGCTATAAGGCGATGCGTCAGTTCCTTATCGACACCATAGACAGGGCGCCGGAGGTGAAACCTATGTTGATCCTCAGCGGCATAACCGGCAGCGGTAAGACAGATTTTCTGTTGCAGCGGCAAGAGGCAGTCGATCTCGAAGGGCTCGCCCATCATAGGGGCTCGAGTTTCGGTCGCTACCATGAGGCGCAGCCGACGCAGATCAACTTCGAAAATGGCTTAGGGGTCGCCCTGTTGAAACACCAACAGAGCGCCGCGCGGGATCTGCTGCTAGAAGATGAGAGCTATCTCATCGGACGCTCTGCGCTACCCAAGGCTTTCTACATGGGGATGCAGACCGCCAGCGTCGTCATCCTTGAAGAACCGCTGGAGGCCAGGCTGACACGTCTGCTGGACGAATATGTCCATAAGATGCATCAAGGCTATGTAGAGCGTCTGGGCGAAGAGGCCGGATTCGACGCATTTAGTGAGTATCTGGCAAACAGCATCTCAGGCATCAAGAAACGCCTCGGCGGTAAGCAACACGACGAGCTGCAACAGCTGATAAGAGACGCATTAGCGGTGCAGCTACAGCGTGGCGATACCCAGGCGCACCTTGAGTGGATCGAATTGCTACTCAGCAAATATTACGATCCCATGTATCAGTATCAGATAGCCAAGAAAGCCGAGCGGGTGATCTTCCAGGGCGACCATAAGGCTATGCATCAATGGCTGGATGAATACGCCGTTCGCTAGCACACTAAAACCTTATAAAGTGAAACCACCGAAAACATAAAGCCAGGTATGATGCCTGGCTTTATGTTTAACCCTTGCAAAAACGGCAAGCCGCTAGGATGCGGGTAACATGGCCTCGACCCGCTCGCGCAGCAGATGGCGGTTAGCCTCGGTACCCGACACCACATCATCGAGATCAACCGATATCTTAGACCAGAAGCGTTTGGGTCTGGTGCTCAGGGCATGCCCATCCTTATGACTGAAGTAGGAGCCCCAGAGGCCACTGAGCGCCATGGGGATCACTGGGACAGGATCGCGGGCGAGGATCTTGTCGATGCCGGGGCGGAATTCGCCCAGCTCACCGTTAGGGGTCAGGCGTCCCTCGGGAAAGATACACACCAAGTCTCCATTGGCCAGCGCCTGATGAATAGCCTCGAACGCCTGATTATAGGTTGCCTCACACTGGCGCGGGGAACAGATGGGGATCACTCCCGCGTGGCGAAACAGATACTTGAGCAGCGGCATCTCGCTGATAGATTTATCCATCACGAAACGGATCGGACGGGTCGAGGCGCCCATGATGATCAAGGCATCCACATAGCTCACATGGTTGCACACTATGATGCCGGCACCTTCGCTAGGCAGCTTGTCGCGGCCGGTCACAGTAACGCGATACAAAATATGGCTCAGCAGATAGCTGACAAATCTCTGGGTAAACTCAGGCACCTGACTATAGACATACAGGGCAACCACGGCATTGAGCAGCGCCAACAATAAGAAGAGATCTGTAATGCTCCAACCTAGGCCCTCCAACAGCAGAATAGACAGCGCAGCCGAGACCACCATGAACAGGGCATTCATTATGTTGTTTGCGGCGATTGCCTGAGCACACTCACCCCTATCGGCGCGCGACTGAATGAAGGCATACAGAGGCACGATAAACAGACCACCGCTCACCCCCACCATAAACAGGGCAAACATCACCCGGTAATGCTGCGACTCGGCGATGAAGCTACTAAAGCTATAGACGGTCTCGGCCTGGGCCGGCAACTCGGGGAGTGACCACAGCAGATCCACGCCAAACAGGGTCAGCCCGGCCACACCGAAGGGCAAGAGACCCAATTCCACGTGTCCAAAAGAGAAACGCTCACACAGGAAGGAGCCCACCGCGATACCGATAGAGAATAGGGCCAACAAGAGCGACACCACTGTCGCATCCGCATGCAGGTGCAGCTTGGCAAAGTTGGGGAACTGAGTCAGATAGGTCGCCCCGAGAAACCAGAACCAGCTGATCGCCAAGATGGCCATCCAGATACTCGGGGTCTTTCTGACTTTAGCTATGCTGCGCCAGGTGCCCGACAAGGGCGCGAAACGAATCTTAGTGATCGCGCCTTGAGGCGGCATGGCTGGAATCGCCCGGCTGGCCAGGTAACCGGCAACGGCCAGCACAAACACGGTCGCCGCGGTAGCGATAATGCCCTTGTCGCTGGCCACCAGAAGCCCGGCGCTGAGTGTGCCTATCAGGATCGACAAGAAGGTGCCCATCTCTACCCAGGCATTACCCGTCACCAGCTCATCTTCCGCTAAGGCCTGAGGCAGGAGCGAATATTTTACCGGCCCGAAATAGGCCGACTGGCTGCCGGTTAAGAAGAGCAACACTAACATCACCATATAACTCTGGCTCAGAATCGCCATGGCCGCGCAGGACATGATCACCAGCTCCAGCTGCTTTAAGCGTCTGATCAATTTGGCCTTATCCATGTTGTCGGCCACCACTCCCGCGTGGGCGGAAAACAAGAAGAAAGGCAGGATAAACACGCCGGCGGCGAGGTTAACGAACAGGTTTACGCTGATGGGCAGTTCCTCTATCTGGCTATAGGTCACCATCAGAAGCAGCACATTCTTGTAGATATTGTCGTTGAGTGCCCCCAGGCACTGAGTGGCAAAATAGGGAAAAAACCGCTTGGTTAACAGCATAACGCCTCCTTGTGATAACCCAATCCTTTAAGTTGAACCGCGATATGGTGGCGAATGGCCTCCTCGATACTTATCCCGGGAGCAAAGAGCTTATCGTCCAGCGCCAGACACACCAAGCCATGCACGCCCCCCCACAGGGCTCGGCTCGCCAGTAATCGTTGCTCACCGGATAGCTCGGGCAACAGCTCGCCCAGGCAAGACTCTATCAAGGCAAACAGCTGCGCAATAAGCCGGGCATGATGCTCGCTCAGCCCCTGCTCATCGGTTGCCTTAAGCTCGAAGATCAGCTGAAAGGCTCTAGGCTGCTCGAAGGCAAATTGCTGGTAGGCGTTGGCCATCGCCTCGAGTGGATTCGAGTCATAGGCTTGAGAGACTTGTGCATTAGAAACCAGGCACTGGTAAAGCTGATCCAGCGTCAACTCGGCGACGGCTAGTAGCAGACCCTGATAGCTCCCGAAGAGATTCACCAGGGTGCTGGGCACATAGCCGACAACTTGAGCCACCTTGCGCAGGCTCAGGCTATCGAGTGACTCGACCGCCAAATGCTGCAGCACGGCGGCGGTTGCCATCGCCCGAATCTCATCATGAGTATGTTCCTTACGTCTTGCCATCTCGGCTCCATCCCTCTGTCAATTTGCGTTCAAGTTACCAGCAAGCAAAATAAAAAACAATGTTCATAATAAGATTGTTTTTCGGCGACCAGAATAAAGAGGGAAATTTATCGGCTGAGTGTCATGAGAACTCTGTCTTCGTCTGGACCGAAGTAGTCGGCCTCCAGCCCTTGCTCGACAAAGCCTAACCTGGCATAGAGGTGCCTAGCAGGATTATCCGGCGCTACCGTGAGCTTCACCTGTGTCACGCTAGCGGGTAGCGCGCTCAAGGACTCTACAATCAAACGCCTGCCTATGCCTCGCCCCTGAGCGGCACTATCGACTGCGACCGAGAGGATCCAGGCACTATCTACCCGTTCGCTCCTGGCCAGCAGTATGTAGCCCAGTAGACACTCGTTTTCGTCACAAGCGACTCGCAGGCCGCTTGGCCAGCAGTCGAAACTCTGACGAAAGAAGAAGTCTGGATAGGCATGAGCACCAAATAGTCCCTGCTCCAGACGATAGAGCGCCTGCAGCTGGTGCTTACCAGCCGCCTTGATAGAAATATGAGGGAGATTATTCACGGGTTAACAGCTCGTCCCATGGCAGGTGGGTCGATCCCACGACGATAAAGTTGGGATTCTCTAGTGATTCGCGCTCGTTATAACTCAGTGGCTGTAGCTCGAGATCCATCACCTGGCCGCCCGCTTCTTCGATGATGATCTGCGCCGCGCCCGTGTCCCACTCACCCGTGGGACCGATACGCACATAACAGTCGGCGCGACCTTCTGCCACCAGACAGCTCTTAAGCGCCGCACCACCCAACACCACTAGCTCGCAGTGTTTAGGGTGATTGAAAAGCTTCAATACAGATTGGGGATCCTGACGACGGCTCACCGCCAGGCGCAAACAAGGTTCATCATCTGTGGTGAGCTGTTTGCTGGCGATACGCACCTCGCCCTTGCTGCTGCGCTTATAGGCGCCCAGCCCCGCAATGGCGTAATAGACCACGCCCGTCATAGGCACATAGACTACGCCCATGATAGGGCGATTGTGCTCGACCAGGGCGATGATCACCGAGAAGTCACCGCTACCGGCAATAAACTCGCCCGTGCCATCTAGGGGATCGACTAACCAGTAGCGCTGCCAGTCGGCGCGCTCGACGTAGGGGATATCGGCATCTTCTTCGGATAAAACCGGGATCTCAGGGGTGAGACTGTTAAGCTGGGAAGCGATGATCTTATGGGCCGCGATATCGGCAGAGGTCACCGGGGTATTGTCGGATTTCACCTCTTTGTCAAAACTGCCCTCGAGGTAGATCCCTTTAATGGCTTCTCCCGCCTCGATGGCAATCGAAATCGCCTGCTCAACATACTCTTCTGGCTTCATCACAACTCCAACAGCCTACATCTGGCAATGCCTAATATGATAATTCGGATTAACTACTTTAGTTTTAGATGTTTCTGTGCCAAAAACAAGGCGCTAACGCTTCGAGATTCGGAAAAGTCATCTTCTAATAACAACTCAGACCACTGGCTCAATGGCCAGCGTACCACCTCTATGGGTTCGGGCTCGTCACCCTGCAATCGACTCTCATACAGATCTTCGGCGACGAAGATCTGCATCTTGCTGGCAAAGTAGCCAGGCGCCAGGCTTAACTCCATCAGATGGGTCAACTTACGGGCACCAAAGCCGATCTCCTCCTGCAGCTCACGGTTGGCCGCCTGGGCATGGGTCTCGCCGGGATCCACCAGGCCTTTGGGGAAGCCCAGCTCGTAACTATGGGTGCCTGCCGCATATTCGCGTCCCAGCAGGAGTTCCTCGCCATGCACAGGCACCACCATCACGGCGCCGCGGGTATTACCCTTCATGCGCTCATATTGGCGCTCAACCTGATTCGAAAATTTTAAATGCACCTGCTCTATCTGGAACAGACGGCTCTGGGCAACAACTTCGGCATGTAGGATCTGCGGCTTTTTGTCCGACATTGAACTTCCTGAAAAATGGCGTTTGCTTAACCACTCAATCTTACTATGATGGGCCTAATCCACAACTCAAACCAAGGAATTTTTTTACTACCTTTATGTTTCCCTGGAATAAGATAGATACCGTATTGTTAGACATGGACGGTACCCTGCTGGATCTGCATTTCGACAACCACTTCTGGCTCAGCCTGGTGCCTCAGGCCTTGTGTCAGCAGCGGCAGATCCCACCGGCCGAGGCCCAGCAACTGGTAGAGAGTGCCTATGCCAAGGTCTTCGGCACCCTGGAGTGGTATTGCCTCGAATATTGGCAACAGGAGTTGGGTCTGGACATTCTGGCGCTGCATCACACCCTGGTCGACAGGATCCAGCTGCGTCAGGACAGCATGCCCTTTCTCGGCACGCTCGCCAAATACGGCAAGCGGCGCATCTTAGTCACCAACGCCCATCCCCACAGTCTGGCGTTGAAGCTCAAACATACCGAACTGGCTAGCGGGTTAGACGAGATGCTCTCCAGCCACACGACAGGCTATCCCAAGGAGCATCCCAAGTTCTGGCGTCACCTGTTTAATGAGTTTTCCCTGGATCCCAGCCGCTGCCTGTTTATCGACGACAGTGAGCCCATTCTACTGGCGGCCCAAAAAGCCGGCGTAGGCTATCAGCTAGGGATCAAGAATCCCGACAGCCAAAAGCCGCACAAGCAGTTTGCCGACTTCCCTGCCATCGACGATTACCATCATCTACTCGTCTCCCTAGAACAGGCTCAACGAGACTAGCCGCCTGCGCTTTACGCGCTAATCGCTTGATGTGACTGACAGAAAATCTGGTTAATACTTGCACTGTATAAAATACTGTATATACTGACAGGTACTGTATGGAAAGACAGGATTAATCATGAGACCCTTAACCCCGAGACAAGCCGAGATTTTAGATCTGATTAAACGCAATATTGCCGACACTGGCATGCCGCCTACCCGTGCGGAAATTGCGCGTCGCTTAGGCTTTAAGAGTGCCAATGCTGCCGAGGAACACCTCAAGGCGCTGGCCAAGAAAGGTTGCATCGAAATCATGCCCGGCACCTCACGCGGTATTAAGCTGACCCAAGAGGAAGAGCCTGAAGATCTCGGTCTGCCTCTAATCGGCCAGGTTGCCGCCGGTGAGCCCATTCTGGCCCAGGAGCATGTGGAGCAGCACTATCAGGTTGATCCAAGCATGTTCCGCCCCAGCGCAGACTTCCTGCTGAGGGTCAAGGGTGACAGTATGAAAGATATCGGCATTCTCGAAGGCGATCTGCTGGCAGTACATAAGGTCGAACAGGCCAGAAACGGTCAGATCATCGTTGCCCGCGTGGAAGACGATGTCACGGTTAAACGCTTCGAGAAGCGCGGCAGCACCGTGTTCCTTCATGCAGAAAACGAAGAATATTCCCCTATCGTCGTCGATCTCACCACTCAGAGCCTGAGTATCGAAGGCCTGGCCGTTGGCGTGATTCGAAATGGAGACTGGCAATGAACAACCTAATGGGCATGGCGCCACGTCATCCAGGACTTTGGGTCGATCTCGACAGCTCGCTTAAGCGCGGCGATGGCAACACTATCTCTACCACGGCAAGTTCGACTCAGGGCAAGCAGGAGCTCCAGGCCCTCACCCCTGAGCTAGCCAGACTCAGTCAGCAGGGGCAATGGGTGGTGCTGATCAGCCCGCCAAACATAGGCTACAAACAGATGCTGGCCGACGGCGGTGTTCGCATGGACCGTATATTACTTGTGCACACCAAGGATGAGGTCGAAACCCTGTGGGCGATGGAAAAAGCCCTCACAAGTGGTACATCCAGTGCGGTGATCTGCTGGGCACAAACCCTGGATGCCCGTGACAGTCGTCGCCTACAGATAGTCGCCAAGAATACCCGCGCATTAGGGGTAGTGATCGAAGATGCGAACGGTCACTTACCTGCCAGCCCGTTTTCCCAAGAGGATCTCAGCGGTCAGCCCTCGAATCTGTTTAGCTCGCTACACTAATCATCCTCGCACTACCTTTCCATACAAACGCCCCGCAAGGGGCGTTTTTGTGTCTGTTTTGTTTAGCAAAATAAAATAAAAGTGATCTTGATCAATATTTAAACAGCCATTAAGTTAGTAATAGATATCAACGATTATTTGTTATATCGCACAATTTGGTTGTCGGCTTGAGCGGCGAAAATAATCTTGTAACACCTCGCCCACGGAAGCTGAAATTGGTCTGATATATTCAGCCGTAAGTGCAAGCGTGGTCACCACCAACAGAACAAGAGTTTCACCACCGACGCACTTTGAAGTCATCGTTGCTTTTTTGGGAACTGAAGAGTTTGCATAGAGCCGAGACATACTGTGTGGCTCTTCTTTGTAGTTGCCTTCGCAATTGACAGAGGAGAAGTCTAGTGAAGCAAGTGTTGTGTTGTTTGCTGGCGTTGCTATTTACGCCCACCATACTCGCAGCAGATATGCCCCTGAACATGACATCAGGGGTCACAGAGATCAGTAATAAGGTGTTTAGCCTGCATATGACGATTCTCTATATCTGTTGCGCCATAGGCCTGGTCGTCTTTGGCGTGATGATCTACGCCATCATCAACCATAGACGTTCTAAGGGTGCCGTCGCGGCAAACTTTCATGAGAGCACTAAGGTAGAGATCGCCTGGACGCTCGTGCCTTTTGCCATCTTGATCCTCATGGCCATCCCAGCCACTAAGACACTGATCGCCATGGAAGATCCCAGCAATGCCGATCTCACCATTAAGATCACAGGTTCCCAATGGAAATGGCACTACAGCTACTTCGATCAAGACATAAGCTACTACAGCCTACTCGCCACTCCCAGAGAACAGATAGAGGGCAAGGAGGACAAAGGCGAACACTATCTGCTGGAGGTCGACAAACCGCTGGTGCTGCCGGTCAATCGTAAGATCCGCTTCCTGATGACCTCGGAGGATGTGATCCACTCCTGGTGGGTGCCGGCCTTCGCGGTGAAGAAGGATGCTAACCCAGGCTTCATCAACGAGGCCTGGACCCGCATCGACAAGCCAGGCATCTACCGCGGCCAGTGCGCCGAGCTTTGCGGCAAGGATCACGGCTTCATGCCGATCGTGGTGCAGGTGCTTTCCGAGGCCGATTTCGACAACTGGATTGTCGAGCAGGAGGCACAGGCCAGCGCGGCCGCCGCCGAGGCGCAGGCCGCACTGTCGAAAACCCTGTCGAAAGAAGAGCTGATGGCCCAGGGCGAACAGGTGTATATGGCGCGCTGCGCAGCCTGCCACCAGCCAAATGGCGCCGGCCTCCCGGGTGTATTCCCCTCGCTCATCGGCAGTCCAATCATAAAAGGCCCTGTCGCCGATCACATCTCTGTGGTGCTACACGGTCGATCTGGCACGGCGATGCAGGCCTTCGCGCAGCAGTTGACCGCCACAGAAATTGCCGCCGTGGTGACCTACGAGCGTAATGCCTGGGGCAACGATAGCGGCGATATTGTTCAGGCAGCCGACGTTAACCAGGCAAGCTCAGGTGCACCAAGCGGCACAGATGCCGGTACAAATGCCGAGACGGCCCAGCCGACACCTCCACCAGCAGCCACAACGACCGAGTCAACCGAGCCGGCCTCCTCTAATGATGACGCTAAAGCAGTGGTTTTAGACGACCTCAGCATGGATGAGCTGATGGCTAAGGGCGAGCAGGTTTACCTCGGCCACTGCGCCGCTTGCCACCAGGCCACAGGCATGGGTCTGCCGGGCGCCTTCCCGGCACTCAAGGGCAGTGCCATCGCCACAGGGCCCGTTGATAACCACATCGACATAGTGCTTCACGGCAAGCCGGGTACCGCCATGCAGGCCTTTGCCAGCCAGTTAACGCCTCAGGAACTCGCTGCGGTGATCACCTTTGAGCGCAACGCCTGGGGTAACAACACAGGCGATATGGTTCAGGCAACAGACGTCAATCAAGCAGGTCAATAGGGAGGCATTATGAATGCAATAACGCGTGAAGCAGATATGGATGCCACTCATATTGGCGAACATTCGACCCACCATGAGGAGCACCCCACGGGAATAAAGCGTTGGCTGTTTACCACCAACCATAAAGATATCGGTACCCTCTATCTCTGGTTTAGTTTCATCATGTTCTTAACCGGCGGCGCCATGGCCATGGTGATCCGTGCCGAGCTTTTCCAACCGGGTCTGCAACTGGTGGAGCCGAACTTCTTCAACCAGATGACCACGGTACATGGTCTGATCATGGTATTCGGCGCCGTGATGCCAGCCTTTACCGGCCTGGCTAACTGGCTGATCCCTATGATGATAGGGGCGCCAGACATGGCCCTGCCGCGCATGAACAACTGGAGCTTCTGGATCTTGCCCTTCGCCTTTGCGATCCTGATTAGCTCGCTGTTTATGGAGGGCGGTGGCCCTAATTTTGGCTGGACCTTCTATGCCCCGCTGTCGACGGCCTATAGCCCGGACAGTACGGCCTTGTTTGTCTTCTCGGTACACATCATGGGGATCAGCTCCATCATGGGCGCCATCAATGTGATCGTCACCATAGTCAACATGCGCGCCCCCGGTATGACCTGGATGAAGCTGCCACTGTTTGTCTGGACCTGGCTGATCACCGCCTTCCTGCTGATCGCCGTGATGCCAGTGCTTGCCGGTGTGGTCACCATGGTACTGACCGACAAGTTCTTCGGCACCAGCTTCTTCGATGCCGCCGGCGGTGGTGATCCTGTGATGTTCCAGCATATCTTCTGGTTCTTCGGCCACCCCGAGGTCTACATCATGATCTTGCCATCCTTCGGCATCATCTCGGCCATAGTACCGGCCTTCAGCCGCAAGAAGCTGTTTGGCTACTCCTCCATGGTATACGCCACCGCCAGCATCGCGATCCTCTCGTTCCTGGTCTGGGCCCACCACATGTTTACCACAGGGATGCCGGTGTTCGCCGAGCTCTTCTTCATGTACTGCACCATGCTGATCGCCGTACCGACCGGGGTGAAGGTATTCAACTGGGTAGCCACCATCTGGCGCGGCTCACTTACCTTCGAGACCCCCATGCTGTTCTCGCTGGCCTTCATCATCCTCTTCACCATAGGCGGCTTCTCCGGGTTGATGCTGGCCATCACGCCGGTGGATTTCCAGTACCACGATACCTACTTCGTCGTGGCTCACTTCCACTATGTGCTGGTGTCGGGCGCCATCTTCTCCATCATGGCGGCGGCTTATTATTGGCTGCCTAAGTGGACGGGACACATGTATAGCGAGAAGCTGGGCAAGCTGCATTTCTGGTGCTCCGTCATCTCGGTGAATGTGCTCTTCTTCCCCATGCACTTCCTGGGACTGGCGGGCATGCCGAGACGTATTCCAGACTACTCGATTCAATTTGCCGATGTGAACCAAATTGTCTCTATCGGTGGTTTCGCCTTCGGCCTGTCGCAACTGATCTTCCTAGTGGTGGTGATCAAGTGCATTCGCGGCGGCGAGGCGGCTCCCAGCAAGCCATGGGATGGCGCCGAGGGTCTGGAGTGGACCCTGCCAAGCCCGGCCCCCTACCATTCATTCTCGACACCACCCGAGGTGAAATAGCATGACGGACACTAAGGCGTACTCCAACCGTAAGCTGATCGGCCTATTGCTACTAGGTTGCGTGGGCATGTTTGGATTCGGATTCGCCTTGGTGCCCCTATACGATGTGCTATGTGAAAAATTAGGCATCAATGGTAAGACGCAATCGACCGCCGCCGAATATAAGGCGGTGACCATAGACACCAGTCGTACGGTAACGGTCGAATTTATGGCTCAGACTCAGAAAGATATGCCCTGGGTCTTCGCCCCCGAGATGAAACGTATTCAGGTGCATCCGGGTGAGGTGATCCGTACTCAGTTTCACGCCAAGAACCTCTCGGCACAGCAGATTGTCGGACAGGCGATCCCCTCTGTCTCACCGGGACAGGGCGCGGCCTACTTCCACAAGACGGAGTGCTTCTGCTTTAACCAGCAAAGACTCGAAGCCAATGCCGATGCGCAATTACCCTTGATCTTCTACGTCGATACCGAGCTGCCCGAGCAGATCTCGACACTGACCCTCTCTTATACGCTATACAACATCACCGACAAGGGGTACGTAGGTGATGTTGAGCAAGGAGCTGTGAAATGACAAGCAAACATGAACACTACTATGTCCCCGCCCAGAGCGCCTGGCCCATCATAGGTGCCGTCGGTCTCTTCCTGATCGCCTATGGCGCCGGCAGTTATGTACAGCAGTTACAGACGGAACAAACCAGCGGGGGTTATATCCTCACCGCAGGGATCGCCGTCATCCTCTACATGGTCTTCGGCTGGTTTAGGACAGTGATAGGCGAGTCCATGTCCGGCCTCTACTCTAAGCAGATGGATCGCTCCTTCCGCCAGGGAATGAGCTGGTTTATCTTCTCCGAGGTGATGTTCTTCGCCGCCTTCTTCGGTGCCCTGCTCTATGCCCGCACCATTGCCGTGCCTTGGCTCGGCGGCGCCTCAAACAATGCTATGACTCACGAGGTGCTCTGGCCCAATTTCCAGGCGGTCTGGCCCCTGGTGACCACACCCGATGGCACCAAGACGGAGGCCATGGGCTGGACGGGTCTGCCTCTGTACAACACCATCATACTGCTGACCTCGTCGGTCACCCTGCACTTCGCCCACGTGAGCCTGGAGAAGAGTAAACGCACCGCGCTCACCCTCTGGCTGGGGATCACCATACTCTTAGGTCTCGCCTTCCTCTTCCTCCAGGCGAAAGAGTATGCCCACGCCTATCAGGAGATGGGGCTGACCCTCTCCTCCGGCATCTATGGTAATACCTTCTTCCTGCTCACTGGATTTCACGGCATGCACGTGACCCTGGGAACCATCTTTCTGTTCGTGCTCTTCTTACGGGTATTAAAGGGGCATTTCACGCCTGATAAGCATTTCGCCTTCCAGGCGGGTAGCTGGTATTGGCACTTTGTGGATGTGGTCTGGCTCTGCCTGTTCGTATTCGTCTATGTCCTCTAAGGAGCCTTATGACCACCTATTAATAGGGTCTGGGATTTGGGGTGATCACCCCAAGTCCCAGGGCAATCAACAGCAAGAGCACCACCAGCACAGAGAAAAGCACACGCCGCCCCAGATACTGACTCATGGGCGCCTTGCTCTCTCCCTTCACCAAGACAAATAGGGCCCGGCCAAGATTAAAGATAATGAAGACCAACAGCAGTACTAAGACGACTTTAAACAGCAATATTTCGCTCATGAAGGCTCCCACAATTCGCGGCGGCACGATTTTTCTCGTTTTAGTTACTTTGCTGGTATTCACCGTCTTGGTCAAGTTGGGGCTGTGGCAACAAGGCAGAGCCGCCGAGAAGCAGGCACTGCAACAGGCGCTCGAACTCAAGCAGGCCGCCGCGCCGCTGGATTATCGGCAACTACTTAACCTAGCCGAGCACGAACCCCTCACCGGATACCGATTAGAAGTCACGGCGACGCCTGTAGACGCCCCCGCCATACTGCTGGATAACCAGGTCTATGAGGGCCGCGTCGGCTATCTGGCCTATCAGGTGATGCGTGTCGAAGCCGATGCGCCTTTGCTAATGGTCGAACTCGGCTTCATCGACAGTGGCCTAGACAGACAAAAGTTACCCCAAATAACACGAATGGCTCAGACGGTGACATTAAGCGGGCGTGTCTATCAGAGGGCTAGTAACCCCTTGAGCCAACACCTACTGCCCGAAGTGGGCGATCCCATGCGAATTCAAAACCTTAACCTGACCGAGCTATCTCAGCAGCTAGGCATGCCGTTGGCCCCCGCCATACTGCAACCCGAGGCGATACCGGGCGGCGCACTGCCACATCCCTGGCTGCCGATCCCCATGAGTGCACAGAAACACCAGGGCTATGCCCTGCAGTGGTTCTCCATGGCGACCGTCTTTCTAATGCTCATGACTTACCTGCTGATATTTAAGAGGAAAAATAAGGAATCCAGTGAAAACAAATGAGTGTCGTAACTTGTTGCGTAAAGACATCTGACCCTGTAGGTTAATCAATAGGCACCTTGATAAATAGGGTGCCTACCCAGGTAAATGGTCACTTCCTAGCCGTCTCGGGGAGTTGATATTTTTCGGTGTCTGGCGCGCGCTAACCCATAAAATAATCAACCAGAGGATTAAGATGAGATCCCCAAAGAGCCAAGGCGCAAAACCCCTAATTATCTTACTGCTGGTCTTTGTCTTGCCCGTGGCGGTAGCAAAACTAGTGCTGAGTCTGAACCTCTATCATGGCGGCGCCACCAATAAGGGGGAGCTTCTGCCGCCCGACACAAACTATGCCCGCCTGGCCATGACCAATCCCATGCCCAAACACTGGCAGATGATCTACCTGCTTCCGGCACAATGCGATCAGGCCTGTATGAACCGACTCTACATACTGCATCAGAGCCAGATCGCCCTGGGGCGAGACCAGCACAGGGTCAATCCCATTATATTATTGCAAGCTGACAGCGATCTCATGGCGCTGCAGGAGAGTGAGTTCGACTTCGCCACGGCCCAGGCCACCGAGGCGGTCAGCCAGATGCTGACCCGGGAGGAGATCATCATAGTGGATCCGCTGGGTTCGCTGGTGATGCGCTACCCCCAGGTTGAAGATGAACAGGCCCAGCTGATGCTCGGCAAGGCATTGATCGCCGACTTAAGAAAGATGCTTAAACTGTCGAGGGTCGGCTAATGCAGATGACATCGGTACTGAAACTCACCTTAGTCTTTACCCTGTGCGTGATCTTGATGGGAGCCTACACCCGACTCTCGGACGCCGGCCTAGGCTGTCCCGACTGGCCGGGCTGCTACGGCATGATCAAGGTGCCCACCCAGAGCCACGAACTGGCCAAGGCACAGGACAGCTTTCCCGAACATACGGTAGAACCAGAGAAAGCCTGGCTGGAGATGATCCACAGGTATATTGCCGGCACCTTAGGCCTACTGGTCGCTTTCATCCTCTTCATCAGCTTCAGGCAGCCCGATGCCCCTAAGAAGCTTCCCAGCTTTATCGCCCTATTAATCCTGTTCCAGGCGGCGCTGGGGATGTGGACGGTCACCATGAAACTCATGCCCGTGGTGGTGATGTCGCACCTGATAGGCGGTTTCACCCTGATCTCCCTGCTATGGCTGCTCTACCTCAGAACCAAGCCACTGCGACTACCCGGCGGCGAGCCCAGGCTGAGAAAACTCGCCCCCTACGCCCTCTTCTGCCTCGGCTTACTCGTGCTGCAGATCATCCTGGGCGGCTGGACCTCATCTAACTATGCGGCGCTGGCCTGCACCACACTGCCCATCTGCGAAGGGGACTGGGTAAGCAATCTCGACCCACTGCATGCCTTCTACCCCCTACATAAGACGGAAGGCAGCTATGAGTTTGGCATACTCGACTACTCCTCCCGCATGACTATCCATGTGGCGCACAGATTCGGTGCCATCATTACGGCGACAGCCCTGCTTTGGCTGGTCTACCGCATGATCAAACTGTCTCATTCCCAGCTGCTGAGACGCAGTGCCTGGGTGCTACTAGGCTTATTGTGCCTACAGATAGCGCTTGGCATCAGCAATGTTGTGCTGCACCTCCCCTTGGGAGTTGCCGTATCCCATAACGCGGGCGCCGCACTCTTATTACTCACCCTGGTTTTCATCAACTACGCCCTGTGGCGTAAGGCATAAGGAGGCATCGCCATGGCCAAACCTATGACAATCATCGAGCATGCCGTTACCCCTCTCCCCTGGCGCGCCTATCTGGAGATGACCAAGCCCAGGGTAGTAGCCCTGATGCTGTTGACCGTATTGGTCGGCATGTGCCTGGCGGTACCTGGCGCCGTACCGGTTCAACCCTTAATCGCCGGTCTAATTGGCATAGGCATGATGGCGGGGGCGGCTGCGGCCTATAACCATCTGATCGACCGCCGCATCGATGGCCTGATGGCCCGAACCTATAATCGTCCGCTCCCCAAGGGGCGCGTCTCCATCACCAAGGCGTTGACCTTTGCGACCGGGATGGCGATTCTCGGCTTTATGCTGCTCTACTGGGCCGTCAACCCGCTCACCGCCTGGCTCACCTTCGCCAGCCTCATAGGCTACGCGGTGATCTATACCGCCTATCTCAAGCGTGCCACGCCGCAGAATATCGTCGTCGGCGGCCTGGCCGGAGCCATGCCACCGCTGCTGGGTTGGACGGCGATAACCGGCGAGTTTCACGGCCATGCCCTGCTGTTAGTGATCATCATCTTCGCCTGGACGCCGCCCCATTTCTGGGCGCTGGCGATCCACAGACGCGCCGAGTATGCCAAGGTCGATGTGCCCATGCTGCCAGTGACTCACGGCGTCGAATTTACCAAGACCTGCATCCTGCTCTACACGGTTTTACTGGCCCTGGCCTGTCTCTACCCTGTGCTCGTTGGCATGTGTGGTCCCCTCTATCTGGTGGGGTCTACCCTGTTAAGTTGTGGCTTTATCTATAAGGCCTGGCAGCTCAAGTATAGAGACCAGCCGGGACTGGCGATGCAGGTGTTTCGCTTCTCCATCTACCACCTGATGCTGCTCTTCTTGCTGCTCTTGGTCGACCACTATCTCTGGAGCTAACGATGAAGCCAATACTGGTCATCATTACCTTACTCATCTTCAGCGGCCTGGGGGCGATCGCGGCGGTTAACTACACAGCTAAGCCCACGCCGCCCGAGTTGCTCACCAGCTATCGCTATCCCCAGCAGCGACCCTTGTCCCCCTTCGAGCTAACCGATCAGAATGGCAAGGCCTTTACCAACGACCAGCTTAAGCACAAGTGGAGCCTGTTCTTTGTGGGCTATACCTCCTGCCCGGATGTGTGCCCCACCACGCTTGGCAAACTGGCGGCGGCCTATCAACAGCTGGAAGGTGTGGTGGATCTGCAGGTGGTGTTTCTGTCGGTCGACCCTGCACGGGATACCCAGGCAAGGCTCAAAGATTACATCAACTTCTTTAATCCCAACTTCGTTGCCGTCACGGCCCCCCATAGCCAGTTGCTCCCGCTGACCCGGGAACTTGGCTTCGTCTATACCATGGTGGGCGAAGGCGAAAATTATCAGGTGGATCATAGCGCCTCCATGGTGCTCATCTCTCCCGACGGCACCCGAATGGCAACGGTTAAGCCCACCAGCCTAGATTCTCGTCAGCTACCTCAAATCCGCAACAAGCACCTCATTCACGATGTGATCGCCCTGGCGACCCACTATGGTGAGTAACAAAATCCTTCACTGTCGGCTCCCACACGGGAGCCGACTTAGTTAAAAAACTGTTATTTTTCAGGCAAGCTTCTTATTTACCGTCTATCTTTTGATCCTAGTGGAGTCTTAATGACAGGGATTGTAGAGGAGCCCCCCGATGACCCAGAGTCCGATTCGCTTGGCGTCTGAGCTGACGATTCGTAACATCCAGCAGGTCCACCATGATATTGCCGAACAGCTCACCGCGTCTGACACCTTGAGTATCGACGCCAGCCAGTTGACCCGGGTCGATACCTCAGGTGCCCAGCTGCTCTACTTTTTGCATCACTATTGCCAAACGCACCACCACGCCATCGAATGGACACCTCCCACCGAAGAGGTCGGGCATACCTTGGCCGAGTTGGGGCTCGACGCGGCACAGATCTTTGCGCTTGCTCAGGAGACAATTCAAGAATGAAGAAAATACTCGCAGTGGATGATTCTGCCTCCATGCGCCAGATGGTGGGCTTTACCCTTAAGACGGCTGGATTCGAGGTTACCGAGGCCTGCAACGGTGACGAGGCGCTGACCCAGGCCAAGAGCCAGGACTATGACTTAGTGATCTCAGACGTCAACATGCCAGTGATGGACGGTATCACCCTGATCCGTAACCTGCGCACCCTACCCAACTACAAGTTTACCCCTCTGCTGATGCTCACCACCGAGTCGGGCAGCGACAAGAAGCAGGAGGGACGATCGGCCGGTGCCACCGGCTGGATAGTCAAACCCTTTAATCCCGACCAGTTGCTTGCCACGGTCAACAAAGTATTACGTTAATTTGATTGGATGGTGAGATATGGAAATCGATCTGAGTCAATTCAGCCAAGTCTTCTTCGAAGAAAGTCTCGAAGGCTTGGAAAGCATGGAATCAGAGCTGCTGAAATTAGATATCGCCGCGCCGGATCCAGAGGCGATCAACACCATCTTTCGCGCCGCCCACTCCATCAAGGGCGGCAGCGCAACCTTCGGCTTTACTCAGGTCGCTAACTACACCCACCTGCTGGAAACATTACTCGACGAGATCCGTGACGGTCGCCGCGAGATGACCAGCCATCATCAGGACATCTTGCTGCTGTCGGTCGATCTGCTGCGCAACATGCTCGATGCCGTGATGCACCAACAGACCTTCGACGACCCCATGCTCAGCGAACTTGAGCAGAAATTTGCCGCCGAGCTGAACCAGGCTAACTCGCCAGAGCAAACACCAAACGAACCCGAAACGCCAGAGCTAATCACCTGGCAGATCACCTTCAAGGCGGGGACGGACATACTCAGGTACGGTAACGATCCCCTGTTGATGTTCAACGAGCTCAACCTATGTGGCAAGCTTAGAGTCAAGCTTGTCCCCCAGGAGATCCCCGACTTCACTCAGTATGACCCCGAGGCCTGCTATCTCACCTGGTCGCTCACCCTCACCACTGACCAGCCCCTGTCCCGTCTCAAGGAAGCCTTCGAGTGGGTCGAGGATGAATGTGAAATCGATTATCAGGCGCATACGCAAGAGAGCGCAACGCCGCCAGCCGAGGCTGAAGCCCCATCAGAGCCGGTTAGCCAAACCGATACACCAAACAAGGCTGCCAGCCCGGTAAAACCCAGCGTGGTGAGCAATAAGAACCAAGATGCGGGTTCGATTCGTGTCAGCATCGAGAAGATAGATCTATTGATCAACATGGTGGGCGAACTGGTGATCACCCAGGCCATGCTCGGCCAGATTGGTCAGCAGGAGGAGATGACACCAGAATCCTTCATCACCATGAAGCAGGGACTGGAGCAGCTGGCCAGCCACACCAGGGATCTGCAGGAGAGTGTCATGCAGATCCGCATGCTGCCCATCAGCTTTGCCTTTAACCGCTTCCCCCGTCTGGTGCGGGACATAGGTCAGCAACTGGGTAAAAAGGTGGAGTTGATCCTCAAAGGGGAAGATACCGAGCTGGACAAGACGGTAATGGAGAAGATCGTCGACCCTATGGTGCACCTGGTGAGAAACTCCCTCGACCACGGCCTCGAGACTCCAGAGGTGCGCCGCCAGAAGGGTAAGCCCGAGACAGGCACTCTCACACTGAATGCCTTCCATCAGGGCGGCAACATCATCATAGAGATCATCGATGACGGCGCCGGCCTGAATACCCAAAAGATCCTCGACAAGGCACGGGCCAAGGGGCTGGTAGGCAGCGATGAAGAGCTCAGCGAAGAGGCCATTCACCAGCTTATCTTTAAACCCGGCTTCTCTACCGCAGAGACAGTCTCCGACCTCTCGGGACGAGGCGTCGGCATGGATGTGGTGCTGAGAAACATCCACGAACTCAACGGCACCATAGAGCTGAAATCCACCCAGGATAAGGGCAGCCGCTTTACCATACGCCTGCCGCTCACCCTGGCGATCCTCGACGGCCAGTTGGTCCGCATAGGCAGACACACCTATGTCGTGCCTCTAGTCGCGATCCATGAGTCACTCGAGGTGCCCACGGCCCACATCAATCGCCTGAGTGAAGAGCATGAGGTGGTTCGTCTACGGGACGAATATCTGCCAGTGCTCAAGGTCTACGAGGCCTTCAATCATGAGGCCGACGCCAAACAGATTAAAGATGGCCTGGTGATGGTGGTCGATGCCAACAACGACAAGGTCGGACTCTTGGTCGACGAGCTTCTGTCTCAGCAGCAAGTGGTGATTAAGAGCCTGGAAGACAACTACAGCAAGGTGCCCGGCATCTCGGGGGCCACCATACTCGGCGACGGCACGGTTGCCTTGATCATAGATATTGCCGGATTAGTCGGCCTCGCGGGCATCAACAGTACCCAAGAGCACGCCGCCTAGGGAACCAAATGAAAAGGGAGATTCATCCATGACACAGGCAGATGAAGCAGGCATCACACTCACCGCCAAAGACGATGCCAGCGACCAGTATCTAACTTTCATCATGGCCGATGAGGAGTATGGCGTCGACATTCTCTCGGTACAGGAGATACGAGGCTGGGAGCCCACGACCGTCATTCCCAACTCCCCGGGCCATGTCAAAGGGGTGATCAACCTGCGCGGCACCATAGTGCCCATCATAGATCTGCGGCAGAGATTCGGTATCGCCAGCCTAGACTATGGCCCCACCACTGTGGTGATCGTCATCAAGGTCTGCGTCGGCGACGAACACAAGGTGATCGGCATAGTGGTCGATGCCGTCTCCGATGTCTTCAGCGTCCATCACAAGGATCTTCGCGATGCTCCTGACTTTGGCGAAGAGACAGATCTCACCTTCATCAAGGGACTCGCCAATCTGGCGGACAAGATGGTCATCCTTTTGGATATCGACACCCTACTAAACAGCGAGGTGTTGCCCGAGGCCGCCCAACTGTCAAACATCATCAATACTATCGACGCTGAATCGACACAGGCTATCAGCGCCTAAACCGGCAAGAGAGGAACAGAGAATGGATGCAATGAACAGCAAGACTGGCAACGCAAACAATCTGCCAATCATTGGACTGCTTATCGCCGCCGTCGCAGCCCTATTGGCCTTCACCCAGCAGCCCTCGCTCTGGGTTGGCATAGCTCAGGTGATTGCCATCGCCATCATCGCCCTGGGTATTCAACAGCAGGGACAGGTGCAACACAATCTGCGACAGGCCTTCGACGAGATCCGCCAGGCGATCAATGGCAAGAATCCCCCCAGCTTTTCCACCTTCGACTATCCTCATTGGCCAGAGATCAGCCACAGCCTGACCCAGCAATGGCACGCCAATCAAGCCAGCCAGGCGCAGCTGAGGGCGTTGGAGATCTGTCAGGCCAACGTGATGTTAGCCGACCCACAAGGCAATATTAACTTCCTTAACCAGTCGCTACGCCACACCCTGGAGCAGGCCGAATCAGACATACAGCAGGTCATTACCAGCTTCAGCGTCGATACGCTGATTGGCACCAACATGGACACCTTCCACCAGCAACCCAGCCATCAGCAGAACATCATAGCCAGCCTGAAGCGACCTCATTCCGCTCAGATCAAAGTAGGCAGTCGCATCTTCTCGCTGATCGCCTCCCCCGTGTTTGACGATGAGCATCAGCGCATCGCAACCGTGGTCGAATGGCAGGATAAGACGGAAGCCCTGGCCAAGGCCGACGCAGAGAACAAGCTGGCTCAGGAGAACAGCCGCATCAAGCAGGCATTAGATGTCTGCCGTGCCAACGTCATGGTGGCGGATGCCGATTACAACATCATCTACCTCAACGACTCTGTTACCCAGATGCTTAAGGACAATGAGCAGACACTGCAACAGACGCTGACCAAGTTCAACACAGATAGCCTGATCGGCAGCAATATCGATCTCTTCCACCAGAACCCTGCCCATCAACGTAAGATGCTCGACAGGCTCACCGGCAGCTATGACACCAGCATCCAGGTCGCGGGGCTGGACTTCACCCTGATCGCCACCCCGGTATTTGAGAATGGCGTGCGCACGGGGACTGTGGTCGAATGGCAGGATGTGACCGAGAAGCTGGCCAAGGAGGCTACAGAGCGTCAGCTGGCCGCCGAAAACGCCCGCATCAAGCAGGCGCTGGACAATGTCTCCTCCAATACCATGGTGGCCGACGCCGATCTGAATATCATCTACATGAACAAAGCCGTCAGCCAGATGTTCAAGCAGGCGCAGAACGATATCGCCAAGGATCTGCCGAACTTCGATGCCAGCAACCTCATCGGCGTCAACATAGACAACTTCCACAAGAATCCCAGCCACCAGCGCAACCTGCTCAAGACGCTGACCAACACCTATACCAGCCAACTCAAGGTGGGCGGACGCACCTTCCAGGTGGTTGCCAATCCCATCCGCGACCCTAACGGCACCAGCATAGGCACGGTTGTGGAGTGGTCCGACAGAACCGCCGAGGTAGCCATAGAGCATGAGATAGACTCCATCATCAGCGCCGCCAGCAAGGGCGATCTCTCCCTGAGGGTCGGCACCCAGGATAAAGAAGGCTTCTTCCTCAACCTCTCTAACGGTCTCAACCGTCTGGTCGGTATCGCCGATCAGGTGATCGGCGATGTGGTGAACATGTTTGATGGCCTAGCCAAGGGGGATCTCAATCGTCAGATCCAGGGCGAATATCAAGGCCAGTTTGGTAAGCTACAGGCCGATGCCAATGCCACCGCCTCCAAGTTGACCGAGGTGCTTGACGGCATCAACCAGTCTGCCAATACCGTCACCTCGGGGGCGGAAGAGATAGCCCAAGGTAATGCCGATTTGAGTCAGCGTACCGAGGAGCAGGCCGCCTCCCTCGAAGAGACCGCCTCCAGCATGGAGGAGATGACGGCGACGGTCACCCAGAGCGCGCAAAACGCGACGGTCGCCAACCAACTGGCCCAGGAGGCCAACACTAAGGCCGCCCATGGTGGCAAGGTGGTCGACCAGGCCGTGACCGCCATGGAGGCGATCAACGAATCGAGCAAGCGCATCGCCGACATCATAGGGGTGATCGATGAGATCGCCTTCCAGACCAATCTGCTGGCCCTCAATGCCGCCGTCGAGGCCGCCAGAGCGGGCGAACAAGGTCGCGGCTTTGCCGTGGTGGCTGGCGAGGTGCGTAATCTGGCCCAACGCAGCGCCGGCGCCGCCAAGGAGATCAAGGAGCTGATCCGCGACAGCGTGACCAAGGTAACCGACGGCACCCAGCTGGTTAACCAGTCTGGCGAGACTCTGGAAGATATAGTGCAGGCTGTCACTAAGGTAGCCGACATGATAAGCCAGATCAGCATAGCCTCAGATCAACAATCGGCGGGCATCCAGGAGGTCAACAAGGCGATCTCCCAGATGGATGAGATGACGCAGCAAAATGCCGCCCTGGTCGAACAGGTATCGGCCGCCGGCGATGCCATGGCGGAGCAGGCACGCAACATGAAGGCCCAGCTCGGCTTCTTCCAGTCCCAGACCCCGGTGCATTCGGGCATGACCTCGGCGCCGCTCTCGCTGGTATCCGGCGACAGCCATGGCCCCCTGAATATCAGCAACGAGGAGTGGAATGAGTTTTAATACTAACCATTGTAAGTAAGCGATCAGTTATTGATTACGATTGGTATAAAGTCTATGGGCGCCAAGGGAAGGCGCCCCCATTGAGTCGAATCGAACGCCAGGAGCCAAGATCAGGCTAGGGGAAACAATTGGAACAGAGCAACGAAAAGGAATTTCCGATGGCACAGCAAGACTTCGAATTTATTCGACAGCTTGCCTATCGCGAGTCGGGCATAGTGTTGCCAGACAGGAAGCAGCACATGGTCTACTCGCGCCTCAGCAGACGCCTGCGTGCGCTCAAGTTGAATAACTTCAATCAGTATTGCCAAAGACTCGAGGACGATGGCGGTGAGCTGATCAACTTCATCAACGCCCTAACCACTAACCTCACCTCCTTCTTTCGCGAGGCGCACCACTTCGACTATCTCGAGCAGCACTTGGTGCCTCAGTGGCAACAGAGACGCAACCGTCGCCTGCGCATCTGGTCATCGGCCTGCTCTAGCGGCGAAGAGGCTTACAGCATCGCCATGACTCTGGCGAAACACTTTCCACCGGCCAGCTGGGATCTGAAGATACTCGCCACGGATCTCGACACCAACGTGCTGGACAGGGCCAAGGCCGGTATCTACAGCCAGGAGGCTATGGCCAACCTGCCCAAGTCACTGCTGAACCAGTATGTCGAGCCAGGACCTAATGCCGATGAGGTCAGGCTTTGCGACTCGCTCAAGCGACTGATCCACTTTAAACAGTTAAACCTACTGGGCGAGTGGCCCATGCACGGCCCCTTCGATCTCATCTTCTGTCGCAATGTGCTCATCTACTTCGATATCCAGACCAAGGTGAAGATCATCCGCCAGTTTCGACAACTGCTCGCCGAAGATGGCCACCTATTTATCGGCCATTCGGAGACGCTGCATAATATCTCCAGCGATTTCAAACTGATCGGTCAAACCATCTATCAACCTCAACATGCCGCCCTGGTGCGGCAACGACTCGGTGCTAGAGCATGAGACAGATGACACGAGAGGATGGCGCCAGATGATAAAAGCATTGATCATAGATGACTCACCTCTGGTCAGGCAGCTGCTTACCCATATGCTCTCACAGGCGCCGGATATCAAGGTGGTCGCCTCTGCCGAAGATCCCTACGAGGCCAGGAGCCTGATCAAGCAGTTCAACCCAGATGTGCTGACCCTAGATATCGAGATGCCCAAGATGGATGGCATCGCCTTCTTGCGCAACCTGATGAAACTCAGGCCTATGCCGGTCGTCATGGTCTCAACCCTGACCCACAAGGGCGCCGAGGTCACCCTGGAGGCCTTGGCCTTAGGGGCGGTAGACTTCATCTCTAAACCTAAGTCGGACCTCACCAATACATTGCTGGATTATACCGATGAGCTGATCGACAAGGTGCGCACCGCCGCCGTCAGCCATGTTAAGCCGCTCACCCGTCCGGTGGCCCGGGTAACCACAAGTAGTAAGTTTGAAAACACAGGGGACAAGTTGATCGCCATCGGCGCCTCCACCGGCGGTACCGAGGCGATCCAACGGGTGATCACTCCGCTGCCGGCAAATACGCCTCCCATAGTCATTACCCAGCATATTCCCGCCGCCTTTAGCCTCTCTTTCGCCAAGCGACTGGATACCCACTCGGCGATGAAGGTGATCGAGGCCAAAGGGGGAGAGCTTATAGAGAGCGGTACCGCCTATCTGGCGCCTGGGGATGCACACCTAGCGGTGGAGAAGCGTGGCACCAGGCTCTATACCAAGCTGCTGGATTCAGATCCGGTCAATCGCCATAAACCCGCCGTGGATGTGTTGTTCAACAGTATCGCCGAGTGCTATGGCGCCGATACCATAGGCATACTGCTGACTGGCATGGGAAGAGATGGCGCCCAGGGGCTGGAACGACTCAAGGCCGCCGGCAGTCACACCATAATACAAGATGAGGCCAGCTCTGTGGTCTGGGGCATGCCGGGCGCAGCTGCCGAGCTCAATGCCCACAAGGAAATATTACATCTGGATAAGATCCCCACCCGGCTGATGCAGCTACTCAACAGCAACAAGACGGCGGAGATCTCCTAACACACGTTACTCCTGTATCCAGGTACCATCATTTTTCGGTCTAACCCAGGCCTGGGAGAACCAGTAGTAACGACCACTCACCTTACTTGGCGCGGTACAGTTATAACGTGAACGACCCGGCGGTAGATCCATCAGCGCGCGAATACTAAAGGTATCCTCACTCGACCAGGTCGGCTTCATGGCGCCTTGCCCCTGTACGAAGCACATCACCTGCCCGGCAAGGATATCTGTCATATCCAGGGTCACCTGCATCTCGGGTCGCCACTGTCCCTGCTCTAGCTGCGTATTGCGCGGCGTGATCGCCAGCACTGGCATGTTCAGGCTATAGAGCTTGGCCTTGAGTGAGGTAAGATCCGCATAGGCCCCCGCCACCGGAAAGCGCGGTAAGGCGGTAAGCGACGAGTAGCCTCCAGCGGCGCCAGACTCCTGCCCAAAACCCACGAAACCTAAGCTTTCCATTAAGGTCTCTATGGCCGTATTATATTCGCCATAGGGATAGGCTAACATTTTCACACTCTGGCCGGTTTTTGCCTGTATCTCTGCCTCGGTGGCGAGTAGATTGTCCTTAATCCGGGCCAACCAGGCCTGCTCATCCTCACCGTGCAGGCGTCGGATCAGATGCTCATGGCCCCAGCTGTGATTGGCCAGCGTCACCCCTTCATCGCTGAGGCGTTTCAGGGTCGCCCAGTTCATCACATTCTTATGCTTGCGCACTATGGGATCGATGGAGATAAAGATGGTGTAGGGGTAGCCGAACTCCTTCAAGATAGGATGGGCGGTATCGGCAATGTTCTGATAGCCATCATCGAAGGTGATGGCCACCGTCTTGTCGGGCAGTTCCCGTCCCTGCTTTAGCGCCTCGACCACTTGGGTCAAGGGCTTGACCTTGAAGCCATTCTCCCTCAGGTAGCTCATCTGCTCTCTGAACTGAGCGGGTGTCACGCTGGTCACCTTAGGGGTATCCTCGGATACATGATGATATTGTAGAATCACCACCGCCTGAGCCGAATAACTGAGACAGGCCAATAGCGCTGCTATCACGCTTCTAAACATATTGAGTAACCTCTGAGAGTCTATGTCGCCACTAAACTTATTGTTAAATAAACAGAAAAATAGCCAGCTGTTCGCGCTCGCCGTCCCCATGATTCTGTCTAACATTACGGTTCCCCTGCTGGGGCTGGTCGATACTGCCGTCGTGGGACATCTGAGTAACGCCTATTATTTAGGGGGAGTCGCCGTCGGGTCAACGGTGATCACCCTGATTTTGTGGATTCTGGGCTTCCTGCGCATGTCGACTACGGGCTTGGTAGCGCAGGCCTTCGGCGCCAAAGAGATGCAAACCCAATACCGTCTGCTGATACAGTCGACCAGCCTGGCACTTCTACTCGCGCTATTAGTCCTGCTTCTGCAGCAACCCATCATAGACACGGCCATGGCACTCTCCGATGCCAGCGAGCAGGTACAGTATTACAGCCAGGCCTATTTCAACATCCGCATCTGGTCTACCCCATTCGCTCTGGTCAACCTGGCACTGCTAGGTTGGCTACTGGGTCGCCAGCAACCTAAGGCCGCCATGTGGCAGCTCATCGCCGCCAACATCATCAACATACTGCTGGACCTCCTGTTTGTGATGGGGCTAGGCTGGGGCGTCGAAGGGGCTGCCCTGGCCTCTGTACTGGCCGACATGACTGGTTTTGCCGTGGCTGCCAGCATGGTACTGCGCACCATCAAACAGGAAGGTGACTTCGCCTTTATGCCACTGTGCCGCAGTCTGTCGCTCAACTGCTATCAGAGATTGGTGCGCCTCAACCTGGATATCTTTGTGCGCAGCCTCTGCCTGCAACTCGCCTTCGCCTTCATGACCTTTCAGGGAGCCAACCTGGGCGACAATACGGTGGCCGCCAACGCCGTGCTGCTCAACCTCCTGCTGCTCATCTCCTACGCCTTGGATGGCATAGCCTATTATGGTGAGGCCGAGGTAGGGCGGGCCGTGGGCGAAAAGAGCCATGAGCGCCTAACCCAAAGCGTCACCCTCGCCGGGCTATGGTCGGCCATCTTTGCCCTGCTGTTCACCCTATTTTTTGCCCTGTGGGGCGAGCAGATAATCCATCTTCTGACCAACATACCTAAGGTGCGCCAGGAGGCTCAGGCCTATCTTGCCTGGGTCGTTGCCCTGCCGCTACTCGCCTTCGGCTCCTACCTGTTTGACGGCGTCTATATCGGCGCTGCCCAGGGCAAGGCCATGCGCAACACCATGATACTCGCCACCTTCGCGGTCTTCTTCCCCACTTGGGCGCTGCTGCAGGACCATGGCAACCATGCCCTGTGGGCCGCCATGAGTCTGTTTATGCTCACCCGTAGCCTCAGCCTAGCACTGGATTACCACTACCGCCTCAGCAAGATGTTGACTCCAACGAAAACGGGATGACCTAAGTCATCCCGCTGTCTGCTTGCTTACTCTTTATACCAATCACGGTAAGTAAGTGATCAGAAATAGCGTAGGAAAAACATTCGAGAACAAGGCAGTATTTTCGATAAGTAGTTATTCTACAATCTAAAATACTAACACCGTTATCGGACGTTTTAACAAGCTAGCATGATCAATTATTTACTACGATAGGTATTATTGGTAAGAATGTTCACCGTGTTGGTGTTCGGTGACATCACGCACCCCGGTCAGCTCGCCAGGGAACATATCCAATAGCTGCTTCTCGATGCCATCTTTCAGGGTCACGTCAACCATAGAGCAACCGTTACAGCCACCGCCAAATTGCAGGATAGCAATACCGGCTTCGTCGATATCCACCAGCATGATGTTACCGCCGTGGCTGGCCAGCTGAGGGTTGATTTCAGACTGGATCACATACTCGATACGCTCTTTCAGCGGCGCATCGGCATCGACCTTACGCATCTTGGCATTAGGCGCCTTCAGAGTTAGCTGCGAACCGAGTTGATCGGTAACGAAATCGATCGAAGCCTCTTCGAGGAAAGGAGCACTCTTCTCATCCACCATGGCATGAAAACCATTAAATTCGAGTTCGATGTCGTCTGCCTCTACGGCATCCGGCGGACAGTAAGACACGCCACACTCAGCCGAAGGGGTACCTGGGCTGATAACAAAAACGCGAATATGAGTTCCTTCAGGCTGGTCAGCGAGTAGCTTAACAAAATGCGCCTGAGCTGCATCGGAAATGGTGATCATTAAGACATGCTCCGTCAGGATAAACCCGAGTGTTTTAGTAAGAATTAAGACTATGATACTCCGACTATCACCAGCTTTGTAGCCCCTTTGTCTAATAGTCGTGAGATTTTTGCCTTGGCAGTATGGCTAAAGTCAGACCGTAAGCTGGAAACTGACAGGTCTAACTGTTAATTTAGCCTTTATATACAATAATAAAGAGCATTACCATGCTGCAACTCTGCCTTTTGCTGCTTTCTATCGTTCCCCTGCTCGCGAGCTTTGCGACAAATGCTCAAAGCGTGATCTCAGTCTCGTCCGCCTACCAGACAAACAGCAGCCTGGCATCACCCAGCGAGTTCCTCGGTTACCCCCTTGGCCAGTGGCATCTGCGCCATGATCAGATCAACTATTATCTCAAGCAGCTCGCCCAAAACAGTCCCAGAGTCAGCCTGGAATCCACTGGACAGAGCCACGAAGCCAGACAACAGCTCACGGCGGTGATCACCTCATCCGCCAACCAGGCCAAGTTGGCACAGATCATCCAAGGGCGTCAGCAAGTGAAAGCGGGTAAGGCCCCCGATGGCCCGCTGATCATCTGGCTGGCCTATTCGATCCATGGTGACGAAGCCAGCGGCGCCCATGCGGCACTTGAGGTCAGCTATCGCCTCAGCCAGAGTCAGGAACCCTGGGTGCTGGAGTTACTGGATAAGGCAGTGGTGTTGATCACCCCGTCTCAGAATCCAGATGGCCTAGATCGTTTCTCAACCTGGACCAACAACTATACCGGTAAGGTAAAAGTGAGCGACGAGAATCATAACGAGCACAGACAAAACTGGCCCGCCGGCAGACGCAATCACTATTTTGCCGACCTTAATCGTGACTGGCTGTTCCTGCGCCACCCCGAGTCTCAGGGCCGCATCGCCCTGTTCCACAAGTGGCAGCCTCACTACCTGGGCGACTTCCACGAGATGGGCCACGACCAGACCTTCTTCTTCCAGCCTGGGGTACCGACACGCACCCATCCGCTGACCCCCAAGGAGAATCAGGCGATCACCCAAAAATTCGCCAGCTTCCATGCCAAGGCACTGGACGAGGGCAAGCAGCGCTATTTTACCAAGCAGATGTTTGACGATTTCTACTATGGCAAAGGCTCGACTTACCCGGACATTAACGGCGCGGTAGGCATACTGTTTGAACAGGCCAGCGTGCGCGGACAGCAGCAGGATTCAAAGAATGGCCTGCTGCGTTTCAGCCAGGCCATAGACAACCAGATAGCCACCTCCTTCTCCAGCCTCAAGGGGGCCCTGGCACTGGCAGATGAGCTGAAGCAGTATCAGAGCCGCTTCTATCAGCGCAAAGACAAACACCCACCATCGGGGCGCGAAGCCGGCTTCCTGCTCGGCGCGCCGGGGGATCCCGGCAGACGCGACGATCTCGCCCACCTGCTGCGCCGTCATGGAATCGCCTTCTTCTATCTCAAGGAAAGGATGCAGCAGGGCAGACATCAGTACGGCCAAGACGACAGCCTGTTCGTGCCCATCAATCAGCCGCAGAAGACGCTGCTACTGGCCATGTTCGATCTGCGCACCGAATTCGATGACGCTACCTTCTACGACGTCTCCAGCTGGAACCTGGCCTTCTCCTATAACCTGCAGATGGCCCGCAACGTTAACCTGAATGTCGACGACCTGCTCACCGAGCCGCAAGCCAGAACGCCCGGCATGCTGAGCAGCAATAACGTCGCGGTGTTGATCGATTGGCGACAGCAGAACGCCGCGCCCATGCTGCAGGCCCTGCTTAGCGAGGGCATTCGGGTCAAGTTTGCCGCCAAGCCCTTCAGCCTTAATCTCGACGGCCAGCCCCTGAATATGGAGGCCGGCACCCTACAGATCCCAGTGGCCCAGGCCGCCTTAGCGCCGGACGCCCTGCTCGAAAGGCTCGCCGCGCTGGCTAAGCAACATCGGGTGCAGCTAGTGGGCGTGGATACTGGACTTGCCAGCTCAGGAATAGACCTCGGCAGCCCGGATTTTCACGATATAGCCCCCATCAAGGCGCTAGTGGTGACCGGCTACGGCACCTCGTCGACCGAAGTGGGTGAACTCTGGTATTTCATGGACAACCTTATCGGTGCCCCCCTGACCCAGGTGGATGTCAGCCGTCTGCCCAGCATAGATCTGACGCCATACACCCATGTGTTCCTCATGGACGGAAGCTACGCCAACCTGGAAGATAAATACGCTCGCAAGCTGGGACAATTCGCCATAGAGGGAGGCGTCATCGTCGCCCAGAAAGGCGCGCTGCAGTGGCTATCCAAGGGCAACCTGCTCAAGAGCGATATCAGAGAGAAACGTTATTTCAGTCAGCTGTTCGCCACCGATGGCCTCGCCTTCGGCGACAAGGGCAAGCTGGATGCACGCCAGGCGATCGGCGGCGCCGTACTGGCACTGAATCTGGACACCAGTCACCCGATCACCTTCGGCTTGGGTGGCAATCGCCTGCCAGTGCTGAAGAACAAGGCGTTTGGCCTGAGCAAGAACCAGCCGCCTTTCGTCACCGCCGCCACCTACGCCGATGAGCCCCTGCTGGACGGCTTCCTGGCAGAGGAGTATCAGCGCAGCCTGAGTCAGACCCCCGCCATTCTCGTGGAGCGACACGGCAAGGGCGCCCTGGTGGCCCTGGCGGACAATCTCTTATTTAGAAATATCTGGCTTGGCTCGCAGAAGGTGTATGCCAACAGCCTCTACTTTATTCCGGCTCTACATTGATCTTCGCGCTTAACCCTTTTTCGACGCGGCAACGTTATAAAGGGTTAATCGCTAATCAGAGAATAGGAAAATGACATGAAGATATCCCACACCATAGCGGCGCTGCTTTTCACCCTTGGCTTAGCGGCTTGTCAGACGCAGGTGGACAAGGAGCAAGACGCCGCAGAGTCCAAACCACTGTCTATGGCGAACCCAGCCGCCCTCTACTGCGAATCCTTAAACGGCACGCTCGACCTCGAGAGCGGCATCTGCACCCTGCCCAGTGGCGAGCAGATAGAACATTGGACCCTATATCGCCGGGATCATCCTCAGGCTGAGGGCCAATAGCAAAAAAGCACCCTAGGGTGCTTTTTTAATACTAAGCGAGTAAGGCTAGCCGATAAAGCTGAGATAGCCCTGCAATATGATGGCGTTAACTATGTCGATGAAGAAGGCACCGACGATGGGCACCACCATGAAGGCCTGAGGCGATGGGCCCGTGCGTGACACCAGGGCCCCCATGTTCATCACAGCCGTCGGCGTGGCACCCAAGCCAAATCCACAGTGACCACCGGCCATGACGGCGGCGTCATAGTTGGCGCCCATCAGCTTGAAGGTGATCCAATAGGCAAACAGTGCCAGCACGGCGGTCTGCACCAACAAGATAATGAGCAGCGGCACCGCCAAATCGAAGATCTCCCACAGCTTAAGATTCATCAGCGCCATGGCCAGGAAGAGCGCCAGGGAAACCGTCCCCAAGACGTCGACACTCTCGCGGTTGATCTTAAAACCACGCGACACCTCTGTGATGTTGGTGATCACCACACCGAAGAAGAGCGCATAGACGAACTCAGGCATCTTCAACCAGCCGATATCCAGATAGCCCACCAGGGAGCCAAACCACTTGGCACCGGCCACACACAACAAGAGAATAAAGAGCACCTCAAGGATACTCTTGGCCGTCACCCTGTCTTCTTCGAGCTGGTCATAGGTCACCAGATCCGGATGGTCCTTGTGGTGATTGCCACCGACACCGTAAGCGGAGATGAGACCATTCTTGTTGATCAGGCGCTGCGCCACTGGACCACCTATGATACCGCCCATCACTAGGCCGAAGGTTGCCGCCGCCATCGCCAGCTCCAGGGTGTTGATACCATACTGATCGGAGAAGGTCTGCGCCCAGGCCGCACCTGTGCCGTGGCCTCCCGACAGGGTGATCGAACCGGCGATCAGTCCCATCAGCGGTTCCAGCCCCAGGGCGGTGGCGATACTGACCCCCACGGCATTCTGAATAATGATGTAGAGCGAGGCGATAGCCAGAAACAGGAACACCTTGGTGCCACCCTTCATCAATAATTTGTAACTGGCCGCCAGCCCCACGCTACTGAAGAACATCAGCATCAGGGTATTCTGCATCGACAGAGAAAACTCCAACGAAATGTTGTAGGAATGCAGCGCGGTGATCACAGCCGCCACCAGCAGGCCACCCACTATGGGTTCGGGAATATTATATTTACGAAACGCTGCCACGTGACGATTAACCGAATGGCCAATAAAGAGCACTAAAATCGCCACCAGAAACGACTCCAGCTCTCCAACGGTATAAACAGTATTCATGGTTCTCCTTATTTAGGCGATAGCCATATCGGCCTATCTAGCCTTGTCAGCGGACGCGCTACATCAAGCCGCCCAAGCATTGCCCAGTCTTGGGTCGCTCACGCCGGGCACAACTCCAATGTGTATCTCGTCAGGAGAGTCAAGATAGGAAGATGTCGGCAGTAAAGCGCCCCAACGGGACGAATGAAAATAAATTGAGGAAGGTCTCTAACCTAAGAGACGAGTTCAGCGGGTGGTTCGGCCGCCTCGGCGAGTCGTTCGCGTTCGGCCTTGGCGATATACTTAGGCTTACCTGTGCGATGAAGTTTAGCGTTCGCCTTCTTCGCCTTGGCCTTAAGTGTTTGATTGATTTTCTTCTTTCTGTTCATGGCGGCGATTATAGCCTAAAACGCCGCCCCGTTGGGTTATCAGAAAGTTAACAGTACAAATTTAATGCAAGTCAGTTCGGCTTAAATTGGGCGCCAGCGGCCTAATCCCCCTCGAAAGCCTTAGCCGCCTGCGCCTCGATCTCTACCCGCCAGTGTGGGTCAAACAGCCCCTGGACGAAGAGCAAGGTGGTTGGCAATCCGCCCACATCGAACCCCAGACGCGCCTTGGCGGCTTGGTAGGCTGGCAGATCATCTCTGTCGACAAGGTAGATACGCACCGACACCAAGTCTTTCAGGTCCATCTCGTTGGCCCGTAACACGGCGCGTAAGTTCTCCCACGCCTGCACTATCTGCCCCTCTGCATGGGGCGCAAGCTTGCCCTGCCTGTCTATGCCCAGCTGTCCGGCAATATTCAGCCAACGCGAGGGCGCAGGGATTAGCGCACATTGATGATAGTTGGCCGCAGGGACCGCCAGGGTATCCGGACTCCAGATCTTATTCATCTTCTCTCCTTTACTGGTTTGAATTAGACCCAGCGAGTCTGGCAAGTCGAGATACGGAGAAAAAGGGAGGTGGCTTGAACTCACTGTTCAGGCCAGGGGTAACAATCTGCCATAAAAAAGCGCAGCCTATGCCGCGCTCTATTGCTAGATATCGAACAAGACTGAATCTCGAGCAATATTTAGTCTCGAACAAGACTTAAGATTTGGTCACCACCCACAGGGCGTGTAACAGGCCTGGAATGAAGAACAGCAGGCAGAGAATGATGTTGATCAGCAGATCCTTACCGACACCACTCTTCAAGAAGACGGCAACCGGTGGCAGCAGAATAGCGATGATGACGAGCAGCAGTTTATTGGTATCCATAGACAGGCTTCCTTAATTGACTCAATTTCGTTTTGGCCAATCTAACTTCTCAGGCTTACCCCATGTTTGCAACTGGTTTTTTACCCCATCCAGGCCAAATGCCTCGCCCTGCTCAGGCGCGCGCTGATAGGCATAAGCCTGCCCCTGCCATTCGAACCCTAGGGCGAAGGCGTGCAGGTAGCCACGATCGGCCTCCTCACCACCATAGAGGCTATCGCCGAGGATCGGCACCCCAAGGCTGGCCAGCGCCACCCTAAGCTGATGTGTCTTACCACTGAGCGGCTTGAGCAGATAGAGACGCAGACCCTCGGCCACGGATTGCGAGAAAAACTGAGTGATCGCCGGGTTCTCCTTGCTGCGCAGCAGCTTATACATGCTGCGACGAGACTTGGCCATGTCGCCCACTATGCTGCCCTGCTTCTTCTTCGGCTTGCCCTTGGCCAGCGCCAGATAGTACTTCTGCACCTTGTGCTCGCTAAAGCGCTGGGTAAAAGCTGCCGCCGCCTCGCTCGACTTGGCAAACAGCAACAGGCCAGATGTCATGGTATCCAGGCGATGCACAGAATAGAGCTTGATATCGAGATCCCGCTCCAGCTGCGCCATCACGCCGGCACTGCCGTCTTGGCTGTGAAAGTGAACCCCGGGTGCCTTGTCGATCACCAGAAAGTCGGTCTCGTCGGCAATGATCTTGTACATGAAATGTCGGCCCTATGAAAAACGTATGCTCACCTGCAGCCCAGGCTGGTTATCGGAGAGCTCGATGCGGGCATTATGACGTTGCAGGATAGCCTTGACCAGCGAAAGCCCCAATCCCGTACCCTTGTTGTGACGGCTCGGGTCCAGACGCACCAGACGATCGAACACCTTCTCGGTGGCGTCATCCGGGATACCCGGCCCATTATCGCGGATCAGTATTTCATTGCCTTGCTGGATTATCTCAATCTTGGCGCCCTCGCCGGAATACTTGATGGCGTTGTCCACCAGGTTAAACAGCGCCTGGAACAGCAGGTATTTATCCCCCATCACGCTATAGTCTTGATCCAGCGACAGGCTCAGGGTCTGGCGATTGGACTCGGCCATCGCCTCGGCCATCTCAAACAAATCCTGACACAGGTCGTTAAGGCTCAAGGGTTGTAGCTCGAGATCCTGCTGCCCCTCCTCGATACGGGTGAGGGAGAGCATGGCATCGAAGGTCGCCAGGCAGTGATCCAGCTCCTCGATCAGGATGGCGCTGGCCTCATCCAGTTCCTCGGCGGGCCGCTGCGGTAACTGCTCCAGGCCTATCCTCAGATGAGACAGCGGAGTTCTGAGATCGTGGGCGATATTGTCGGTGGCGCCACGCACCGCGTGCAGGTTAGCCTCCAGGGTATCCAGCACCTGGTTAAAGTTACCCGCCAGCATGTCAAACTCATCCTGGCGCCAGCTGATTGGCAGACGGGTGGAATACTCGCCCCGCTCGATGCGGCGACTCAGGCGGTTGTACTGCACCAAGCGGCGCAGAATCGCCTTGGAAAACAAATAGCCCAGGGCCAGGGTCAGCACAATAGTCAACATCAGCGCCGTGATGGCCGCGTTGACGAAACGCTCGATAAGGGTGGCGAGCTGATCGGTGCGGGTGGCGATAAGCACAGGGCCATAACGGGTGATCACCAGGCCACCGGTAAGAATATGCAGCTTGTCCGGCCCGCTGGTGAGAATGGGAAAGTCACGCGTCTCAGGCAGCAGCGGCATGTCATCTGGCATCAGGCTCAGCGCCCCCACCAGATCCAGCGAGCTGCGCCACACCACCAGGGCCGTCTTGGGATCTGCGGTGCGGATCTGGGTGGCAAAGCTGCGTCTGTCCAGGGTGAGCGCCATCTGCTGATAACGCAGTTTTTCTGCTGCCAGGTGCTGATTGGTCTGCAGCTCCTGCTCGTTTATCAATTGGCGATACATGCCAAACAACAGGGTGCCGATAATCAGGGTCACCAGGGCAGAGAAGATGATGGTAATGCGCCAGGCACTACTCTGATAGGGTCTAATGCCCTTGACGGAGGCGATAGCCAGCCCCTCGAACCGTTTCGATCAGCTCGCCAAAGCCCAGCTCTTCAAACTTACGTCTCAGCTTGGCGATATGCACGTCGATCACATTGGTGCGAGGATCGAAATGGTAATCCCACACCGCCTCGAACAAGAGGGTGCGGCTGATCACCTGATTCGGGTGTTCCATCAAGTACTTGAGCAGTTGAAACTCTTTGGGTTGCAGTAAGATCTCGCTGCCCGCCAGGGTTACCTTGCGGGTCAACAGCTCCATCACCAGCTCGCCCACCTTAAGCTCTGTCTGCGCCGGCGCGGAGTTCCCACGCTGCATCAGCTTCTCGGCGCGCACCAGGAGTTCGGAGAAGGCAAAAGGCTTGGTCATGTAGTCGTCGCCACCGGCCCTGAGGCCCTTAACGCGCTCATCCACATGGCTCAGCGCCGACAGGATGAGTACCGGTGTCTGGTTGCTGGTCGCGCGCAGCGCCGCCAATAGCTTGAGGCCGTCGAGCTGCGGTAGCATGCGATCCAATATCACCAGGTCATACTGCATACTGGTGGCCAGCAACAGGCCCTGATGGCCATCGCTAGCGGTTTCGATATTGTGCCCCTGTTCGGCAAATCCCTTGACCACATACTCTGTGGTGGTCGCATCATCTTCTACCAGTAATATTTTCATCTGTTAATCCCACTTCAACAGGGGCAAAGGCCGCTGATTTTCGATATCGAAGGCTATCTTATGTTTGCCGTTGGCATCGATAAGCTTGAGTTCCAAGTAGCTGATGCCCAGGTCGTGATCCAGCTGCGCCTCGAGAATATGGGCGTTGCTGTCACCCATGGCCAGCTTAAGCAGTTGCGAGAAGCTCTGCTCCATCTCTTTGAGCAGGCGCACCGCCTTGAGCTCATCCTTATCGTCGGCTTCTAGGGCCTCCACCTTCTGGCGAATGAGTCGGCCATCTTTCGCCCAGAACTCAAATTCGCTTATGGTGTCGTCCTTGGTGTTGATCATGCTGATCTCATAGATCAACTGACCATTTTCCACATCGATCTGAAACTCGGATATCACCCCAGAGTAGGTCTTCTCCGCCTGCTGGATCATCTTCTGTGGAGTCAGGCTTTGGCTATCCGATAGCAACTCAAGCACTGCCGGATTGGCCTGGGCCGCATTCGCCCCCGCCAGTCCAGACAACAGCATTAAACTGATAAACCAACGAGCCATAGCTCCTCCATTAAATTCTTCAATATCGGTATCTTACACGCAAAAAATCCCAGTACCAATGGGATAGACGAGGGGCTTAGGGCTTTCAAGATTAAATTTAGTTTAAACTCATTTGGCCCATTTCACCCACGCCAGCGAGTTGGTCTCGGCCTAATGCGCCTGATCCACCAACTCTATGCTGTCGATCTCTATCTCGATACCGCGCCATTCGTCGTCCACCTCACCCCTCAGGGTGACAGTTGTATCGCTGGAGACCTCTATGTCGCGCCACAGGGCGTTGTCTATCTCCACCTCGACTTCGCCGCTGCTGTCGCGAAACAGGTACTTTTCATCCCCCAGGCTCTTGATCAGCTTGCCTGTCAGCTCCACTGGTGTGTCATCTTTGGCCGTGTGGGCGTCGCTAGCCTGCTGGATCACGCCGCCCGCCTTGGGGCCGTTGTAGGCGGCGAAGGCCGGCAGGGTGAGTACGCAAGAAAGGATTAGGGTGCCTGTGAGTTTCTTCTGCATCGTGTGTCTCCTCGAGTCTTAATACCCAAGGATAAATGACGGCAAATATCGGGGAGATGGAAGCCGTATTAAGGATTGATCATATTCTATTCAGCGGCGCAACAGCTTAGTCATTTTCCAGGATATGGATCAACTCAGACTTGAGGGCCACCTCTGTCTCGACGCCGGGCGACAGGCCCATCTTCTGGGCGAAATGCAGCGGCACCTCGGCATTGAGATGATGCTTCACCCCCTTGATGCTAGCGAGGATGCGCATGGTCTCACCCATACTCAAGCAGGACTCTATGGTGATACTGAGCTTGTTGAAGCTGCGGCACAGACGCCCCTTGGTGATGGAGTTAAACCTCACCCCCTGATTAGGGATCACCCAGCGCACCTTGGCGCCTATATCTAACTCTTCACGGTAATTACCGGCAATCAGGTGCTCACCAAACCTGAGCCAGGTAATCTGTCGCTCCGCTTCCTGCGCCACCACATGGGCGTCGAACAGGTTTCTTAGTCCCATCTGTTTGGCGACCGCCTCGTTGCGCGGACGGCTCAACACCTCCCGCGGACTGCCTTGCTGCAGCAGGGTGCCCTGGCTGATAAGGATCATGCGATCCGCCAGCAGCAACGCCTCGTTGAGATCGTGAGTCACCATGATCACAGGGATCGCCAGCTGCTCCTTGAGCCTGGCCAGCTCGAGATAGAGACGCTCGCGGGTCTCCCTGTCGACGGCGGAGAAGGGCTCGTCCAGCAGCAAGACTCTGGGCTCACGGGCCAGGGCCCTGGCCAGGGCCACCCGCTGGCGCTGACCACCGGACAGGTTGGCCGGCAGCCTATCCGGCAAGCCGTGAAGATTTACCCGCTCGAGCCAGTCTTTGGCCCGCGCGACCCGCTCCGCCTTGGGGATATGATCCAGCGCCGCCACCACGTTGGCCAGCGCCGTCATGTTGGGAAATAGGCCAAAGTGTTGCGGCACATAGCCGAGATGACGCTGCTGAGGCGTCAGGTAGCGCCCACTCTCGCTGCTAAACCAGACGCTGTCGCCATAGCGAATCTCACCCGACTCTGGCTTGGTCAAGCCGGCGATCATTCGCATCAGGGTCGACTTACCGCCCCCCGAGGGGCCGACCACGGCCAATACCTCGCCGGCGCGGCAGACAAACTCGGCATCCAGGGCGATGCCCTCTTGCTGATAGATCTTACAACTGAGATCAGCGACGTCTTGAGACACTCACGCCTCCTAATCGACGGGACAGGCTGGTGGTGAGCGCCAGCGCTGTGATGGCAAACAGCAGGAGCAGCAGAGACATCTGCCCCGCGGCGGCGAAATCGAACGCCTGCACGCTGTCATAGATGGATATGGCGATGGTCTTGGTCTCGCCGGCGATATTGCCACCCATCATTAGCACCACACCAAACTCACCCAGCACATGGGAGAAACAGAGCACCAGCGCGGTCAATACGCCCGGCCACACCAGAGGCAACTCTATCTTAAACAACACCTTGGCCGGACTCATGCCGCAGCAGGCGCCTGCGTCGCGCACCTCTTCGGGCACCGCCTCGAAGGCGCGCTGAATCGGCTGTATGGCAAAGGGAATATTGACCAGCACTGAGGCCACCACCAGCCCCGAGAAGTGGAACACCAGCTGTTGCCCCAGCAGGGCTTCGAGCGTCTGACCCAGCCAGGACTGGCTACCCAGGCCCACCAGCAGGTAGTAGCCGATCACGGTCGGGGGCAGCACAAGGGGCACCATGATCAGCGCCTCCAGCCAGGACTTGCCCCTAAACTGACGATAGGCCAGGAAGCGGCCTGCCCAGATGGCAAAAGGGATCAACACCAGCACAGTGACACAGCTTAACTTGATCGAAAGCAGCAGCGCCTGCCAATCCATCAGTGGTCTCCAGCCGGCTTATTAGCAACATCAGCGACTTCATTGCCTCTGCCATCGCCAGGTAGGCCGAAGCCAAACTCGAGGAACACCGCCCTCGCCTTAGGCTGACTCAGATAGGCATAGAAGGCCTTGGCGGTCTCACCCGCCTTGGGTGTGAGCACCATGCGCTGGTTCATGGGTGAGTGCCACTCGCTCGGCAGCACCACATAGTGGCTGGCGGCGCGAAACTGAGGCGCCATCGCCAACGACAGGGCGACGATACCGCCATCGGTAGAGCCGCTCAGGGCAAACTGCGCCGCCTGAGACACGTTCTCGCCATAGATGAGATAGGGCTGCAGAGGTTGCCAGAGTCCCAGATGTTGCAGCGCCTCTCTGGCGCGCTCACCATAGGGGGCGTGATCGGGATTGGCGATGGCAAAACGCTTTAATCCGCCCTGCTCCAGCAGTGTCTTAACGCCGACCAGCTCGGCATCTAAGGTCAAAGGCGAACGCTTGGGCGCCGCGAGTGCTAAGCGGCCGATGGCGTAGATCTCGCCATCGCTCTGGGTTACACCAAGCTTATGTAATTGATAGATATATTTGTCGTCTGCCGACAGAAACAGCTCGAACGGCGCACCGTGGCGCAGCTGCGCCACGAAGTTGCCTGAGGAGCCATAGGAAATGCGCACCCGCTTGCCCGTATCCAGGGTAAAATCGGCGGCTATCCTATCCAGGGCAAACTTGATGTTAGAGGCGGCGGCGATGGCCGGCACCTCGGCGGCCCAGCTTGGGGTTACTCCCAACAGCAGCAGGCAGCCTAAGACAAAACCTCTGAGTAAATCCATTTCAACCCTTCCTCATCACCAGGGTGCTGGCCCCGGCTTACTGCTTGTCCCACATTTTGGCAGCCTGCTCGTCGGCATCTTTAGCCTCGACCCAGTTCTTGCCCTGATCCCCGGCCTCCAGCTTCCAGAATGGCGCCTTGGTCTTGAGGAAATCGATCAGGAATTCACAAGCCGCGAACGCCGCCTTGCGGTGGGCACTGGTGACACCGATGAAGACGATCTGCTCGCCCAAAGCCATGGTGCCGACCCGGTGAATAATGGTCACATGGGTCAATGGCCAGCGCTCTCTGGCTTCGGCAGCGATCTGGTTGAGCACCGCCTCTGTCATGCCAGGATAGTGCTCCAGGGTCAGGTCGGTCACCGCGCTGCCGTCATTGAAATCACGCACCTTGCCTACGAAGGTGACCACGGCGCCGTCGCTGTCATCGGACGCGATACGGGCATATTCCTCGGGCACGCTAAAATCTTGCGTCTGCACCAATACTCGGTCAATCGCCTGGCTCATACTAACCTCCGGTAACGGGGGGGAAGAAGGCCACCTCGTCGCCATCTTCAACCTGGGTATCCCAGCTGCTGATGGTCTGATTGACCGCTACCAGTAGCTTGTCGGAGGCCAATACCTTGCCCCACTTGTCATCTTTGGCCGCCAGCAGTGCACGCAGGCCTTCGGCGGTAGTGGTCTGTTCGCTCGCTTCGACTTCGAGCTTGCTCTCGCCTAATAGTTCGCGCACCTGGGCGAAAAACAGCACATGAATCATAAACTTTCCCCTAAATACTCGTGTCGCTTAAACCTTAAAGTGCCCAGACTTGCCACCCCGCTTCTCCAGCAGGCGTGTCTGAGAGATCACCATATCTTTCTGCACCGCCTTGCACATGTCGTAGATGGTCAGTGCCGCCACCGAGGCCGCGGTCAGCGCCTCCATCTCGACCCCAGTCTTGCCGGACAGCTTACACAAACTGGTGATGCGTACCCGGTTATGTGCCGGCTGCGCCTCAAGATCCACCTCGACCTTGGTCAGCATCAGGGGATGGCACAGCGGGATAAGATCTGAGGTCTTCTTCGCCGCCTGGATCCCTGCGATGCGAGCCGTGGCGAACACGTCGCCCTTGTGATGGCTGCCGCTCATGATCATCTCAAGCGTCTCGGGCGCCATCTCGATGAAGGCCTCGGCGCGGGCCTCGCGCTCGGTAACCGCCTTCTCGGTGACATCCACCATGTGGGCATTGCCATCGGCATTAATATGGGTAAATTCACTACTCATCGATTGCTACCTTCTTCACGTGCATCACAAAGTTACAGGGTCTGTGAGTGGCATCCAGTTGTTCTTTTAAGATCTTGTTCCAGCCCGTCTTGCAGGCACCGGTAGAGCCCGGCAGACAGAAGATGGCTGTCTTATTGGCGAAGCCGCCCAGGGCGCGGGACTGTACCGTCGAGGTGCCCAGCTCCGTGTAGGTGATATGCCGAAACAACTCGCCAAAGCCCTCTATCTCGCGATCCAGCAGCGGCTTGACCGCCTGTGGTGTGTTGTCCCGCTCGGTAAAGCCTGTACCGCCGGTGGTGATGATCACCTGCACATCACTCGAGGCTATCCACTGAGACAATACCGAACGTATCTGATACTTGTCATCTTTAATCAGTCGGCGCTCGGCAAGCTTGTGTCCGGCCGCTAACAGAGCCTCTTGTAAAAACTGTCCCGAGGTATCTTGGCTCAGATCTCGACTATCGGAAAGGGTTAATACCGCTATATTGAGCGGTTCAAATTCGGTTCTCGTGCAATGACCCATAACGTCTCTCTTCACTCTTGGTGTGGTTTGCGGTTAACAGATGCGCCGACAGGAATATGGGCAGAGTATACCCACACGGCGAACGCGACTTCTTGCGCTGGCGCAAGCCAGCCTAGCCTCCGATAGAGGCCAGATGCTGGGTCACGCCTGTGATGCCATCGTGGAGGAAGTGGGTTTCCTTCTTCGCCCTCAACTGGCCGTGGAGTCGTTCGATCAACTCACCACGCTGCTCGTGGGATTGCAGCAGATCCCGCAAATCGACACCGTGTTCGGTGAAGAGGCACAGGTGCAGTTTCCCCTTGGCTGAGACCCGCAGGCGGTTACAGCTGGCGCAGAAGTTCTTCTCATAGGGCATGATCAGGCCGATGCGTCCCTTGAAGTCGTCATGGCTGAAGTTTTGCGCCGGGCCATCGTCGACCGCCGACTGATCCAACTGCCAGCCATCCTGAACAAGCTGCGACTTGATGTCGGCACCCGCCAGATGATGAGCCTTGAAGTAATCACGCCCCAGGCCGGTTTCCATCAGCTCGATGAAACGTAGGTCGATTGGGGTGTGCTTGATCCAGTGCAGGAAGCGTGGCAAGTCTTTGTCGTTTAAGCCCTTGAGCAGCACGGCATTGATCTTCACCCGCTCGAAGCCCGCCTCCAGGGCCGCGTCGACGCCGCGCATCACCTCGTCGAACTTATTCTCGCCAGTGATTTGATAGAACATGCGCGGGTCCAGGCTGTCTACCGAGACGTTGATGCGTCTCAGGCCGGCATCGAACCACTCCTTGGCATGCTTCTCCAAACGATAACCGTTGGTGGTGGTTGCCAGCGTCTTGATCTTGTCGTTATCGGCGACGATACGCACGATATCGGTAAAGTCTTTACGCAGGGTGGGCTCGCCACCTGTGATGCGGATCTTCTGGGTGCCGACCTCGGCAAAGGCGCCCACAAGATTCTCGATCTCATTGAGATCTAAAAACTTAGGCTTACCGTCGGGGCGATAACCATCCGGGAGGCAGTAGGTGCATTTGAAATTACAGACATCGGTAACCGACATCCGCAAATAGTGAAATCTTCGACCAAAATTGTCTTGTAGTTGAGACATGATCACCTTTCCAAGTAAGGGGAGGTGAGTCAATTTCTTTCCTCACCCCGGTGGCACTATTGCCACGGCTTAATCTCCCTATCTGTGGACGTAGGAGAGAAAGCTCGGAGAACCGTCGTTTCCCAATTATAGGCCGATATAGACCGGCTTTTATAGCAGAAACTTCCCGTTTCTTGTCTGAGATCAATCGGGCGTTAACATAATGTGACACCGCTCACGAAGATAAATACCATCAATTAGTCTATCCTGACTGCTTAAACTCTGTGCCATTTCGCCATTTTAGGGTAAGGTGGATGCAAAGAATAAAACACCCGTTTCAATCGGGGGAAAGCTAAAAGAGGTGAAGTGATGGAACGCGAATCGATGGAGTTCGACGTCGTTATCGTTGGCGCAGGCCCTGCCGGCCTGGCTACCGCATGTCGACTAATGCAAATCTCACAAGACTCTGGCCAGGAGCTCAGCGTCTGTGTGGTCGAGAAAGGTTCGGAAGTGGGCGCGCACATTCTCTCGGGTGCCGTGTTCGAACCTAAGGTGCTCGAAGAGCTATTTGGTGACTGGAAAGAGCAAGGTGCACCGCTACACACGGCCGTCACCCACGACGAGCTGCACATGCTCAGTTCAGACACGGCCTCACGCGCCATGCCCAACGCCCTTATCCCTAAGACGATGCATAACGATGGCAACTATATCATCAGCGTCGGCAACCTGGCCCGTTGGCTCGCCGAGCGTGCCGAGGCCTTGGGCGTCGAGATCTTCCCAGGCTTCCCCGCCAGCGAGCTGCTTTTTAACGAAGATGGCAGCGTAAAAGGGATCATCATAGGTGACATGGGTGTCGGCGCCGATGGCGAGCCCAAAGACAGCTATGAACCGGGCATGGAACTGCACGCCAAGTACACTGTATTTAGCGAAGGCTGCCGCGGCCACCTGGGCAAGCAGTTGATCGAGAAGTTCCACCTGGATAACGGCAAGACACCGCAACACTACGGCCTGGGCTTCAAGGAGATCTGGAAGGTCCCCGCCGAGCAGCACGAGCAGGGTAAAGTGGTTCATACGGGTGGCTGGCCGCTCACCGACGGCGCCTCGGGCGGTGGCTTCCTCTATCATATGGAAGACAACCAGATCGCCGTGGGTCTCATCATAGATCTCAACTATCAGAACCCACATCTGAGCCCCTTCGATGAGTTCCAGCGTTACAAGACACATCCAGTGATCAGCCAGTACCTACAGGGCGGCGAACGACTCTGCTATGGCGCCCGCGCCATCACCAAGGGTGGTCTCAACTCGCTGCCTAAGATGAGCTTCCCAGGCGGCCTGATCATAGGTTGTGACGCAGGTACCCTGAACTTCGCCAAGATCAAGGGTACCCATACCGCGATGAAGAGCGGCATGATCGCGGCCGAAACCATCTGCCACGCCCTGCATGCTGGCGTAGAGGGCGGTAAAGATCTCGACTGCTACCAGGAGAAGTTCGAACAGAGCTGGCTGCAGGATGAGCTCTACTGCTCACGTAACTTCGGCCCCGCGATGCACAAGTTCGGTGCCTACCTGGGCGGCGCCTTCAACTATATCGATCAGAACTGGTTTGGCGGCAAGTTCCCTATCACGCTCAGAGACGAGAAGGCCGACTATGCCCAGATGGCCGAGGTCAGCGCCTACAGCAAGATAGATTATCCTAAGCCCGACGGTAAGCTCAGCTTCGACAAGCTTTCTTCTGTCTACCTGTCGAACACCTTCCACGAGGAAGATCAGCTGTGTCACCTGCGTCTCAAAGACGAGCGGATCCCTATCGAGGTGAACCTGGTCAAGTTCGACGAACCGGCCCAGCGTTACTGCCCGGCGGGTGTGTATGAGGTGGTGGAAGACGCCGGCGAGAAGAAGTTTGTCATCAACGGTCAGAACTGCATCCACTGTAAGACCTGTGACATCAAAGATCCGAGCCAGAACATCACCTGGGTCACCCCAGAGGGCGGCGGCGGACCTAACTACCCGAACATGTAAGCCTGGCCTTGTTGCTCGACAAACAGACTAATTCAAACGCGCCTTAGGGCGCGTTTTTACTTGCGCTTAACATCCCTGGCCACCATAATGGCCCCATACCTACAAGCGTTACCAAGACGCACTCTATGATCCAGAGTGGATCGCCCTACCCTCAAAAAAAGTTCAATGGTTTAGCGTGTTTAGAAAACAGCGACTAACCTTAATAATCAAGTTGTCACACTCCGAGGGATGCTCGGACAGAGTAGATGCGAGTCATAAAAGATGAAACTAAACATGCTCACCATCAAGCAGAAAATATTACTCACGGTTACGGTCGCGGTATTGTTGTCTACCGTGCTAGTGGGTGTCTTGAGTCAACGCAGCGCCAAGGAAGTCGTCGAGCAACGCATGCTAACCTCCGAGCTGCCCAACACCTTGCAGGCGATCCGCAACAAGGTAGAGATGGATATCGCCACCCTGATGAACGCCGCCGAGCAGCTGGCCAGCAGCAAGATGCTCAAGCAGTGGCTGGTCGAGGGCCGCCCTGCCGAGACAGAGCCTCTGGTGATCGCCCAGCTCAAGGATGTGCAGCAGCAATATAAGCTGGTGCAAGCCTCCTATGCCGACAGGCAGACCGCCGCCTACTACACCCAGGACGGCTTTTTGCGGATCCTCACTCCGGATCAGGATGGCTGGTTCTTCAACTATAAAAACAGCGGCACAGAGCGCATGCTCAACGTCTTCACCGAGGCCAATGGTGATGTAAAACTCTTCATCAACTATCAACAGCCTAACGACCGCGGTTTGGTGGGGCTGGCCAAGTCACTGGATGACATGGTGCGCCTGCTGAAGTCCTTCAAGATCGAAGATACCGGCTTCGTCTACCTGGTAGATGCCAAGGGCGACGTTAAGCTGCACTCGGACACCAGCCAGATAGGCAAGGCCAGCCTGGCCTCCCTCTATGGCGGCGATGTGACCAGGCAACTGCTGAGCAAAGCCGACTTCGGCCTGACACAGACAGAGCTGGATGGTGAAACCCTGCTGGTCGCCAGCAGCTATATTCCCTCGATGGACTGGTATCTCATCGCCCAGGTGCCAAGAGCCGAGGTGTTTGCCCTGCTGGAAGAGTCGGCCTATCAGATCCTCATCTGGACTCTGCTGATCGCCGCCGCCTTCATTGGCTTCTCTACCTTCGTCTCCGCCTCGGTGAGCCAACCCATCGCCAAGGTAGCCGACATGCTGCAGGACATAGGTCAGGGTGAGGGCGACCTGCGTCAGCGCCTACCAGTCGAGGGTAACGACGAGCTGGCGCAGCTTGCCAAGGGCTTCAACAGCTTCATCGAGAAGATCCAGCACTCCATCATAGAGGTGACAGACACCAGCGTGCAGCTGAGTCACGCCGCCAAAGATGTGGCCAATCAGGCCCAGCAGACCCAGGACGACAGCCAGCTGCAGAAAGATCAGACCATGATGGTGGTCACCGCCATCAACGAGATGGGCGCGACCGTGCACGAGATCGCCGGCAACGCCGCCCAGGCCGCCGACAACGCCAAGGACGCCGACAACGCCTCAAGCAACGGTCAGATAGTGGTCACCCGCGCCCGCGACACCATCAATCAACTCTCAGAGGATGTGGAGCAGGTAGGCAATGTGATCGAGTCCCTGGCCACCCATACCACCTCCATAGGCAGCATCCTGGATGTGATCCGCGCCGTGTCGGATCAGACCAACCTGCTGGCCCTCAACGCCGCTATCGAGGCCGCCCGTGCCGGTGAGGCTGGCAGAGGCTTCGCCGTGGTCGCCGAGGAAGTCCGTAACCTCGCCTCACGCACCGCCGCATCGACCGATGAGGTGCAGAAGATGATCGACAACCTGCAGAGCGAGGCCGCCCGCGCCGTCGAGGCGATGACCCAGAGCAAGAGCCGCAGCCAGGAAGGGGTGCAGGCGGTCGACGAGGCCAGCCACACCCTGACGGAGATCAGCCAGCAGATAGGCGCCATCACAGACATGAATATTCAGGTCGCGGCGGCCACCGAGGAGCAGTCTACTGTGGTGGAAGATATCAACCGCAACGTCACGGAGATCAGCGAGATCACCCAGCGTACCAGCGAGACCTCCCAGGCCGTGGCCCAGGCCAGCCAGTCGCTCAACCAGCTGGCCCACAGGCTAGACAGCTTGGTCGCCGGCTTCAAGGTCTAGGCGGTTCGAAGCTTATAAGTGCTTCGGCCACAAAAAAGCCCGCAATCGCGGGCTTTTTATTTTGCCTAACAAGCATCAGGCCTTAAGAAATTTAATCGTCAATGGATACTGATAACTAATGCCCTCGCTGGCCTTCATGGCGGCTATGATGGTGACCACGATATCGAAGATCGCCAGCACACCCAGCAGGATAAAGCCGATGCCGACGAACATGAGGATCATGCTGATGATGGCGTATACCATCACGCTTATCTTAAAGTTCAGACAGTTGCGACCACAGCTGTCGACGAAGGCGATCTCCTCGCGCTTCATCAGCCAGACAATCAGGGGCCCTAGTATAGAACCGAAGGGGATCAGATAGCCGGAAAAGCTGGCCAGATGCACCGCCACCCCCATGTTTCTATCGTCACGGGACAGTTGTTCAATATCAGACACGAATTACACTCCTTGATGATTCATTATCAATTTTACGTATTGCTACAGGCGGTTAGGCCCAAATAAACGCACTTCCCAAGGCTCAATCTTGCGACTTTCCAGGCGGCGCTGCAAGCTATTTACCCAAGACTTCGCCAGCCCCTCACAACTGGCCAGGCGATCGTAGGCGCCGGGATCAAAGGTGGGCGAGAAATAGATACTCATCGCCTCGCGCAGGCTGATGTTGCTGCGGCGCTCGATAAGCCTGATATCATCTTCCAGACTAATTTCACCTGGCATGATCACCCGATAGAACCAGCCACACAGGCCACTGGTCTGCATGGCGAGGGCAAACTCGGGATGACCAAACTGATGGTTGAGCTTGAAGCAGGGAGAGCGCGGCTGAGTCACCTGCAGGCGCACCTCGCCGATGGCGATGATGTCGCCGATATTCACCTGGGTCTCGTCCAGCCCAACTGTGCTGATGTTCTCGCCCATGGCGGGCACATCCTTGAATCCCTGCATCATGTCCCAGCGACGATACTGACCATAATGCTCGCGAGGAAAATGGTGCAGCACACGGTCGGCGCCGCCGTGATGCTTGGGATCCGCCTGGCCGTCACCCTCGACGCCCAGCTCCCCCACCACCAAACGACTGCACGCCCGCTTGGCGTCGATCATGCTGGGTATTCCCTCGAACGCCTCGGCCTTGTCGCCACGATACAATCCCGAAATCTTATCTACCAACCGCGTCATATCCTTCACTCCCCTGACTACTGCTTACGCCTCTCGCCCTCAGACAAAGGCGAGACGATTCGATACAAACTCCCTCTGTCGCCTCAGGCATTGCCCCTGAAAAATAGCGGCCTAGGGCCTGTTTATCTTTCGCGTTCATTTTTGCAGCACTCTGTATCGATTTTATACAAGGCAGAGCGATTGTAATGTGGTGTGCTACATCAATGAGCGATAACGCAGTAGAAAAATGATACAGACGCTGCCCGCTGGGGTCGTCTTGAGCACGTTCAACTCTTTGTTACTCGGCTTTTATATAGAATAACTATACTTCAAGCCTCATGCCGCGATTTGAACGTGCTCAATTAGAACAAAAATTGTTCTCAAAAGGTCAACAGGCCCTAGTTCTCCCTCAAGAAGATATCATGAAACAACACCTATTAGCCGTCTTACCGCTTAATTTCATACTCTTGCAGGCCCAGTTAGGCCTAAGCCATAGCAACAGGCGCTAGACAAGGAACAAAGAACAAGAGGCAAGAAACTGCAGGCAAAAAAAAGCCCCAGAAGATGGGGCGAGAGAACAGAAAAACACACTATGTTTGAAAAGAAGCTACACAAAACAAGGTCAGGGAACCGCTTACGACCAATGGCGTTACTCTAATCTGGATAAATGACACTATGATGACAAATCTAGGCCTTTTGTGTGACCGCCTGCTCTAGGTATGCCTTTAACTGTTCTCCGGGTATCGAACTCTCTGTCGCCACCGCAAAGGCCGCCCAGCGCGCCCCCTCGGCCATGGCCTGACAATAGCCATCACCACGCACTAATCCATGGATCAAGCCCGCCGCATAGGCATCTCCAGCCCCAGTGGTATCCACCACAGTGGCGGCCTCGGCGGCGACTCGCGTCTCGCCTTCTGGCTGATAGAGCATGGCGCCGTCGGCACCATCTGTCACGATAAACGCCCTTAGACTCTCGCCGGCGATGGAGAGACCGAACTGCCAGGGCGACAGCTCGCTACGTCCCTGCATATCGGCGCGCGAGGCGATTAACAGATGGCAGGGACGCTCACGGTTGTCTTTGGCCAGCTGCGCCACGACTAAGCTATGAGGCAAGGCCGTCTTGGCCCAGCTCACCGAGCCTTCTGCCGAAGAGTTAATATAGAGGGCGTCCCAATTTCGCCAGTTAGGCGGGGCGGCAAGCTCAAACCTTGGTCGCTCGGGGCGTATGATGGTGCGCTCGCCATCAGGGGTCATCACCAGCAGCATCTCACAGGTATGTTGTTGATAGCGCTGCATCAGGCGGCAATCTATGCCTAGGGTACTGGTCTCGGCCAGCAACCAATCCCCTATCTCGTCGCGCCCCACCTGACTGACCAGTGCCACCTCGTGACCGGCCCACACCAGACCTATCCCTGTGTTGGCACCACCGCCACCTAGGCGCTGACCACCATCCTGATAATGAAAACGTCCCCCCATCTTCAGGGGCTTATCGAGTCTGAGAATACGATCGCAGTTGAGGTTGGCAACCAGCAAAATATTAGCCATGAATGCTCCGGGTAACGGGGGAGATGGAAAGATTAGGCTCCCCTAACGAAAAGGTTACTGGCCCCTAACCTCGTGTATCGGGGCCTGCCGTGCCTCCTTTATATCAAGCCAGGCAGGAGGGCTCAACAGATTAGGGCTGCAGCAGATACATGCCCTCACTCGCCGGTCGCGAGAATTTAAAACCAAACTTCAGATAAAGTTCTGGAACATCAGCCATTAAGGTAATGTAAGCCCCCTTAGGCGCCGCCTCATCCAGATACTCCATGATGGCGGACATGATGGCACTCCCCAGGCCTCGTCCCTGATAGCCGGGATCCACGGCGATGTCCACCAGCTCGAAGTTTAGGGCGCCATCTCCCACGACTCGCCCCATGGCTATCACTCTTTCACCCCCTAGTCTGTCATCGGCTAAGATGTGTACCCCAAACAGACTGAGGGGGAGCCCGGCTATCGCCGCGGCGCGGGATCTCGGCGTCAACCCTGTGATCTGCCTAAGGCGCAAAAAGTCAGCCAAGGGCGCGACCCGCCTTATCAGGCGAAAGTCCTGAATGCTCTCCCCTGTCTGTACTTGCCGCCACTCGCTTGCCAGCAGGGCATAGCCATACTCGCTGCCCCAACTCCCCTTGAAGAAGATATTGTCTCGGTAATGGGCCTCGCGGCGAAACTCCAGGCGCTCAAGCAGCCCCCAGGCGGCATGGTTTTTCACATCCGTGATGGCCGAGATTCTGTGCTTGCCGAGGCCATCAAACAGGTAGATAAGCAGGGCCTGTAGCGCCTCACGTGCCAAGCCCTGACCTTGATACTCGCTCGCCAGGGTAAAGCCAATCTCGACCTGTTGCTCGTCGATAAAATGCAGCGCCAGATCCCCGACCAAGACTCGGTTCTGATGACACTCCAGCGCCAACTGCATCCAGGTGCCCGACGTCTCGAAGGCAGTGTTTTGCAATTCATCAAACAGCGCCAGCGCATCGCGATATTGATAATCTTGCCAGCCCTGGTAGCGGGCCACCTCAGGGTCGGCGCGGTAGGCGGTAAAGGCCGCTAAATCGCTGAACTCAAAGGCGCGGCAAATTAGCCGCTCTGTCTCGAAGTAGATCATGGCTACATCCCTGCCCCTATGCTTATGCCAGTACTAATGCTAAGCCAGCGCGTAGTAGCCACCGGTCGGCGGCGCGGCAAACAGTAACATGGCGTCCTGCATCTTATCCTTTGGATAGGCCTGCACCGAGGCGCGGTGATGCTCGGCTGACTCCCAACGCTCGATCACCAGCAGGCGCCCCGCCTCATCGAGTGGGCATAAGACCTCGTAGCTTAGGCAGCCAGGCGATGCACAGATGTACTCGCTTAACGAGAGAAGGAAGGACTTTAACGCCTCAGCCTGACCCGGCGCGGCCTGAAACTCACCGATACGTACTATCATCAGATTTCCCTGTAAAAATGAAGAATTCACCAAGCTACCCTATTACCGGGTGCTCCACAAACGTCTCTTATGCGCTTTTCGACCAATGAGTGCATAAGTGATCGCCCATATTAGCTTAGGTGATATGCGACCTCTGACCTAAGCCAACTTTGGGAATGAAATAAGCATATGAAAAAATTAACAAAAAACTCATCAACCTTTCGGCTTATGCGGTTTTAGGATAAAAATCAGCCTCTACAAGCTGCCAACTTGACGTTAGGCTGACAAGCAAAAGAGGTTGTGAGGTTATTGAATGGACTCAATACTGACATTAGAAGAGCTGATGGATAAGCCCCTATGCAAGGAAGAAAAACTGCGCCGTTACCGCCAGTGCCTGAGAGAATTTGAGCTGCTAGGTTATCAAGATCTCTTTATCGAACAGATACGTCAGGAGGCTCGTCAGCTCGAGCAGAAGTTAGCACGCCGCGCTAAGGGTAATCACAAACAGGCTCCCAAGCGGGTCCCCTAGATCTCTTGCGCCAGCTGGTCGAGAAAGTCCTGCATCACCCGGGTGCGATGCCTTGCTTCTTCCCTCGCAGCAGCCGTCTGCATGGTATCGGCCAGGGTAAACAGCTTCTGCTTGAAGTGATCTAAGGTATAACGGCTGTCATCGGCCTCCCTGTGCTGGCAGAAAGGATCCTCGGCATGATATAGCGGGCGCCCGAGCGTTGTGCCTACCTGCAGGCAACGCGCCACACCTATGGCGCCCAGGGCATCGAGCCTGTCGGCATCCTGCACTATCTTGGCTTCCAGCGTCTCGGGGATCACCCTGGCGCTGAAGCTGTGGGCATGAATGGCATGGTGAATGGCATCATGGTACTGCTGGGGATAATCGATGCGCTTAAGGAAGGCGATCGCCTTATCGGCCGCCAGCAACGAACTCTGGCTGCGTCTTGGATCGTCTTTGGCCAGCGTCACGCAGTCATGCAACCAGGCCGACGGCACCACCACTTGCGCATTGGCCAACTCGAGCTGGCACAGGCGCTTGGCGATCTTCACCACTCGCTTCACATGATTGAGATCGTGGGCGGCATCGGCGGGTAACTCGGCGGCGATAAACTGGGCAAACAGGGTCTCGAAGGCCTGCATGGGGCGAACTCCGGCAATAAGAAAGGCCGATCTATGATCGGCCTCTTTAGCTTAGATAGCAAATGCCCCTTACATCTCGCAGGGCTACATATCACATGGCTACATATCGCAGGGCTTAAGCGGCTTACGCAGCTGCGCCCGCACGTTATCCATGCCTGAATAGAACTCTTTCATCATCAAGAGGCCCATCATCTTGCCGTTGTCCGTCACGATGAGATTATCGGGATCATTCGGGTCATTCTTGATGGCGCCGATCGCCTTCATCGAGGTCATCTCTTTAAACAGTGCCCAATCTAGGTTTACGCCGAAGGTATCGCGGAAATACTTGCGCGACAGACGACCCGAGAACATGCCCAGCAGGAAGCGATACTGCATCACATCCTTCTGACTATAGTTCTTCTGCTGCTCGACACCCATGCGGCCCGAGGCGATGTTTTCCTGATACTTGCGCAGAGAGAAGGTGTTCACATACAGGGTGTCGTTGAGGAAGCTGAAGGAGCCCGAACCCACCCCCAGGTATTCGTCATAGTCAATCACATACTCGTCGAAGCCTTCGTTGTTGGCCTTGCCAAACGCCCAGGCAGACAGCTGGTTATACTGACCATTGAGGCTATTGAGGATCTGGCGATACTGACGTGCCATATCCCCCTGAGGCGCGGCCAGCTTACCCTTGACGCTCTTACGGGTCTGATGGGTGATCATCAAGGGATAGGTGGTGATCTGACGAGGGTCTAGGCGGGAGGCCATATCCAGATCGTGCTGAATCACCTCGTCTGTCTGGCCACGGAATCCGAAGATGAGATCCACGTTGATGATAGGGAACAGCTCCTTGGCCGCCATGATCTTATCGAAGGTCTGCTGGCCCGAACCAAACTTCTCCAGACGATCTGTCATCGCCAGGATGTCGTCGTTGAAGCTCTGTACCCCGATAGACATGCGATCCACCAGGCCTTCGAGCAGTTTAAAGCCTGGGCTGTCCAGATGCTGAGGATCCGACTCGCAGGAGACCTCTTTGATGCTAGGGAACAGCTTCTTAGCATGTTCTATGGTGCGCGCCAGTTCATCTTCTAAAACCGTTGTGGTGCCGCCACCTATATACATGGACTCGAAGTCATAGCCCAGCGCCTTGACCATCTCCATCTCCTTACGCAGCGAGACGAAATAGGCGCGCGCCTTCTCCTCTTTGAACAGGAAACGGTGGAAGGTACAGAAGGAGCACAGGGTGTGGCAGAAAGGCACATGGGCATAGAGCATGTACTTCTTGCCTTCGACGGGCGCCGGCATCATGGAGGCGGACTGGGTATCGAGTCGCAGGTTCTTGTCGACATAATACTGCATCACTCGTTCCATCGAGTTCAGCATCCAGTTAGGGACGGTAATGTTAGCTTGGTACGGCTTAATCAATGCACCTGGCGCCGCTTGAACAATAGAAGACGAAGACATAGATATTCCTGGCTGAACCGGCCTTGAGAACAAAGCCTTTTTATAAATAAGGACTTAAAGCGATACACATCCATTTGCGGAACACAAAAGTATCACTTTAGGAATATATAAAACGTGAACTGGCTTAGAGTTACAACACCTAGCATTGGATTAGCCAAAGAATTGTTAAGCATGTCATGTTTTAGGAAATGTTGAATAAATGTGATCGCGCATTTTTACCCGATAAGGGTAGCGAGATAACAGGGAAAACGTTTAACAAAAATCGACCTGTTGCAGCGATGATTTAAATAGCGTAGGTTAAATTGGTAATAAAAATAAATATATAGACTCCGGCCCTTATGGCGGAGCGTTAACCTCTACAGGGACGTTAATCATGAAATGGAATCTATTGGTTTCGGTGCTGCTCACCGCATCGCTGGCACTCTTTGGCTATATCAAATACGACGAACTCGCGGCCAACCACCTCGCCACCACGCAACAGCTCTCCGCCCTGAGTAAACAAATCGCCGACAAGGGAAGCATCATTCCGGCTAAGACGGTCGCCTACTTCGACCTTGCCAGCTGCCCTGAGGGCTGGCAGCCCTACACCGAGGGGCGTGGCCGCTTTACCTTAGCCGTGAATCATCAGGAGAATGCGCTGTCGGTACGTAAACTCAATGCCATCGGCGGCGAAGAGAAACATAAACTGACACTCGCCGAGCTACCCAAGCACACCCACGTCTATGACGACTGGTACTACTATGACTCGGGAGACGAACCGGAATACGCGACAGGCGAAGGGGACGATGTGGGCATGCGCCAACATCAGAAGCGTCGCACCGAGCCCGAAGGCCACAGCGTCGCACACAACAATATGCCCCCTTTCGTCGTGCTATTGCAGTGCATCAAACAGTAAGAAAACCTTATCTGGCACATTCCCCCGGACTGTGGCTGAAGTAGCGTTTGAACTCGCGGCTAAACTGGGCCGGGCTCTCGTAGCCTACCTCGATGGCGGCCTGCTTCACCTTCACCCCAGGGCGCTGCAGCAACTCCCTGGCCTTGTTCAAACGCAGCTTCTTCAGGTACTGAATCGGCGACGAAGCGGTGACCTCCTTGAAGCTGCGATGAAACGCCGAGGGACTCATGTTCACTAGGGCCGCCAGCTGATCCACCTCTATGCTGGCAGCATAGTGTTTATGCAGATAGTTAAGGGCCTTGTCGATGCGCGACAATCTAGTATGACTCAGCGCCAGGGCATAGAGGGGGGCCGCGTTGGGCAGAGCTAGCAGGCGATATAGGATCTCCAGCACCATGGCTTCACCCAGCGCCTCGGCCTCCAGCGGCGATTGTAGCGCCAGTAGCAAACGATGAATGCTGCATTCGAGCGCCTCGCCGGTCGGCGCGACAAAATAGCCGGGCAGTCGAGACTCGTTCAGCGCCTGCGGTACCCTGTTGTGGTTGTCCATGACAGGAATGAGGCGGTTAAGCTGCGCCAGATCGATATCTATCATCATCACCAGCACAGGCTCTTCTGTGCTGGCAAAGGTTTCACACTCCACCGGCATGGGCACTGTCATCACCAGGGTGTTCTGGGGATCATAGTCAAACACCTTATCATCTAGGTAGACCCGCTTCTTGCCCTGCCCCACTATCATGATCCCCTGGGAGTAACACAGAGGACCACGGGCACCGTAGGCGGAGCAGCGAAACAGCTTGATGCCGGGCAATACACTATCATTCATCCCCTCATCGGGGGCCAAGGCAGACATCAGCTCGGCAATACTCTTCACACTTCACCTCTTGGGACAGGATAAGGGTTCAACGGATAGCGATAATATCACCCAAGCAGAAAAAGGCATCAAATTATATCAAATTTATGCCTTTTAAACCCAACAAAGCAGAAATAGGCAAGCACAGGGCAGCAATAGGTATTTAAAACTCGCGCCAAGAGACTAGTATGTGCAGCATATTCTTAGGTGACACAAGGTATCCCCATGCTTAACTTCGATTATCGTAATCCCACACAGATCGTCTTCGGTAAAGATCGCCTGGACGAGCTCGACAAGCTAATTCCAGCCGACGCCCGCGTCATGGTGACCTATGGCGGCGGCAGCGTAAAACGCTTCGGCACCCTGGACAAGGTCCTCAATGCTTTGGGTGACCGCACCGTCGTCGAGTTCGGCGGTATCGAGGCCAACCCACAATATGAGACCTTAGCCAAGGCGGCCGAGCTAGCGAGAGAGGAGTCTATCGACTTCCTACTGGCAGTCGGCGGCGGCTCTGTGATGGATGGCACCAAGTTCATCGCCCTGGCGACACGCTTCGAGGGTGACAGCGCCAGCCTGCTGTTCCACGGCTTCGCGCCTGTGCCGGTGGAGGCTGATCGCGTCCTGCCGCTGGGCACCATAGCCACGCTACCGGCCACAGGTTCTGAAATGAATGCCTTCGGCGTAGTGAGCTATAACGGCGGCAAATTCCCGGTCAACCATCCCAGCATCTATCCAACTTTCTCGCTGCTGGATCCGACCCTGACCTTCACCCTGCCTAAGGTTCAGGTAGCCAATGGTGTCGTCGACGCCTTCGTCCACGTGCTAGAACAGTATGCCACCTATCCGGTAGACGGCAGAGTGCAGGACAGAACCGCCGAAGGGATCATGCGTACCCTGATCGAGATTGGCCCTCTCACCCTGGAAGAGCCGGAGAACTACAACGCCAGAGCCAACCTGATGTGGAGTGCCACCTCCGCCCTCAACGGCATGATAGGCGCGGGCGTGCCGTTTGACTGGACGACTCACATGATAGGCCACGAGCTGACGGCGCTGTTTGGTATCGACCATGCCCAGACCCTGGCCGCGGTGTTGCCGTCTGTCTGGCGTGTACGCAAGAGCCAGAAACACGCCAAGCTGCTGCAATACGCCGAGCGCGTATGGGATATCACAGAAGGTGATGAGGCGAGTCGCGTCGACCTGGCGATCGACAAGACAGAGCAGTTCTTCCAGCAACTGGGCCTCAAGACTCGCCTGCGCGACTATGATATCGCCCAGGATCAGATTGACGACATAGTCACGGCGCTGGAGGCCCACGGCATGACCGCCCTGTCTGAGTCAGGCGATCTCGGCCTGGATATAAGCCGCGAGATCTTGCAGCTGGCCTGGTAAGACCGAGCACATTGAACCGAGAAAGGCATCCCTAGGGATGCCTTTTTGTTTGATAAGGCGACTCTGTCGGAATCACCATCCTCTCGATTCGCCGCTCTCTAAGCGGCCTTACCCCAAACCGCCGCGGGTCAGGCGCTCGGGATCCAGCAAGTGCCTGAGCTCCTCCTCGCTAAGATCTGTGAGTTCCATGGCAACCTCGAGTATGGGCCGCTGCTCCTGATAGGCCTGCTTGACGATTTTAGCGGCCTGCACATAGCCAACCTTAGGACTCAGAGCGGTGACCAGTATGGGATTGCGATGCAGGGAGTCGGCTATCTTGTCGCGATTCACCACGAAACTCGCAATCGCCTTGTCCGCCAGCAGGCGCGATACATTGCTGAGGATCTCTATGCTCTCCAGCAGGTTGACGGCGATCAGCGGCTGCATCACATTCAGCTCAAAGTTACCGGACTGCCCGGCAACTGTAATAGCCATGTCGTTACCCATCACCTGCGCGGCGACCATACAGGCAGACTCAGGGATCACTGGGTTGACCTTGCCCGGCATGATGGAGGAGCCTGGTTGCAGAGGTTGCAGGCTGATCTCACCGATCCCCGCCAGCGGGCCTGAATTCATCCAGCGCAGGTCGTTGCTGATCTTCATGATAGCCACCGCCAGCGTCTTCAACTGACCCGACAGGGCCACGGCGGTATCATGGCTCGCCATGCGGCTGAACAGGTTATCGGCCGGGCGAAACTGGGTGCGCGTCAGGGCGCTGAGTCTCTCACAAAATAGCCTTGAGAAATTCTCATGGGTATTGACCCCTGTCCCCACCGCCGTGCCGCCTACCGGCAGCTGAGTCAGCTCACCACTGAGCGCCACTAGTCGCTGGCGACACAGATCGATCTGACTCCCCCAGCCCCCCAAGACCTGATCGAAACGAACCGGCATGGCATCCATCAGATGAGTACGCCCCGTCTTGGTAACATCGGCCAGCTGCTGCGCCTTGGCCGTAATAGTTTGCGACAGGAGTGTTAGCGAAGGCAGCAACGACTGCTCTACCGCCAAAAGGGCACTGATATGAATGGCGCTGGGAATGATATCGTTGCTGCTCTGCCCTAGGTTGATCACATCGTTGGGATGCACCGCCTGACCCAGGCTCTTCGATACCAGGGTCGCCAGCACCTCGTTAGCGTTCATGTTGCTGCTGGTGCCTGAGCCGGTCTGAAACATGTCGATGGGGAAATGGCGCATCATCTGGGGATCCGCCAGCAGCTCCTGCACCACCTTGGCGACCGCAGGGGCAATATTGGGCGGCAGCAGCCTAAGCGCCACGTTGGCCTCGGCGGCGGCGAGCTTAGCCAGCAGCAAGGCACGGATGAAGCTGCGTGGCATAGGGCGACCACTGACCGGAAAATTCTTGATCGCCCGCGCCGTCTGCGCGCCGTAGAGGGCATCGGCGGGAATATTGAGATCGCCCATGCTGTCGCTTACCGCTTTACTCTCCATCTCTCTCTCCTGCTTGTTGAGACTAGCTTGATCTTAGGTCAAATACTGCTGGGTCGCGACCCGGCAACAAAGCACAAACCAACTCTAAACAGACAACAAACAAGCCGTTATCATTCAAGCTGTTATTGTAAGAACCACCTAGGTTTTGCTTGCAAATGTCACCCAAGCAGTTAGGCTGCCTCCACTTTATTTAATGCTAAGCGTTAACCTGTAGATGCGAGTAACCATGAGACATAAAGGAGCCTCTGGCTTTACCCTGATAGAGATGGTGGTGGTGATCATCATACTGGCCATTCTCAGCGTAGCGGCCGCCAGCAGGTGGATAAGCCTGACGCGAGAGGCGAGGATCGCCCAGCTTAAGCAGCTCGAGGCCTCGGTGCAGGCCGCCAATCAACTTGTCTATGCCCGCTCGGCCATCTTAGGGGTGGAGACGCAGCCCACGGCAAGCTACTACCTCAACCCAAGCGACAGCCAAAAAGTCCAGGTGAGATATGGCAGACCAGAATGGAGCAGCGACACCGTGTCTCAACTGCTGACAATCACCATGAAGGAATGGTTCTACGGGGCCAGCTGGATCCAAAAGGATATTGAGCTGCGCATCGGCCAGCGCAGCCTGTTTAAGACCCCAGGGGATCTCCTGGCTGACGATGCCCTCGCCTGCTACCTCAGGGTTGAGACCAAGGCCGACAGCGTCACCACAAGCATACGCGATGACGACTGTTAACCGGGTCGGTTAGACGGCTAGGACAATCGCGTCCTCATACATAGCGGCGCAACATCTGGTGTCATTGGCTAAGATCTTCAGCAGATCATCCCGCTTCAGACATAAAAAAACACCCCACCGGAAACCGAGTGGGGTGTTTAATCTTTCAGATACGAGACGCCAAAGCCTTACTCTTTGTACTTCAGCGTGCCGTTTTCTTTGATCTCGTCATACCAAAGGTTGTGATGCTGGGTCGCCCAGTTCTCATCACAGTAACCCGACACCATACACTCCATACCACCTTCTGACATCACGGTTGCCATGAAGATATGCACGATAGAGAAGGCGCAGATAACGATGGCACTGACAGAGTGAAGTACCAATGCTATCAGGCTCAGGGTGCGGCTCGGCTCGAACAGGTTCGGGAACAGCAATAACATGCCTGAGGCCGAGATGATGAGGCCGAATAGAGCAAAGGCCCAGAACCACATCTTCTCACCCGCGTTGGCAAAGCCTGCATCCGGGTGCTTACCCTTGAATGGGCCGAAGTTGATATAACCGCCCACAACCAGGAACCACTTAACGTCATACATCTTAGGCAGCTGGTTCTTAGCCCAAAGGGTAGTCATCAACGCCCAACCTAGCATGAAGGGGATCGCCATGTAGTCGTGAATCTGCTTAGCACCATAGACCAGGCCGGCCCAGAAACCTTCACCCAGGTAAGGCTGGAAGAAGAAACGTCCTGCCAGCAGCGTCAGACCCGTGAGGATCAACAGCAGACAAGGGATCGCCCCCAACCAGTGGATAGAGACATCAAATTTCGACCAGCGATACACCATCTTGCCCGAGAAGCCATGATGCAACTTGGAGATACCGTTCACCTTGATGAACAGCACGAAGATGATGATCATGCCAAACAACGCCGCCATCAAGGCGGGTGCCAGCCAGTCGCTGCGAAGCTCCAACACCCGCAGATCATAGCTGTTGATCGGCTGGTTATGGAACTGACCGTGAGAGGTCGTATATCCGGTGGCGCCCGCCTGTAGCTCAGACCAGATCTGCCCCTCGGTGGCGGCATGGGTATGGTCGGTCGCATCGCCATGGGCGAACGACAGGGCACTGAATGTGGTACCTATCACTAGCGCTAAGATCACGCTAAATTGTTTGAACCATTTGTTCATATTACATCCTTATCGTCCACACCGGGCAGGCCCGGTGTGGATTGTTGTGGCCTTATACAAGCTGGGGATTAACCCCAAATCGCATTTTTCGAACCACGGTATGCAACACGCTCGCGGAAGATGTTTGAGATAACCTCAGCATCACCGGCAAGTAGCGACTTAGTCGCACACAACTCGGCACACATAGGCAGCTTGCCTTCGGCAATACGGTTAGAACCGTACTTCTGGCGCTCTGCATCTGAATGGTTCTCTTCAGGACCACCGGCACAGAAGGTACACTTATCCATCTTACCGCGGCTGCCGAATGCGCCCTTCTTAGGGAACTGAGGCGCGCCAAACGGACAGGCGTACAGGCAGTAGCCACAACCGATACAGGTATCTTTGTTGTGCAGTGTCAGACCATCTTCCGTCTTGTAGAAGCAGTTTGCCGGACAAACCGCCTGACAAGGGGCGTCGGTGCAGTGCATACACGCCACAGAGATAGAGGACTCGCCAGGCTGACCGTCATTGATGGTCACCACGCGGCGACGTTGAATACCCCACTCGAGCGCAGAGTCGTTTTCGTTCTTACATGCCGTGACACAGCCGTTACATTCGATGCAGCGCTTGGTATCACATAAAAATTTCATTGTAGCCATAATGGCAAATCTCCCGATACTTAAGCTTTAGTGATCTGACAAAGCGACGCTTTGGTCTCTTGCATCTGCGTGACAGGGTCATAACCATAGGTCAATGCCGTGTTCGCAGACTCACCAATCACATAAGGCACAGTACCTTCTGGATAGTTATTCTCTAGGCTCTCACCGTGCATCACACCGGCGAAGTGGTATGGCATCCAGGTCACGCCAGGCTTAACGCGAGGAGTCACCATGGCCTTGATCTTGATGCGGCCGCCTTCGGCACCTTCCAGCCATACTGTGTCGCCGTTGCGGATACCGCGATCGGCGGCATCGCCTGGGTTGATCTCAACAAACATCTCTTGTTGCAGCTCGGCCAACCATGGGTTAGAACGAGACTCTTCACCACCACCCTCGTACTCAACCAGACGACCCGAGGTCAGACCCAGTGGGTACTTAGTTGCCGTGTCTTTCTCTTGAATAGACTTGTACAGCGTAGGCAGACGATGAACCTGCATGTCGTCGTATGTTGGGTACTTAGACACGAGATCGCGACGCGGCGTGTACAGCGGCTCACGGTGTACAGGCACTTGATCCGGGAAGGTCCACACGATACAGCGGGCCTTAGCGTTACCAAATGGGATACAACCGTGCTTCATGGCCACACGCTGGATACCACCAGAAAGGTCGGTCTTCCAGTTCTTGCCTTCGGCTTCAGCTTTCTCTTCGGCGGTCAGATCGTCCCACCAGCCAAGTTGCTTAAGCAGCTTGTCGCTGAACTCTGGGTAACCATCCTGAATCTCGGCACCCTTAGAGAAGCTGCCTTCGGCCAGCAGGTTCTTGCCTTGGTACTCGACGCCATAACGGGCACGGAAGTTACCACCGCCTTCCAGCACGTGCTTGTGTGTGTTGTAGAGGATCTGGGTACCAGGGTGTTTCTGCTCTGGTGTACCCCAACATGGCCATGGCAGACCATAGGTGTCGCCCTTGGCCGGGCCGCCTTCTGCCTCGAGCGTCTTGTTGCTGAAGGTGCCCCAGTTTTGGGTGTGCAGCTTCAGACGCTCTGGGCTCTGGCCAGACATACCGATGGTCCACATACCGCGGTTGATCTCGCGGGTGATGTCTTCGATCACTAGCATATCTTTGGCATCTTTAGCGATGCGCTTAGTGTATTCCTTGTCGAAGCCTAGCTTCTGCGACAGGCGATACATGATCTCGATATCTGTCTTAGATTCGAATAGTGGCTCGATCACCTTCTCACGCCACTGCTGGCTACGGCCAGAGTTAGATACCGAACCTTCAGTCTCGAACTGAGTCGCCGCTGGTAGTAGGTAGACACCATTCTTACGACGGTGCATGACACCCGCCATTGTTGGGAATGGATCCACAACCACGACTGTGTCCATCTTATCCAGGGCGTCACGCACCTCGCGCTGACGGGTTTCTGTGTTGACAGATTGTCCCCAGAAGAAGGCCATGCGTACGCGATCTTTCTGCGCCAGCTTCTCAGGCGTTTCTAATACGCCGTCGTGCCAACGAGAACACGGAATACCAGGAGTATTCATTGGGATGCGACCCAGGTATTCGTTCTGGTCGAAACGACCCTTAACCCAGTCGAAATCCAGATCCCAAACGTGTGACCAGTGCTTCCAAGAACCTGTCTTCAGGCCGTAGTAGCCAGGCAGGGTATCGAACAGCAGACCCAGGTCGGTCGCGCCCTGTACGTTATCGTGACCACGGAAGATGTTAGTACCGCCGCCAGAAACGCCCATGTTGCCCAGTGCAAGCTGCAGGATACAGTAGGCACGAGTGTTAGCGTTACCTACGTGGTGCTGGGTACCACCCATACACCAAACCACAGTACCAGGACGGTTTTCGGCCATCAGCTTAGCCGCTTGGTAAACCTGCTCTTCGCTCACGCCTGTGATGTTGGCCACTTCTTGTGGTGGGAACTTCTTCACCTCTTCACGGATGGTGTCCATCTCGAACACGCGCTGCTGGATGAAGGTCTTGTCTTCCCAGCCGTTTTCGAAGATGTGCCACAACATACCGTAGATGAAAGGAATATCGGTACCAGGACGCAGTGCACAGTGCAGATCAGAGTGAGCCGCAGTGCGTGAGAAACGTGGGTCGACCACGATGATCTTAGCGTTGTTCTTCTCTTTAGCGATCAGGATATGCTGCATGGCAACAGGGTGTGCCTCGGCAGGGTTTGAACCGATAAAGAAGATCGCGTTGGCGTTCTGGATATCGTTGAAAGAGTTGGTTTGCGCACCATAACCCCAGGTGTTTGCAACACCGGCTACAGTGGTAGAGTGACAGATACGTGCCGAGTGGTCGACGTTGTTGGTGCCCCACATGGCCGCAAATTTACGGTACATGTAGCAGCCTTCGTTAGAGAACTTGGCACTACCCATGAAGTAGAGTGAATCTGGACCAGACTCTTGACGAATGCTCAGCATCTTGTCGCCAACTTCGTTGAAGGCCTGCTCCCAAGAGAGCTTCTTCCACTTACCGTCGACCAGCTTCATTGGGTACTTAAGACGCTTCTCGCCGTGACCGTGTTCACGCAGCGCAGCCCCTTTGGCACAGTGACCACCGGCGTTGAATGGGTGATCAAATGCAGGCTCCTGACCCGTCCAGACACCATTTTGTACTTCGGCGTACAGACCACAACCGACCGCACAGGCACTACATACGGTGCGCTTGATCTCGATAGGTGCATCGTGTGGAATATCTTTCGCTTCGGCGCGGCGCATCATGCCGGTACCGAGAAGAGAGGCTGCCGCGATACCACCGGTAGTGATACCCGCATGCTTCATAAATTGACGACGGCTGATGCCCAAGCTTGGCTTGGCCGCAGCGACTGCCTCATTTGTTTTGCGCGTTAACTTCATCGCTCAAATTCTCCTAATTAGCTACGCAAGCTATTGTAATAACTGCGGATATGTGCAGTTTCATGGTAGCCATCGGCATGTTTTTCTTGAGATTTACTTTCTGTTGCATTGGCAACACTCACACCGCTCGCGGCAATGGCCACACCGGCCGTACCACCTATGGTGAGTGCTTTCAGCAAAGATCTGCGATTCAGATCGGGCTGTTGCTTCTTCATTCTTGCTCCTAGAGGAATAGGAAGTTTCGATTAGTAGGGATGATCTATTCAAACTCGCCACCGCAACACGAGTTAACCCAATGTTATTTACAGGTGGCTAATTGGTAAAAATGCTATATTTTTTAAAAACATCCGATTAATTGCCGTTGCAATATAAGGAAGAAATGAAGCTGAGATATTGATCTGAACAGGGGTAGGTACGCGGAAAAATTGAATAAATGACCAAAGTGTTAAGCCTGTCATACTTTACCAGTAGACGAATGATGGCTATCGCCAAAAACGGGCAAAACCGAGAGGCATCAGATGTAATGAAGTTGTTGTTATTGCAAATAAAAGGTTAGTCTGATATCTGGTAAGAGCCTAGAGTTCCACCATAAAAAACACCCCGCCAGGCAGCCAGGTGGGGTGTTTCGTTTATGCGCTTTTATTCAATAACGCGGCTGCGCTTTGAGTCTAGTCGCTGTAGGTCTAGTCCCTGTACGTCAGGGTACCGTTCTCTTTGATCTCGTCATACCAAAGGTTGTGGTGCTGTACCGCCCAGTTCTCGTCACAGTAGCCCGACTTCATACACTCCATACCACCTTCACTCAATACGGTCGCCATCCAGATGTGGACGATCGTAAAGGCGATGATGATGATGGCGCTGAGGCCGTGAACCAGCAGTGCCGCCATGGAGGCTTCACGTGGCAGTTCGAGCCCAGGCATTACCAGCATGATGCCGGAAACCCCGATGAAGAGACCGAACAGGGTCAGTGTCCAGAACCACATCTTCTCACCGGCGTTGGCGAAGCCGCTGTCTGGGTGCTTGCCCTTGAAGGGACCGAAGTTGATGTAACCACCAACCACCAGAAACCACTTAAGGTCATACAGCTTAAATGTCTGCAACGGCATCCATTTAACCACACAGATGGCCCAAGCCACGATGAACAAGGGACCCGCATAATCGTGGATCGTCTTGCTGCCGTAGATCAGCGAACCCCAAATACCTGTGCCCACATAGGGTTGCAGCACATGCTTACCCAACATGATGTTAAGACCGGTAAAGATCAACGCCAGGCAGGAAAGTGCCATCACCCAGTGAATCCAAAGATCGGCCTTGGTCCAGCGCAATACCATCTTGCCAGAGAAACCATGACTTAGCTTTGAAGGACCATTCACCAGATAGAAGATCAAGAAAGCACCGAACACACCACAAACGGCCAGTGCCATCACAGGGGTGAGATAGTCATTCTTAACGTTAGTGCCTTCGATGGCAGACACGTTAATCATTACCCCAGTCTCCACGCCCTTGGCTGTGGTGTATCCCTTGTCTCCTGACTTCACGGCTTTCCATAACTCAGCGTCGCTGGTATTGGCCATCTGTTGACTGGTCTGTTCGTCAACGGCGTAGGCTGACGTCGTCAGACCTAAGCCCATTGCCAAGACCAATGGCAATAACAACACAGTGAATAGGCTGCGCAGTGATTTTAATAACATAGTCACTCCTTTACAGACCGTAAGCCCGAAGGCTTACGGTACTATTCACTTTAAACGCCAGTCTTAGGGGTATAACCCCAGATCGCATTAGGGTTACCACGGGCCGCGATACGCTCACGGTAGATGTTGGAAACCACTTCCGCATCACCGGCGAGCAGCGCCTTGGTCGAACAAAGCTCGGCACACATAGGTAACTTACCCTCGGCCAGACGGTTAGCGCCGTACTTCTTACGCTCCGCATCGGAGAAGGTCTCTTCTGGGCCACCGGCACAGAAAGTACACTTGTCCATCTTGCCGCGGCTGCCAAAGGTGCTCTTCTTAGGGAACTGAGGCGCACCGAATGGGCAGGCGTATAGGCAGTAACCACAACCGATACAGGTATCTTTGTTGTGTAGTGTTAGGCCATCTTCCGTCTTGTAGAAGCAGTTTGCTGGGCAAACCGCCTGACAAGGGGCGTCGGTACAGTGCATACAAGCCACAGAGATCGAGGCTTCACCGGGTTGACCATCGTTGATGGTCACGACGCGACGGCGCTGGATACCCCACTCGAGAGCGGAATCGTTTTCGTTCTTACATGCTGTGACGCAACCGTTACACTCGATGCAGCGTTTGGTGTCACATAGAAATTTCATGACTGCCATAATGGCTTATCTCCTCATCAAGTTGCGTTAGGCTTTAGTGATCTGACACAAGCTAGACTTAGTCTCTTGCATCTGAGTCACGACGTCATAGCCATAGGTCAATACTGTGTTGGCCGATTCACCAATGATGTAAGGCACTGTACCTTCTGGGTAGCTCTTCTCCAGGCTCTCGCCTTCGAACATACCCGCGAAGTGGTACGGCATGAAACACTCACCTTCAATCACACGCGGTGTCACCATTGCCTGCACCTTGATCTTGGCGCCTTCTGGGCTGTGAACCCATACGACATCGCCATCACGTAGACCACGATCCGCCGCATCGGCAGGGTTGATCTCGATGAACATCTCTTGCTGAAGCTCTGCCAACCAAGGGTTAGAACGTGTCTCTTCACCACCGCCCTCGTACTCAACCAGACGACCAGAGGTCAAGGCGAGTGGGAACTCTTTGGCAAAGTCCTGATCCTGAATAGACTTGTACAGGGTAGGAAGACGCGCAACCATACGGTCATCGTAAGTTGGGTACTTAGACACAAGATCACGACGAGGCGTATACAGAGGCTCACGGTGAACCGGAATATCATCCGGGAAGTTCCAAACGATACAACGGGCCTTAGCGTTACCAAATGGAATACAGCCGTGCTTTATGGCGACGCGCTGAATACCACCAGAGATATCTGTCTTCCAGTTCTTACCTTCGGCAGCCGCTTTCTCTTCGGCAGTCAGGTCGTCCCACCAGCCAAGCTGCTTGAGCATCTTGTCGGTGAACTCTGGGTAACCATCCTTGATCTCGCTGCCCTTAGAGTAAGAGCCTTCGGCCAGGATGTTGTTGCCATTGTGCTCAACACCGTAACGGGCACGGAAGTTACCACCACCGAAGCGGACTTCACGGTCGGTACGGTAGAGGATCTGGGTACCTGGGTGCTTCATCTCAGGCGTGCCCCAACATGGCCAAGGCAGACCATAGGTTTCGCCCTTAGCTGGGCCACCCGGTGCTTCCAGGCTCTTGATGTCGAATGTGCCCCAGTTTTCCTGGTGCATCTTGAGACGCTCTGGGCTCTGGCCTGTGTAACCAATAGTCCACATACCCTTGTTGTATTCGCGGGTGATATCTTCGATCAACGGCTCGTCACCATTCACCTGGATATGCTTACAGAACTCTTTCTCTATGCCCCACGTCTTCGCCAGCTTGTACATGATGACGTGGTCAGGCTTAGACTCGAACAGCGGCTCGATCACCTGTGAACGCCACTGCAGTGAGCGGTTAGAGGCAGATACCGAACCATAGGTCTCGAACTGAGTCGCCGCCGGCAGCAGGTAGACACCGTCTTTACGGGTATGCATGACACCCGCCATGGTTGGGAATGGATCCACAACCACTACTGTGTCCATCTTGTTCAGTGCTTCACGCACCTCACGGCCACGGGTTTCGGTGTTGACCGACTGACCCCAGAAGAATGACATACGGATGTTGTCTTTCTGGGCGATCTTAGACTTGTCTTCCAGCACACCGTCGTGCCAACGAGAACAAGGAATACCGGTAGAGGTCATAGGATCCTGACCCAGACGCTGTTCCTGGTCGAAGCGAGCCTTGACCCACTCATAGTCCAGATCCCATACGTTACACCAGTGCTTCCAAGAACCTGTCTTGAGGCCATAGTAACCAGGCAGGGTGTCGAACAGCAGACCGAAGTCGGTAGCGCCCTGAACGTTATCGTGACCACGGAAGATGTTAGTACCACCACCGGAGATACCCATGTTACCCAGGGCCAACTGCAGGATACAGTAAGCACGGGTGTTGGCATTACCTATGTGGTGCTGAGTACCACCCATACACCAAACTATGGTGCCAGGCTTAGTCTCGGCCAGTGTCTTGGCCACACGGTACATCTGCTCTTTAGGTACACCGACCACGTTTTCAACTTCTTCAGGGGTCCACTTAGCGGCAGCTTCGCGAATGCGCTCCATGCCGTAGACACGCTGGTCGATGAAGGTCTGGTCTTCCCACTTGTTTTCGAAAATATGCCACAGCAGACCATAGATATAAGGAATATCGGTACCTGGGCGAATATGCACGTACTCGTCAGCCTTAGCCGCAGTACGGGTGAAACGAGGATCGACAACGATAATCTTCGCGCCGCGCTCTTTACCTTCCAGAATGTGTTGCATGGCAACCGGGTGAGCTTCTGAAGGGTTAGAACCGATAAACATCATCGCCTTGGCGTTGCGGATATCGTTGAACGAGTTGGTTTGCGCACCATAGCCCCAGGTGTTAGCAACACCGGCTACAGTGGTAGAGTGACAAATACGTGCCGAGTGGTCGACGTTGTTGGTGCCCCACATGGCAGCGAATTTACGGTAGAGGTAAGCCTGCTCGTTAGAGAACTTAGCACTACCCATAAAGAAGATTGAATCCGGGCCCGATTCCTTACGGATATCCAGCGCCTTCTGGCCTACTTCCTCGATAGCCTGATCCCAAGAGATACGCTTCCACTTACCGCCTTCTAGCTTCATGGGGTACTTGAGACGCTTCTCACCATGGCCGTGCTCACGCAGAGACGCACCCTTGGCACAGTGGCCACCGGCGTTGAATGGATGGTCGAAAGCAGGTTCCTGACCTGTCCACACGCCATTTTGCACTTCGGCATAGATACCACAGCCCACTGAACAGTGAGAACAGATGGTACGCTTCACTTCGGTTGGCGCATCATGTGGCACTTCTTTCGCTTCGGCTTTGCGCATCATTCCAGCGCCAAGCATAGAGGCCGCGGCAATACCACCAGTAGCAAGACCTGCAGACTGAAGGAACTGACGACGACTTAGACCCAGGGCAGGCTTTTTAGCGACTTCTGCCTGGTCTGTTTTGCGGGTTAATCGCATCACACACTCTCCTAATGTTATTGAATTACTGCGTAATTACTCGTCCAAGGCTTACTTGGTACGTAAAGACGCGTAATAACTACGAATATGATCTGTCTCGTGGTAACCATCGCCATGCGCTGCATCTTTTTGAGGTGCAGGCGTTGCTGCCGCAGCCTGGCCGCTCACGGTTGCCACGGCACCCGCTGCACTGCCCAGGGCTAATGCTTTTAGCAATTGACGACGACCCATATCGGAAGCTTGCTTCTTCATAGTGTCTCCTTGATGTTGACTCAATTTGGGCCCCAGTCTCATCATCTCGGTCAACCTAGCTTTCTGCCAGTTAACACTAAGACCAGAACCCGACGCTTGGTGAGGGTTGCCCCTCGGTTTCAGTATGTCGGCGCGTTGGCGCCGACATCAAAGCTAAACCACAGCCTAGGACGCGAGTTCGCTGGCTGTTGGTTCAATCTTCTCCGCTTCGCTGCCGGGGCAGTTCACCGGAATATCTAACTTAAGTTGTTCAAACTCATTGGCTTCGATAATGAAAAACGCCTTGGCCAGCTGCGCCACAGTGGCGTAGAAGGCCGCGCTTGGCGCCCGTCCAAGATGGTCGCAGAAGCGATCGATCCAGCTGCCGATGTGGCGCTGATAGAAGGCAAGCTGGCGGAAGCCCGGCGCCTCCAGGATCAAGGTGCCCATCACCTCACACAGGGCGGCCACGTGATCTTCCGGCTCCTTCACCTCTTCGCTGCGCTCAAACCCCAGCTGCGCCAGATCCTGTCTTAGCAGGGCCAGCGGCTTGTCCATCAGCGAGCCCGTCATAAACCAGCTGCCGTAGGGCAAGATCTCTCCGCTGCCGACGCCGAGGAAGATATTGAAATACTCATCTTCCAGCTGCTCGGGGGTAAACTGACCCGCCGCCAATTTCAGTGCTAACCAGGCCTTGGTCATGTCGCTGTCATCGTCGGCATCTATCTCCAGAGTGGAAAGGAACTGCAACAGTTCAGCACTTGGCTGCTTACGTAAAAGTGCCGCCAAAAGCTGGTAGATATCGGCTCTTAACTGATCGTTTTCTGATACTTCTCTTACTAATTCGGTCATGGCTAAACTCTTATCGCAGTTGCTTTTCAGGATCTTGAAGTATGTCTTCAAACATGTCTTTTACCCGGCAGTCGCTACACATCTTCAGACGCTCGGTATTCGCGCTAAAGGCACTGTGTCCGCCGACTACATCCAGCATCCGTTGCACCATGGATTGGGTGGCGAATGGGGTACCACAACGAATACATTCGAACGGGGCCTCCTCATTCAGGGTTTGACGGCTCTGACGGGCCGCCGCATCGAAATTAATCTGTGGTGTCAGGCTGATCACCTTCTCCGGACAGGCCGACTCACAAAGGCCACACTGCACACAGGCCTGCTCGACAAAATAGAGCGCCGGCTTGTCGCCGCCGTCGGTCAGTGCCTGGGTAGGACAGGTCGACACACAGGAGAGACACAAGGTGCAGTTGTCGGTATTAACACTCACCTTGCCGTAAGGAATATTGCTCTTGCTCAGGCAGGCATCGGTAGAGGCCGCCTGGCTGTTGAGGTGATCGATCGCCGCATAGAGGGTCTCACGCTTAGTGGTGGCAGCGAATTCACCCGGCACTATCACGGGCCAGCTTGCGCTCGGTTCGATCAGTGCGGCTAGCTCGGCAATCTGCTTGGCCTCAATCACGCTCACTCGCTGGGGCTGCCCCATCTCGTCGAGGATCTCGTTGGCCAGCTTGAGCTCGCCGTTGAGCATCTGGGTCAGGGTTGGCGCCGTGGCCTCAGTGTTGAGCACCAAGATCTGACGCGCGCCCCAGGCCAAGGCCGCCATCCAGTGATCCATGCTGGCGACCGTGATCTCCTCAATTTCTACCGGCAAGATGGCACCAGGCAGCTCGTCGCCGATCAGTGAGGCACCCAGGCTGGCATCGTGGAACAAAATCACGGGGGCGGTCTGCGCCGCACTGCGGAAGCGTGTCACCAGCTTGTTCAGGTAGGAGTGCAGCGCCTGTGGCGTCGGCAGGTCATAGCTGATGGCGCCGGTCGGGCAGGCATTGGTACAGCTGCCCGCACCGTGGCAGAGGTAAGGGTCGATCTCTATCTTGTGATCTACGCTGGCGATGGCATCGGCCGGGCAGAAGTTGAGGCAGCGGTTACAGCCATCGATACCGTTTCTGTGGTGAGCACAGATGTCGCTGTTCACCTTGACGTAGCGAGGCTTATCGAACTCGCCGATCAACTCGGGCAGCTGGGCGATGGCATCCATCAATTTGGCCTCATCCTGCCCCACGTAGAAGTAACCCGGTGGCAGCATCTCGAGGTTGATGCAGGGCACTTGGCTAAGGTCGAGGATCAGGTCGAAATGGGCCTTACGAATGGCCACCAGGCTGAGGTCGGCGGTGCCGTTGTCGTGCTCCACCTTCACCTGGAACTGGCCAAGGAAGCCTTTGATCTCGATTAGCTTGTTGTAGTAGCTCTCGACATCTTCGGCGGCGTTCATCACCTTCTCCAAGTGTTCTTCATCCTGGCTGGTGATCGATTCGTTGGCCAGAATGGCGCGCTGACCCATGTTGGTCAGCTTGTCGGCCGCCAGGCGTGCCAAGTCTTCCGGGCCAATGATCAACACATTGCCCTCTGTGGTGTAACTCACTGTGGGTGGGATCAGGTTTTGCAGAATTTGTGTCTGTCCCAGCACTTGCTGGCGCACCTGTTTCAGGTGGGCCAAATTGTCGCTCGTCTCTAAATGCATGCTCACATTGCGTTCCTAAGCAGTATTTGGCTGCTGTATCAGCCGGGTGGCTGTTGTGCTCTGACGGCATGCGCTTGTTGCGCCAGCTTCACCCTGAATTCAACGATTATCTAACTCGTTGTTAATTGCGGTTAATACAGCAATTCACGTACCAAATTTATGGATTTAAAAGCACTCTAAACTTACCTTAAACAACAGGTGGCTTGGTTGATACCTGTAATTCTGGTTCATTTTGGGGCACCTCATCGGATGCCCTGTCCAAATTGTCCTCGACCTGCGCCGCAGCGTTTTCCTGCTGCGCCAGCTGTGTTTCAGCCGCGTCGGCGCCAGCCTCCGCCGCCTCTTCATCCTTAGTCAGATGCCTGAAGACCTTCTTGGCTAATTCGGCCGATACCTCGGCGGTCAACTTGGGTTGATCCGTATAGTCCAGGGCATATTCCAGCAGGCCATCGATCTCGTTATAGTGAGGCTGTTTCCACAGGGCTCGCAGGGCCGCCGTCTTGGCTTCTGGGTCGACATTGTCGGCCATGAAACTGGCGAAACTGCCGCCCACCTCTATCTTCTCGGGATCCGGCAGGTCCTCGGCGGTCAGTATCTTCTTCTCTTCACCAGAGGCTTGGTCGCTCGGCTCGTTAACCTCTGCACCTTCGGCCTCAACCGAAGGCGGAGCAACTTGCTCCTCGGTCTGTTCGGCCAGGCGCGCCGCCTCTTCCTCGGCCTGCACCTGCTGGCGACGCTGGGTCCAGCGTGCGAAGAGTCCGCTTGGTTTATCACTCATCAGGACACCAGCCCCCTATCCGGATTGGTACTCGGCCCCTCGTTCTTACGGCGATTAACATGCTTGCGCCTATGGGCGCAGATCTCCACCTCGCCGTGACGGGTGATGAAGGCCTCGATCCAACAGGCGATCGCCTTAGGCATGGGGAAGTTCAGCACAGGAGTGTCGCCTTCAAGGCAACCGGCTGCGACATTTTGGTCGGCCGAGATATAGGCGGGTACCCAGGTACCATCTTCCAGCTCGTCGCACACCACGTAGAGCATGGCATTATCCATATCCAGGTTGATGCGATAGCTACCGCGCTCATCTTTGTAGAGCTCCAGCATGACGATGTGGGCCCCGGCAGGCGCGGGCTGAGTGGCTGGGACTATCTGATCTAACTCCCAACTTTCAGCGGTCCAGCGCCCCATCTGTTTCTCCACCTTTTTCAGTGAGACATACATGGGCCATTGACTTTCGGTATGTTGCATTGCGTCTCCGTTTTGCCTAGCAGGCCGGCGTATTGCAGATTCGCCGGGCATTGGGTTAGCGATAGACCTACCAAAGCAATTTACATGCCATCGCCAGAAGGGAAATAGTTTGAACTGGATCATCAAATCCCTAACAAGCGTAGGACAATTTGTCCTAAAAGCCATTTTGGCCGGGACAGAAAAGGGCGACATCTCACAAAGTCGACGCCTGGATCACGCATTTACACTCGAAATCCTTGCATGGGAACGATACTTGCTATGCTCAGTGCGCCCCCAATGCAACAAGACGAGAGCAATGACAAGTTATAAACACCCCACACTGGTCAAGACCCAGGCCGATGCCCCACTCACCATGGCCGTGAAGGCCATCAACGAGCAGGGCGAAGTGGTCGACAAGTATATCGCCTGTGAACGTCCCCTCACCCTCTACCTGAACTGGCGTCCCATAGTGACCCTGATGACACTCGGTGCTCGTCCCGAGGCGTTGGCACTGGGCTACCTGAAAAATCAGGGCTTCATCAGCGATGTCGAACAGCTCGAGTCTGTGATCGTGGATTGGGCGGTTAACTCGGCGGCGGTGATCACCAAGGAGTCGACCGCACACCTGGAAGAGAAGCTGGCGGAGAAGACGGTGACCACAGGTTGCGGTCAGGGCACTGTCTATGGCGGCTTCATGGATGGCGTCGAAGATATTCGCCTGCCGACTCCAAGGCTGAAACAGAGCATGCTCTACAGCCTGCTCAATAACATCAGCGCATACAACGAGACCTATAAGAATGCCGGCGCCGTGCATGGTTGTGGCCTGTGCGAGGGCGATCAGATCATCGGCTTCGTCGAAGATGTCGGCCGTCACAATGCGGTCGACACCCTCGCCGGCGAGATGTGGCTCAAGCAGCAAGGCGGCGGCAACAAGCTGTTTTACACCACGGGGCGACTCACCTCGGAGATGGTGATCAAGGTGGCCAAGATGGGGATCCCCGTCCTGCTTTCGCGCAGCGGTGCCACCCAGATGGGGCTGGAACTGGCCCAGAAGCTGGGGATCACCATGATCGCCCGCGCCAAGGGTCGCCACTTCCTCATCTACCATGGTGCGGAAAATATCGAATTTGATGCCACGCCGCCGAAACGCAACCTAGGTTAACGGCAAAGGTTTAAAGGACTATCCATGACTGAACCCAGCGAACTCGTCTACATGAGCGCCAAGCAGGTCGCCGAGTATCTCGACCTGAACGAGAAGAAGGTCTACTCCATGGCCAACGACCGCATATTGCCCGCCACCAAGGTGACGGGTAAGTGGCTGTTTCCCAAGATACTGATCGATCGTTGGGTCATGGACTCCTGCCACAGTGGCATGTTATCGGATCGCATGCATATCACGGGCAGCGACGATCCCCTGCTCTCCATGCTGGTGGCCCGTCTCATGTCTAAGATAGGCAAGAGCGATCTTATCAGCTACAGCTCCACAGGCTCTCGCATGGGGCTGGACCTCTTGTCTCGCGGCTATGCAGACGTCTGCACCCTGCATTGGGGGAATGTGGAAGAGCGTAACATTCGCCACCCTGCCCTGTTAAAGGGCTACCCTAACCACCAGCAGTGGGTGATGGTACACGGCTATACCCGTCAGCAGGGGCTGATGATGCGCAGCGAGATGCACCACAGATGTCAGGAGGAGGATAAGGTGATAAGTCTGCCCTGGCGCTGGGTGGGACGCCAGTCGGGTGCCGGTAGCCAGCAGCATCTGGAACACTGGCTGATCAAACAAGGGGCCAGCATAGAGCAGCTCAATCCCCAGATCACCGCCTACAGCGAGCGAGAGCTGGCAGGCTTCATCGCCCGCAACGAGGCCGACATAGGCTTCGGCTGCCAGTCTGTGGCGCTGGAGAGCGGCCTGAGCTTCGTGCCCCTTGTGACCGAATCTTTCGACTTCGTGATGCCCCAGGGGATCTACTTCAGACGTCAGCTTCAGGCGCTGTTCGAGATGCTGGGCAGCCCCCAGACCCGACAGCTCGCCGCGCAACTCGGTGGCTATGATCTCAGCCAGTGTGGTCAGATGCTTTGGACGGCCCATTAGCCCGAAATCTTTTGGCTTCATCGCCTTACAAAGCCTGTGCTATGGGGTAGTATGTAGGGTATTAGCAAAACATCTACAGGCAAGCCGATGGAAGCAGAGTTAAACGAGATCCAAAACTTCTTAGTCCAGTATCCCCCGTTTAACACCCTGCCCGAAGAGGTGATCAGCATGGTCAGTCGCCATGTGGAGATCGCCTACTATCGCCAAGACACCCCCATCATCCACTTCGGCGATCATATCCATGACCTCTACATGGTGCGCAGCGGCGTGGTGGAGGTCTATCGACGCAAGGGCGAACTCTATAACCGCCTGGACAGCGGCGATCTCTTCGGCCAGATGGGCCTGCTGACCAACAACAAGGTGCGTTTCCCCGTCAAGGCGATAGAAGATACCCTGGTCTATTGCATTCCCGAGGCGATCTTCCAGGAACTCTATGAGCAGCACGATACCTTTGCCGACTTCGTCGAGGTGGAAGACAGCGCCCGCCTGCGCCAGACGGTATCTAACTCCAGCGATCAAAATGACCTGACCACCTCTAAGGTGAAGACCCTGCTGACCCGGGATGCCCCGGTGATCCATAAAGATGAGAGCATCCAGCAGGCGGCCATCCGAATGGCCCAGGAGAATGTCTCCTCCCTGCTGGTGATCGATCCGGACGTCTTGGACGATGAGGAATCCGATGTCTCGCCCCTGCTGGGGATCATCACGGACAGGGATCTCTGCACCCGAGTCGTCGCCGAAGGCATAGACCCGGCCACCGAACTGGCCAGCGTGGTGAGCGCAGAGGTGATCACCCTAGATCACAACGCCTATGTCTACGAGGCCATGCTCACCATGCTGCGCTACAACGTGCACCACCTGCCGGTATGCAAGGGACGCAAGCCCATAGGCATCATAGAAGCCACGGATATCGTCAGATACGAGTCACAGAACTCGCTCCTCTTGGTCAGCAGCATCTTCCAGCAGCAGAGCCTGGAAGATCTGGCAACGCTTTCTGCCCAGGTTAAAGATAGCTTCGTGCGTCTGGTCAACGAGGATGCTAACTCCCACATGGTGGGCAGCGCCATGTCGGTGATCGGCCGTAGCTTCAAGCAACGCATACTCGAAATGGCGGAAGAGAAACTCGGGCCGCCGCCCATCCCCTACTGCTTTCTCGCCCTCGGCTCCATGGGCCGCGACGAGCAGCTGATCGTCACCGACCAGGACAATGCCATCATACTCGACGACAGCTTCGACAAGGGCAAACACGACAACTACTTCAGCCAGCTGGCCCAGTTTGTCTGCGACGCCCTGGATCGCTGCGGCTACAGCTACTGCACCGGCGATATCATGGCCACCAACCCCATGTGGCGCATGACCCGCAAGGAGTGGGAAGCCTGTTTCGCCGACTGGATTGACGACCCCAATCCCAAGGCCCTGCTTAACGCCTCCATCTTCTTCGATCTCGACGGCGTCTATGGCCGCCTCAAGTGGGCCGAGCAGCTCAACGGTTTCATCGTACGCCGGGCACGGAAGAACAACCGCTTCCTGGCCTGCCTGGCCCGCAACGCCCTCAATCGCACCCCACCACTGGGCTTCTTCAAAGACTTCGTGATGGAGAAAGATGGCCGCCATAACAACTCCATCAACCTCAAGCGACGCGGCACGGCGCCGCTGGCGGATCTGATCCGAGTACACGCCCTGGCGGTCGGCTCACGCTCTCGTAACTCCTTCGAGCGCTTGGACGACATCATAGACGCCAATATTCTTCCCAAGGGCCGTGCTCAGGATCTGCGCGACGCCATGGAGTTCATCTCCATGGTCCGTATCCGCCATCAGGCTTTTGATGTCGAGCAAGGCATAGATCCCGACAACAACATAGAGCCGGAAAATCTATCCGACTTCGAGCGGCGTAACCTCAAGGATGCGTTTCAGATCTTGAGTAATGCCCAGAACTTCCTCAAGTTCCGCTACAACGCCAGCAATCAGTTTAAGTGAGGCCAAGATGCTGAAGAAGCTACTCTCACCGCCTAGCATCGACTGGCCCGGTAAGTTCGAACAGAGACTCAAGACCACTGAGCATGAAGGCTTACGCCAGTACTACATGGGAGGCCTGCCCGATCCCGACACCCCGCTGGCGGAGATAGAGTTTCTGGCCATGGATTTCGAGACCACGGGCCTGAATGTCGACAAGGATGATATCGTCAGCATAGGCACAGTGCCCTTTAATCTGCGGCGCATCTTTCTCAACCGCGCCAAACACTGGACGGTAAGACCCAGAGAACAGCTGGCCGAGGAGTCGGTGATTATCCACGGCATCACCCACAGCGACATCCTGGACGCACCGGATTTTTCCGCCATCTTCGAACAGGTACTGCAGCAGATGACGGGTAAGATCATGGTGGTGCACTATCAAGAGATAGAGCGACGCTTCCTGGAACGGGCGCTGATCAACCGTATTCGGCAGGGGATAGAATTTCCCGTGATAGATACCATGGCGCTGGAAACCGACATACAGAATCGCCAGCATGGCGGCCTGCTCAATCGTCTCAAGGGCGACAAACCGGGCTCGGTAAGGCTGGGGCAAAGCCGCTCGAGATACGGCCTGCCCAGCTATCCGCCCCACAACGCCCTGACCGACGCCATCGCCACCGCAGAGCTGCTGCAGGCACAGGTCGCTCATCACTTCGACCCCAGCCGTCCTATCAAGGATTTTTGGCAATAAAAAAGGCGGCCAGGCCGCCTCTTTTGTCTGCTTTAACCGACTCAGCTTTAGAAGCGCTCGGTACGCATCCCCTTGAGCAGGCTGACACACATCAGCAACAGAATTACGGTAAAAGGTAGCGCGGTAGAGATAGCTCCGGCCTGCAAGGCCTGAATCGCCCCAGTGCCGCCAATCCACAGCAGTGCCATGGCAATCGCACCTTCCAGTAGCGCCCAGAACACACGTTGCGGTACGGGCGCGTCTATCTTGCCGCCGGCAGTAATGCTGTCGATCACCAGAGAGCCGGAATCCGACGAGGTGATGAAGAACACCAATACCAGCACCACGGCGATGATGGATAACAGAGTGCCGAAGGGTAATACATCGAACATCTGAAACATGGCCAGCGGCACGTCGGTCAGGCCTTTCTCACCCAGCTCGCCCACCTTATTGACCACTTGATCGATCGCCATGCCGCCAAATACCGACATCCAAATAAGGGTCACAGCCGTAGGTACCAGCAGCACTGCGGTAATGAACTCACGCACTGTACGGCCCTTAGAGACCCTGGCGATAAACATGCCCACGAAAGGCGACCAGGAGATCCACCACGCCCAATAGAATACCGTCCAACCCTGGAACCAGGCCTCATCGGTACGGCCGTGAGGATTACTCAGGGGAATGATGTTCTCCACATAGGCCATCAGGGTGGTGGGAATGGTGCCCAGACTCACGGCATAGCCGATCATGGCCACCAAGATAAGCAACAGGAAGGCGACGATCATATTGATATTACTGATCACCTTAACGCCACCGTCGATGCCGCGCACCACAGAGACCACGGCAAGCAGGGTCACACCGACAATCACTATCATCTGCAGCCCAAGGCCGGCATCTATGCCAAACACGTGGTGGATACCACTGGCGGCCTGCTGCGCCCCGAGTCCTAGCGAAGTTGCCAGGCCAAACAGGGTGGCCAACACGGCGAGGATATCGACTATGTGACCCGCCCAGCCCCAGGCTCTGTCACCCAGCAGGGGATAGAAGATGGAGCGGATAGAGAGAGGCATACCCTTGTTGTAAGCGAAAAAAGCCAGCGAAAGGGCGACCACACCATAGATGGCCCAGGGGTGCAGACCCCAGTGGAACATGGTGGCACCTAAGGCCAACTTGGCCGCCTCGGGTGTGTTCGGCTCAACGCCGAGCGGCGTCTCATACCAGCCGGTGAAGTAGGCCACCGGCTCGGCCACACTCCAAAACATCAGGCCTATCCCCATACCTGCCGCAAATAGCATGGACAACCAGGAGAGGAAGGAGTAGTCCGCCGTGGCCTCGTTGCCACCTAGGCGTATCTTGCCATACGGCGACAGGATCAGGCCGAGGCAGAAGATCACAAAAATATTGCCCGACCAGATAAACAACCAGTCGAACGCGCCAATAATCTTCCACTTGATACCGTCGAGCACAGACTTAGCCGTCTCGGGATCGGTCAGTAGGGTCGCCAGCAAGAAGGCAGCGATCAACCCGGCACTCACCCCAAATACGGGGTTGTGTACATCAAACCCCCACTTCTGCACATTGTCCTGACCAACCGTATAGTCGGTGCTTTCAATGCTGTATTTATCAATACCTTTCGTCATCGATTCTCTCCGTTAAAACCTCAAAGAATCGCCACCAGGCCATCATTTAGATTCGATTAAAATGATTTGAACTCATAGCAATATAATAAAAATATTCGCCCCCATTGTAACAGCCATAGCGGTGTTATTCCAAATTGAAGCCAAAGTTTGGCCATATATATCTATTTTTCCGGATAAAAACTGTATTTAGCGGCATATCGACAACCGGCGATATAATTCGAACACAAACAATAAAAGATTTATTGGAGGAGAATAAACTTATAACCATCCAGATAAAAAAGCCCCAAGACAAGGGCGGTTGGCCCGAAAGCACTTGAACCCGGCGAGTCGCCGCGGCTACTATCGATGCCAACATCGGCAATTCCAGAGAGCATCAGGATGCAAAAAACCATACTCATCACTGGCGTAGGCAAACGCATCGGCCTCTATCTGGCCAAGGCCTTTCTTGCCCGCGGACACAGGGTGCTCGGCACCTTTCGCACTCACTACCCCAGCATAGACGCCCTCGCCGAACTGGGCGCCGACCTCTATCAATGTGACTTTACCGATCAGGCACAGCTCGACGAACTGATCCAGACGCTGAAGCTGCGTTACCAAGGCCTGGATGCACTGATCCACAACGCCTCGCTCTGGCTGAGTGACGACGATCCTGCGGGTGTCGATGGGGTCATCAGCCAAATGATGCAGGTACATGTCTATGCCCCCTACCAACTCAACCTCGCCCTGGCGCCGCTACTGCAAAACCGAGAGGCCATGACAGACATCATCCATCTCACCGACTATGTGGCTCAGAAGGGCAGCAAGAAGCATATCGCCTACGCCGCCAGCAAGGCTGCGCTGGAAAATATGACCCTCTCCTTCGCCGCCAAGCTGGCGCCACAGGTCAAGGTCAATGCCATCGCCCCGGCGCTGATCTGTTTCAATGAAGATGACGATGAAGACTATCGTGACAAGGCCAGGGCCAAGTCTGTGTTGGCAAGAGAGGGTGGCGAAGCCGAGGTGCTACAGGCGATCGACTACCTGATGCAGAGCCAATATGTGACGGGGCGCTCCCTGGCGCTGGATGGCGGCAGACACCTGAAGTAATACCAATCGTAATAAACAATTGAGCATTCTAGCTTGTTAAAACGCTCGATAACTGTATTAGTATTTTTAATTGTAGAATAACTACTTATCTAAAAATCCTGCTTTGTTCTCAAGCGTTTTTCCTGCGCTACTTCTGATCACATGTTTACTGTGATTGGTATAATACTCAGATAACGGCAAAATCGACCGGACATAAAAAAGCGAGGCCAGGCCTCGCTTCTCACTTCACCATAAGTAAACACTCACACACCGCATACCTGGCAGCCAAACTGCTTAGGGAGTTTCATCTCGCGAAACTCCATGGTCATGGCATCTATCATCAGGATGCGGCCGCTAAGTGTCTTCCCCATCTTGGCCAGCACCTTGATCGCCTCCACCGCCTGCATGCAACCTATCATACCCACCACGGGCGCCAGAATGCCCGACTCGACACAGGTCAACTGTTGATCACCAAACAACTTGCTATAGCAGTGATAACATGGGCTCTGCTCGCCATAGTCGAACACCGTGACCGTCCCCTCCATACGTATGGCGGCGGCCGATACCAGTGGTACCTTGTGCCGGAAACAGGCCTGATTAAGCTGTTCACGCACCACTATGTTGTCGGTGCAGTCCATCACCAGCTGATGCTCTGCCACCAGCGCCAGGATCTGCTCGTCATCGAGCACGGCGTTGATCGTCTCCACCTTTAGATGCGGATTAAGCTGCATCAGCGATGCCTTAGCCGACTCCACCTTGGGCTGGCCGATATTGGCATCATGATGCAGTACCTGGCGCTGCAGGTTCGACAGCTCCACGGTATCGAAATCCACCAGCGTCAGCTGACCCACACCCGCGACGGCAAGATACTGGGTGGCGGCGCAGCCTAAACCACCGGCACCTATCACCAACACCTTGGCCTGCTTGAGTCGCTCCTGGCCGTCGAAATCCATCGCCTTGATAGAGATATGGCGGCTATAGCGCAGAATCTCAGCGTCAGAGAGGATCTCCTCTTGCATATTCGGCTCCATCTACCCTACCCCTAGAGTGCCAGCACTGAGTTGAAGGGCTCCACGGTCACCAGGCTACCGTCCGGCGTATCCCCCTGATCCTGAGACAGGATGATAAAGCAGTTGGCCAGGCTCATGGAGGTCAGCATGCCAGAGCCCTGACCACCGGTGACGCTCACCTCGGCCTCACCCTGGGCGTTTTGACTCAGCACACCACGTTGATATTCGACGCGGCCGGGGAACTTACGCAGGTTACCCTTGAGCTTGGCCTGCAATTGCAGTGGCTTCACCTGAGGCAGCCCCTGCATCTTATTTAACAGCGGCCACACCAGCTTGTAGAAGGTCACCATGGAGGAGACAGGATTACCCGGCAGACCACAGAAGACAGCCTCGCCGATGCGCCCGAAGGCGAACGGCTTACCCGGCTTGATGGCCAGCTTCCAGAAGGTGATCTCCCCCTCCTCGTCGAGGATCTGCTTGGTAAAGTCGGCATCACCCACGGAGACACCGCCCGAGGTGAGCACCATGTCGGCACTGGCCGCGGCATTACGGAACGCGGCGCGGATCGCCTCCGGATCATCCTCAATCACCCCGAGGTCTATCCATTCCACGTTGGCGCGGCTCAATAGCCCCTGAATGCTATAACGGTTAGAGTCATAGATCTGACCCGGTGCCAGCTCACTGCCCACGGGACGGAGCTCGTCACCGGTAGAGAAGAAGGCGACCTTCACCAGACGGGTCACCCGCACCTGGCTGGCGCCTATGGTGGCCAGCACGCCCATCTCTGCAGCACCAATCTGAGTCCCTGCCGACAACACCTTACCGCCAGTTTTCACCTCTTCGCCGCGACGACGCACGTTGGCGCCAAGGGCCTTGGGCGCCTCGATCACTATGCTATCGCCGTCTGCCTCGACCTTCTCCTGCATCTGTACCGTGTCGTAACCCGGCGGCACAGGCGCGCCCGTCATGATACGCACACAGGTATTGGCGCTGGCCTCGCCCTCGAAGGGATGACCGGCAAAGGATTGACCGATAAGCGTGAAACGATTTCCCTGGGCCAGATCCTCGAAACGGAAGGCATAGCCGTCCATCGCCGAGTTATCGAATGGCGGCAGGTCTATGCTAGACGCCAGATCCTCGGCCAGCACACGTCCCAGCGCATGGGGAAGCTGCACCATTTCCGATTCTTCCAATGGACGAACTTGTTCCAAAAGCTTGATGATGGCTTCATCGGGATGCATTAGGCTGGGTTTTGCACAGGGATCGGCTTGCATAGACATAGAGTACCTTAGCGTTAACTGTAGGATATGAGTAAAAGCGAATATTGCCGCTCATTATGCCATGCTGAGATCAGAAGACTATGATCTCGACGGCAGTTTTTGGCCGCAATCTGCCGAGATTCAACCAAAAAGCCGACACAGGTGGGACCTATGTCGGCTCGACTATCTCCAAAGATATAGATTAACCGGCGCTCAGCACCGGGGCGTCACCCTGCACTTTTACCTGTTGACCATCTTGCAGCGTCTCGGCGCCGCGGATCACCACCTGATCCCTGTCGCTTAGCTCGCCTTTGACGGCGATCCACTCCCCTTCACCGTCACCCAGCTCCACGGCCACCTTCACCGCCTTGTTGCTCTCATCTATCTTGAACACGAAGGCACCGGCGGAGCGCAGCACCACGGCATCGCGAGGCACTAAGGTGGTCAATTGTTTGGGAGCGATCGGCAGGGCAAGAGACACCAGCTCGCCAACGTTGAGCATATCCTGGCGCTCCAGCGGCAGGTCGATGCGGGCCTCGAAGGTCTGCGAGCGCACGTCGGACACAGGGATCAGGCTGCGGATCTTAGCGGAGAACTCTCCCAGGCCGTGGTAGACCCTAAGCTCATCCCCCACCTTCACCCGGCGGCTGTGCTTGAGCGGTGCATGCAAGCGGATCTCCAGGTTGTCCGGGTCTGTGATGGCGACGATAGACTCGGCGCGGCTGATATCCTCGCCCGCCTGACGCTGACGCGCCGTGATGATCCCTGCAAAGGGCGCCTTCACCTGGGTGCGGGCGATATCATCGAGGATCATCTTGAGCTTGATCTGCGCCAGCTTGAGGTTGGCCGCCGCCAGATCACGGTCCGAGCGCGCCTTGTCTAACTCGGTTTCCGAGGCATTCTTGTTAACGATCAGCTGCTGCAGCCGCTTCAGCTCGCGGTTAAGCCGCGATAGTCCCACGGTTTCATACTCTATCTGGGCCTCCTGCTGAGCCTTCTGTAATTCTAGGCGCGTCTTCTCGATACGGGCCACAACCTCGCCCGCCTTCACCTGAGTACCCGCCTCGATCACCCACTCTAGCTTGCCCTCGATACCCGAGGTCAGCTCGGCATAGTTACGGGAATGGACAGAGCCTATCACCATGATCTTGGGCGACAGGGCGCGGTTCTCAACCTGAACCACCTGCACCAGACGCTCAGGCGCCTCGCCCTGAGCCCAGCTCATGGGGCCGAAAAGAGAGAGCGCCAGCACGCCGACAATTAAGGATCTCATGACTTCACTCCTGTGGTGGATGCGAGGGCTGGCTCATCGGCCACCCGATCTGTAACTGGACTCAGCCTATGGGCCAGACGCAACAGGCTGGGCATTAAAATAAGGGTAAACAAGGCACTAAAGGTCATGCCGCCGACGATAACCGCCGCCAGGCCACGATAGATCTCGCTACCTACCCCCGGCACCAACATCAGCGGCAGCATGCCGAAGATGGAGGTCAGGGTACTCATGTACACGGGGCGGGCACGGGTCGCCACGGCCTGGGCGATGGCCAGATCGATATCCGGGTTGTCCCTATAACTCTGGCGAGTCTGATCCACCAGCAAGATGGCGTTATTGACCACCAGCCCCAGCAAGATGATGAAACCTATCATGGTCAGCAGATCCAGACTCTGGAAGCTAAACAGGTTAAGCAGGCGCAGGCTCACCACGCCACCGCAGATCGCCAGCGGCATGGAGAGCAAGACCAGCAGGCTATCCTTGGCAGACTTAAACATGGCCGCCATCAGCAGGAAGAGGATCACCACGGCCAGGGCAAAGTTGGCTCCCATGTCTTTGATGGTGCTGTCGAGCTTGTCGGCACTACCACGATACATGAGGGAGCTGTTCTCCGGCAGGCTGGCTCTCAGGGTCGGTACCGCCGATTCGTTGAGCTTCTCCAGCGCCTCATCCAAGGACATATCCGCCGGCGGGAAGATCAACAGGCTGACGCTACGCTTGCCGTTAACCCGCTGCAGCTGAGTCGGTCCAACAGTGCGCTTGAGGGTCGCCAGTTCGCCTATGGTCTGTATGCCCGCCGCCTGGGTATAGACGGGGGTCGCCGACAGCTGTTCGGGCACCTGCCACTTGGGCCCCTTGAGCAGCACATCCATGCGCTCGTTACCGTCGAAATACTCGCCCACAAACAAGCCAGAGGTATAGGCACGAATGGCATTGGCTATCTGTATCCTGTCGACACCGGCCTGGGCCAGGCGGCGCTCGTTAGGGATCAGCTGCAGCTCGGGTTGTGCCATGGAGAGCCCAGGGATCGGCCTGACAACCGCGCCAGGCAGCGCCTCCTGAATGAGCCCCATCCCCTTGCCTGCCGTCTCCATCAGGGCCTCCATGTCGGCCCCCTGAAGGTCGATATTAATCGCCCGGCCGCCATTAAAGCCAAACTGCAGCAGGGAGCCACGGTTGGTGAAGGCCTGGGTATCGGGCAGGCCCACCAAGATCTCCTTGTTGAGCAGATCTATCATGGTATCGGCCTGAGACGGGTCTTCGGGATAGATGAAGAGCACGTTGAAGGCGCTGTACATGGAGAAGTTATACCCCTTGATATAAGGCTGCTTCTCCTTGTCATAGTAAGGCTTGAGGCGCTCGATGATCACATCGCCCACCTCCTTCTCCAGCGTCTTCACATTGGCGCCCGGCGGCAACGCAAAAAAGGCAAATATGCCGTCGGAGCGCGCCTGGGGCAGAAAGTCGGGCCTAGGCATCAGGGCAAACGTCAACAAGGCGGCCCCTATGATCAGGGTGACACACCAGAAGCTGGCGCGTTTCAAGTCGCCGGTGAGGCGCTGGACAGTAGTCGATATCCACTGCCACAGGCGACCTTTTTGCTGCCCATCTTCCTGTGAGGAGAGTTTGAGCCACAACAGGCTAAATACTGGGATCAGGGTGATGGCACTGATAAAAGAAGAGACCACGGCCACCGACAGGGTAAGCGCCAGGTCTGAAAACAGCTGCCCCTCCACCCCAGGCATAAACAGGATCGGCAAGAAGATGGCCACTGTCGTCGCGGTCGAGGCCAGCAGGGCGCCCTTCACCTGATCTGTGCCCCGGGCGATGGCCTCGCGAACAGGTGCCCCCTGCTGCAAGATACGCACTATGTTTTCCTGCACTATGATGGCCGCATCCAACACCAGCCCCACGGCGAAGGCAAGGCCTGCTAGAGAGATCACGTTCAGAGTACGCCCCATCATCTCGAGGAAGAAGAAGGCGATCAACAACGCGACGGGGATGGTCGAGGCGATCATCAGGGTCGCCCGGAAGCTACGCAGGAAGGCATAGAGGATCACTAGGGCGAGTACCACACCTATCGCCAGGTTACCCTTCACCAGCCAGATGGCCCGCTTGATATGTACAGAGGCATCGAAGGAGAGATCCAGCACCAACCCCGCCTCCTTGAGCGGGCCCTGGTTGAGCTCGGCAATCGCCTCGTTAACGCCGTCCAGCACCTTCACCGTATTGGCATCGAAGGTGCCTTCTATCGTCATATAGTAGGCAGGATAACCATTACGCTTGGTAAAACCCTGCACTTCTGCGGTAGAAACGGCCACATCCGCCAGCTCGTTGAGGTAGATGGGGCGCCCCTCGTTATAGGTGACGATGAGATTGCCTAGGTTTTCCGGCGTGTACTGACCAATGAAGCGCACCGTATATTGGCGACGCCCCACATTGGCGGTACCGCCCGAGATATCCGCCGCCCGCGAGAGGGTGCTGCGCAGTTGATCTAAGGTGATCCCCAACGCTGCGGCGCGGTAGGGGTCGAACTCGATATGCAGCTCTTTCGGCAGGCGGCTTTGCAGTTGCACCGAGCCTACGCCTGAGATCAGCCTCAGCCTAGGCTCCACCACATCGTCGATCAGCTTCTGATACTGGGCAAAGTCGGTGGCCGGATTGTCCGGCGCCATGCGGATCAGCAGAGAGGCCAGATTCGGCGCACCGTTGCCCCCGCCGACATTGATGAAGGGCTCGTTGGCGTCCAGCGGCCGCGGCGGCGTCTGGTTGAGGGCGTTGATCACATTGATCATCCCCGCCTGCATGTCGCTACCCACCTCGAAGGTGAGTGTGATGCCGCCAAAGCCCTGAGAGATGTTGGAGGTCATTTCGACAACTCCCGGCACCTGGCGTAACACATTCTCTTGAGGCTCTATGATGTTGGATTCCATCTCCTGTGGCGCCGCCGAGCGCCAGTTGTTGAAGACAGAGATTTGCGGCCGCTGAATGTCGGGCAACAGCTGAATCGGCAACTTGCCTATGGCTAACACGCCGAATATCGCGATCAGCAGCAGCGCCACTAAGGTGCCGGCAGGATTACTAGTGCTTAATTTGGTGAGGTTCATCGGTTGTCCCACCCCTGGCGCTAAGGCTCGGCCGGGGTCATGAGATTAAATTCTTGACCCTAAAGCCTAGAGACAAAGTGTTAATAAATCCGCATGATTTGGTTAGCAAATGTAACAATTGAACGAAGAGCCACTTAATTAAGCCATTAACGATAATTATTTGCATTTAAAAACATTGAGTTAAGTAAAGATGGTTGCAATTCGCCGGGGGGTTAAACACAATAAAAAGGGCCTGTACCTTTCCTGTTTGTTTTTGCCGCAGTTTGAGGGTAATTGATACAAGGCAGAGCCTGAATCCTGTCGTTATTCAACACAAACTGGCGATAGCGCAGCAGAAATGGCCTAAAAACGCTGCCCAAAGGGTTCATCTAAACCCGTTTAGATCGAACAAAAACTGAACCTGAAAGATAAACAGGCCCTAAGCAATTAGAAATGACCCAATTAAGGAAGTAACTATGCTGGCACAAACGATGATAGATCAGTTGAACGCGCAAATTAATGTGGAGTTCTTCTCCTCTAACCTCTACCTACAGATGAGCGCCTGGTGTGAAGACAAGGGCTTTGAGGGTGCCGCGAAATTTATGCGTGCTCACGCCGACGAAGAGATGCAGCACATGCATCGTCTATTTACCTATGTCAGCGAAACCGGTGGCATGCCGCTGCTGGGGGCGATCGAGGCGCCTCAATCACAGTTCGAATCGCTGCTTGCCCTGTTTGAATACACCTATGAGCATGAGCAGATGATCACAAGCAAGATCAACGCCCTGGCTCACACCGCCTTTACCAATCAGGACTACTCGACCTTCAACTTCCTGCAATGGTATGTGTCTGAGCAGCACGAAGAGGAGAAGCTGTTCAAGTCTATCGTCGATAAGATCCGTCTGGTAGGCGAAGATGGCAAGGCGCTATTCTTCGTCGATAAAGATCTGGCACAGATGGCTCAGCAGGAGTCTGCCAGCGTGATGACAGTCGGCGAATAAGCCCGATGCGGGGCATAACGCCCCGCCTTCAACTCCCCCACAGGCCTCAACCCACAGGACTCACCCCACAGAGCTGAACCAATAGCCTCACCCCAAAGTCGCTCGCCTAATTTGGTGAAGATGACGCTTACCTGTAGTCACGAGTAAATAGCTGCCGCTCACAAACCTAAATGATTACTGCAGAGAAGTCGGTCTCACCCGAACGATGCGCTGCAGCAAGGGCTCGAGCTCGCTCACAGGCATAGGCTTAGCAACAAGATAACCCTGCACGAAATCACAACCTAATCCCTGTAGGAAGCTACGTTGAGGCTCACTCTCCACCCCTTCGGCCACCAGGCGCATATCCAGACTCTGTCCCATGGTGATGATCGCCTTGATCAGGTTGGCATCTGCCCTGTCTTCCAGCATGTTGTCGACGAAGCTCTTGTCTATCTTGATCACTGAGATGGGGAACTGCTTTAAATAGCTCAAAGAAGAGTAGCCGGTGCCAAAATCATCCAGATAGATCTCGACCCCCAGATGGCGAATCGCCGTCAGCGCCGCGAGGGATAGCTCGGTATCGGCCATCAGCATCGATTCGGTGATCTCTATATGGATATATTGAGGCGCCACATCATACTTCTGCAGCAGGCCGTTGAGCATACAGGCGAAATGGCTTGGGTCACCATGGGCCAGCTGGCGGCCAGAGACGTTGATCGCCATGTTGATCATAATCCCCTGGTTATGCCATTGACGCAGATCCCGCAGCGCCTGCTGGATCACCCACTCTCCGATAGGCTCGATCAGCCCAGTCTCCTCGGCGATGGGAATAAATTCATCGGGGGGGACCAAGCCCCGCTGCGGATGACGCCAACGCAGCAGGGCCTCGAGGGCTATGCCTTCACCGCTGCTGGTATCGACAATCGGCTGATAATGCAGGCAAAACTCATGTTGCAACACGGCGCTTCGCAGCGACTGCTCCAGAGTGATACGTGCCAACATGTTGTTGTTCATATCGGGCGAGAAGTAACCGAAGCAGTTGCGGCCATCTTGTTTTGCCTGATACATGGCTGTCTCGGCATTACGGGTCAGCACCTCGACACTGGTGCCGTTGCTGGGGTAGCAGCTGATACCGACGCTGGCGGAGATCAGCAACTCGTTGCGATTGATGCCGAAGGGCGATGACAGGTGCTGCAATATCTGCTTCGCCCGCAGCTCTATCTCGCCCTGATGTTTGGTGTGCCCCATAACCACCACAAACTCATCGCCGCTAAGCCGCGCCACGAAATCGTGCTGTTCCAACAGGGCTTCCAGCCTAGCCGCCGCCACCTGCAACAGCTCGTCACCCACAGCATGGCCATAGATGTCATTGATGTACTTAAATCTGTCCAGATCGATGAAGAGCACGGCCACCGAGCAACAACGTTGCTCCGCCAGCTGCAGCATCTGCGACAGACGCGAGGTATAGAGCTGACGATTAGGCAGGTTGGTCAGGGCATCATAGTTGGACTTGTACCAGATATCCTGTTCGTACTTCTTACGATTGCTGATATCCAGGAAGAGGCCGATATGCTGTACCACCCGTCCCTTGTCATCCTTAACCACGGTAATGGCTAGGTATTCGGGATAGATCTGGCCATTCTTACGCTTGTTCCAGATCTCCCCCTGCCACTTGCCGTACTGCTTGAGCGACTGCCACATCTGCTCGTAGAAGTGATGAGGCTGCTGATGAGAATTAAGGATCGCCGGGCTGCGTCCCTTGACCTCCGCCAGGGTATAGCCGGTGATCTGGGTAAAGGCGGGGTTCACCGCCTCGATCAGGTTCTCCTTGTCGGTGACCACTATCCCTTCGGCGCAGTATTCAAACACTGCCGAGGCCAGGGAGAGTTCACGGTTGGCCTTCTGGCGCTCGCTCAACATGGCGTTGAGGGCCATCGCCATCTTGGCGACCTCGTCTCGCCCATCCACCGGCACTGACAGCTGCAGCTGAGTATTCTGGGCCATGCGCTGCATCAGAGAGGCTATGGTACCGATGCGGGTCACCAGGTTGTTGACTATGAGGCGACCCAAGACGATCAAGAACAGAAAGTTGCACATGGCAGCCATGATACCGAGCACCAAATAACCCAGCGCCTCACGCCCCTGCCGTTCCACCAACAAGGCAATATTGCCACTCAAGATCAGGCTGGCCTGATTCATCTGGCTCAAGGACTCACTGGCCAAGGCCCACCAGGCTTCGCTGGTCACCGCAGGGGGTTGATGCTGTAACAGTGACAGCGCCTCCAGCATAGGCTGCTCTTCCCTGACTAGCGGCAAGGGCCCGGTATTGCCTGACAACTTATGCTGGCGCTGAGCGTATATCGCCTCACGATATTGCGACACGGCGTTAGCAATTTGCTCTAACGCCTTACGCTGTACCGATGTCACATAGGGTAACCCCTGTGCCTGACGCAGCGATTCCTGTATCGCCTGACGATCCTCTTCGAACAGCGTAATATTGGACGCCTCGCCTCCGAGCAGGTAATCCTGAAAGTGATCGATCAGGCCACCATACCCCAACCTTTCCCGGATTCGATTGGCGAGCAGAATCAGGTTCACCTGCCCCCTCACCCGCTCCTTCATCAGAGCCAACTCCTGGGTCGCTTCATTGTCCAGGGTCTCCTGGATAAGCACGAGATCCGCCATGGAGGTCGTGGACAACAGCTCATGGAAGGCATCATTCAGCTCATTTTCCATCGAATAGCCAGCAAGATAGGACTGATAATCCAGGCTATCGGCCGACAGCAGCCGGTTCAGCAAGTCTCTATCCTTGCCCGCAAGCTCCTGCAATTTAAGCATATGGATGAGATCGTTATAGGCCTTGGCGAGCAGGGTATTTTGCACCTGAGACTGGATCTGGGAGATGAGCACCAGGAGGTGCTGGGTAAACTCGCTGTAGAAGCTGAAACTGCCACTCTCCTTGAGCCTATCGACATCCTGACGCACCTCCTCCAGCCGCGCGGCGAGACTATGAATGGTATCGACACTCTGTTGCAGGTTGACGCTGGGTCTATCTATCTCGCTCAGGGAAAGATGCAAGTTGGCAATATTGGGAGCATCGAGTAGCTCCTGAAACGCCTTTTCAGTCTGACGCCGCTGGGTCTGCAGCCGCCGTTCAAATCGCTCCCCCTTGCTGGCAATAAAACCGGCCGACAGGCCGCGTTCGTTCTGCAGGGCATAAATGAGCTTCTGGGTCTGCTCTGTGATCATCACCCCAAGGGCATTACGTTGAGCCGTCTGCTGCCGCTCGATCAGATCGAACATGCGCAAGCTGCCGAAGATCAGCAGCAACAACATGGGGATAGTCGCCAGCAAGATTAATTTCTGGCTCAAACTATACCGGTTCAGCATAGATGACATCTAAAGCGCTCCTTGCTCGACAATCACAAAAGCAGACACGAGGGAATTAGGGTCTGAGAGTAGTAACATAGCCTAAGGCCCGGCGTCACACCTATTTAACCAAAGTCTAATCTAGGTCACGAAATTGACGGATCTATGGCGCAATATCCAATAAGCCTTTATTTTTTATTAACATTTAAATTGGTAGGAAGATTTGGTGAGAACGACTTTGGGCTCCAGCTAACTAGGCTGGCACAGGTTTTGACAAACCAGAAGACGGTTAACAGGGAGATTTTTGCGTCCTATTAATAAACAAAGAGCCAACATATGACTCTTTGTTCACCATAGATACTCAATAGAGTCCACAAATGTGAACCGACGAGCATTGAATTAGCTCGCCTGTTCGAGTAGCGACTTACGATAGCAGACGATATCTTCGATGGTCAGCACAGGCATCTTATGCTGCTCGCCGAAGGCGATGATCTCAGGCAGACGGGCCATGGTGCCATCGACATTGGTCACTTCACACAACACACCGGCCGGCTTAAGCCCGGCCAGTTTCATCAGATCGATCGTACCCTCGGTGTGGCCGCGACGCGTCAATACGCCACCAGGCTGTGCCCGTAGTGGGTAGACATGGCCAGGACGCGCCAGATCGCTCGGCTTGGCATCATCGGCAATGGCGGTCTTGATGGTCGTCACGCGATCGGCCGCCGACACCCCTGTGGTTACCCCCACCTTGGCCTCGATGCTCACGGTAAAGGCGGTGCCATACTGGCTGGAGTTGTCTGCCACCATGGGCGGGAGATCCAGCTGTTTCACGCGCTCGTCAGTGAGACAGAGACAGACGATGCCGCTGCATTCACGGATCAACAGTGCCATCTGCGCCTGGGTCAGGTGTTCTGCGCTATAAATAAGATCCCCTTCGTTTTCACGATCTTCATCGTCGACCACCAGCACGCCTTGACCGGCCCTTAGCGCGGCTAAGGCAGCTTCGACACGAGTGATGGCATCACCAAAGGGAGAAAGTAGAGACTGATTCATGGTTAAATCCTTAGTAAGACTAATAAAATGGTTTTTCCAGAATCAGGGCATACAGAAAATGGCGCGCCTTGAGATAAATTTATCTCGGCTCGCCGAATAAGAGGTGTGCAGGCACGAGAAAAGCAGAGGCTTGGCCTCATCTTCTCGCAGTCACGCTATCTTATATTCTCTTTCATCCGGACTTAGCGCACTAGGTGCTCATTACCGTCGGCTCTGGAATAAATGGCTTGGCGCGCACTTCACCAGATCTGCTGACCCTAGTTGCAAACTAATACCTAGATGCAAATAGGCGCTCGCGGGCTGACAACCCGAATGGATTGATCACCGCCGGTGGGGAGTCTCACCCCGCCCTGAGAATGTACTCTCCGTCGATGGAAAGCGTGGCTATGGTGCGCCTAAATCCATCAAAGTACAAGCGTCAGGGGTGACAAATATAAGCCAGATCACCTAAGCTCTTGCTCCAGCACCCGCTCACTTTCGATTCAGAATAAGGTCAGTCCTATGTCAGGGATAACTCCTCCTATCGCCCGCAAACAGCCTCATGTACTCAAGCACCATGGCGATGAGCGTATCGATGACTACTATTGGCTTAGGGACGATGACCGTCAGTCCCCCGAGGTACTGGCACACCTAGCGGCGGAAAACCGCTACCATAAGGCCTGCTTCGCCCCCTTCGAGTCGTTGCAACAGACACTGTTTCAGGAGCTGGTTGGCCGTGTGGACAAGGATGAATCCAGCGTCCCCTATCGCTGGCATGGGCATTGGTACTATAAGCGCTACCGGGGAGAAGACGAGTACCCCCTGTTTGGCCGTAAGCGAGCGTTAGAGGGCGAAGAGCAGCTGCTGTTAGATGCCAACGAGCGCGCCGAGGGTAAGGAGTTTTATAGCCTGGGCGGCTTGAGCGTCAGCCCAGATGAAACCCTGCTGGCGATCAGTGAAGACACCCTGAGTCGCCGCATCTATACCATCCGCATCAAACGACTCGACCAAGAGAGCTGGCTCGAGGACAGCCTAACCGACACAGACGGCGAAATCGTCTGGGCCAACGACAACAAACACCTCTTCTATATCGCCAAGGATCCGCAAACCCTGCTGGGCGACCGCGTCTATTGCCACCGTTTGGGCGATCCCCAGGCTAATGACCGTCTGGTTTATCAGGAAACAGACGACAGCTTCTATCTGTCGATCGGCAAGAGCCTGGATGAGTCGCGTATCCTGCTCACTCACGAGAGCACACTCACCAGCGAGGTCTCTGTGTTGGATGCCCAGCAGGCCGAGGGACACTTTAAGCCGCTGCTGCCGCGGGAGACGGGCCACGAATATTCGGTGGCCAAGCGGGGCGATGAGTATTACATACTGACCAATTGGCAGGCGGTAAATTTTCGGCTGATGAAGGCCCCCGAATCGAGCTTCGCCGACAAGCACAGCTGGCAGGAGATACTCCCGGCAGACGAGTCGCAGCGCCTGGAAGATCTCCTGGTACTGAAAGACTATCTGGTGGTGCAGTATCGCCAGCAGGGACTGAGCCAGATCCTTATACTGCCCGACAACGCCCCGGCCTATGAACTCAGCTTCGACGATGCCGCCTACGTGGTGGGGCTGGATGTCAATCCGACCCAGGACAGCCATTATCTGCGTATCTACTATGCCAGCCCATCGACGCCGGAATCTATCTACCAGGTAGATCTCACCCAGGCAACGCCGAGGCAACTGCTGAAACAGGAACGGGTGCTCGGCAACTTCGATAGCCAGCACTACCAGACCGAGCGACTGTTCATCGACGCCCGAGATGGCGCCAAGGTGCCCGTAACCCTGGTCTATCGTAAGGACAGATTCCGCCAGGATGGCAGCAACCCCTTATATCAATATGGCTATGGCGCCTACGGCTACACCATAGAGCCCGACTTCGACAGTGCCATCATTAGCCTGCTGGATCGCGGCGTCGTCTATGCCGTCGCCCACATTCGCGGCGGTGAGATGCTGGGCCGCCCCTGGTACGATGCCGGTCGCCTGATGCAGAAACAGAACAGTTTCAATGACTTTATCGACGTCACCCAGGCCCTGGTGAAGCTAGGTTACTGCGCCCGGGATAAGGTGGTCGCCAGTGGCGGCAGTGCCGGTGGCCTGCTGATGGGTGCGGTGATCAATCAGGCACCGCAGCATTATCTCGCCGTGGCGGCGCACGTTCCCTTCGTCGATGTGGTCACCACCATGCTGGACGAATCCCTGCCCCTCACCACCAACGAATATGACGAGTGGGGTAACCCAAATCAGGCCGAGGCCTACCGCTACATGTTGAGCTACTCCCCCTACGACAACATCTGCCGCCAGGCCTACCCACACCTGCTGGTCACCACTGGCCTGCATGACTCTCAGGTACAGTATTTCGAGCCCGCCAAGTGGGTGGCTAAACTCAGAGAGCTCAAACAAGATGACCATCTATTACTGTTTCATATCGACATGGAGGCAGGTCACGGCGGTAAGAGCGGCCGTTATCGCCACTATGAAGATACGGCCGAAGAGTATGCCTTCTTCCTCGGCCTGTTAGGGCTGGCCTAAGATGACACAAGAAGCTATGAACACAGGGCCTTGGAGCCTCTACATGATCCGCTGCGCCAACGGCCACCTCTACACGGGGATTACCACAGATATCGATCGCCGCTTCAAGGAGCATAGTGACAATGGCCCCAAGACCGCCAAGTATCTCAGGGGCAAGGGGCCGCTGACCCTGGTCTATCGTGAGCGGGTCGGTAGCCGCTCGGCAGCCCTGAAGCGGGAGATCGCAGTGAAAAGGCTCACAAAAGCACAAAAAGTTGCGCTAATACACTTTGATTCAAATGATGAAAACCCGTAGAAAATGCAAGGGAAAGCAGCTGTAAATCATAGGCTAAAGCCAGAACAAACCAGAGCGACTCGGCCCAACAAGATGTAAACCCAGGTTTTACATCGGGTTAAACGCCTTTACTTACCCATAACAAACCACTATCGTAGGCGGGCGCGTTTATGTGGAAAGACTATGAATTTACAACAACAAGCAAAGGCGATGGGAATGCCTGCGCAAGACAAGTACCAGGGACGCGGCTTTATTGGGTTACTCTTGTTTCTACTTTGTCTACACCTCTTAGTGTTAGACGCCTCGAACAATCTATCCCTATTTAGATTCTTTAACGGCATTGCGGCCTACGCACCCGCCGATCTCCTCCTGCTGATCACAGATCTCGGCAATGGCGTCACCCTTGGGGTGATCACTCTCTGCTGCCTGGTGAAACGTCCGGAGCTTCTGCTCAGGGTCGTCATCGCCAGCGTGCTGTCGCTGATCATAGTGCCCCTGCTGAAGCAGACCTTCGACGCTCCTCGTCCGGCCGTGTTGCTGGAGACGCTCAATATTGTCGGCGAGATCCGCCTCAAACACAGTTTCCCTTCAGGCCATACCGCCACCGCCTTCCTGTTTGCCGGCACCCTCTTCTTCGCCTTTAGGCAGACGCAGATCAAATGCCTGGCAATCGGCTTCGCCAGCCTGGTGGGACTGTCGCGTATCGTCGTCGGTGCACACTGGCCACAGGATGTGATCATGGGCGCCTTCGTCGGCCTCTTCTGCGCCTACGCAGCGGCCCATTGCCCTCTAGTCAAGCTAAGCCAGTTACACAAGGCGCTGATCATGGCCTTCCTCTGGTTTGTACTCGTGATATGCGAACTGGATAAGAGTTTCGATAAAGATCTTATCTGGCCGATACTCATGCTCAGGTGGGGCCTGATCACCACTGCCGCTATGTTGATCTGGCGCGAATATGGTGCCATGTATCGCACCAAGGCGTTGGCAGGCATTGCAAGGTTAACCACCCAAAAGGCGTAAGACTTTCACCAAGGTTCACGCTTTCTTCACACTTGGGAGCCTACACTGGAGACTCCTAAGATGAAGAGGTGTGCCATGTTCAGATTAACCCAGGCTCAGAATGCCAGGGAAACCTCCCTGACGATGACCACAGATCGCAGCCGCTATGGCGTCCTGCTACTGCTGGTCAGCATGCTCCTGCTCCTCTGCCTGAATCAGGTTCTCAACCTTGACCTCTTTCATGCCATCAACGGCCTCTCGCCCAAGGTGCCGCAGTGGCTACAGCTCGCAATTACAGATCTCGGCCACGGCAGCACACTGGGCACTATCGTACTCATCTGCCTGCTGCGTCGCCCCGAGCTGATGCCGCGAGTGCTGACCGCCAGCCTGCTGTCGATGATTTTAGTCCCCCTGCTGAAACAGTATTTCGATGCCCCCAGACCGGCGGCGGCCCTGGATTTTCTCTATATCGTCGGCGAGACACGCCTGCACCACAGCTTTCCCTCGGGTCACAGCACCAGCGCCTTCCTGTTTGCCGGCACCTTACTCATGGTCATGCGAGATAAGAAGAGCAAGTGGGCGTTGCTGATGGGGGCTGGCATGGTGGCGCTATCACGCATCTTGGTGGGTGCCCACTGGCCGGTAGACGTGCTGGCTGGCGCCTTATTGGGACTAAGTTGCGCCTACGTTGCCTCCTATATCCCCTTGGTGCGTATGTCGCCTAAGCGTTGGGGAATAATGGCAGGCGTATTGCTGATCACCCTGCTGACATGCCAATACAAGGAAACCTCTTCGCAGATGGCCTGGCAGATCATCGGTCTGCGCTGGGGACTCCTGCTGCTTGCCAGCATCTTGGTGATCCGCCAATATCTGCAAGCTCGCCAGCCTTTAGCACCCCGTAAGCTAGCCAGAGCCTGACCCCAGGTTTCAGGTTTAAAGGGTGGGCATCGGCTAATCCCTAGGTTCGTGCGACCCCGAGATTAGCCTCTGCGCCGGGAAGTCCTGGCTTAGTCTATGCTGACCTGACCCTGAATCTTGTCGAAGCTGAGGCTGCCTGAGCCTGCGTCTATGATGTGAAGCCCTTGGGTGTCCACTACACTAATGCCACCTGAGCCATCGTCTATGGTGACCTTACCTTTGATCCCTCTAACCTCTATGGCACCCGAGCCGTCGTCGATCTCCACATCTCCTTTTACCGATGCGATAGTCAGGCTGCCTGAGCCATCCTTAACCTGAATATCACCCGCCACATTGGTGAGCGAGATGCTGCCCGAGCCGTCGTCTATGGTGAGCTTGTTCCCGCCATCTATCTCTATGGCGCCGGAGCCATCTTCAATCTGCATGTCAGCCTGCACGCCGCGGATCACTATGCTGCCCGAACCATCGTGAATATCCAACATCATGTCGGCAGGCACCTTCACCATAAGATCTATGTAGGGCGACTGACCATTTGAGAAGCTCATGCGATGAAAGCTATCGAAGTTGGCCACCAGCTTGGCCTTGCTGCCGCTGCGGGTAAGTGTCAACTCGGGCTCGGCGCCATCATAACCATAGATGTCGGCGTCTAGGGTGATCTGCTCAACCGAGGCATCACCCACTATCTTCAGGTTACCAGCGCCCGTATCGGCGACCAGGGTATCTAGCGATTGGGCCTCCAGGGTCAGTTGAGTCTGCTTGTGATAATCGAAGTTGTCCCTACCCGCACTATTCACATTCACAATGCATCCAGTGAGTCCGAGTACCAGGGCGGTCACCATAGTAATTGCGCGAGCCAACATAAAAACCTTCCTTATTCTTTATTAGAGTCATTCGTCACGCCTCGAAGTGGCGTCTTAGATAGCCCAACTAAGCAGATAGCATGCCAACAAGTTATCTTATTGTTTTTAATGTGTTATTGTTATGTTTGCGCGATTTGAGGATGGTGACATCACCACCTGGTTCGTGGGATTAGTTACTATTTAGTGAAATACTTCATCAACTTATGAGGCGCCCAGTGGATTACTTAACCCTAAATCGAACGGCCTGGAATCACAGAACCTTAGAGCACCTAGAATCCAGCTTCTACGATGTCGAAGGCTTTCTCGCCGGTAACAGCTCCTTGCAGGAGATAGAGTTGGCAGCGCTTGAGGTGGAAGGGAAAAGCCTGCTACATCTGCAGTGTCATTTCGGTCTGGACACCCTCTCCCTGGCACGCCTAGGCGCCGAGGTGACCGGAGTCGATCTGTCCGATACCGCCATTCATCACGCCCAACAGCTGGCTAAGGCCTGCGGACTCGAGGCCAATTTCATCTGTAGCGATGTTTATCAGGCTGGTGCTCAACTGCAACAGCAATTCGATATGGTCTACACCTCCTATGGCGCCCTCTGCTGGCTGCCAGATCTACGGCGTTGGGCCGAGCTGGTCCATCAGTCGCTGCTACCGGGAGGCCAGTTTTATATGGTGGAGTTTCATCCCGTGCAGGCGATGATGGAGGGTTACAGCTACTTCGCCCAGCAGGAGGGCGATGTTGAGGAAGAAGGCACCTACACGGAAAATGCCAGCGACACCAAACACACCATGGTGACCTGGCCTCACTCGTTGGCCGACGTGATAGGGGCGCTCATCCAAGCCGGGCTCAGGATAGATGCGATTGAGGAGTTTCCTTTCAGTCCCTACGACGCCTTCGACAATCTGGTGACAGGTGAGAGCCTGGGACTGACCAGCGACAGGCCCAGATATTATCAGCTGCATCAGGGCAAGCCGATCCCTATGGTCTACAGCCTGTCGGCCAGCAAGCCAAAGGCACTGGAGTAACGCCTCGTTAGTCAGACCCGAATAGACAGGCCCGAATAAACAGGCATAAAAAAGCAGGCCAGGCCTGCTTTTTGGTTTAATCCCTTAGCACGGGATAGACACCGTACAGCTTGTCGTAATAGGGACTGCGCTCATAGAACCAGCGCAGTCTCGCCTCGGCATCCTTGGCAAACTCAGGATCCCTAAGCGCGGCCTCAAACTCGGCCGCCAGGGCAGGATCTTCTTCGAGCATCTTGGCCGCCAGCGGCTCTACCGCATAGTGCTCGATATATTCGGTGCGGGTAAAGATGGGATTGAAGAAGCCCCACTGCAGCAGCGAATCGGGCGACTGCGGCTCCAACAGGAGAATCGCCAGATCGCCGAGCGGCTGATGAGTGCTGATCTTCACAGTGCCCGCCGGCAGCACCACCTTAGTCTTATGGCTGGACACAGGGGCGGAGACCCGCTGACGCCCCTCGTAATCCTTGGCATCAAAGGCCGGCTCACCGAATCGATATTGGGTCAGGGTGAGTGTCTTGGCCTGCTCCAGGCGCGTCATGCGGATACCGTGAATACTCAGGCGCTCGATCACCTCCTGCCACTGGGGTGGAATATAGTAAGCCTTGGGGCGATTCACCTTGATGTCGGCACGGGTCTTACCCTTCACGGGCAGGTTCTCATACAGCTTGGGCTCACCGGTCCAGCGCACCACTGTCTCGCCGCTGATGGGGCTCTGCTCCAGGCGATAGTCTATCCCCTTGAAGTCCCAGCCCTTTGGCTGAGTCTCCGATTGCCAGGTGAGTGTGATACGGTCGCTATAGCGATAGCTGTCCTGCTTGATGGCGCTACGCAGCGCCGTGCCCTGCTCGCCTAGCACCTCTAGGGTCGAGGTCAGCATCACATAGGTGCCCAGAACCCGCTGCTTAAAAGGCTTGAGGCTGTGATTCTCGATCAATATGGTCGGCAGATGGCGCGCGTCACCATAGCCGTTCGAGTAGCGTGGACTGGCGTTCCACAAGGACAAGCCCTGGCTCAAATCACGATTGTCAAGGGCGAAGACCAGGGGGCCGGGCACATGCCCCTGGGCTCTTAGCGTCTGTTCCACTCGAGGACGATACTTATCATTGAGCCAGCGATAACTGGCGGGGCTCAGGCCCTGGGCCAGGTTATAGCCGAAGGTGACGTCATACTGATAATCGATGCCGTCGGTGACATGCACATCGATATAGAGATCCGGCTGCCAACGATTAATCGCCGCCAACATATGCTGCATCTCCAAGGTATCGGCCTTGGCATAGTCACGATTAAGGTTGAGGTTATTGGCCGTGGTGCGCCAGCCCATCTCCACCGGGCCACGCTGGTTAACCCTGTTAAACTGGCCGCTGCGCTCGTGGGCATCGACGTTGAAGATAGGCACAAAGAGTAGGTTCGCACCGGTTAACAGCGCCTGCTTGTCTCCCATGACCATGTCGCGTAGCAGCATCATGCCCGCATCCTTGCCATCTATCTCGCCCGAGTGGATCCCCGCCTGCACCAGCAGGGTCGGCTTGCCGTTGGCCTGAAGTTCATCGGGCGTCGCACCGCCCTCCTCGCTCGCCACTATCATCCAGATATCCCGCCCCTGAGGACTCTTACCCAAAGAAATCTTGCGGAGCTTGTCGCTGGTGGCGAGCAGCTTATCCAGCCAGGCGAAGGTGTCATCATAGCTAGGGCTGGACTTGAGGCCGCCCTGCTCGAAGGGCGTCGCCCAAGGATCATCTGCCGCGCGCAGCAAGGCCTCGCTGGCGCCTTGCCAGGTGATGCTCGGCGGCAAGATGGCATCGTTAATGTAAGTCTTATTTATCGAGATTTGGGCCGGTTGAGGGCCGCCAGTCTCCGCCATGGCGGAGCTGCCAAGGGCGGCGAAACAGAGGAGCGTAGCGCGAGAATATAGGGACATCTTAGGTTACCTAACGGCTTATTATTAGCCGATTATCTTTCAATAAATAGCCTGCAAGTGCAATATGTTAGACAATAAAAAGCCCGGTTATTACCGGGCTTTTTGACGAAATGGCTAGGCCTACTCTTGAGGCGTCGACTCGACGGGCTGAGACGCCGCCCCCTTCTTCTCGCGCTTGCTGAAGATACGCTCGACGATCACGAAGAAGATAGGGATAAAGAAGATCCCCAGGAAGGTCGAACTCATCATGCCGCCCAATACGCCGGTACCGATAGCGTTCTGACTGCCCGAACCTACGCCCGAGCTGATGGCCAGTGGCACAACACCCAGACCGAAGGCCAGCGAGGTCATCAGGATAGGACGCAGACGCACACGCACCGCGTGAAGTGTCGCCTCAACCAGACCCGCGCCCTTCTCGTAGAACTCTTTGGCGAATTCGACGATCAGGATGGCGTTCTTGGTCGCCAGACCTACGGTAGTCAACAGACCCACCTGGAAGAACACGTCGTTAGGCAGGCCGCGACCATTCATCGCCAGCAAGGCACCTATGATCCCCAGTGGTACCACCAGAATCACCGCGAACGGCACAGACCAGCTCTCATACAGGGCCGCCAGTACCAGGAAGACCACCATGATAGACAGGGCATACAGCGCCGGCGCCTGGTTACCCGAGAGACGTTCCTCGTATGACAGGCCGTTCCACTCGACGCCGAATCCTGGCGGTAGCTTGGCCACCATGGCCTCGATGTCGGCCATGGCCGCACCCGTACTATAGCCTTGGGCCGTACCACCCTGGATGTTCATCGCTGGCAGACCGTTGAAACGCTCTAGACGCGGCGAACCATATTCCCAGGTACCTGTGGCGAAGGCCGAGAAAGGCACCATCTCACCCTGGCTGTTACGCACATACCAGGTATCGAGGTCTTCCGGCTGCATACGGTACTGGGCATCACCCTGTACATAGACCTTCTTCACACGACCACGGTCGATGAAGTCGTTCACATAGCTACCACCCCAGGCAGTACCCAGCACGCTGTTGACCGCGTCGATATCGATACTCAGGGCGCGAAGCTTAGCGTGATCGATATGGATGCGATACATAGGCGCATCTTCCTGACCATTTGGACGCACGCCCACCAGGTTAGGGTTCTGCGCCGCCATACCCAGCAGCATGTTGCGCGCCTCGAGCAGCTTCTCATGGCCTTGGCCATTTCTGTCTTGTAGATAGAAATCGAAACCGTTTGCCGTACCCAACTCGATCACCGCGGGGGGCACGAAGGCAAACACGAAGGCTTCCTTCATCTGCATGAACATGCCCATGGCACGTCCGGCAACCGACTTAACGTCTTGACCCGGGCCGGTACGCTCAGACCAGTCTTTCATGCCCACGAAGGCCAGACCCATGTTTTGACCACTACCGGCGAAACTGAAGCCAGATACGCTAAATACCGACTTAACGCTGTCACCCGTCTCGTTGAGATAGAAGTCGGAGATCTTGCTCATCACCTTCTTGGTGCTCTCTTGAGTCGAGTTGGTCGGCAGGATCGCCTGGGTAAACAAGATACCCTGGTCTTCGTCCGGCAAGAAGGCGGTTGGCATACGCATGAAGATCCAGCCTACGGCTACGGTTAGCGCCAGGTAGATCAACATGACGCGTCCGGCGCGCTTGATCATAGCCGCCACGCTGGCCTCATAACGCGAGGTCATCTTGTCGAAGCTACGGTTAAACCAACCAAAGAAGCCGGTCTCGACCGCATGATGCCCCTTGGCAATCGGCTTCAGCATGGTGGCACACAGGGCCGGTGTCAGGATGATCGCCACCAGCACAGAAAGCGCCATGGCCGATACGATAGTCACGGAGAACTGACGATAGATAACCCCGGTCGAGCCCGACATAAACGCCATAGGCACGAATACCGCCGACAGGGTCAGACCGATACCCACCAGGGCGCCGGTGATCTGATCCATCGACTTCTTAGTGGCTTCTATCGGGCTCAGTCCCTCTTCCGACATCACACGTTCGACGTTCTCCACCACAACGATGGCGTCGTCCACCAACAGACCGATGGCCAGTACCATGGCGAACATGGTCAGGGTGTTGATCGAGAAACCGGTCGCCGACAGGATGGCGAAGGTACCCAGCAAGACCACAGGCACCGCGATCGTCGGGATCAGGGTCGCACGGAAGTTCTGCAAGAAGAGATACATGATGACAAACACCAGTACCACGGCTTCCAGTAGGGTATGCACTACGCCCTCGATCGATTTCTCGACGAAGGGAGTGGTGTCATAGGGATAAACCACTTCCAGCCCTTGCGGGAAGAAGGGCTGCATCTCGTCGACCTTCTCACGCACGCGCTCGGCGGTCGCCAGGGCGTTAGCCCCCGTAGCCAGCTTGATCGCCAGACCGGCAGCCGGACGACCGTTGTAGAAGGACTCTACCGAATAACTTTCCGAGCCCAGCTCGACGCGAGCCACATCTTCCAGGTAAACCTTGGCACCCGAAGGATCTGACTTGATGATGATTTTTCTGAACTCTTCCGCCGTCTGTAGACGACTCTGCGCCGTTACCGTGGCGTTAAGTTCCTGGCCCGCGATAGATGGCGCACCACCCAACTGACCCGCAGACACCTGAGCATTCTGCTCACGAATCGAGGCCATGATGTCCAGGCTGGTGAGGTTGTATTGCGTCAGCTTGAGGGGATCTAGCCATATACGCATGGCATATTGAGCACCGAACAGCTGGATCTCACCCACACCGGGCACACGACTCATGGGGTCTAAGATGTTAGAGCCCACATAGTCGGAGATATCATTCTTACCGAGCGAACCATCCTGGGACACGAAGCCCAATACCATCAAGAAACCCGAGCTGGATTTGTTGACCTTAACCCCTTGTGCCTGCACCTCTTGCGGTAGCAGAGGCATCGCCAGCTGCAGCTTGTTCTGCACCTGGACCTGGGCGATGTCTGGATCGGCCTCGGCGTTAAACGTCAGGGTGATCTGCGCGTTACCGAAGCTGTCACTGGTGGACGAGATGTAACGCAGATGGTCGATACCCGTCATGCGCTGCTCGATCACCTGGGTAACCGTATCTTCCATGGTCTTGGCAGACGCGCCCGGATAGATGGCGCTAATCACCACGGTCGGCGGCGCAATACTCGGGTACTGCGACACGGGAAGCTTCATGATAGATAGCACCCCGGCCAACATAACAATAATTGCAATCACCCAGGCAAAGATAGGGCGATCGATGAAAAAACGAGCCATAACTTTACCTTACTTCTGTGGTTGCTTGTCTGATTGCATCTCGCTGAGCGGCTTACCCACTACCGGGGCGCCTGGACGTATCTTCTGTAAACCCTCGACGATCAGCTGATCGCCGGCCTTCAGGCCACTGGTGATGCGCCACTGGTGATCGATCACCTCGGCTGTGGTCACCACTCTCGACTCAACCTTGCCCTCGCCGCCAATCACCATGGCTACGGCCTGGCCCTTGGTATTACGGGTGACCGCCTTCTGTGGCACCAGAATCGCCTTAGGATCTGTACCTGCGTTCAACACGGCGCGCACATACATGCCAGGCAGCAAGACGCCATCCGGGTTAGGGAATTCGGCCCTTAGGGTTACCGAGCCGGTGTTTTCATCCACGCTCACCTCGGCGAATCTGAGAGAACCCATATGTTCATACTCTGTGCCATCTTCCAGGATCAGACGCACATCGGCATTGTCGGCCGCCTGAAGTTGTCCCTGCTTAAGCTTGGCCTTGAGGCGCAGTAGCTGGGCGCTAGACTGGGCGATATCGACATTAATCGGATCTAGCTGCTGAATCGTCGCCAGGGCATCGCTCTGATTCGCGGTGACCAGGGCCCCCGCGGTCACAGACGACTTACCGATACGGCCTGAGATAGGCGCCTTCACCTGGGTGTATTCCAGGTTAATCTTAGCGGTATTGATCGCCGCCTTAGCCACGGTCACGTTAGCCAGTGCCTCTTTATAGAGGGCGTCGGCCTCGTCGAAATCTTGTTGGCTGATGGCATCGGTCTTGATTAGGGCCTTATATCTGGCCGCCTTGGCCTTGGCCGAGACGAGGCTGGCATTGGCACGGGCCAGATCGGCCTCGGCACTGACCAGCGCCGCCTTATAGGTCGACGAATCGATCTGATAGAGAGATTGACCCTCGGTCACCTCACCACCCTCGACGAAGCCGCGCTCTGTAATGATTCCCGTAACCTGAGGACGCACCTCGGCTTCAAGGTAGGCCTTGCTGCGACCCGGTAGCTCAACCTGAATAGCCTGGGACTGTTCGACAACCTGAACCACCCCAACCTCCATGCTTTGTGGAGCTGCCGCCGAATGACCTGGGTTCTCGTCCTGGCCACAACCTGTTATCCATAACGCCACACTAACTAACGAGGCAATTTTTACTATTTGCCGCATGAGAACTCCTGATCAAAGCCGCAACAAAAAATCCCCATGCACGATCGAGGCGCTATGGGATATCTAATGTGAGCAAAATTAAAAAAAGATTTAGAAACTATTTATCTCACACCTAGCTTAGTGCAACAAGAACAAGTAGGCGGAGATATTGTAAGTTAATGCAAATTTTTATTTTTAATCATGTTTTCTTGTTAAGAAACAGTTAAAGATTGCAACTTTTGGCTCAGTTTTAGCGTTTTTTGTGTCTAAATAGTGATCTTCGTCATTCGAACATGATGAAAACTAACACCATATTAAACATGAGGTTAAATCAAAGTTGTTCATAATTGTTCACATCTTTATTTGATCAGTTCATCTGTGCCAACAAGGCCATTCACAACTTGGACTTATAGTCGCCTCATCAGCCAAACAACAGCTAGATGAGATGAAGATGATGAAGACCTTAACTCAGTTAAAATGTTCGATACTCCTTGGCAGCCTGTTAGCCGCTGGCGGCGTCATGGCCGAGCCGCAAAGCACACAAGTGTTAGGTGGCAATATCACAGGCAAGCTGACCTTTGCCTCAGACTATGTCTTTCGTGGTGAGTCAGAGACCATGGATGGCGATGTCCCTGTTGTGCAAGGCACGCTGGGATGGGGAAATGATCAAGGTTGGTACGGCGGTGTTTACGCTTCAAACATCAAGTTTGCCGATCCTAACCTGGAAATCGTCACGGCACCCTACATAGGTAAGGCTGGCACCTTCGGCGATTCAGGCATTACCTATGATGTCATGCTCTTCTCCTATCTCTACCCTGGCGCCTCATACTCTAACTACACAGAGTTATGGCTCAAGGTAGGCAAACAGTTTGGCCAGGCCAACCTGCAACTAGAGGTTACACCCACCGTCGATGACTGGTTTGGCGTGGACGGCTGGCAAGGCGTCAACTATGCCATCCATCCAAGCTATCAGTTTGAAAATGGCATTAGCCTCTCGGGCAGCGTAGGTTATCAGGATCTCGATGGTAATGGCGCCGAGGGTTGGGGCCACTGGAACCTTGGGGTAAGTAAGACTTTCGCGGGCCTCAGTTTTGATCTCAGATACCACGGCAGCACAGTGGATGAGAGCCATAAGGTGTACGGCACACAGACCAAGATTTTTGATGACCGAGTCGTTATCGGCGTCAGCAAGAGTTTCTAAGCACTCGCAGTTTCCAATCTCTGCACGTTTTGCCAGCCCTCGGGCTGGCTTTTTTGTATATGGATGTGCTTATGGATTTATACATGGCCAAAAATGTTCCTGACATTTTTTGGCATTTCCTTCATCCATGAAGGTCAGTGAGCATAGAGGGGATATGTACAAGGCCAAAAATGTTTCCCACATTTTCTGGTATTCCTCCCTTCCATGGGGTCAGTTCGTTATCCCCTAAGTACAGGGATGAGCACTTAGTTATATCCTGTTGTCGCCCACGCCACAGGCGAGAATACGGCTGATCTCTGCCAGGGAGCGACCCGATTGAGCCTGCCAATCGTTGAAGGTTTCCTGCACCTGAGCCAAGCCCCGCTTCGAGGTAAAACCGGCGTCGATCAGCTTATGGACCTGAAAATACCCCTTGATATCCTCGGTCAGCAGAAAGGTGTCCTTGCCTATGGTACGCAGAAAATAGGGGCCGGTATTGCCACCCAGTCGGCAGCCCAGGCGTTTCAGCTCGGCCCAGAGTCCAACGATATTCTCGCTGGGCCAGTCGGCAATAAACTTGGCAAAGCTGCCGTGGGCGAGCTTAATATCATGCACCATCAGAGCGTTGTCATAGATCGCCATGGTCTTTTTCAGATGACGTATTAGCTCGGGGTCGCTGGCACGCTGCTGAATCTGCTCCGGCGACAACATCAAGATCTTATGGGGCTCGAAATTGAAGAAGGCCGCCTCATAGGCGGGCCACTTGTTGTCGACGATGCGCCATACAAACCCAGATTGAAACACCTTCTTACTCAACTCAGACAGCAACTCGGCATCCGAGTATTGAGCGATCTTCGCCTGAGGTAGCCCCTCTGGCAGACGGGCAGCCAGGCCCTCTTCTCCGCCTTTGCGCTCACAGGCGCGCTGATAAATGCTGTCGAATGATTCTAATCGCGCCATACTGTTGGCCGCTCCTTAAATACTTTTTGCCCCCTGATTACGTGTCTCACCTTGCCATAGATCACCCACCTGCAGACTCGCCATCACGCTCAGACTTTGACTTATTGGTTATCATCAACAATAAATAACCCATATATTGGGCTATTCTTACAACATTAGTAAACAATAACCAGAGATAATTGCTATCGGCTTGCCCTAAAGCTGGTGAGGTTAATTATGGACGCATCACAACTCTACCGCATGTTGGTCTTTGCCAGCGTGGTCGAACAGGGCTCGCTAACCCGCGCCGCCGAATCACTAAACATTAGCCGCTCTATGGTGAGTCAGCACCTGAAGAAGCTGGAACACAGGTGTCAGTCGCGCCTGTTAAACAGAACCACCCGCAGTCTGTCTCTGACCCAGGAGGGTCAATCCTTTTACCGCTACTGCGCCGAGTTGCTCAAACTCGCCAAACAGGCGGAGACCTCCCTAAAGCCCAGCGATGCCGAGCTACAAGGCAGCATCACGCTTGCCGTTCCGCAAGCCCTAGGCTATGAGGTCATCGCCCCCATCATCAAGGCGTTTCATCGAGATTACCCTAAGGTGCATCTCTCCTTGCTGATACAGGACAGACAACTGGATCTGGGCGACCACCAGATCGACGTGGCAATTCAGATAGGCGCCGCCAGTCAGCCCTGCGTTAACGAGACCAAGCTGGGCCGCTTCGATGAGTTACTGGTCGCCAGCCCGGAATACCTGGCCCACCATGGTGCGCCATTGCACCCGGACAATCTCAACCATCATCATTGGATAGGCCTAGCCGGCGACAGGCTCCCCAGGCACTGGCAGTTTGAAAACAGCGAGGGGGAGCGCATCCGCCTGCAGCTCACCCCCTTCTTCAACTGCAACAGCCTACAGGGTACCCTGAGCCTGGTGTGCCAGGGGCTGGGCGTGGCTCTACTGCCCGTTCCCTTGATAAACCAGCACCTTGCCAGTGGGCAGCTGGTGCATCTGCTACCCGACTATCACCTGGGACGCGGCGCCCTCTACCTGGTGCATCCCTACCTTGAGGTGATCCCACCCAGAGTCAGGGCGCTGATCGAGTTGCTGACCACCCGCCTGACGCCGCACACAACGGCATAAGGCAAGGTAAAAAGCAGGCCAGATGCGGGATTTCGGACTAAGATTAGCTTATCGGTTCTGGGCAAGTGGGAGGTGCATTTGATGGAACTGTTTTACCATCCCCTGTCACGATATTCCCAGAAAGTCTTGATCGCCCTATACGAGAAACAAGCTAACTTCTATCCCAGGGTGATAGAGCTGAGCGATCCCTTTTCCCGCAACGAATTTAAACAGCAATATCCCCTGGGGAAATTACCCCTGCTCAAGACACGTACCGGTGAGCTCTTGCCAGAGTCCAGCATCATCATCGACTACATAGACCATGAATTTTCTACCGGCACAAGGCTGCTGCCACAGGATTACCCACAGCGCCTACAGGTGCGCCTGTATGACCGTCTCATCGATAACGACCTGAATAATCCCCTCTACCTGCTGGAGCAGATGGATGCACGAGAAGAGGAAAATCCGCTCAAGGCGAGACAATTAGAGAAGGAGATCATGCTGCTTCTAAACGAGCTGAACGACAAGTTAAGAGAGAATCACTGGCTCTGTGGCGACGCCTTTACCCTGGCAGATTGCGCGCTGATCCCTTGCCTGAATCACGCCAGAAACCGCTTCAAGCTGTACCAGTTAGATCCCATCGACAGGTACCTGAATCAGGCTAACACTCGAGGTGCCTGGATCCAGGTACAGGAAGAGATAGAGTTAACCAGCGCCGCGGTGCAGGCGGGTTTTCGCCCCATCCCCTAATTGGCAGGTAAATTACGCTCTTTCTTCAGCGTGAGGAAGGCTTTCCACTTCTCGACTTCCGGCGGCAAGCTCGGCGCTGGGCCGCCGAAGCCTGCCTCCTTCAGCATATCCGGAATCGGCACCTGTTTACGGTTGTTCACGAATACGCCGCGCACATGCACGATACAGTGGAGCGTGTCGTCGCTGACGAAGCGCTGCTCGATATAGAAATATTTCTCGTCCCACCCCACCAGGCGGCTCTCGATATCGAAACGACGCAGCGGTTTGATGTCGCGGATATAGGTAAACTCGGCGGCGTTGACTATAGGTAGCCACTTGAGCTTCAAGAAACGTTTCAGTAGCCCCATCTCGGCCAGCATATAGGTGCGAGCCAGATCCATCAGGGCGGGATAACGTGAGTTGGTCAGATGCAGGTTGATGTCGCAGTCCATCGGCAAGGCGCGATAACTGATCTTACTCGTACCCAGAAAATCGATACTCCGGCAATGGCGCACCCGCCAAAACATCAACCAAAACAAACGAAAATAGAGGTTCATCTCACCTGGCTCCCTTAAATGAAGGGCAAAGGCTACCAGAGGTCTGACCAGGTGACAAGCAAGATCGCGCCAAGGCAAGGGCTGTTGTCAGGGCGCGATGAACGGAGAGTAGAGACTAATCCTTGAGGGTTAACAGGTGCTCAGCATATAACTTAACGTCTTCCCAGTCGGTGTAATCGATCACCGCCTTGGGATCGGTTGGGCCGTCGGTGATCTTCATGATCAGCTGGATCATCCACCTGTCATACCAACGCCAGGAGGGGTAATCCACCTTACCGGCGATCACCTTGACATCATCAGGCTTCCAGGGAGAAAGCTCGATAAATTTCTGCAGATACTTGTTGTTCTCGGGGATCCGCTTCTCTGGGTTACGGGCCACCACGTTGACACTAAAGAAGCTGTTTGGCTTGGCCGCCAACTCGGCCTGATAGCGGGTCACAAATTCGAACACTGACTTGTGGTAGCTACCATAGAGCACACAGGCACCTACGGCGACGTAGTCGTATTTTTCCCAATCTATACGCTCAAACTCGCCAATGCGCAGGGCATCACAGCTATGTCCCAAGGTGTTCAGGTGCGCCGCCATCGCTTGGGCTATCTTGGCCGTATGACCGCCGCGAGAGTAATAAACAATTAGTACTGAGGCCATAAACGACTCATCTGTATTGGAAAAGAGAGTCACATTGTTGCAGCAAAGCGCGAGAGAAACCTCAAATTGGATCACAATTTAGTTAAGGTTTTTGTGAAATACACCACCAATTGGATATTTAACTCGGGGTAAAATAACTACAAAATTATGAGCAATCCTAAAAGGACACAGGTCGGCTCTCGTTGAGTTACCCAGGCTGGCTGAGTATCATTGCTTTCACTTTCCCATTCAATTAGAATAATCTAATTAATAGAGTACAAGAGAGTTGCCGTATGCAAAAAGATATTGATGTAGATGCAATGGTCACCAATGCCCAGAGCGCAGCCAAGTGGCTAAAGGCAATAGCAAACCCTTATAGACTGATGATCTTGTGCCAGCTACTCGACAATGAACTGAGTGTGACCCAGCTGAATGAGAACGTGCCCCTGAGCCAGTCGGCGCTGTCACAACACCTGGCGGTATTGCGCGCAGAAGACTTGGTAGCGACCCGTAAGAGCTCACAGATCGTCTACTACACACTGAAGAACGAGCAGGTCACCGAGGTGATCTCCATCCTCTACAAGCGTTACTGCGCATAAGCCCTGGGAAGATGAAAGCCTTTAACGTTCGCTAAAGGCTTTCGCAAACTCCTGCACCTTATCCCAATCGGTAAATTCAAACGTGCCCGAGGTATCTGTTGGGCCCTTGGTGATCCACATGATGAAACGGATCATGAACTTATCGAAGAATCGATACTTGGGATAATCTATCTTACCGGCAAACACCCCCAGCTGCTGCGGCTGCCACAGCGTCAGCTGCAGAAACTTCTTCATGTAGGGATTGGTTTCCGGCGTGTTCTTCTCCGGCTTTCTCGCCACCACGTTTACGGTAAAGAAGGCATTCTTCTTGCTGTTTAACACGGCTCTGTGACGATTCACATACTGGAACAGCTCGGGTCTGTGTTTACCGTAACGAATGCTCGCCCCTATGAGGACCTTGTCAAAATAGGACAGGTTGACCGACTGTGCCTCTTCCAGGCTAACCATGGTCACCAGCTGATAGTCCGATTTGCACTGCTCGGCAATCCGATCACAGATGGCTTTCGTCTGACCGTCTACGGTCGAATAGATAATTAGGGTACGACTCATTAATTCTTCCAAAATGTCGGTGTAAACAACACCAATAAGGTAAACACTTCCAATCGGCCGAATAGCATGGCCACCACCAACACCCACTTCTCGCCATCGCCTATGCTGGCATAGTTACTGGCGACCTCACCCAGCCCAGGCCCCAGGTTATTCAGACAGGCCGCGGTGGCGCTGAAGGCGGTGATATTATCCATGCCCAGCGCCATCAGGATCAACATGCAAACCACAAAAACGAGGGCGTAAGCAGAGAAGAAACCCCACACCGCATCTATGATGCGATCCGGTAGCGCCTTGCCATTAATGCGGATGGAGAACATGCCCCTTGGATGTACCAGGCGTTTGAGCTCTCGGGAGCCCTGCAGCAACAGCAAGATCATCCGCATCACCTTGATACCACCCGCGGTCGAGCCACCACAGCCACCGATAAAGCTGGAGAAGATCAGCAGCATGGGCAAAAACAGCGGCCACATGTGGAAGCTTTCGGTGCCAAAACCGGCCGTGGTAGAGATAGACACCGCCTGGAACAGGGCGAAGTCGAAGGTCTCCTCGGCGCTGTCATAGATGCCGGTATGGTAGAGGGTCGCGAAACAGATCAGCGTCAGCGCCAGCTGGATCACGATAAGCGCCTTAAACTCGGCGTCTCTCAGGTAAACCTTGAGGTTGATGCCACGGCGGGTAAAGGCCGCAAAGTGCAGGCTGAAGTTCAGCGCCGCGATCAACAGGAAGACCACACACACCATGTTAATCGCGGTGCTGTCGAAATAGCCCATGCTGGCATCATGGGTCGAGAAGCCGCCGATGGCGATGGTCGAGAAGGAGTGACAGATGGCATCAAACACATCCATGCCGGCGATCCAATAGGCGATGGCACAGGCAATGGTGAGCGCCAGATAGATATACCAGAGCGCCTTGGCGGTCTCCGCGATTCGCGGTGTCATCTTACTGTCTTTCACCGGCCCGGGGATCTCCGCCCGGTAGAGCTGCATGCCCCCGATCCCCAGCACGGGCAAGATGGCCACCGCCAACACGATGATCCCCATGCCCCCCAGCCATTGCAACAGGTGGCGGTAGAAGAGGATCGCCTTCGGCAGGCTATCCAGCCCCACCAGCACGGTCGCCCCCGTGGTGGTGAGCGCCGAGAAAGACTCGAAGAAACTGTCGGTGAGCGAGAGATCGGGCTGACTAGAGAAGATAAAAGGCACGGCACCTATGGAGCCCAGCACGCCCCAGAAGAGCACCACCAGCATGAAGCCTTCACGGGTACGCAGATCCTTCTTGTGGCGTCGGTTGGGATACCAGAGCACGAAGCCGAGCAACAGACTGAGAAAGAAGGCCTGCAGAAAGGCGGTGCCTCCGCCATCTTTGTAGATCACGGCAACTAGCGCTGGCGGCAGAAGCGACAAAGAAAACAGCCCCATGAGCAGGCCTGTAATTCTTATTATGGTTCTATATTGCATTAGGGCGTTTTTATTATTCCGTTTGCGAAGACGCACTGGCGCATTCTCGCATAGTTTATCCCGGCAGTTGTATAAAATTTATTGGCACTTTGTGACCCGAGGCAAAAAGCCCTTTGCGAACATGTTAGTCCGCTCCCGAATTAGTCGGAAAACTCCGCCTTAAGGCGTCCCTGGCTTAACGTCGCCAACTCCTGATTGAAACGATTCTGGGTCGCCCTGGGCATCTCGAAACTCAGGCTCACCCTGTCGGTAAATATCTTGTCGCAGATCTGGCCGTCGCAAAGCTCGAGAAAGTGCTCCACATCTTTGAGCTGATGATAGTCACACGCCAGCCTTCCAGGATATCGGATCTGTTTAACCTCTGTCTCCAGCTGTGCCAGCCCCTGTTTAACGCCTGAGCTGTAGGCGCGCACTAAGCCGCCGACCCCAAGCTTGGTGCCGCCAAAATAGCGCACCACAACCGCGCCTACCTCGCCTATCCCGGCACCTTGCAGGCTCGCCAACATAGGGCGACCGGCGCTGCCAGAGGGCTCACCATCATCGCTACTGCCTATGGCCACATTATTGCCCGGCGCACCGGCGATAAAGGCATAGCAATAGTGATTCGCTCCCGGATACTCCAGCTTAATGTTAGTAAGTGCACACTTCAGAGATTCTTCAGACGGGCAGTGAAAGAGAAAAGAGATAAAGCGGCTATGCTTTATCTCTTCTTCTATGGTGATCGGCTGAGCCGGAATGGGATAACTCTCGCTCAAAAACGCCTTACCTGTTAACCATGCAGACCCAGATCACGGGTCATATTCTCGTTACGATCGCTATGGACAATCACGTTGTCTTCGATACGAATGCCACCGAAAGGACGCACCTGATCCACCATAGCCCAGTTAATCGACTCGGCGCGGCCATCCTGCTTAAACTCGTTGAGCAGGGTATCTATGATGTACAGGCCCGGCTCTATGGTCAGCACTTGGTTGGCCGCCAATGTACGGGTGCAACGTAGAAACGGATGCGCATCAGGCGGCGCAATATGCGTGCCGCGCTCATCGTGGAGGAAGCCCCCCATATCATGCACCTGTAAGCCCAACATATGCCCCAGGCCGTGAGGGAAGAAGGCGCTGGTGATCCCCTGCTCTATCAGTCCCTGCACATCGCCTTGCACCAGCTTGAAGTTCAGCAGCAGCTGCGCCAGCTTCTCGTGGGTCGCCAGATGCAGATCCACATATTTCATGCCGGGACGCATCATGTCGATGATATCCAACTGTAGCTTGTCCATGGCGGCGATTAGGTCGCCGAACAGGTTCTTCTCAAAGGCATAGGTACGGGTGATATCCGACGCATAACCATGGAAACTGCCGCCGGCATCGATAAGGAAAGAGAGTCGCTGCTTGGGCGACACATGCTCAAGCGCCGTGTAGTGCAGTATGGCCGCATTTTGGTTCAGCGCTATGATGTTGCCATAGGGCACATCGTTCTCACCCATATCGGTCGCGGCCAGATAGGCCTGCTGGATCTCAAACTCGCTGGCCCCCGCATAGAAGGCGCTCTTGGCCGCCACATGACCACGCACACCTATCTCACTCGCCTTGCGCATGCAGGCCAGCTCATATTCTGTCTTGCTGGCTCTGTGATAATGCAGGTAGCTCATTACCGCTTCTGGATTGCGACTGCCAAAGCTGAGTACATCGGCGACATCCAGGTGCTCACCAATATAGGCCCACTCTTGCAGGTTAACCGGCAGAAGATCCGCCACCTTGTCGGCCTTGGTCAGCACTTTAATCTCTATCTCGGTCGTCCAGAAATCATCGGGCAGGTCCGCGACCTTATGCCAGAAATCCACCGGACGATAGAAGATGAGCTGCGGCTTGTCCCGACCATTCACTATCAGCCAGCAGTGGGGATTATCGATAACCGGAAGCCAGGCCTTGAAATGGGGATTAACCTTAAAAGGGTAATCCAGATCATCGAGAAACTGACGATGAGGCTGACCCGAATGAATCACTAAGCCGGCCAACTGCTCTCTTGCGGTGATCTCGGCGACACGCCGGTTGAGTTCGGCAATATGGGCGGGATAAAGGGTGGCTAAGTTTTCCATAATAGGCTTCCTGTTATTCTTTTTCGGCCCCTTCTTTCACCCCTCCCTTTAGCTGAAAAGGTGTAATGAAAAGGCGCTATTTTTAGTACAGCGACTATGATCTAGTGAGTCTAACATAAGGGCAAAAATCCCCCTAATCGAACAAAATTAAACAAGTGTTTAAATTGGGTGTTGAAATTTATCTGATTTAGACGCACACTGAGCAGCAACTGGTCAAATGATGGCCTGCTGTAAGATAGAGATTTTTACCTACGCAATAAGATTCTAATAGTGGGTGGCGCTCTTTAAGCAATAAGGAAGCAAGCAATGATCTACCAAAGTCCTACGATTCAAGTGGAATTACTTGAAGACAATATCGCTCGGCTCTGTTTTAACGCCGAGGGCTCAGTCAATAAGTTTGATCGAGAGACCCTCAATTCTCTTAACGACGCACTCGATGCCCTGACACAAACCCAAGGGGTCAAGGGTCTGATGCTCACCTCGGGCAAAGATGCCTTTATCGTAGGCGCCGACATCACAGAATTCCTGGGACTTTTTGCACAAGAAGATAGCGTGCTACAGGGCTGGTTAGAAGACGCCAACAAGGTGTTCAACAAGCTCGAAGATCTGCCGTTCCCCACCCTGTCGGCCATCAAGGGTTTCGCCCTGGGGGGCGGTTGTGAAACCATCTTAGCCACGGATCTGCGTATCGCCGACACCACGGCGCGCATCGGCCTTCCGGAGACCAAGCTAGGCATCATTCCAGGCTTCGGCGGTACCGTTCGTCTGCCTCGCGTGATTGGTGCAGACAACGCGCTGGAGTGGATCACCACAGGTAAAGATCAACGCCCGGAGGCCGCCCTCAAAGTTGGCGCCATCGACGCGATTGTCGCCCCCGAAATGCTAGAAACGGCAGCGCGCCAGATGCTACAAGATGCCATCGCCGAGAAGATAGATTGGCAGGCCCGTCGTCAGCGTAAGTTGTCGCCACTCACCCTGCCTAAGCTGGAAGCCATGATGTCTTTCGCCACTGCCAAGGGCATGGTATTCAAGGTTGCCGGTAAACACTATCCTGCACCTATGGCCGCCGTCGAGGTGATCGAACAGGCCGCCAAGAGTGAACGTGCTGAGGCACTGCAGGTAGAACATCAGGCCTTCGTCAAGCTGGCCAAGACAGACGTGGCCAAGGCGCTTATCGGCATCTTCCTCAACGATCAGTTGGTGAAAGGCAAGGCCAAGAAGGCATCCAAACAGGCAAGTTCGGTTGACTCGGCCGCCGTGCTGGGTGCGGGTATCATGGGTGGCGGTATCGCTTACCAGAGTGCCAGCAAGGGCACGCCTATCGTGATGAAAGATATCAATCAGGCGGCACTGGATCTTGGTCTAAATGAGGCGGCTAAGCTGCTCACCGCACAGATCAATCGCGGCCGCTCGACACCGGCCAAGATGGCGGGTGTACTCAACAACATCCACGCCACCCTGGACTATGACGCGCTCAAGCAAGCCGACGTGGTGGTGGAAGCCGTTGTCGAACATCCTAAGGTCAAGTCGACGGTACTGGCCGAGGTAGAACAAGTCGTTGCCGACGATGCCATCATCACCTCTAACACCTCGACCATCTCCATCAACCTACTGGCCAAGAGCCTACAGAAGCCAGAGCGTTTCTGTGGCATGCACTTCTTTAACCCGGTACACAAGATGCCGCTGGTTGAGGTTATCCGCGGCGAAAACAGCTCTGAAGAGACCATCGCCTCCGTCGTGGCTTACGCCGCCAAGATGGGCAAGACGCCTATCGTGGTCAACGACTGCCCTGGCTTCTTCGTTAACCGCGTACTCTTCCCCTACTTCGCCGGCTTCAGCGGCCTGCTAGAAGATGGCGCCGACTTTGCGGCCATCGATAAGGTGATGGAGAAGCAGTTTGGCTGGCCTATGGGCCCCGCATATCTGCTCGACGTAGTCGGTCTGGACACGGGTCATCACGCCCAGGCGGTAATGGCCGAAGGTTTCCCAGACAGAATGGCGAAACAAGGCAAAGACGCCATAGATGTCATGTTCGAGGCCGAGCGTTTCGGTCAGAAGAACGGCAAAGGCTTCTATCAATATTCGGTGGATCGCCGCGGTAAGCCTAAGAAAGAGGTCGACCCGCTCAGCTATGAACTCCTAGGTAACGCATTCGGCGAGCAGAAGGAATTCAGCAGCGACGAGATCATCGCCCGCACCATGATCCCTATGATCATCGAGACGGTACGTTGTCTGGAAGAAGGCATCATCGCCACGCCGGCCGAAGCCGATATGGGACTCGTTTATGGACTCGGTTTCCCTCCATTCAGAGGAGGTGTGTTCCGCTACCTGGACACCTTAGGTGTCGCTAACTTCGTCGCCCTTGCCGACCAGTACGCCCACCTGGGTGGCCTGTATCAGGTAACCGACAAGATGCGTGAACTGGCTGCCATCAACGGCAGTTACTACCCAGCCTAATCACCCGGAAGGAATAGAATAATGAAACAAGCAGTTATTGTAGATTGCATCCGTACTCCCATGGGCCGCTCTAAGGCTGGGGTATTCAGAAACGTGCGTGCCGAGTCGCTCTCTGGCGAGCTGATGAAGGCGCTGTTGGTACGCAATCCTCAACTCGATCCTAATACTATTGAAGACGTTATCTGGGGTTGTGTACAACAGACGCTGGAACAGGGCTTCAACATCGCACGTAACGCGGCGCTGCTAGCCGGCATTCCGAAACAAGCTGGTGCCGTCACGGTAAACCGTCTGTGTGGGTCTTCCATGGAAGCCATTCATCAGGCGGCTCGCGCCATCATGACAGGCATGGGCGATACCTTTATCGTCGGCGGTGTCGAACACATGGGCCACGTGCCGATGAACCATGGTGTCGACTTTCACCCCGGCCTGGCCACCAACGTCGCCAAGGCCTCGGGCATGATGGGCCTCACCGCCGAGATGCTGGGCAAGATGCACGGCATCACGCGCCAACAGCAAGACGAGTTTGCGGTACGCTCACACCAACGTGCCCACGCGGCAACGGTCGAAGGCCGCTTTGCCAACGAGATCCACGCCATCGAAGGTCACGATGCCAATGGCGCACTGATCAAGGTAATGCATGACGAGGTGATTCGTCCAGAGACCTCACTGGAATCATTGGCGACACTGCGTCCGGTATTCGACCCTGCTAACGGCACTGTCACCGCAGGCACCTCGTCGGCACTGTCAGACGGCGCCTCGGCCATGTTGGTGATGGAAGAAGAGAAAGCCAAGGCATTAGGTCTGCCGATTCGCGCTCGCATCCGCTCTATGGCGGTAGCCGGCTGTGACGCGGCCATCATGGGCTATGGTCCTGTACCGGCCACTCAGAAAGCCTTGCAGCGTGCAGGCCTTACCATGAATGACATAGACCTTATCGAACTCAACGAGGCCTTTGCCGCGCAGTCGCTGCCTTGTGTGAAGGATCTGGGCTTGATGGATCTGGTCGATGAGAAGGTTAACCTCAACGGTGGCGCCATCGCCCTGGGTCACCCGCTGGGCTGCTCGGGTGCTCGTATCTCGACTACGCTAATCAACCTGATGGAAAGCAAAGATGCGACCTTAGGTCTGGCGACCATGTGCATCGGCCTGGGCCAAGGCATAGCAACCGTATTCGAGCGCGCATAACCCGCCACCCGAATATTAGCCTGATAAAAGGAGCGACCGAGTCGCTCCTTTTTTGTTTCACGTGAAACACCAAGACCACACTTCCCTCTGCAAGCCTTTTACGCCTCAAGCGACTAATACCAATCACAGTAAGTAGATGGTCAGAAATAGCGAAGGAAAAACGCGTGAGAACAAGGCCGGATTTTTAGATAAGTAGTTATTCTACAATCAAAAATACTAACGCCGTTATCGCGCATTTTAACAAGCTAGAATGAACAGCTATTTACTACGATTGGTATAAGATAGTTTCTAGCTTTAACTTCGCCACCACTGCTGTAATATCATCATCAGGCGCATGAATTAAGATGGAGGCATATGGACATTATTCGGTTAATCGACAAGCCCGAGGCCATAGGACAAGTGGCTACCTGGTATCACGAGGAGTGGGGACACTTAGGTGTCAATCGCACTCAGGCTGAGTTGACTCATACGCTAAGCCAATATCTGCAACTCTCGGGGATCCCGCAACTCTGGCTCGCCTTAGTCGACGGCCTTCCCGTCGGCGCAATTCAACTCAGATATCAGGAACACCCCGAGTATCCAGTCGATAGCGTGTGGCTAGGTGGCATCTATGTAATACCCGCTAATAGAGGACAAGGCATTGCAAAGAGACTGATAGCCACCGCAGAGCATTACGCATTAGCCTCTGGCGCCGACAGCCTCTATCTGCAAACGGAAGCTAAAAACCTCGCCCTCTATCACAGCCTCAACTGGCGGGTTATCGCTACACTTCCCTACTCAGACCTTTTGGTCAAGGTTATGCGTAAATCGCCAATAAGAGAGAATCATGACACCCGCGACTAAGATGCTCGATAAGGCCAAGATCACCTATCGTCTCCATGAATATCAACACGACGCCAATGCAGGCGCCTATGGCCTGGAGGCCGCCGAGAAGCTCAATCTTGCTACCGAGTTAGTCTTCAAGACTTTAGTGGCTGAACTGGACAGTGGCAATCTTGTGGTCGCCATCATCCCAGTAGATAAGAAGTTAAACCTTAAGCAACTGGCCAAGGCGGCAAAGGCTAAGAAGGCGGCCATGGCAGCACCGGATAAGGTTCAACGTAGTACAGGCTATGTGCTGGGCGGGGTTAGTCCAATAGGACAGAAGAAACGTCTTGCCACCTTTATCGACGTAAGTGCCGAGCACTTGCCCGAGATCTATGTCAGTGGCGGGCGCCGTGGCCTGGATATCGAGCTCACTCCAACAGATCTTCAAGGGGTGACTCAGGCTCGTTTCGTCGCCTTGGTATGATCAGGCCTGTTTCACGTGAAACGTCCTTAAAAGGATCACAAATCCAGGGGGCATGACTTGGCTTAACCGCCCGGCTAGCGTAATATTAGCCCCCTCTATTTCATCCGGTCTCACTTCAATTAAGGTTTACGATATGAGCGACCCTTTTGCACAAGCCCAACACCAACTCGATGCCCTAGGGCTACGTTGTCCCGAGCCTGTGATGATGGTGCGAAAGTCGGTACGTAAGATGAGTGACGGAGAGACGCTGCTGATCATTGCCGACGACCCAGCGACCACACGTGATATTCCCAGCTTCTGCGAATTTATGGATCACACCTTAATCGCCAGCCAGACAGAGTCTACTCCTTATCAGTACCTGATCAAGAAAGGGCTCTAAGCCAGCACTTTCCCTAGCATTCAAGGCTGTAATGCATTCGGCGCAGCCTTATCTGCCAACCTTTTCCCTCGCCACCTAAACTCGCTCGGCACTGTGCCGATTCCCCTTGCCAGCGGTTCGAGTCACGGTTTACACTGAGATTCGGCATTCAAAAGGATTGATAGAAATGGCAAGTTTACAAGGCATTAGCTACAAGGTAGTCAAAGGTGGATCCATGCTGGAAACCTCGGCGGCACTCGTCACCACCAGCACTGGGGTCGCACAAGATGTATTTGGAAAGCCAGGTAAACGTCAGGTCACCCTACTGTCGGCGCAGCAATGGCAAGATGCCTGTCAGACACTCGATACCGAACTCCCCTGGACAACACGTAGAGCCAACTTACTCATAGACGGCATCAGCTTCAGCAAGCAAGACCTAGGCAAGATCATTCGAATCGGCTCGCTCGAACTGGAGATCACCGGCGAAACCGATCCCTGCAAGAAGATGGAAATGGCTTATGCAGGACTCGAGGCAGCCCTGCGTCCCGACTGGCGCGGCGGAGTCACCTGCAGGGTGCTTAACGATGCCGAGATCAGTATCGGCGATAGCGTAGAGCTAGCCGAATAGCTCGGATTAAACGCCCCCCTCTGGCAGCCACCCAGGCTGCCAAGCTATCTACCCTCCCAGGTTAACTTAAGCTTCTACATAGATTGCGACTTAGGCTTCGACTCAGGCCAAAACGCCCCTGTCGTATCAACATTCACTATGCCTCTCGAGCCCGCCAAACTTAAACCGGATTTAAGCCCAACTTAAGCCACCCAGGCTATGCTCACCATTCACCAAATGTCACAGAAATTAGGTTTTACTGTTATTGAATTTATGCGATAACTAGGGCTGATTGTATACAACACTCTCTATGTAGCCACTCTAAGGCGCCCAACCAAGGATAATAATGAAACTGGGAACTCCTATGCTAAAACAAAAATTAACGCCCCTCTGCGCGGCGATCGCCCTCAGCCTTTCCCTGCCCAGCTGGGCGGCAGACAAAGATGCCGACTCAGCCTGGCAGGTGAATGCTCCGACCAAGGCCCCACTGGAACAGGTTAAGATAGACGTTACCGAAGGCACTTGGATGAACGTCAGTGTCAGCCCAGACGGCAAACATATAGTGTTCGACCTGCTGGGTGACATCTATCAGATGCCTATCGAAGGCGGCGAAGCCAAGCCACTGGCTCAAGGCATCGCCTGGCAGATGCAACCCGTCTATAGTCCCGACGGTAAGCACATCGCCTTCACCTCGGATGAAGATGGCGGCGACAATATTTGGGTGATGAATGCCGATGGCACAGATCCTCGCCCAGTCACCAAGGAAACCTTTCGCCTGCTCAACAGCCCAGCATGGAGCCCGGATTCTCAATACCTCATCGGCCGTAAACACTTTACCGGTAGTCGCAGCCTGGGGGCCGGCGAAGTCTGGCTCTATCATGTTGCCGGCGGTACAGGGGTTAAGTTAACCGAACGCCCGAACGAACAGAAAGACCTGGGCGAGCCAGCTTACTCACCGGATGGTCGCTATGTCTATTTCAGTCAGGATGCCACCCCGGGTAAGACCTTCCATTACTCCAAGGATTCGGTCAAAGGCATCTACAAGATCAAGCGCTATGACACCCAGACCGGCGACATAGAGGTACTGATCGAAGGTACCGGCGGCGCGATTCGCCCAACCCCTAGCCCAGACGGCACTAAACTCGCCTACATCAAGCGCGATGGTTTCCAGTCGACGCTTTATTTGTTGGATCTTAAGTCGGGCAAACAGGCCAAGCTTTATGACAAGCTCGACCGCGACATGCAGGAAACCTGGGCCATCCACGGCGTCTATCCAAGCATGAGCTGGACGGCAGATAATGAAGAACTGGTCTTCTGGGCTGGTGGTAAGATCAACCGCCTCGACGTTGAGAGCAAGTCGGTGAAAGAGATCCCCTTCAAGGTGAAAACGGAGCTCGCGGTGCAACCCTCGGTGCGCTTCAAGCAGAATATCGATCAAGACAGCTTCGACGTGAAGATGCTGCGCATGGCACAAGTATCACCGGACGGTGATAAGGTGGTTTACGAGGCACTGGGTAAGCTGTGGATCAAGCGTCTTCCTGAAGGCAAGGTCAGCCGCCTGACTAATTTAGACGATGAGGTAAGAGAGCTCTACCCTCAGTGGTCTCGTGACGGAAAGAAGATAGTCTTCACCACCTGGGACGATGACAAGCAAGGCAGCGTCCGCATCATCAATGCTCGCGGCGGTCGCAGCAAGACACTGACCCAAGAGCCAGGCAAGTATGTTGAACCCACCTTCTCTCCCGATGGCGATCTGGTGGTTTACCGTAAGATTAAGGGCGGTTATATCACGCCGCGCACCTGGTCACAGGAACCCGGCCTCTATGTTGTCGACATCAAGAGCAAAGAAAGCCGCAAGATCACACCCGATGGCTTTCAACCCCAGTTTGGTGCCGACAGTGATCGCGTCTTCTTCATGGATCATGGAGAGACACCTCAGCTAGCCTCGATCAACCTACATGGTTTCCAGAAGCGAGTGCACTACACCAGCAAGCATGCCACCGAATTCAGGGTCTCTCCAGACGGCGAGCAGCTAGCCTTTGCCGAGCGTTTCAAGGTATGGGTCACCCCATTTGCCAAGCATGGCGAGACCATAGAGATAGGTCCTAAGGCCGATAACCTACCTGTCACTCAGCTCAGCGTTCGCGCCGGTGAAAGCATCAGTTGGAACGGCGACAGCTCGCAACTCTACTGGACACTTGGCCCGGAGTTGTACCAGATGGATGTCGACACCGACTATCAGGCCGACGAAAAAGCGCCGACTATCGAACCCAAGATCACTCAGATTGGCTTCGAGAAGAAGGCCGATGTTCCACGTGGAACCATAGCCTTCGTCGGTGGACGCGTGATCACCATGGAGGATGACAAGGTGATCGAAAACGGCGTGGTGATCATCGAGAACAACAAGATCATCAAGGTCGGCGACGCCAACACTCAGGTGCCTAATGGCACCCAGGTTATCGACATCAAGGGCAAGAGCATCATGCCCGGCCTGTTCGACGCCCACGCCCATGGTGCTCAAGGAGAGAATGAGATCATTCCTCAGCAAAACTGGGAGCTGTATGCCAACCTGGCATTGGGTGTGACCAGCATTCACGACCCATCTAACGACACGACTGAGATCTTCGCCGCCTCTGAGCAGCAGAAGGCGGGTAATATCGTCGGGCCGAGAATCTTCTCAACGGGTACCATTCTCTATGGGGCGAACTTACCCGGCTATACCTCGCACATCGACTCGGTAGACGACGCCAAGTTCCATCTGGAGCGCCTCAAGAAGGTTGGCGCCTTCAGCGTGAAGAGCTATAACCAGCCAAGGCGCAATCAGCGTCAGCAGGTGATCGCGGCGGCGAGAGAACTTGAGATGATGGTGGTACCAGAAGGCGGCAGCCTGCTGCAGCATAACCTGACCATGATCGCCGACGGCCATACCACGGTAGAGCATTCTCTGCCGGCGGCCGCCATCTACAGCGATATCAAACAGTTCTGGAGCCAGACAGAGGTTCACTATACGCCAACCCTAGTGGTGGCCTATGGTGGTATCTCGGGAGAAAACTATTGGTACGATAAGACAGATGTCTGGTCTCACCCTCGCCTGTCTAAGTATGTGCCGAGCGATCTGCTAGAGGCACGCTCCATGCGTCGCCCTACCGCACCGGACGGACACTATAACCACTTCAATGTCGCCAGAGTCGCAAACGAACTCAACGACCTTGGCGTGAAACCAAACATAGGTGCCCATGGCCAGCGAGAAGGTTTAGCCGCACACTGGGAGATGTGGATGTTTGCCCAAGGTGGTATGGATAACATGGAGGTGTTAAAGACGGCCACCATCAATCCGGCGGAAACCTTCGGCATGGATCATCAACTCGGTTCGATCAAGACGGGCAAGCTGGCCGACCTGATCGTTATCGATGGCAATCCGCTGGAAGATATCCGAGTAACAGACAAGGTGAGTTACACCATGGTCAACGGTAAACTGTTCGACGCCGAGTCGATGAATCAGCTCAATGGTGACAAGAGCAAACGTAAGCCATTTTTCTTCGAAAATTAAACGTTTTGAATTTTAAAATCTGGCCAATATCTGCCACGAATTTTAATTTCAGAAAAATTTAAAAACAGATCAAAAATGGCCTAAAAGGCAGAAAGGGTGTTTCACGTGGAACACCTTTTTTATATCTTGTATTTACACTCGCCAGCAAATTAGCCTAAGCTAATCGACCAAAGCTCAATCAGGAAGAGCACAACCAAAAGGACGCTGGAAATGAAATCCCTAAAACTTCCCTTACTCATATTATTATCCATCTCGGCCATCGCCTATTTGATGCTAGAGGCAGACCATGCTCAATCAAGAGATGAGCCAAAAGCTCCCATCGCCCAAGTTAACCAAGACAAGAGTGATCAAAATCAGTCTCCGGCCCAGACTCATACTAGCAGCAAGGTAGAAACAGTAAGCCTTATAAGTGAGAACACCGACAGCGGGAATAAGGTCGATACAGATACAAACGAATCGAATGAAGTAAAGGACGACAAGCAGACCTCGGCCAAGCAGCTGGTGGCGCAAATCATTGACGCGCAGGGGGTCGTTGATGGTGAGCAGATAAAAAAACTATTTGATAAAGACCTGGAAGCCTATGTCGATCTCATCGAGTCCCTCGACAACTATGATGCCATCGGCCAGCAGCGCCAATCGGCACTGGCCGACAGACTCACCCGTTTGCCGAAGACCATATACAGTGAAAAATATGCCTGCGGAGACAGAATCTGCGTTCTAAGCCTTACAACAGACACTATCAGCCAACAAAGTATTGATAAATTAAGTGAATTTGATAAGAACTACGCATTTATCAAGCAGGCTCAACTCGACACGGGTGAGACACAATTTCAGGCCATCTATCTACAGACAGATGACCCTTCCACCATGCGCTTTAAGGGTTACTAAGCACCTTAGTTAGACTTATCTTGGTAACAGAAACAGTCGGCGGTGTGGTCGTTGACCATGCCTACCGCCTGCATGAAGGCATAGCAGATGGTCGGGCCGACAAAATTAAACCCAAGCTTTTTCAATGCCTTCGACATGGCTTCCGACTCGGAGGTCTGTGCCGGCAGCTGCTCCAGCCGTTGAAAGTGATTCATCTTGGGCTGGCCGCCAACGAAACTCCAGAGAAATTCGGAGAAGTCGTTGCCCTGCTCCACGAAGGCAATGTAGCCCCTGGCATTCTTGATGATGGAGTTCACCTTGAGCCGGTTACGAATAATGCCGGGATTTTGTAGTAATTCCTCTACCTTTTGCTCATCAAACTTAGCAATAACGTAAGGGTCAAAATCCGCAAAGGCAGCCTCATAATTTTGCTGCTTCTTGAGTATGGTGATCCAGGAGAGTCCTGCCTGCTGCCCGTCCAGACAGAGCTTGGCAAACAGTTCCTTAGCGTCATACACGGGACGCCCCCAAACCTCGTCATGATACGCCTGATATAGCGGATCTTCGCCGACCCAGCCACAACGCTTAACATCCATGGTGTTTTTTCCTATTTTTCCGCCGTTAAGGTAAAAAATAACCTACATAAGCCTTTTTCAACAAGGTATAATCGAAACCATTTTCTATCACAAGCCGACAGTAGTAGACATGACGACGAAACATGACGTAAAAACATTCCAGGGTTTCATCTTAACCCTGCAGGAATACTGGGCGCAGCAAGGTTGCGCCATCGTTCAACCGCTGGACATGGAAGTAGGCGCGGGCACTTTCCACCCTATGACCTTCTTGCGTTCTCTTGGCCCTGAGCCGATGAGCAGCGCCTATGTTCAGCCTTGTCGTCGTCCTACCGATGGTCGTTACGGTGAAAACCCTAACCGTCTGCAGCACTACTACCAGTTCCAGGTGGTACTTAAGCCGTCGCCAAGCAATATTCAGGAACTCTACCTGGGTTCTCTCGAGGCCTTAGGCGTCGACATGAATATCCATGACGTTCGCTTCGTGGAAGACAACTGGGAATCTCCTACCCTGGGCGCCTGGGGTCTGGGCTGGGAAGTGTGGCTCAACGGCATGGAAGTGTCTCAGTTTACCTACTTCCAACAGGTTGGTGGCCTGGAGTGTAGCCCTGTGACAGGTGAGATCACCTATGGTCTCGAGCGTCTGGCCATGTATATCCAGGAAGTCGACAGCGTCTATGATCTGGTATGGACCGACGGCCCTATGGGTAAGATCATGTATGGCGACGTGTTCCATCAAAACGAGGTTGAGCAATCGACCTACAACTTCGAACACGCCAACGTCGAAGTACTGTTCAAGCAGTTTGACGATTGCGAGAAGGCCTGTAACGAGCTGTTAGCGTTAGAAACGCCACTGCCATTGCCTGCCTATGAGCAGGTAATGAAAGCGTCTCACGCCTTCAACCTACTCGATGCCCGTCATGCCATCTCGGTCACCGAGCGTCAGCGCTATATCCTGCGCGTGCGCACCATGGCCAAGTCAGTGGCTGAGTCCTATTACCAAGCCCGCGAAGCACTCGGCTTCCCAATGTGTAAGTAGAGGTATATTAAAATGAAATTTGAAAACTTACTCATTGAAGTAGGCACAGAAGAGTTACCGCCAAAATCACTGCGCACCCTAGCCGAATCTTTCCTGGCTAACTTCGAAGAAGAGCTGCAGAAGGCCGAACTTAGCTATGAATCTGCTACCTGGTACGCGGCGCCGCGTCGTCTGGCTCTTAAGGTCAACGCCCTGGTTACGGCCCAGGCCGACAAGGTGGTTGAAAAGCGTGGCCCTGCCATCGCCCAGGCTTTCGACGCCGAGGGTAACCCAACGAAAGCCGCCATGGGCTGGGCCCGTGGTAACGGCATCACGGTCGACCAGGCCGAACGCCTCACCACAGATAAGGGCGAGTGGTTGCTACACAAGGCCAAGGTTGTCGGTGTAGAGACTAAGTCACTGGTTGCCGAGATGGCTCAGCGCGCCCTGGACAAGCTGCCTATTCCTAAGCCTATGCGTTGGGGCAGCAACAAGACACAATTTATCCGTCCGGTACACACAGTAACCATGCTGATGGGCGATGAGCTGATCCCTGGTGAACTACTGGGTATCGAATCGGCGCGCACCATACGCGGCCATCGCTTCATGGGTGTCGATACCCTGGAGCTGGATCATGCAGACAACTATCTCACCGCGCTGGAAACCCAGGGCAAGGTGATGGCCGACTATCAGGCGCGTATGGCCGTGATCAAGGCCGATGCTCAGGCCGCTGCCGATACCATTGGTGGCACAGCCGAGATCGATGAAGATCTACTGGAAGAGGTAACCTCCCTGGTCGAGTGGCCGGTAGTGCTCACCGCCAACTTCGAAGAGAAGTTCCTCGACGTACCGGCCGAAGCTCTGGTTTACACCATGAAAGGCGATCAGAAATACTTCCCAGTATTCGACAAGGCGGGCACTCTGCTGCCGCATTTCATCTTCGTATCGAACATCGAATCAAAGGATCCAGCACAGATCATCGCGGGTAACGAGAAGGTGGTTCGTCCACGTCTTGCCGATGCCGAGTTCTTCTTCGAGACCGACAAGAAGCATAGCCTGGAATCTCGTCTCGCCAGCCTGGAAACCGTAGTATTCCAGCAGCAGCTTGGTACCATCAAAGACAGAGTCGAGCGCATCTCTGCCCTCGCCGCCTTCATCGCCCAAGGCATTGGCGCCGACAGCGAGCAGGCAGGCCGTGCGGGTCTACTCTCTAAGTCAGATCTCATGACCAACATGGTGATGGAGTTTACCGATCTGCAAGGCACCATGGGCATGCACTACGCTCGCCTGGACGGTGAAACCGAGGCGGTAGCCCTAGCCCTGGAAGAACAGTACAAGCCTAAGTTCTCTGGCGACACAGTGCCGACTCAAGCTATCTCAATCTCGGTCGCACTGGCTGAGAAACTCGATACCTTAGTGGGTATCTTCGGTATAGGTCAGGCGCCAAAAGGCGCAGCGGATCCTTTCGCCCTGCGCCGCGCGGCAATCGGTATCCTGCGTATCTGTGTCGAAAACAACTTACCGCTGGATCTGGTTGACCTGATTGCCAAAGCTCAGGCACTCCATGGTGCCAACCTGAGCAATGCCGACACCGCCGAGCAGGTGCTCGAATTCCTCATGGGTCGCTTCCGCGCCTGGTACCAAGATCAAGGCATCAGCGTCGATGTGATCCTGGCGGTATTGGCACGTCGCCCAACTTCACCTGCCGATTTTGACAGTCGCATCAAGGCCGTTACCCACTTCAGAAGCCTGGAACAGGCCTCTGCACTGGCTGCAGCCAACAAGCGTGTGTCTAACATCCTGGCCAAGGTCGAGGGTGAGATCGCCAGCGAAGTTAACGCGACTCTGCTACAAGAGAGCGCCGAACAGGCACTGGCCAGCAAGCTCAACGAGCTGCAGCCACAGCTGGAGCCACTGTTTGCCAACGCCGACTACCAACAGGCACTGGCTTTGTTAGCCAGCCTGCGTGAGAGCGTAGACACCTTCTTCGAAGACGTGATGGTGATGGCCGACGACGAAGCCCTCAAGCAGAACCGTCTGGCGCTGCTGGCTAAGCTCAGAGCCCAATTCCTGCACGCGGCAGATATCTCGCTGCTGCAGTAAGTCGCTGCTCGTTAAACAAAAAACGCATCCCTAGGGGTGCGTTTTTTTATGTCCGGACATGGGATTAATGGCTATTGCGCCTCAAGCTGGGTAGACTCAGATGATTAGTGTCAGTCACAGGTTAATGCCCGCTTTGCAGACAAGTATCTACCCCCTGGGCGAACGCGCCCTGGTTCTCGATCCCGCGCCCAAAGCCACACTCTCTTGGGCGCTGCAATCCAAGCTCTGCTGGATAGCCGAACAATTGCGCCATTTACCGAGCGTCGAAGAGGCAATTCCCGGCATGAATAACCTGACGATAGTCGTCAGGGAGAGCAGACACTTAAAAGCCCTGCAGGCGAAACTCGACGCCCTTTGGCACAGCGCGCCAACTGAGGAGCTCGACAGCCGCACCATAGAGATCCCTGTAAGCTACGGCGGTGAGGCGGGGCCGGATCTGCATACTGTCGCCAAATACCATAGCCTGAGCCCGGAAGAGCTGATCAAGCTTCACAGCCAGGCCTGTTACCGGGTGTTTTTCGTCGGCTTTCAGCCTGGGTTTGCCTACCTCGACGGCCTACCCGAGACGCTACACACACCCAGGCTGGCAACCCCAAGACTAGAGGTTCCCGCAGGCTCTGTGGGGATAGGCGGCGAGCAGACGGGGATCTACCCCCTGGCCAGCCCTGGTGGCTGGCAGATCATAGGTCAAACAAAGGAAGTGCTGTTCGACCCCAAGAGAGAGCATCCCAACCTGCTCAAGCCTGGTGACAGAGTAAGATTTACGCCCGTGGAGATCTGCCTATGATACGGCTAGATAGCGTAAACGGCCTAGCCAGCATTCAAGATCTCGGCAGGCAGGGACAGGGGCATCTCGGCGTGCCGAGCGGTGGCGCCATGGACAGGTACTCGCTCATCCTCGCCAACCGCCTGCTGGGCAACGAGGACAATACCCCCGCCATCGAACTCGCCAGCGGCAGCTATGAATTGACCTTCGAGGCCCCAAGCTGGGTCGCCCTTTGCGGCGCCACCTTTGAGGCCAAGATAGATGATCGTCCCCTGTGGCATGGCTGGCGAGGACGGATTAATCCAGGGGAACGCCTGACGCTGAGGGGACCGAGACAAGGCGTGTGGGGTTACCTGGCCATCTTAGGCGGCGTGGTAGTGCCCGAGGTACTTGGCGGCAGCGGCACCTTCCTGGCCGGACAGTTCGGTGGCCATAGAGGAGGCCGGCTGGCATCCGGTGACAGCCTCAGTATAAAGCTAGAAGCCAAGGCTAGTTTCAGCCGCCCCGTCGGCGCAGTGCACAGGGCCAACGACGGTATCTTGCGGGCCCTGCCCGGCCCGGAGATGAGTCTGTTTAGCGACCAGGATCGTAAGGCCTTCTGGCACTATGCCTGGACCGTCTCGCCCCAAAACGATCGCATGGGCGCCAGGCTAACCGGCGAATCACTCGACTCGGCCAAACAGCTGAGTCTGCGCTCCCACGCCGTGCTGCCGGGTGTTGTCCAGGTGCCACCCGGCGGTCAACCTATCGTCTTGCAGGCCGATGCGCAGACCAGCGGTGGCTACCCAAGAATGGCGGTGGTTATCGAGGCCGACAGATGGAAACTGGCCCAGGCCAGAACGCCTCAGGCGATCCGCTTTCAGCATGTGAGCCCCAACCAGGTGGAAGATGCTAACCTTGAATGGCAACACTATTTCTACCGCCTAGCGAGGGCTATGGATGGAAGTTAAGCCACTAAAAATCGACCTCAACGCCGACCTCGGCGAGGGGGGTACTCAAGATGAGGCGCTGTTAGCCCTAGTCACCTCGGCCAATGTCGCCTGCGGCGGTCACGCCGGCGATCACCAGAGCATGCTGGCGACCGTTAAACGTGCCAAGGCACATCATGTGAAGGTTGGCGCTCACCCCAGCTACCCCGACAGGGCCAACTTCGGACGACTGTCTCTCGACATGGATGCCGAACAGCTTTTTGACTCACTAATACAACAGATTAACGCCTTAGGAGCCGTATGCAACGAGCTGGGCGTCAAACTCCACCACGTGAAGCCTCACGGTGCCCTTTACAACGACGCGGCCCAGGATCCAGTCCTGGGCGGTATTCTCATTCGAGCCATCGAGGCGATTAATCCTAATTTGAAGCTGATGATACTGGCAGGCAGCCCCTTGGTGGGTCAGGCGAGGCGCGCAGGCCTTGAGGTGATAGAAGAGGCCTTCGCCGATCGCGGCTACCTGGCCGATGGAACACTGGCCTCCCGCGCACAGCCTGGGGCCCTCATCAAAGACACACAAGGGGTACTTGCCCAGGTCGAATCTATTGTAAAGCAGCAACGAGTGAAGACATTAAGCGGTGAAGTCGTTAGCTGCCGAGCCACCAGCCTCTGCCTTCACGGCGACAATCCAGAGGCACTAGAGTTTGCCAGGGCGATTAGGGCAAGCCTAGAACGATAACCAAAAGCCTGTGGTAAGCGTGAAGCACTGAGATAGCTTTGCGTCGTACACATACAAAAAAGCCCCGGAAGACCGGGGCTTTTCACATTCGCAACCTGTTATACGTCCAGGTTGGCCACGTTGAGGGCGTTAGACTCGATGAAGTCACGACGCGGCTCAACCTGATCACCCATCAAGCAGGTAAACAGTTGATCGGCGGCGATGGCATCTTCGATGGTCACCTTCAGCATGCGACGCGACTCAGGGTCCATGGTGGTTTCCCACAGCTGCTCAGGGTTCATCTCACCCAATCCCTTGTAGCGCTGGATGTAGAGGCCACGCTTAGAGTCGTTCATCAGCCAATCTAAGGCTTCAACGAACGAAGAAACTTCTTTCACTCGCTCGCCACGCTTCACATAACCACCCTCTTCGATCAGACCTTCCAGTGCTTCGGCCAGTGCCGTCATGCGCTGGTAATCGCTCGACTGCAGGAAGTCGTAAGAGAACAGGTAGTGGGTATCGATACCATGCTTACGTACCGTCACCTTAGGCAGATAGACCTGACGCTCAGGGTCGAGGAAAGGCTCGGCGCTAAAGATAAAGCCACCGGATTCCGCCTCGGTCAGGGCCGCCACATAGTTGTCACACCACTGCTTCACCTTAGCTTCGTCGGCCAGGGTATCGCTGGTCAAGCCAGGCTGATACAGCATGCGCTCGGTCAACATGATAGGGAAACGTTGCTCTAGGCGATCGAAAATCGCTTCCACTTCGCGGTATTGATAAACCAACTTCTCGAGTGGCGCGCCAGACATGGCCGGTGCGTCTTGAGACGGATGGATCTCACCGCCGTCCAGGGCCAGGTTGGTCAGGTATTCGGTCAGTGCCGGATCATCTTTCAGGTACTGCTCCTGCTTACCCTTCTTCACCTTGTACAGTGGTGGCTGAGCAATAAACACATAGCCACGCTCAATAAGCTCAGGCATTTGACGGAAGAAGAAGGTCAACAGCAAGGTACGAATGTGCGAGCCGTCGACGTCAGCATCGGTCATGATGACGATGTTGTGATAACGCGTCTTATCAGGGTCATATTCGTCACGGCCAATACCACAACCTAACGCAGTGATCAGGGTTGCCACTTCCTGTGAAGAGAGCATCTTGTCGAAACGGGCCTTCTCCACGTTAAGGATCTTACCCTTAAGCGGCAGAATCGCCTGGTTCTTACGGTTACGACCCTGCTTGGCACTACCACCCGCAGAGTCACCCTCCACTATGTAAATTTCAGAAAGCGCAGGGTCTTTCTCTTGGCAATCCGCTAGTTTACCTGGCAGACCACCTAAATCTAATGCGCCCTTACGACGGGTCATCTCACGGGCCTTACGCGCCGCTTCACGGGCGCGGGCCGCATCGATGATCTTGCCGACAATCAGCTTAGCCTCGTTCGGGTTCTCCAGCAGGTAGTCACCCAACTTCTCACCCATGGTCTGCTCAACAGCCGACTTCACTTCGCTCGATACCAGCTTGTCTTTGGTCTGAGAGCTGAACTTAGGATCCGGTACCTTCACCGAGATAACGGCGGTCAGACCTTCACGAGCATCATCACCTGTGGCAGAGGTCTTGCCTTTCTTATTAAAGCCTTCCTTGTCCATGTAACTGTTGAGGTTACGGGTCAGGGCACTACGGAAACCGGCAAGGTGAGTACCACCATCACGCTGAGGAATGTTGTTGGTGAAACAGAAGATGTTTTCCTGGAAGCCATCGTTCCACTGCATCGCTACTTCAACTGTGATGCCGTCTTCGCGCTCCTGCACGAAGTGGAAGATCTCTTTGTTGACCGGGGTCTTGTTCAGGTTGAGGTAATCGACGAAGGCACTGATACCGCCCTCATACTTGAAGAACTCATCCTTGTTGTCGCGCTCGTCGATCAGGCGAATACCTACGCCCGAGTTTAGGAATGACAGCTCGCGAACACGCTTAGCCAGGATATCGAAGTGGAATTGTGTGTCCGAGAAAGTCTCGGCGCTTGGCCAAAAACGGATCTCTGTACCTGTGTTGGTAGCCTCGCCTATCTCGGCGATAGGAGCATCGGGCTCACCCATGGTGTAGAACTGTTCATACAGCTTGCCGTCACGGCGAATGGTCAGCTTAAGCTTCTCAGACAGGGCGTTAACCACGGAAACACCCACGCCGTGCAGACCACCAGATACTTTATAAGAGTTATCGTCGAACTTACCGCCGGCGTGCAGTACCGTCATAATAACCTGAGCCGCCGAAACCCCCTCTTCAGGGTGGATAGCAACCGGAATACCACGTCCGTCATCCTTTACCGATACCGAACCGTCGGCATGGATAGTAATGATCACGTCATTACAGTGGCCCGCTAACGCCTCATCGATAGAGTTATCGACCACTTCGAACACCATGTGATGCAGACCCGTACCGTCGTCGGTGTCACCAATATACATCCCAGGTCTCTTCCGTACCGCATCAAGGCCTTTTAGTACCTTAATACTCGAAGAATCGTAACTATTCTCTGACATATTATTCTCTCGTCGGTTATTCAATTACCGTTACACGCCCTTGTTCCACATGGAACACCTTAACGGGTGGCGTGTTTAACGAATCCATTATTGCCGCAGGCTCGATGGCGGTGACAAAGACTTGTGCGCCCGTATCGCTTAGCTGCTGCAGCAAGAGTTGCCTGTGCCTAGCATCCAATTCCGATGGCAGATCATCCACCAGATAAATACTGTTTTTATCTATTTGTTGTTTGAGCAACTTTCCCTGTGCAATACGCAGTGCGCATACGAGCAACTTCAATTGCCCTCGGGATAGGGCATCCTGTACCGGCAAAGTCCCGACCCTTAATCTGAGGTCGGCCTTATGAGGACCACTGGCCGTGTGTCCCGCCGCTACATCTCTGGGATATTGTGCCTGCAACAGAGTCTGATAATCAGTTTTACTATCCCAGCCTCGGGTAAAGGAAACCTTAACATCAACCTGAGGTAAAAACTCTTCGATTATACCCTTAAGTCGTTCATTTAACGAGCCTACATATCGCTTTCGTATCTCAGTCACAATTTCGGCGTAGCGCACCAATTCCTTATCCCAAAACTGAATTTGTTGATAAGGAGTTTCGCTCTTAAGCATCTGATTTCTATGCTTTAAAATTCGTCTTACATTAGCCCAAGCGGTATAGAAGCCTTTGTCGGTATGAAAGGCTCCCCAGTCGATAAACTGACGACGGGATTTTGGCCCCTCAAAAAGTAGCGAAAAACTCTCGGGAGTGATCACCTGAATGGGCAAAGTTTCGGCTAAGGTGGACAGACGTTTCACCTTCTCGCCGTTCATCTTGACTTCGGTTTCCCCGGAGCGATAACGCCTCAGCCCTATCTTGGTCTCCTGCTCGCCCTGTTCTAGATGGGCAAATAGGGTGAGCTTGTCCTGATCGTTCTGAATCACCCGCTGGGACAGGTGACTGCGAAAGGAGCGCCCCATCCCCAGAAAGAAGATCGCCTCGAGAATACTCGTCTTACCGCTGCCGTTCTGGCCATAGATTAGATTCAGGCCGTCACCGAGCTGCAACTGGGCACTGGCGATATTACGAAAGGAATCGATATGAAGGCGAGATAAACTCATCTAATACTCATGACAATGGCGCAGGGGCCATCTAAGAAGAGGCACGCCCTTGTGGGCGTGCACAGCTTAAGACTAGAGTCGCATCGGCATCACGACATACATGGAATCTTCTTCGACGTGATTTTCGATCAGGGCACTGGAGTTACCATCGATCAGCGTGATACGCACATCATCCGATGGCAGGTTGTTGAGCACGTCCAGCAGATAGCTGACGTTAAAGCCGATCTCCAGGGGCGCGTTGTCATATTCGATATCGAGAATCTCTTCCGCTTCTTCCTGCTCAGGGTTATTCGCGGTGATCTTAATCAGATTCTGTTCTAACTGAACGCGCACACCACGGAACTTCTCGTTGGAGAGGATCGAGGCACGCAGCAGCGCCTGCTTGAGCTGATTACGGCTGGCGATAACTATCTTGTCACCGCCCTTAGGCAACACACGACGATAATCCGGGAAGCGACCATCCACCAGCTTACTGGTAAACACGGCGCTCTGAGTCGTCGCACGAATGGCATTCTCACCGATAGCCAGGGTGACATCGAGATCTTCACCCTCAAACAGGCGCTGGAGCTCCAACACGCCTTTACGCGGCACGATCACCTGCTTCTCTGGCAGAGAATCTTCTACCATGCGATGGCTCAGGGCCAGACGGTGACCGTCCGTCGCGATGGCGCGCAGCACATTGCCTTCGGTTTCAAGCAGCAAACCATTCAGGTAGTAACGTACATCCTGGTTAGCCATGGAAAACTGAGTGGCATCGATGAGGGACTTGAGGGTGCCCTGCTTGAGGGTAAATTCGATGTCGGCCTGGAAGGCATCCACATTGGGATACTCTTCTGCCGGTAGGGTCGCCAGCGTAAAGCGGCTGCGACCCGAGCGTAGCAAGAGGCGATTGTCCTGCTGCTCAATTTTTAATTCGACTTGATCGGGAAGTGACTTGACGATATCGAGAAATTTCTTCGCCGGTACTGTGGTACGGCCCTCTTGGACCTCGCCTTGCAGCTGTGCCTGGCCGACTAACTCGACCTCTAAATCGGTACCGGTCAACTTAAGTGAGTGACCACTTACTTCAACTAAAAGGTTTGCCAGAATTGGTAAATTATGTCGTCTCTCCACCGCCCCACTCACGAGTTGAAGCGGCTTTAATAGGGCATCCCTATCAATTGAAAATTTCATCAGTTTCAATTTCCCAGAGTTTATGAAGATAGCGTACGGATTAAGTTAGCATAATCTTCTTTAATGTCATGACTTTCTTCACGTAGCTGGGCAATTTTGCGACAGGCGTGTAGCACTGTCGTATGATCACGGCCACCAAAGGCATCGCCAATCTCAGGCAGACTCTGGTTAGTTAATTCTTTCGACAATGCCATCGCCATCTGTCTCGGTCTGGCGACGCTGCGTGAGCGACGCTTCGACAGCATGTCGGCCATCTTGATCTTATAGTATTCAGCTACGGTTTTCTGAATGTTATCTATAGTGACCAATTTTTCCTGTAGAGCCAAGAGATCTCTTAGGGCTTCACGCACAAAATCGATAGTGATCGGACGTCCGGTAAAGTTAGCGTTGGCAATCACCCTATTCAGCGCGCCTTCCAGCTCACGTACGTTTGATCTCAGACGCTTGGCAATAAAGAAGGCCACCTCGTCAGGCAGGTTAATGCCACTCTCCTGCGCCTTACGCATCAGGATCGCCACACGGGTTTCTAACTCAGGCGGCTCGATGGCTACCGTCAGACCCCAGCCGAAGCGAGACTTGAGACGATCTTCCACCCCATCGATCTCCTTAGGGTAACGATCTGAGGTCAGGATCACCTGATGATTACCCTCTAACAAGGCGTTGAAGGTATGGAAGAACTCTTCCTGGGATCTGTCTTTGTTGGCAAAGAATTGAATATCATCGATAAACAGCGCATCGACGCTACGGTAGTAGCGCTTAAACTCTTCGATCGCATTGTTCTGCAGTGCCTTTACCATGTCTTGCACGAAACGCTCTGAGTGCATATAGACCACCTTGGCATCGGGCTTATTCTTGATGATGCCATTACCCACGGCGTGCAATAGGTGAGTCTTACCAAGACCCGTTCCACCGTAAAGGAACAGAGGGTTATAGGCACCACCCGGGTTTTCAGACACCTGCAAGGCAGCCGCCTTACCCAGCTGGTTCGACTTACCCTCGACGAAGTTATCAAACTGATAGGTGGGGTTGATGTTACTTCTATGATTGGCCGTAACCGCAGGTTCGTTGCTGTTAAATGACGGCTTGCTTGGGGACTTGCTGGCCGCGGGCGCAACAGGGCTCTTAGTCGAGGCAGCCGGCGCTACCGGTTTGCTCACCGGGCGGCTACCAATGTCGAAACGTAGCTTAGGGGCGTCACTGCCCATCTGTTCGGTAAAGAACTGATTGATGGTATTAAGGTACTTGTCTCTCACCCAATCGAGTACGAATCGATTCGGTGCATAGAGCACTAGAGTTTCCCCGTCCATTTCGGCTTGTAACGGTCTGATCCACATGCTGAATTGCTGAGCGGAAAGCTCGTCCTGTAGTCGTCCGATACATTGCTGCCAAAGTGAAACCGCCACGTACTTATCCCCAAAAGATCATACAAAAGAGGTGTATTCTATAGCGAGATCACTAGGATCGCTATCCTTTAAATAGATTTATCCCCAGTAAGATCATCTTTATTTATTTACACAGATCCAAAACGATCCTTATCGATCAAAATAATCTGACAAAGCAGTAAACTCAGCTTTATTAAGCGATCCAGATCGATCTATAATTGGCGACCTTCGATCTGGCTAATGATCACTAGATCCACAAGATGTAGTGGCCATTCACAGAGTTATCCACATTAGATAGTGTGTAAGGATGACAAGATAGGAAGATTTAGAGGCAGATTTTACCCACTTGACGGTTTTGCATGTTGACGGGCTTAACTAAAGTGATTACAATTCGGCCTCTTTTTTGCCCTTACCTCTTTTATAGGGATAAGGTTTATTCACCTAACAAAGACGGATTGCCATAATGAGTAAACGTACTTTTCAACCTAGCAACCTGAAGCGCAAGCGTTCTCACGGCTTCCGCGCTCGTATGGCTACTGTTGGTGGCCGTAAGGTTATCGCACGTCGTCGTGCAAAAGGTCGCGCTCGTCTTTCTGCTTAATAAGTAGAAATGCAAGTGACCAGCTATACCTTTACGCGGGAGTTACGTCTGTTAACTCCCGCGCAATTCAAATCTGTATTCTCCAATCCCATCAAAGCTTCTTCAGCTGAAATAACCTTACTCGCCATCCCTAATGAGCTACAGCATCCTCGTATTGGATTAACTGTTGCAAAGCGTTATGTTAAGCGAGCCAATCAGCGCAACCGAGTTAAACGTATCATCCGCGATAATTTTCGTTTGCACCAACACGAATTACCGCCACTCGATATTGTCGTGCTCGTCAGAAACGGCGTATTGGATATGGATAATGCAGCATTGCACAAACTGGTAGAGAAGTTATGGCGCAAGCTCAGTCGCCGTTACAATGGCTAGCCACTAAGCTGATCCGAGGCTACCAAATCTTTATCAGCCCTATACTGGGGCCAAAGTGCCGTTTTCACCCCACATGTTCCAATTACGCGCTCGAAGCGATTCGATTGCACGGATTTGTGAAAGGGAGTTGGTTTGCAGGGAAACGCGTATTAAAATGTCACCCTTTACATCCGGGCGGAGAAGATCCCGTCCCTCCAAAAAATAACAGGTGTAATAAATAGGCTATGGAATCTCAACGCAATATATTGCTCATCGGTCTGCTTTTTGTCAGCTTTTTGCTGTGGCAGCAATGGCAAACAGACAAAAATCCGCAACCGGTTGCCACTGAATCTTCAGTTGTAGCTTCAACCGTCACAGATGCGCACAGTGCTGACGTTCCTGATGCCGACGCTGCTCTTCCCGAAGCAGTGGCCGCCTCTAAAGAACTCATTAGTGTCACAACTGACCAACTGACCCTGAAAATTAACCCAGTGGGTGGCGATATCGTCTACTCTGCGCTGGTGGGTCATAAGCTAGAGCAAGACAAGGAAGAACCTTTCGTCCTGCTACAGCAAACCAAAGATATCTACTACATCTCTCAGAGTGGTCTTATTGGCCGCAACGGTATCGATAGCAGCGCTAAGGGCCGTGCTCACTTTACCAGCCAATCTCAAGCCTACAGCCTAGCCGATGGCCAGGATATCTTGGAGATCCCACTGAGCTATGTTGCCGACAACGGCGTGACCTATACCAAGGTGTTCACCCTGCACAGAGGCAAGTTCGATGTAGGCGTAGAATACCGCATCAACAACACCTCAGCAGAGCAGCTTCAGGTGCAGATGTATGGCCAGATCAAGCACAGCATCAAGAAGAGCGAAAGCAGCATGATGATGCCGACCTATCGTGGCGCCGCCTTCTCAACGGCAGATACTCGCTACGAGAAGTACAGCTTCGAAGATATGGCTGACAAGAACCTGGACAAGAAGACGCTAGGTGGTTGGGCGGCAATGCTGCAACACTACTTCGTATCGGCCTGGGTGCCACCAGCGAATGATCAAAACACCATCTTCTCTAGCGTAAGCGCCGGTGGCTTGGCCAATATCGGTTTCCGTGGTGCCGTCTACGATATAGCACCGGGTACACAACAGACGATTAGCGCCCAGTTCTACGTAGGTCCTAAGGATCAAGAGGCCCTATCGGCCATTTCTGAATCCCTGAACCTGGTAGTCGATTACGGCTTCCTATGGTGGCTGGCTATCCCAATCCACTGGTTATTGATGTTCTATCAGTCTTTCGTGGGTAACTGGGGTGTAGCAATCATCCTAATCACTCTGACCGTACGTGGTATGTTGTACCCGCTGACTAAGGCGCAATACACCTCTATGGCCAAGATGCGTAACCTGCAACCTAAGCTGCAGGAGATGAAAGAGCGCTTCGGCGATGATCGTCAGAAGATGGGTCAGGCCATGATGGAACTGTACAAGAAAGAGAAAGTGAACCCTATGGGTGGCTGTCTGCCTATCTTGCTGCAGATGCCTATTTTCATCGCACTCTACTGGGTACTGCTGGAAAGCTACGAGCTGCGTCACGCGCCATTCATGCTATGGATCACCGACCTATCGGTACAAGATCCATACTATGTACTGCCGCTATTGATGGGTGCTTCTATGTTCGCGATGCAGAAGATGCAGCCTATGGCACCGACCATGGATCCTATGCAACAGAAGATGATGCAGTGGATGCCGATGATCTTTACCGTCTTCTTCCTCTGGTTCCCAGCGGGTCTGGTGCTTTACTGGTTGGTCGGTAACTTGGTAGCCATCACCCAGCAGAAGATCATCTATGCCGGTTTGGAGAAAAAAGGGTTAAAATAACCTCTAGCTCCAACTAATGAGAAAGCGGTCGGATACTTTGTATTGACCGCTTTTTGCTTTTTAATGAAGACAACTTTCACTCCATCAGCGCAGGAAACACAGTAATGACGACAGATACTATCGTGGCACAAGCAACCGCACCAGGCCGCGGCGGCGTAGGTATCATAAGGGTCTCTGGCGACAAGACCAGCGACGTAGCCATGGCCGTACTAGGGCATCTGCCTAAGGTTCGTTATGCCGACTACTGTGACTTCAAAGACGCCGATGGTGCCGTGATAGACCAGGGCATCGCCCTCTACTTCAAGGGCCCTAACTCTTTCACCGGCGAAGATGTCCTCGAGCTGCAGGGCCACGGTGGCCAGGTGGTACTCGACATGCTGATCAGACGCGTCATGGATGTCGAGGGTGTACGCATCGCCAAGCCTGGCGAATTCAGCGAGCAAGCCTTCTTGAACGATAAACTGGATCTGACTCAGGCCGAGGCGATTGCCGATCTTATCGATGCCACCAGCGAACAGGCGGCCAAGAGCGCCCTTCACTCGCTACAGGGTGAGTTCTCCACTCAGGTACACGAGCTGGTGGAGCAGGTCACCAACCTGCGTCTCTATGTGGAAGCCGCAATAGACTTTCCCGACGAGGAGGTAGACTTCCTCTCAGATGGCAAGATTGCCGGCTCGCTCAGCAGAATCATCACTAAACTCGACTCTGTGCAATCCAGCGCCAAGCAAGGTGCCATCATACGCGAAGGGATGAAGGTGGTGATCGCCGGTCGTCCCAACGCGGGCAAATCTAGCCTGCTCAATGCCCTCGCAGGTAAAGAGTCGGCCATTGTCACCGAAATTGCCGGTACCACCCGCGACGTGCTGCGCGAACATATCCATCTCGACGGCATGCCGCTGCACATCATAGACACGGCCGGCCTACGCGATACCACAGACACGGTAGAGCAGATAGGGATAGAACGCGCCTGGGCCGAGATAGACACCGCAGATCAGGTGCTCTTCATGGTTGATGGTACCACCACGGACGCTGTCGATCCCCATGATATCTGGCCAGACTTTATCGATCGCCTACCCAAAAACTTAGGGGTTACTGTGGTGCGTAACAAAGCCGACCTCACAGGCGAGACACTCGATGCCACCGACGAGCAGGGCCATAAGGTATTCCGCCTGTCTGCCAAGACAGGTTCGGGCGTGGATGAACTCAAGGCGCACCTTAAGTCCCTGATGGGCTATCAGAGCAATCTCGAAGGGGGCTTCCTGGCCCGTCGTCGACACCTGGAAGCGTTAGAGCTCGCCAGCAGCCACCTGGCGCTCGGACAGGAACAGTTAGAGGTCTATCAAGCGGGTGAACTCCTGGCAGAAGAGCTTCGCATGTGTCAACTGGCACTGTCGGAAATCACCGGAAAGTTCACCTCGGACGATCTCCTCGGCAAGATCTTCGGCTCCTTCTGTATCGGCAAATAAGCATACTTATTGCTCTCTTATTGCACTATAGATGAGCGTTTTTCAAACAGCCATTTATGCTGCCCTCTACAGATAGCCTAAGGCTAGGGCCTTTGCCGTATCCAGAGAAGATTATTTAAACAAACAGTGAAAGATCCCGCAGGGATCTTTCCTCATTTTGGTGCATAAACATCCAAGATGGCGATCGAATTAATCAACAGAGATATCAACAAGTAATTCACTTGGCGATCAAAATTGGTGCATAACTCCTAATTAAAGCTAATTTATTGATTATATTTATTTTTTGTTCTTGCTTATTTTACACTCTGCTAAATTTCGATCCCTCAATGGGATCGAAAGTAAAAAGTTATACTCAAAAGCATGTCATGAATTTTGAATAAGATCTTTAAGGATCGAACCGCTAGTTGACCTCTACCACCCGACTGGCTTTCTTATACTTGACCCGCCAACCCTGCCAGCGCGGCAATTCCCAACGTTTGGGGCCAGATTTACGCTGCCCACTCAGGTACTCACACACCACCCACTTCCCCTTGATCTGATAACTGACACTGAGTTTAAGATCCGCCAGCGTCAACTGCATTGGGTAAGCCAGATCAAAGTCTTGCCGCAACCAGTCGGGGATCCCCGCAAACTCAAGATCCCCTGCCGAGATAAGCTCAAGATCGGCTAGTGTTTCAACGCCTAGGCTCGACAGTCGCTGCGCCAAAAATGTCTCCAATGTCTGGGGCTTGGGTACAGGTAAGGCGACACCACTGGCCTTAGCCTCCTCATAACCACCAAGCTCGAGCCAGATGTTCCAGGCCACAATATCCTGTGCTAGACGCTCACCAAGACCGGGAAACAACAGATTCTCGACAATACTATTGATGATAGAGGGGATAACCTCTTGCGCCTTTATCTTCTCGCGGCGCGTATCTATCACCCTGCCTGCATAGCATCGCTCAATACGCACCTCATCTGGGCTCAGCTGCTCGGCGACACTGTCTTCACCCAGTCCAACCTGCAACAAGGTATCTAAGGTTATCGGCGCCATACAGAGTGCCAGATTGATAGTCTGTTTCACGCCACGACCTGCGGTCACATGTTGATCAAACACCACGGCCGCCATTGGCGACGACTTGTCCTTGTCTGTTGGGCCGAAACGAGACTCCCGGCCGATAAGCACTTCACTCAAGCCATTCCCGAGCGCCTGATGACGCTTAAGCCGACAGATATAGGCGAGTTCGGGCTGGGCACGCATCACCGCAAGCAGCCAGTTACGCCTAAGTAGTGAGTCAGTAAGATCAGCCTTAGGAAGGGTGGTGAGCCGCAGCGCGCCGCGGATCTGCCCGGCCAAGTGTCGGGCCTCGGCTATCGCCTGATGATTAATATCTTTAAGGGGGATCTCATCGGCTTGCTCATCACTCCTAAGTAGCTTGATCAAGCAATAGGCATCGCAGCCAAAAGGCTCCCATAGCGACAACCTGTGTCGCTCATATTCATCATTGGGCAGCCGATAGAGACGCCCAGGCGTGGCCAAAGCTGCGGCCAGGTCTATCATCAAATCCAGGCAGTTGTCGTCAGGCATGACGCTAATCAAATGGGCAAATAGCGTATCTATGGGAAGCGGAAACAGACGCCGCCCATGGTCGGTGGCACGGCCCGCAGCATCCAATGCCCCCATGGCGATTAATCTCTTCTTCGCCAATTGCAGTGACCTCTCCGGCAGAGGATCGACAAAATCCAGCTGCGCCAAGTTGGCACCGGCACAGGCTGCCGCCAGCATGGGCTCGACCAGCTCCTCCCGCCTTAGCTCAGGCGGAGTGTTCGCCAGCAAAGGCGCCGCCCGTCCCCAGAGACGGATACAGATACCCGCCTGAACGCGCCCGGCCCTGCCCATACGCTGATTGCTACTGGCCTTGGAAATATGAGACAGGGACAAGACGGTACGACCATTGCGCTGATGCGTGCGGCGCTCCAATCCTGAGTCGATCACCGCGGTCACACCGGGAATGGTCAGGGAGGTCTCGGCAATATTGGTGGCAAAGATCACCCTGCGATGCTCGCCAGTCTGTAGCACCTTGGCCTGTTCCAGGGCATCTATGCCACCATGTAGCGGCAGCAGAGTGATATGTCCATCGACTTCGGCGAGTGGCGCCCGGCTGGCCTGTATCGCAGATAAGATCTCCCCCTTGCCCGGCAAAAAGACCAATATATCTCCCTGGGTCGACGCCAGGGATTGCTGCAACGCGGGGATCAGGCGCTGCTCTAACCCACGAATATCCGGCAGATGATGACTCTCTCTTGCCAGGTAGCTTAGTTCCACGTGAAACTTCTTTCCCTCAGCCCTCAGGCTGATGGCATTAACATCATGGTTATCAGATAGATAGTCAGCAATCACCCTACCCGCTATGGTAGCCGAGGTGATGATCAGCCTATGCTGCCCTCTGGCCTTAAGCAACGCAAGAAGCAAATCGGTATCCCAACGACGCTCATGAAACTCATCGATCATCACGGTATCAAAATCGCCAAGGCTGGCCATGTCGCCAGACAACCAGCGCAGGGCGATGCCCGGCGTGACGAAGGCAATTTGGGTTTCGGTCGTTATGGTGCAATCGAAACGGATGGCGTAGCCGACCCTTAAATCCGTCAGGCCTTGCACATATTCAGCCAACGCCAAACATGCCACCCGCCTAGGTTCCACCACCAATACTCGGGGACGCCTCCCCTGCTCGTCGGGTTCGGCGCACCACAGAGGCAGTCGGGTAGACTTACCCGAGCCCGTATCGGATTCGATCACCAGATGATGCCCTGAATAGGCAGCTTTAAACTCGGTGTAGAGGGTATCGATTGGTAGAAATGGATTCGTCATGGCAACAATTATCGGTAAATTATTCACCCAGAATAATAACCCACTGCAGACCCGAAACGAAAACCACCTTAGTTAAACAATCACTGATACAAATTAAACTTTGTAATTAAAATACTTACGATTTTCTGGCCCAGCCAGGTTACTGCTTATCTTTCGCTCGTGCTTATATTCATCCCAGCTGGCCACATTTCGGCCCCGATTAAGATGGGGAAACGCTTGCTGATGGCTGACAACCAGGGGATCGACACCGATGAAGTTAGCTAATTGCGACAAACTCTGGGGGTGATCCAGCTGCAGGCTCAAAAACTGCTGCGTCATCGCCTGACTTTGTTGAAAATAATCAAATACCTGCTGCTTATGCGCCAGATAACAAGTCTTTAAATGCTCGGCATCCATGGGATTCGCCGCTCGATAGATGTCAAAGGTATGGCCAAAACTGCGCTTGAGCAGCGGGTGAAAACGCCCTCGTCTCTCATCCAAATGCACCAGCATTCGGCCGAGTAGCATCTGCATCGAAGGTACCCAGGCATCTAGTGGCCGATCCAGATAAACAAATCTGGCGTCAGGATAGAGACGATGCAACTGACGATAATCGCTGAAACAAGGGGCATCGGAAACCGCGTCGGCCAGCATGACAGCCTGCTTGGTAAATGCCTGATGCGCCACCTTGAGTCCCATCTCTAGCATGGCAACACTGACGCTGGTGGTACCGGTACGTGGCAATCCTATGATGAAGGTTTTACTCGCAGGTCTTACTTGACGATCCGTCGATGTAGGCTGGTGAGAATTCATAGAGATGGCTCGGGAGAAATAGCTCGTGAGAAATAGGGGGCAGTATAATGAAAAGAGCTGGGCAGGAAAACAGGCGCTAGCGACCATAGACAGTACCTATCAAGCGTAAAGCTTAGCTGCCAACGAGATAGCGGCTTTAACTAACAGATCACTGTTAATCTAACACTAACCCTGTACAATCCGCGCCTTGTTTGACCCAAGACGGCACATTTGTACACCCACCATGATAGATCTGGCACTACTCCCCCTCTACTTAACCACGGTAATCGCCCTACTCCTAATCCCCGGGCCCGACATGCTACTGATCGCCAGCTCGAGTCTCAGCTATGGTAAAAAGGTGGGCGTCTATGCCAGCTTCGGTAATGCCACCTCAGGATTGATCTTGACCCTGTTGGCGGCATTGGGGGTCTCTGCGCTGATCGCACTCAATCCGGTAGCACTCGAAGTGTTAAGGATCGCCGGCGGCCTCTACTTACTGAAAATGGGCTGGGACTGCATGCGCGCCGCCCCGAGCCAGGCACCAGAAATTGCAGGGCAGAATAAATTAGCCAGGCAGCTCTACCGCCGCGCGGTGATCAGCAACCTGTTAAACCCCAAGGCGCTGATCTTCTTCGTGTTGTTTTTACCTCAGTTTGTCTCCAGCCAACTGACTGCCAGCTCGGCGGAGCAGATGCTGGCCCTGGGATTGCTGCTCAACATCATGGGACTCAGCTTCAACCTCTTGCTGGTGGCCCTAGTTGGCAGCTTAGGCAAGAATCTGCTTAACAATGAAAAGTTCAGAGCCAATCAGAACAAGTTCATGGGGCTTATCTTCTTCGTCCTGGCCATCTGGCTACTGGCCTCACAGCTACAGAGCATAGGCTAGGCAGCCCTGTTACACCGAGACCCGCTTACCATAATCCACTAGGGTGTCCCAATAGAGGGCGAGTAATCGCTTGTCCTCCACTGCCACCCCGATGCGCTGAGACGGCTTGTCCTGCCACTCATCGTGAGGATACGGGCGGCCATCAAATTTCTGTATGGTATGGCCTTCGGCCGGCCCATCTGTGACCACACGAACCGGGCCCTCTCGTAGGGTAAACAGGCTCTTGTCGATCACATAGGCGATGGCCGATGGATCATGCACATGGCAGCCTTCCAGCCCCAACTTCTGGGAATAAAACTTGAGGTAGAAGCGGCTAATCTTCCAGATAAACTCCCCCGGCTCCCCGGCCCCACCGCGCAGTTCATCGAGATATTGGCGGGTAAAGAAACTCTGCTGCGTCACATCCAGGCCTATGATGGTCGTTGGCCAACGCGCCGTGAAGACCAGATCCGCCGCATGGGGATCGTCATGGATATTGGCCTCGGCATAGGGCGTCACGTTACCTCTGTGACCGTTGACACCGAAGGCGCCGCCCATCACCACCACCTCTTTCACCAGATCCACTATATCCGGCGCCGCCTTAAGGGCGAGGGCCAAATTAGTCAGCGGCCCAACCGCTACCAGGGTGATCTCGCCGGGCTGAGATCGCACACTATCTATGATGTATTGATAGGCGGGTCTTGGATCGGCCTTAAGATCTTCTATCTTAGGCGCATGAAAGTCACCAAATCCCGTTTCACCATGGACTATGGTTGTCGCCCCGACCGGCGGCCGCTCAAGCGGTTTGTCTGCGCCTTTAACCACATCGGCCTTAAGCGAATATTTCTTTTTTAAAAACAGCGCATTTGCCGTGGCATTTTCTATTATCGCGTTACCATAGACGCAGGTGATCGCCTCAAGGGAGATATCGGGATGCGCCTCGGCAAACAAGATGGCCATGGCATCGTCTATGCCAGGATCTGTATCTAAAATAATTTTCTGTACCATGATCTTCACTTCCTTGAACAGACGTATAAAGTGACACAAGCTTAGCCTGCTCCTGGACAAACTAACGTGATCCAGCTTTTAGCTCATCAAAGTCACAGGGAGCATCACCTATAATGCAGTGATAAATAGCGGTTCTCCTGTTTTTAGACTAGATGCTTAGACTCGAGTAGCCGCCTTTATCGCCACAGACTAAGGCATTAGCCCATGTTAGACAAAAGCCAACTGAGCCGCTTCAAAACCAAGATAGACAGCCAAACGGAGATCGCCAAGTTCGATGCCCTGGCGAAGGAGTGGCGCGATCCCCAAGGTAAATTTAAGTATGTGCTCGGCTTTAACCAGACACGCCTCACGGCCATAGAAGATCAAATAGCCAGCCACTTTAACCGCGATCTCACCCAGGACATCCCCTTCGATGGGCTCTCGCTTTTAGATATCGGCTGCGGCGTCGGCCTCTTGTGTGAACCCTTAGCCAGCCAGGGCGCCCAGGTCACAGGAATAGATGCCAGCGAACACAACATCACCCTGGCCTGTCGCCACGCCAACAGCTGGTCAATTCCCATAGATTATCGCCACTGCTTAGCCAGCGATCTGCCAGGGGATCAGCCTCAATATGATGTGATCTTAAATACCGAGGTGATAGAACATGTGGAGGATCAGGCCGCGCTGGTGGCCACCTGTTGCCATCTGCTAAAACCAGGCGGTCTCTTAGTGATGGCAACCCTTAATCGCACCCTGAGATCTTATATCATTGGCATAGTGGGCGCCGAGTACATCATGCGCTACCTGCCCATAGGCACACACGACTGGTACCATTTCGTTACTCCGAAGGAGCTAGACGAGATGCTCACTCCCCACGGACTGTCGACTAAGGCTGTCGAGGGAATGGGCTTTAATCCCTTCACCCGCCGCTGGAAGCTGTCCAGCAATTCGGCGGTCAATTATCTACTCTACGCCAGCAAGCCCCCTTCAGGGCTTCTAGAAGCCTAAGCCCTTTCAGCTCGCGAAATAAGCGATGCAGAGAAGACCGCTAACGATAATTGGCTTATGATGGCTGCAATCCGTAACTGACAGCATTAGCTGTCTGGTTAGTGTCTGTTTATCTGTCTGGTTTATCTTGCTCAATCAAGGCGCATTTTGCGCAAGTTGAGAGCCATGAAACATAGTTGCACTATGTGAATAGCAAACGTTCAGGTCAACAGGAGCCGAGTTAACCATTTGAATTTAGGAAATATAATGGCAAAAATTGAACTTATTGTCGGCACCACTCTGGGAAGCGCAGAGTATGTCGCCGACGAGTTAGCCGGCCAATTGGAAGATCAGGGCCACGAAACCCAGGTACATCTAAAGGCAGAACTGAGCGATCTGGATCCCAAGAGCCTGTGGTTGATCGTCTCATCGACACATGGCGCTGGCGATCTACCCGACAATATCCAGCCATTTTTCGATGAGATCGACAGCAAAAAACCGGATCTGAGCCGAACCAAATACGCCTTATGCGCCATCGGCGATTCGAGTTACGACACCTTTTGTCAGGGCCCGGAGAAACTGATTGAAGCGATGGAAAATTGCGGTGCACAAGTCTATGTGGATAAGATCCAGATCGATGTGCAATACGATCCCATTCCCGAAGAGCCCGCTCAAGCATGGTTGAGCAGCTGGCAAGATAAACTTTAGATCCCCTCCCCCGTAATCAAAGCGATCTCACCCACAGATTAGATCTACCTTATCCACAAATTGCGATCTTAAATGATAAATATGTGGATAAGGTATTATTTTGATCTGATCTAACTCTGCATTATTCAACCCCTATCGATGAGTAAGATCTGCATTGTGGATAAGTAAGGGATCTACCCACAAGCTTATTTCGTTTAGATCGCGATCAGATCACAGGATCGAATGGCTGTTATCTATTGATTTTAAATGATAAATAGACTTACCCACAGAAGATCGCGATCTTAATAGTAAACATAACAAAAGATCTATATAAAGATCTTAAGATCTATAAGCCAGATCCTTTGGCGATCGAAAGGCCTAAATTGATCTTTCACCTATGGCTTTCCAGATGCTAAAATACTCGGCTACTCGATGAGTAACTCTGTCCGATCTCGGGGCAGTATCATTTTTATTTTCGATATAGGTTTTAAGGTAATCTGATGCATTTTCATGAGCGGTTTGATGTAATTGTTGTTGGCGGTGGTCATGCAGGAACCGAAGCAGCATTGGCATCTGCTAGGATGGGATCCAAGACATTATTGTTAACCCATAATATCGATACCTTAGGCCAGATGTCCTGTAACCCGGCAATTGGTGGTATTGGTAAGGGTCACCTTGTTAAGGAGATCGATGCCTTAGGTGGCGCCATGGCCACTGCAACCGATCATGCCGGTATTCAATTTCGTACCTTAAACTCGAGTAAAGGCCCTGCGGTGCGTGCAACCCGTGCCCAGGCGGATCGCGCCCTCTATCGCGCCAAGATCCAACAGATCCTGCAAAATCAGCCTAATTTACGCCTGTTCCAACAATCGGTAGACGATCTAATCGTTGAGAATGATCGTGTTATCGGGGTCGTTACTCAGATGGGACTCGCCTTCGAGGCGCCTGCTATCGTACTGACTGCGGGAACATTTTTGAGCGGTAAGATTCATATTGGTCTGGAAAATTACAGCGGTGGCCGTGCCGGCGATCCGCCATCGATCTCCCTTGCCGATCGTTTACGTGAATTACCGATTCGTGTTGGCCGCCTGAAGACAGGTACGCCACCGCGTATCGACGCCAACACCATTAACTTCGATCTCATGACTGAGCAGAAAGGTGACGATCCTTTACCTGTGATGTCTTTTATCGGTGACGTCAAGGATCATCCAAGGCAGATCTCCTGTTTTATTACCCATACCAATGAGCGCACCCATGAGATCATTCGTGGTGGCTTAGACAGAAGCCCAATGTACTCTGGGGTGATCGAAGGAATAGGCCCGCGCTACTGCCCTTCTATCGAAGATAAGATCAACCGTTTCGCCGATAAGAGTTCGCATCAGATCTTTATCGAACCTGAAGGCTTGAACACCAACGAGATCTACCCTAACGGGATCTCCACCAGCCTGCCTTTCGATGTACAGCTGAATCTGGTGCGCTCAATTCAGGGGATGGAAAACGCCGAAATCATTCGTCCGGGTTACGCCATCGAATATGATTATTTCGATCCGAGAGATCTGAAAAACTCTTTAGAAACCAAAGCAATTTCAGGTTTATTCTTCGCCGGTCAAATCAACGGTACCACGGGCTACGAAGAAGCCGGTGCCCAAGGTCTGTTGGCGGGCATGAACGCCTCATTGCAGGTACAGGGCAAAGAAGCCTGGTGCCCGCGTCGTGACGAGGCATATCTCGGGGTATTGGTAGACGATCTGTCGACCCTAGGCACCAAAGAACCTTACCGTATGTTCACCAGCCGCGCCGAATACCGTTTGTTGCTGCGTGAAGACAATGCCGATCTGCGTCTCACCGAGAAAGGCCGCGAGTTAGGACTGGTGGATGACGATCGCTGGGCTAAGTTCAATGCCAAACGTGAATCGATCGAGCTCGAATTACAGCGTCTGCGTAGCCAGTGGATCCACCCTAATTCGCCACTGGTCGATGCGCTTAACCCGCATCTTAAGACGCCAATCACCCGCGAAGCCACCTTCGAGGAACTGCTGCGCAGACCCGAGCTGGATTACCCCAAGCTGATGAGTGTAGAGGGTTTTGGTCCGGCCATCGAAGATCAACGCGCCGCTGAGCAGGTGCAGATCCAGGTGAAATACTCGGGTTATATCCAGCGTCAGCAAGACGAGATCGACAAGGCGATTCGCCACGAGAAGACCGGACTGCCACAAGATCTCGACTATCAAGAGGTACCAGGTCTCTCCAACGAGGTGATCGCCAAGCTTAACGATCATAAGCCGGATACCGTAGGTCAGGCCTCGCGTATCTCGGGGGTCACGCCGGCGGCTATCTCGATCCTCTTAGTTCACCTGAAGAAACGTGGCCTGCTCAGAAAGAGCGCCTAAATCACTAAAAAATCTATTTTGATGACCGGGATGGGAGGTCTAACACTTCCCATCCCTGCGACTCGGCTTCATAATATCCCATTGTTTATCGAGGATACCCCAGTGTTAGCAGCCCAATTAGACACCTATCTTGCCGACATGCTGATGACGGCTACCCCTAAGCAGAAGCAACAATTGCTTGATTTTGTTGCCATGCTTGCCAAGTGGAACAAGGCCTACAACCTGACATCTGTACGGGATCCCGAGCAGATGTTGATCCGTCATATCATGGACAGCCTGGCGGCCAGCCCTCATCTGGTGGGTGAGCGATTTATCGATGTGGGAACCGGGCCAGGCCTTCCAGGGATCCCGCTGGCCATCATGAATCCAGATAAAGAGTTTGTGTTGCTCGACAGCCTGGGCAAGCGGATTCGTTTTCAAAAACAGGTTCAATTTGAGCTGGCGATAGGTAATATTAGTTCGGTCGAGAGCCGGGTCGAAGCCTATCAACCCGAAGAGAAGTTTGATGGCGTGCTCAGTCGCGCCTTTGCGTCGATTCAGGACATGTTGCAGTGGTGCCACCATCTGCCAAAGCCCACAGGCTGTTTTTACGCCTTGAAGGGGCAATTGAGCGATGAAGAGATGGCGAACATGCCCGAAGGATTCGAGCTGACAGATGTCTTCGAACTGCGCGTACCTCGCCTAGACGAACAGCGCCACCTGCTACGGGTGGTCAAAGCGGCTTAGTCCCCTGGGTTAAGAGTTGCATTATTTAACCAGTTCAAGCAATTTGATAGAGCGTTTTACTATCTAATCGAAGAACGTGATAGACAGGATGATATTGTGGGTAAAGTGATAGCCGTGGCCAACCAGAAAGGTGGCGTCGGAAAAACAACAACTTGTGTGAACTTAGCGGCCTCTCTGGCTGCCACCAAGCGAAAAGTGTTGCTTATCGATCTTGATCCTCAAGGTAATGCGACTATGGGGAGCGGCGTAGACAAGTACAGCGTCGAAAACACCGCCTATGAACTCTTGGTCGAGGAAAAGTCGGTGGATGAGGTGGTCTATCGCGACACTGCCGGCAAATACGATCTGATCGCCGGCAATGGTGATGTGACCGCGGCCGAGATCAAGTTGATGGAGTTCTTTGCCCGGGAGATCCGCCTGCGTAACGCCCTGGCTCCGGTCAAAGATTACTATGATTTTATCTTCATCGATTGCCCGCCTTCGCTGAACATGCTGACGGTTAACGCTATGTCGGCTGCCGATTCGGTGTTAGTACCGATGCAGTGTGAATATTATGCGCTGGAGGGATTGACCGCCCTGATGGATACCATCAGCAAGCTGGCGGCCATGGTGAACCCAGGGCTTTCCATCGAAGGGATTCTGCGTACCATGTACGATCCCCGTAACCGACTCGCCAACGACGTGTCGGATCAGTTAAAACAGCATTTTGGCGATAAAGTTTATCGCACAGTGATCCCGCGTAACGTGAGGCTAGCCGAGGCGCCAAGCTTTGGTGCGCCCGCTATGTATTACGATAAGTCCAGCGCAGGTGCCAAGGCATATCTGGCGTTGGCAGGCGAGATCATTAGACGCGCTGAGCAGCATACTCAGTTAGAGCAAGCTTAAGGAAAAACAGATGACACCCAAGAAACGTGGTCTAGGCAAAGGATTAGACGCACTGTTAAGCACTAGCCATGCGGCGGCAAAACAGGCCCCGAATCAAGAGGCCGAGCCGAGCAACAATGAAGAGCTCAAGATGATTGCCCTGGATCTGCTGCAGCCAGGAAAATATCAGCCCCGTAAGGATATGTCGCCCGAAGCGCTTGAGGAGCTGGCAGAGTCTATTAAGACCCAGGGGATCATTCAGCCTATCGTGGTGCGCAAGGTGTCGGACCAGGGTTATGAGATCATCGCCGGTGAGCGTCGTTGGCGTGCGTCGCAATTGGCCAAGCTCGACAAGGTTCCCTGCATCGTCAAACAGGTACCGGACGAGGCCGCCGGTGTTATCGCCTTAATCGAGAACATTCAGCGTGAAGATCTCAACGCGATGGAAGAGGCTATTGCACTTGAGCGTCTGATCAAAGAGTTCGATCTGACTCATCAACAAACCGCCGATGCCGTGGGTAAGTCACGCACGACTGTATCAAATCTTTTACGTTTGAATGGCTTAGAAGAGCCAGTTAAGCGTATGCTTGAGTATGGTGACATCGATATGGGTCATGCCCGAGCGCTGCTCGCATTACCTGGAGATGAGCAAACCAACCTGGCCAGAGCCGTGATAGCCAAAGAACTAACTGTTCGTGAAACTGAACGATTAGTGAATAAAACCTTAAATCCACCTGAAATTGTCGATAAACCCGCAAAAGATCAGGATGTCGCCCGTCTGGAGAGCCAATTAATTGAAAAATTAGGGGCAAAAGTTTCCATTAGCCATAACAAAAAAGGCAAGGGCAAAATGGTAATTAACTATCAAAATTTGGCTGAATTGGATGGTATTATTGAGAAAATCCGTTAATTAGCCCAAGTTAACGTAATATTATGTAACTTTGTGACATCTGTTAATCTTTCACTTTTAGACTTTTGGCGTAGATCACGTTAAAAGTCCCTATTTTTACTTACCTTGAACTTGCTTTGAATGTGCGAAAAGGTATACTTTCGCAAGCTTTTTGTACCTCTAAGATGGCCTGATAATTTGTCGTCCGGTCATAGAAACAAAAAGTAAGAATGCGGAGAAGATGAATTGAGCAAGGTTTTAGCACGTCGTGGCCGGTGGTCTGCCTATAAATTGGTGTTGATGCAGGCGGCGGTGGCTGGGGGTGTTTCGATTGTCTTTTTCGCCGTGTGGGGAGCTCAGTACGGACTGTCTGCGTTAGCAGGTGGCGCCATTGCTGTACTCCCTAATTTTGTATTCGCGACCCTCGCTTTTTCCCATACGGGAGCAAGTTCAGCAGGAAAAGTAATGAAAACTTTTTACTGGGGGGAAGCGGTAAAGTTGCTGTTAACCATAGCAATGTTTTCGCTGGTGTTTATCAATCTAAAAGTGGTCTTTATGCCGCTTTTTGTTTGTTATATCTCGGCGCTAATAGTGCATTGGACAGCTCCTTTATACTTCAAGCAAAGTTAAGTGGGATGAATCATGGCTGCAACTGGTGAAGCGTTAACACCGCAGGGCTATATCCAGCACCACCTTACCAACTTACACGTTGGTGAAGGCTTCTGGACATGGCACATTGATTCGTTGTTCTTTTCGGTTGGGCTTGGTGTTCTATTCTTGTGGCTATTCCGCAGCGTTGGCAAGAAGGCAACGACAGGTGTTCCCGGTAAGCTTCAATGCTTTATCGAGATGATCGTTGAATTCGTCGATGGCAGCGTGAAGGAAACCTTCCATGGCCGCAATCCTGTTATTGCTCCGTTGGCACTAACGATTTTTGTGTGGGTATTCATGATGAACTTCATGGATATGATTCCAGTTGACTGGATTCCTGAGCTGGCAGCTGCTGCCGGTATCCCATACATGAAAGTGGTTCCAACGACCGACCTAAACATCACCTTCAGCTTAGCTATCGGTGTGTTTGTGCTGATTATCTACTACAGCATCAAGGTCAAGGGCGTTTCAGGCTTTGTTAAAGAACTGACATTACAGCCTTTTAACCATAAGGCAATGATACCCGTCAACCTCCTATTAGAGTCGGTTACCCTCATCGCTAAGCCTATTTCATTGGCATTGCGTCTGTTCGGTAACTTGTACGCAGGTGAGTTGATCTTCATCCTTATTGCGCTGATGTATGGTGCTAACTTGGCGTTATCTACCCTAGGTGTGACTCTACAACTAGGTTGGTTAATCTTCCATATTTTGGTTATCACTCTGCAGGCGTTTATCTTCATGATGCTGACGATCGTATATCTCAGCATGGCGCATGAAGATCATTAAGGGTTGCTGAAGAAATTTTTTTTAAGCTAAATCACAAACTAACTAAAGATTTAGAATATTGGAGATAGAGATGGAAACTGTATTAGGCATGACAGCTATCGCTGTTGCTCTACTGATTGGTATGGGTGCTCTAGGTACCGCTATCGGTTTCGGCCTACTAGGTGGCAAGTTCTTGGAAGGCGCTGCGCGTCAACCAGAAATGGCTCCTATGCTACAAGTTAAGATGTTCATTGTTGCTGGTCTATTGGATGCGGTAACCATGATCGGTGTAGGTATTGCACTATTTATGCTGTTTACTAACCCACTGGGTGCAATGCTGTAATCAACGCTTCTGTCTTTAATCTAAATAGGAGGCTGTTGTGAATATCAACGCTACCCTAATCGGTCAGACGGTTGCCTTTATTATCTTCGTGTGGTTCTGCATGAAGTTTGTTTGGCCCCCTTTGATGAATGCCATCGAAGAGCGCCAAAAAAGGATCGCCGACGGTCTAGCTGATGCTGATCGTGCTGTAAAAGACCTAGAGTTGGCACAGGCGAAAGCCACTGACCAACTAAAAGAAGCTAAGGCAACTGCTAACGAAATCATTGAGCAAGCTAATAAGCGTAAAGCTCAGATTGTCGATGAGGCCAAAGCCGAAGCAGACGCTGAGCGTGCGAAAATCATCGCTCAGGGTAAAGCAGAAATTGAAGCTGAACGTAATCGCGTGAAAGAAGACCTGCGTAAGCAAGTCGCTGCTCTGGCTATCGCCGGTGCAGAGAAGATCCTTGAGCGTTCGATTGATGAAGCCGCCCACAGTGACATAGTTAACAAACTAGTTGCTGAAATTTGATTAGGGAGTGAGTTATGGCTGAATTAAGCACCATCGCTCGTCCTTACGCAAAGGCAGCATTTGACTATGCTATTGAGAAAAATGCAGTAGAAAGCTGGGCACAAATGCTTAGCTTTGCCGCTCAAGTCAGTGAAAACGAGACGATGAAGCCGCTGCTGTCTGGTGCTCTCGCGAGCAGCCAGCTTGCCGACCTTTTCATTAAGGTATGTGGTGAGCAGATCAATGAGCAAGGTCAAAATCTGATAAAGGTAATGGCTGAAAACGGTCGTTTGGAAGTACTTCCTGCTGTATATGAACTCTTTCATGAGTTCAGCAACGAGTGGGCGAAAGAGGTTGAAGCAACTGTTGTTTCTGCCACTGAGCTTAGCGCAGAGCAACAGCAACAAATTAGTGCTTCTCTAGAAAAACGTCTCACACGCAAAGTTAAGCTGAATTGCAGCGTAGATGCCAGCCTGGTGGCTGGTGTAATCATCACGGCAGGTGACCTGGTCATAGATGGCTCGGTCAGCGGTAAACTAAACCGTCTGTCTGATAAGCTGCAGTCGTAATTGGGAGTTTGAGCATGCAACTGAATTCCACTGAAATCAGCGATCTGATTAAACAGCGGATCGAGCAGTTCGAAGTCGTTAGTGAAGCTCGCAACGAAGGTACTATCGTTGCAGTGAGCGACGGCATTATTCGCGTTCACGGCCTTGCCGATGTAATGCAAGGTGAGATGATCGAACTGCCTGGTAACCGTTATGCGATCGCGTTGAACTTAGAACGTGATTCTGTCGGTGCCGTAGTTATGGGTCCTTATGCCGATCTGGCAGAAGGCCAAAAAGTTAAGACAACTGGTCGTATCTTGGAAGTGCCTGTTGGCCGTGGTCTACTAGGCCGCGTCGTTAACACTCTGGGCCAACCAATCGACGGTAAAGGACCTATCGACAACGATGGTTTCTCTCCTGTTGAAGTGATCGCACCAGGCGTTATTGAACGTAAGTCGGTTGATCAGCCAGTACAAACTGGTTATAAAGCCGTTGACTCTATGATCCCAATCGGTCGTGGTCAGCGTGAGCTGGTCATCGGTGACCGTCAGACTGGTAAGACAGCACTGGCGATCGATGCCATCATCAACCAAAAAGATTCAGGCATTAAGTGTGTATACGTAGCGGTAGGCCAGAAGGCTTCTACCATCGCTAACGTGGTACGCAAACTTGAAGAACACGGCGCACTGGCTAACACAGTGGTTGTTGTGGCTACAGCTTCTGAAGCTGCGGCGCTACAATACCTGGCTCCGTACTCAGGTTGTTCAATGGGTGAATACTTCCGTGATCGTGGTGAAGATGCGCTGATTGTATATGATGATCTTTCTAAGCAAGCTGTTGCTTACCGTCAGATCTCATTGCTACTGAAGCGTCCACCTGGACGTGAAGCATACCCAGGTGATGTTTTCTATCTTCACTCTCGTCTACTTGAACGTGCTTCACGCGTTAACGCTGAGTACGTTGAGAAATTCACTAATGGCGAAGTTAAGGGCAAAACTGGCTCTTTGACTGCACTGCCTATTATTGAAACTCAAGCGGGTGACGTATCTGCATTCGTACCGACCAACGTAATTTCGATTACCGATGGTCAGATCTTCCTTGAAACTGACCTATTCAACTCAGGCCTACGTCCTGCGGTTAACCCAGGTATTTCGGTTTCTCGTGTTGGTGGTGCGGCTCAGACTAAGATCATCAAGAAACTGTCAGGCGGTATCCGTACTGCACTTGCACAGTATCGAGAGCTTGCAGCGTTCTCTCAGTTTGCATCTGACCTTGACGATGCAACTCGTGCTCAGCTTGAGCATGGTGAGCGTGTTACCGAACTCATGAAACAGAAGCAATATGCGCCAATGAGCGTAGCCGACCAGTCTGTGTCTATTTTCGCAGCTGAAAAAGGTTACCTAAAAGGCGTTGAGCTGAACAAGATCGGTGATTTCGAAGCTTCTTTGCTCTCTTACATGAACAGCGAGCATGCTGACCTAATGAAGACTATCAACGAGACTGGCGACTACAATGCCGACATCGAAGGTGGTTTGAAGGCTGGCCTCGACAAGTTCGTAGAAACCCAAACCTGGTAAAGACACGGAGGTGTCTTAAGGCACCTCAGGTCCAGATTGGAGAGTAAAGATGGCCGGCGCTAAAGAGATTAAAACCAAGATCGCGAGTGTTCAGAACACTCAGAAGATCACATCCGCGATGGAGATGGTTGCAGCCAGTAAAATGCGCAAGGCGCAGGAACGCATGGCAGCGAGCCGTCCATACGCGGAAAATATGCGTAAGGTGATCGGTCACGTGGCGCAGGGTTCTCTCGAATATAAGCATCCATATTTGGAAGTGAGAGAAGCCAAGCGAGTTGGTTACATTGTTGTGTCAACCGACCGTGGTCTTTGTGGTGGTCTTAACGTCAACCTATTTAAGAAGGTTGTCGCGGACGTGAAGAAGCAGCGTGAAGCCGGAGCGGAAGTTGAATTCTGCCCAATCGGTGCACGCAGCGTACAATTCTTCAACAGCTTTGGCGGAAAAGTGTCTGCTCACGCGTCAGGACTCGGCGATGCTCCTAAGCTCGCTGACCTGATCGGAACAGTACGCGTAATGCTAAAAGCATACAACGAAGGCACGCTAGACCGTCTGTATGTGGTATTCAACAAGTTTGTGAACACCATGAGCCAGACGCCTGTGATCGAACAGCTGCTACCTTTGCCTAAGTCAGAAGATGATGAGATTGCTCATCACTGGGACTACCTATACGAGCCAGATCCAAAAGAACTTTTGGAAACCTTATTGGTTCGTTATGTGGAGTCGCAAGTGTATCAAGGTGTTGTTGAAAACATCGCATCAGAGCAGGCAGCCCGTATGGTTGCTATGAAGGCTGCGACAGACAACGCTGGAGAACTTATCGATGACTTGCAGTTGGTCTACAACAAGGCTCGTCAGGCTGCGATTACGCAGGAACTGTCGGAAATTGTTTCTGGTGCCGCTGCGGTTTAGGCTGGGTAACGAATACAAGTTTTAGAGGATTAATCATGAGCACAGGTACTGTTGTCCAAGTAATTGGCGCGGTTGTGGACGTTGAGTTTCCACATGATGCCGTACCTCAGGTCTATGACGCTCTAGAGATCAAAAGTGAAGGCTTGGTGCTGGAAGTTCAGCAGCAGCTTGGTGGTGGTGTAGTTCGTACCATCGCTATGGGTTCTTCTGATGGTCTGCGTCGTGGTATCGAGGTAGTAAACACAGGTTCACCTATTACTGTTCCGGTTGGGAGTGCAACTCTTGGCCGTATCATGAACGTACTAGGTCAGCCAGTTGATGAAGCGGGTGAAATCGGTGAAGAAGAGCGTTATGAAATTCACCGTGAAGCGCCTTCATATGAAGATCAATCAAACACCACTGAACTTTTAGAGACTGGTATCAAGGTAATCGACCTTGTATGTCCGTTTGCTAAGGGTGGTAAAGTAGGTCTGTTTGGTGGTGCGGGTGTTGGTAAGACAGTTAACATGATGGAACTGATCAACAACATCGCTAAAGCACACTCTGGTTTGTCAGTATTCGCCGGTGTAGGTGAGCGTACTCGTGAGGGTAACGACTTCTACTACGAGATGGAAGAATCTGGCGTACTCGACAAAGTGGCCATGGTTTATGGTCAGATGAACGAGCCTCCAGGAAACCGTCTTCGCGTGGCACTGACCGGTCTGACTATGGCTGAGAAGTTCCGTGACGAAGGTAAAGACGTACTATTGTTCGTCGATAACATCTATCGTTACACCTTGGCGGGTACCGAAGTATCTGCACTGCTAGGCCGTATGCCATCAGCGGTAGGTTACCAGCCAACACTGGCTGAAGAGATGGGTGTTCTTCAGGAGCGTATTACCTCTACCAAGACAGGGTCTATTACCTCTGTTCAGGCGGTATACGTACCTGCGGATGACTTGACGGATCCGTCACCAGCAACAACCTTCGCTCACTTGGATGCGACAGTTGTATTGTCACGTAACATTGCTTCTCTGGGTATCTACCCAGCGGTTGACCCACTGGATTCGACTTCACGTCAGCTAGATCCACAGGTTGTTGGCCAAGAGCACTATGACGTAGCAAGTGGTGTACAGAACGTACTACAGCGCTATAAAGAGCTGAAAGACATCATCGCGATTCTGGGGATGGACGAACTATCTGATGAAGATAAGACTACCGTTGCCCGTGCGCGTAAGATTGAAAAATATCTTTCTCAGCCATTCTTCGTAGCAGAAGTATTCACCGGTTCTCCAGGTAAGTACGTTTCCCTTAAAGACACTATCCGTGGCTTTAAAGGTCTATTGGAAGGTGAGTTCGACCACATTCCAGAGCAAGCGTTCTACATGGCAGGTTCAATCGACGAAGTTATCGAGCGAGCTAACAAAAAATAATCAGGCATTAGCTTGATATTTTAAGGAGAACGGATGGCAGCCATGACAGTACAACTTGATATTGTAAGCGCAGAAAGCAGCATCTTTTCGGGTCTAGTAGCACACCTACAAGTCTCAGGTGCTGAGGGTGATTTAGGCGTTATGCCTGGCCACGCGCCTCTGCTTACGCATATCAAACCTGGCATGGCGCGCATCGTCAAGCAAGATGGTAAAGAGGAAGTGTTTTACCTTTCGGGTGGTATCCTGGAAGTACAACCTTTCTCAGTATCCGTATTGGCTGACGTAGTATTGCGTGCCGAAGAGATTGATGAGCAGGCAGCCGTAGAAGCCAAGCGTCGTGCAGAAGCCCATATGGCTAACGCTGGCGCAGACTTTAACTATGCCGCTGCAGCGATTGAATTAGCTCAGGCTATCGCTCAATTGCGCGTTGTAGAGACCATCAAGAAGAACATTGCCAGATAAGGTTATTGTTTGATGATAAAAGGCGGAAACCGCGAGGTGACCGCCTTTTTTGTATCTGTTTTCCTTCCCTAAATCTTCTATTTGCTTCCTTTACGTGATCGGGCCAGACGTTTCGTATTGATTGCAATGATAGGCTGATGCTCCTGTTTTCACTGGAGGATATGCCATGCAACAAGTCTTAATCGTCGTCAACGATGCGCCCTATGGGTCTGAGAAACTCTTTAACGCCCTACGTCTGGCGATACAGCTCAATGAGCAGACTCCCACACCTAAGGTTAAGCTGTTTCTCTTGTCCGATGCCGTGACAGGCGTGTTACCTAGGCAAACACCGGGTGAAGGCTATAACCTGCAGCAGATGCTGGAGATCATCTTGGCCCAAGGCGCCGAGGTGAAGTATTGCACCTCCTGTGTGCAGGCCCGAGGCCTCACCGAACTCTCTGTTATCGAGGGATGTATGAAGGCCACCATGGATGACCTCGCGCTCTGGCTGCTGGAGTCGGACAAGATAATCAACTTCTAAGCGGCTTAAAGGCGTGCCGTGTTCGCTTTTGCTGGCGCAATCTATTAAAATCGGCCGACTTAATTTGCATTTTCTTCTGTATCAGCAGTAATCACCCAAGGATATCTTCATGGCACTGAACGTCGTTATTTTGGCCGCAGGCAAAGGGACCCGCATGCGCTCAGACCTTCCCAAGGTTCTCCATCCCATCGCCCACAAGAGCATGGTGCAGCATGTGATAGACACCGCACATCAACTGGGAAGCGACGCGATTCAGCTGGTGTACGGATACGGTGCCGATAAGCTTAAGGCCCGCCTGGGCGAGCAGGCACTGAACTGGGTGTTACAAGCAGAGCAATTAGGCACCGGCCATGCGGTGGCACAGGCAAACGACAACATTAACGATGACGATACCGTGCTGATCCTTTACGGTGATGTGCCTTTGATTCAGGCTTCAACCCTGGAGGCGCTGCTGGGTGCACGTGACGATAACGGCCTGGCTATTCTTACCGTCAACTTGCCGGATCCTACAGGCTATGGTCGCATCGTGCGCGAGGCTGGTAAGGTCGTCGGGATTGTCGAGCAGAAAGATGCTAACGAAGAGCAGTTAAGCATCAAGGAGATCAACACGGGTATCATGGCGGCGCCGGGCAAGCAGCTAAAGGCTTGGTTGAGCCAGCTGTCGTCGGATAATGCTCAGGGCGAATATTATCTTACCGACATCGTGGCTATGGCTCATCGTGATGGCGTGAGTATCACCACGGCGCAACCCGCTTCGGCCATCGAGGTGGAGGGGGCCAACAATCGCGTACAGCTGGCCCAATTGGAGCGTGCCTATCAGGCGCGAGCAGCCGAAAAGCTGATGCTCGAAGGGGCTAACCTGCGCGACCCTGCCCGCATCGACGTGCGCGGCGAGGTGACGGTCGGCATGGATGTGATGATCGACGTCAATGTGGTCTTCCTGGGGAAGGTCACCATAGGTAATAACGTGACAATCGGCGCCGGTGCCATTCTCATCGATTGTGAAATAGCAGATAACGCCGAGATTAAGCCTTATTCTATTATCGAAAATGCGATTGTGGGTGAAGCCGCCAGTGCCGGTCCTTTTGCCCGCCTACGTCCAGGCGCCGAGCTCAAGCGTGATGCGCATATTGGCAACTTCGTCGAGATGAAGAAGGCCGTGCTGGGTGAAGGCTCCAAGGCGGGTCATCTGGCCTATATCGGCGACGCTCAAGTAGGGGCTGGCGTCAATATCGGCGCAGGAACCATCACCTGTAACTATGACGGTGCCAACAAGCACCTGACGGTAATCGAGGACGACGTGTTTGTCGGCAGCGATACTCAGCTGGTGGCACCAGTCACCATAGGTAAGGGGGCCACCTTAGGTGCGGGCTCAACCATCACCCGTGACGTGGCGGCCGATGAGCTGGTGATCACCCGCGTTAAGCAGCGTCATCTGACTGGCTGGGCACGCCCGGTGAAGCAGAAGAAATAGGCTGACTGCAGCGAAAGAAGCGACCCAGGTGGTCGCTTTTTTTATGCCTGTTTGTGCCAATGGAGGGCGAGCAAGTATCTGAGCGGGCTAATTTAGTGAACGAGATCTCCCTACAGTGTAAAGGGATGTAAATAAGCTTAAATAAAAATAATTCTCATTTATATTTGTCTCAACTTTCGTTTACTTGTCGTTTAGTGGTGAGGTTTGCATGTCATTTAAGTTGTGTTCGTTTAACTATTCTCCTGTCGGATTTGCGGTACTGGCCGCGCTGACGGCTACGCCCGCTTTGGCTGATGATGCCGAAAGCAGCCTGGTCGAAGCCAATATCGAACGCATCACCGTGACGGGGCGAACCTTTAACGACTATAAGGTTGGGGTCGCCTCGGGTGCCATGCGCGGCGATATCGATCTTATGGATACCCCGCAATCTGTAGCTGTTATCCCCGACTTTGTGACCGACGAGCAGTTGGCGACCAACCTGTCAGAAGTATTGGTGAACGACTCGAGTGTCACCAGCGGCAGCGAGAAGTGGAATCGCCAGGTATTCAACATTCGCGGCTTCGAACTGTCATCGGGTTCGGGTTATCTGATCAATGGTCAGCAGCAGTGGTCTCACTATGTTCAGCCTATTGAGACCCTACAACAGGTCGAGGTATTAAAGGGACCATCTAGCATGCTCTATGGTCAGTCTGGCCCTGGCGGTCTGATCAACATGGTGACCAAGAAACCAACCTACGACACCTTGTTCAACCTGGGATTCGACACCGATGAACATGGTTCGACGCGTTTTCAGCTTGATGCCGGTGGCAGCCTGAATGAGGCGCAGACCATACGCTACCGCACGGTGCTGGTTAAGCAAGACACCCAATACTGGCGAACTTATTTTGGAGAGAATGGGCAAGACGATACTAACCAAGAGCGCGATCGCTGGTTAGGCTATCTGAACCTTGAGTTTGATATCACAGATGATCTTATGCTGTCGCTTAAGTATGACCATACCCAGGACAAGACGGGTATCGACCGCGGTGGCTGGTTAAATAGCGATGGCGAGCTAATTGGTGGTAGAGATATCATCTGGGATATGCCCTGGGCCTTTACCGACAACACCATCTCAAACCTGGGCGCCGAGTTGACCTATCATCTCAGCGACGACTGGCAGGTTAAGGCAGGTTATAACGATCAGCAGTTTAATCGTCAGCGTTTAGATTCTTCACCTAGCCTGCTAAAGGGCTCGGAAGATCCCTTTACCGATGGTTACACCATTAGTCCGTTCGACCGTTATGACGACTGGCAACATAAGACCGGCTTCATCGATTTCACTGGCATAGTTAATACGGGTAACGTTGAGCATCAACTCTTGATTGGAGCCAACATGCTGGACTACTACTATGGCCAACTAAAAGAGTCAGGAAAGAAAAACCAGCCAGTGATGCCGGGTCAGCCACTGCCTAAGCCTGATCTGGATTATCACAATGATCCTGATGGTAAATATGAATCCGACTACAAACACTATGGTTTCTATATTCAGGATCTGATGACCATCAACCAGCAATGGCAGTTGTTGGCTGGCGTACGCTACGATGAGCAGAAGAAGGACGGTAAGGGCAACAACAGCTATGCGGTATCGCCTAAGTTTGGGGTGATCTACTCGCCAGCCGAAAATGGCAGCATCTACTTCAACTACTCTAAGAGCTTCACGCCACAGGGGATGGTGAATGATCCGGATGATGTGAACGATCAGATGAATCTGGACCCAGAGTATGGCGAGCAGTATGAGATCGGTACCAAGTGGGAGCTGTTCGATGGCAGTCTGCTGCTAACCGGCGCTGTTTTCGATATTACGGTATCCAATGTTACCGTGACCCAAGATCTTGAGGTGATCCCTACCAGTGGCGATAAGACGATCACCACTCAATCCGGTGAACAGCGTCATAAAGGCTTCGAGATGGGGGCCCAGGGACAGTTGAGCGACAAGTGGTTCATGACAGGATCTATGATGTATCTTGATGCCGAGTATCAACGGCCGGAAGAAGACAGACTCAACGGCAAGACGCCTGTGGACGCACCCGAATGGTCGGCTAACATCTGGACCCGTTACGAGATGACAGAAGACTTGGCATTTAACTTTGGTGCCGTCTACGTAGGTGAGCGATTTGCCAATACGGATAACACCATCACTAAGGATGCCTACGTGCGTTTCGATGTCGGCGCCGCCTATACCATGGATCTTATGGGCAGCGATGTCAGCGTGCGCCTTAACGTGAAGAACCTGTTCGATACCGACTATCTGGCTGGTGGCACCAATACCGATGTCACCGTAGGCGAGGGCCGTCACTTCGGTTTGGCGTTGGAGGCCAAGTTCTAGATTTACCCTGCCTAATTCTAGGTGTCGAGCCGCTATCTTAGATAGCGGCTTTTTTGTTTTTCGCTCAGCTTTGCGTCAATAGGGCTGGTAAAAAAGTTTCGAATAACTATAATTCATCTTTCGAAACGAAACTTAAGTGAAACTCTTTGTGAATAAACGAAACACCCAGCAGCGCCGTCATAGCATCATTGCCGTCTTGAACGAGACCGGCGAGGTGAGCGTGGATGAGCTGGCCAATCGTTTCGAGACCTCTGAGGTCACCATACGTAAGGATCTGGCTGCGCTGGAGAAAACCGGCTTGCTGCTGCGTCGTTATGGTGGTGCCGTGGCTATCCCGGACGAGGTCACTCAGCAGTTTAGCGCCAAGATAGCACCCAATAAGCTGTCGATTGCCGAGGCGGCGGCCAGGCTGATCAAAGACCATAACCGCATCATTATCGATAGCGGTAGCACCACCTCTGGCCTGGTACAGCAACTTAACGGCAAGCGGGGCCTGGTGGTGATGACCAACTCGCTGCAGCTGGCCAATGCCATCCACGAGCTGGAAAACGAGCCGACTCTGCTGATGACCGGCGGCACCTGGGATCCCCATTCAGAATCTTTCCAGGGGCAGGTGGCCGAGCAGGTACTGCGCTCCTATAACTTCGATCAGCTGTTTATCGGCGCCGATGGGATAGATCTCGCCCGAGGGACCACCACCTTTAACGAGCTGACCGGCCTTAGCAAGGTGATGGCCGAGGTTTCCCGTGAGGTGATCGTCATGGTGGACTCCGACAAGATAGGTCGGCGCATTCCTAACCTGGAACTGGCCTGGCAGCAGATAAGCGTGCTCGTAACCGACGATAGGGTCGATGAGCAGACGGTAAAACAGATTAGTGAGCAGGGGGTTGAGGTGATCCTCGCTCCCTACTCGAAATAGTATTTAAATTTTATTTTCATATTAGTGAGTAAGTAGGAAAAAACTATGTGCGGAATCGTTGGCGCAGTGGCGCAAAGGGATGTTGCGGAAATTCTACTCGAGGGGCTACGCCGCCTCGAATATCGTGGTTATGACTCTGCCGGTGTGGCGGTGATCCATAACAATGAACTGGCAAGCACGCGCCGTGTGGGTAAGGTGCAGGAGCTGTCTAGCGCCCTGGAACAGGCACCGCTCGTCGGCGGTACGGGTATCGCCCATACTCGCTGGGCGACCCATGGCGAACCTAGCGAGCGTAACGCTCACCCTCACCAGTCGAGTGGCGACATTGCCGTGGTGCATAACGGCATCATCGAAAACCACAATAAGCTGCGCGACATGCTAAAGGGCCTGGGCTATACCTTTAACTCAGACACTGATACCGAAGTGATCTGCCACCTGGTACACCATGAACTTAAGTCTCATGACACCTTGCTCGGTGCGGTACAGGCAACGGTTAAACAACTCGAAGGTGCCTACGGCACTGTGGTGATAGACCGTCGTGACAGCGAGCGCATGATAGTCGCGCGCTCAGGCAGCCCACTGGTAATTGGTTTTGGCTTGGGTGAAAACTTCGTCGCCTCGGATCAGCTGGCACTGCTACCAGTGACGCGCTCGTTCGCCTTCCTCGAAGAGGGAGACGTGGCCGAGGTGACTCGTCGCACAGTGAGCATCTTCGATGTCGATGGCAACGCGGTCGAGCGTGAAGTGAAAGAGTCTGAAGTGACCCATGATGCCGGCGACAAGGGCGAATACCGTCACTATATGCTTAAAGAGATCTATGAGCAGCCTCGCGCTATCGCTCATACCCTTGAGGGACGCATCGCCGGTGGCCATGTGCTGGATTCTGCCTTCGGTGAAAACGCAGCCGAGTTCCTAAAAGATATCAAACACGTGCAGATCATCGCCTGTGGTACCAGCTACCACGCGGGCATGGCGGCACGTTACTGGCTCGAGGATTGGGCTGGGGTTTCCTGTAACGTCGAGATCGCCTCAGAGTTCCGTTACCGTAAGTCGCACCTGTTCCCCAACAGCCTGTTGGTGACTATTTCGCAATCGGGCGAAACTGCCGACACCCTGGCGGCGCTGCGTCTAGCCAAAGAGATGGGCTATAAGGCGACCCTGACCATCTGTAACGCTCCGGGTTCTTCTCTGGTTCGCGAGTCGGATATGGCCTATATGATGAAGGCTGGCGCCGAGATTGGCGTGGCCTCAACCAAGGCCTTTACAGTACAGCTGGCCGGTCTTTTGATGCTGACTGCAGCCATCGGTCGTCACAACGGCATGTCGCCCGAGATGCTCGCCGAGATCACCCAGAGCCTGCAGTCTATGCCGGCCAAAGTGGAACAGGCGCTGGGCTTGGACGATGCCATCGCCGAGTTGGCCGAAGACTTTGCCGACAAGCATCACGCTCTGTTCCTGGGCCGTGGCGATCAATATCCTATCGCGATGGAAGGTGCGCTCAAGCTTAAGGAGATCTCCTACATCCACGCCGAGGCCTATGCCTCTGGTGAGCTTAAGCATGGCCCGCTGGCGTTGATCGATGCCGACATGCCTGTGATCGTCGTGGCGCCAAACAACGAACTGCTGGAGAAGCTCAAGTCGAACGTCGAAGAGGTGCGTGCCCGTGGTGGCCTCATGTATGTGTTTGCCGACAAGGACGCCGAGTTTGAGTCGGATGACACCATGAAGGTGATCCCTGTGCCACACTGTGACGACTACATGGCGCCGCTCATCTACACCATACCGCTGCAGCTACTGTCTTACCATGTCGCCTTAATTAAGGGCACCGACGTGGATCAGCCGCGTAACCTGGCTAAGTCGGTGACGGTAGAGTAACTTACGCTCTTAGTTAAATACCCCTTAGAAAAAGCAGCCCGTCCATGGGCTGCTTTTTTTGTGCCTTGCTACTGCTCAATATTGTTTCAATTTTTTATCTATCACTCCCTTGACCTGTGTCTAACACATAGGTTTATAGTCAGAGCATGAGCTTAAAAAAGTGTCTTGTTGGAGTGGTTATGCGCGTCAATCAACTAGCAAAAAATCTCAATATCACGGGTGATACCGTGCGCTTCTATACCCGCATCGGCCTGTTGAGCCCGGCTAAGTCTTCGGTCAACGGCTACAAGGACTATAGCGACAAGGATCAGTCGCGTATGCAGTTTATCTTAAGCGCCAGAAACCTGGGGTTTAGCGTCGATGAGATCAAGGTGATCTTCTCGCGCACGGATCAGGGCGAGAGCGCCTGCTCTCTGGTGCGTAAGATGATCCAGCAGAAGCTCGAGGAGACAGAGAAGCAGTTTGAAGAGATGGTGAAGCTGAGACGCAAGCTGTCGAATGCTGTGGAGGATTGGTCCCACAAGCCAGACAGGGCGCCCACCGGCAACATGATCTGCCATCTAATCGAAGGCACTTATACAGAAAGTAGTCAGTCAGAAGCCAATCGTGAATCAAGCATGACGCCTAGCCTGGAGGATTGAAGATGGACACCAACAGAGTACAACTCAATATCATAGGTGCCGGCTGTGCCAGCTGCGTCGGTAAGATAGAGAAGGCACTAAAGGCGGTGCCTGGTGTCGACTCGGCCGAGATGAACTTTGCCGAGCGCGTCGTCGATGTTTCGGGCTCGGCAACACCGCAGCAGCTGATTGCGGCCGTCGAGGCGGCAGGTTATAACGCGACCCAGCTGCAGGCTGAGGCAAGCTTTGATGCCATGGATGAGAAGGAGCAGGCGGATCTCGACTATTACCACAGCCTACTGCGCCACACCTTTATCGCCTTGTCTGTCGGTATTCCCTTGATGATCTACGGCCTGTTTATCGGTGAGATGACAGTGTCTACTACCGCAGAGCAGCTGGCCTGGGGGCTGGTGGGGCTGGTGACCCTCTCTATCATGGTGTTGTCGGGTAGGCACTTCTATGTGGGGGCGTGGAAATCCTTTGTGCACCACAATGCCAACATGGACACACTCATCGCCTTAGGTACGGGGACCGCCTGGCTCTACTCTATGCTGGTGGTCGCCTTTCCGACCCTGCTGCCCGAGATGGCGCGCCATGTCTACTTTGAGGCCACGGCGATGATCATAGGTTTGATCAACCTGGGGCTGGCGCTGGAAGTCAAGGCCAGGGGTAAGACCTCAGAGGCAATTAAGCGCCTGATCGGCTTACAGGCCAAGACTGCGCGAGTGATTCGTGATGGTAAGGAGCTGGATATCGATATCGCCCAGGTGCTGCAGGGGGATAAGGTACGGGTGCGTCCCGGGGAGAAGATCCCCGTCGACGGCGTGGTCATCGAAGGCAGTACCAGCGTCGATGAGTCTATGTTGACCGGCGAGCCCATTCCGGTAGAGAAGCATATCGACAGCGAAGTGGTCACAGGGACCTTAAACAAGTCGGGTGCCATCGTCTTTACCGCGACCCATGTGGGTAAAGACACGGCGCTGGCAAGAATCATCGCCATGGTGAAACGGGCGCAGAATTCTAAGCCGCCTATCGGTCGGCTTGCCGATGTGATCGCCAGCTATTTCGTACCTGCTATCATGATCATCGCCATCGTTAGCGCCATGGTGTGGTTTAACTTCGGCCCCGAACCTTCCATGGTGTTTGCCATCGTTTCGGCCACGACAGTGTTGATCATCGCCTGCCCCTGTGCCCTTGGGCTGGCCACGCCTATGTCTGTCATGGTGGGAGTGGGCAAGGCCGCTGAGTCTGGGGTTTTGATCCGTAACGGCGAGGCGCTGCAAACCGCCTCTAAGATCAGTGTCATGGTGTTAGACAAGACGGGCACTATTACCCAGGGCTCGCCTCAGGTCACTGACGTAGTCGTTACTCAGGCCTCTTCCCTTGATGAGCAAGGGGTATTGGCCCTGGCGGCGGGTATCGAGCGTCACTCTGAGCATCCTTTGGCCGAGGCTATCGTCGAGTCGGCGACTCGTCGTGAAATTGAGCTTGAGGATGTCGAGGCATTTACTGCCATTTCGGGTCGCGGCGTACAGGCTCAATTGAATGGTCAGTCGCTGCTGTTTGGTAACCAGGCGTTGATGCAGGACTATGAGGTGGATATTCAGGCTTATCAAGCCAAGGCGCAGCAGCTGGCGGCGGAGGCTAAGACGCCTATGTATCTCGCGCGTGATAATAAACTGCTGGCCATCATTGCCGTGGCGGATCCTATCAAGCCTGACTCGGCCGAGGCGATCGCCCGGCTCAAGGATAATGGCATCAAGGTGGTAATGTTAACCGGAGATAATCAGGCCACGGCCGCCGCGGTTGCCGCAAAGGTCGGCATAGAGACGTTTTTTGCCGAGGTGATGCCCCAGGATAAGGCCGGCAAGGTGGCTGAACTGCAAAAAGAGGGCGAGATAGTGGGCATGACGGGCGATGGCATCAACGATGCCCCAGCGCTGGCGTTGGCTAACGTGGGCTTCGCCATAGGTACGGGCACGGATGTGGCTATTGAGAGTGCCGATATAACCCTGATGCGAGGCTCCTTGCACGGCTTGGCCGACGCGATAGCCGTGAGTAAGGCGACACTGAGAAATATTAAGCAGAACCTGTTTGGTGCCTTTATCTATAACGCCGCAGGTATTCCCATTGCTGCGGGCATTCTCTACCCCATGTTTGGCGTGCTGCTTAGCCCAGTGATCGCCGGTGCGGCCATGGCCTTCTCATCGTTGACCGTGGTGAGTAATGCCAATCGTCTGCGTCTGTTTAAAGCCAAAGCGCATTAGGAGGCTGGTATGTTATTTATTAATCTGATTTGTCTCGCCTTGATAGGTTTTATCGTCTGGTGGTTTTGGCTCTATTCGCCGGAGGCGGCCGTGAGTCAGGAGGGCATAGAGATAGTGGTTAAAGACGGAGTCTATACGCCTTCGCGTATCAAGATAGCAGCGGGTAAGGCGACGACACTTACCTTCCTTAGGCAGGACAAGTCGGCCTGTTCGGCGACTCTGCAACTGCCGGCGTTATCGATCAGCGAGGAGCTGGCATTGGATAAGCCTACGGTAATCAAGATTCCGGCCACGACACCGGGGGAATATGCATTTCACTGTCAGATGCAGATGTATAAGGGTGTGCTAGTCGTCGAATGAATGGGGCGACTGAAGGGTGAATGAAAGAGTCGCATAAGCGCCAAATAAAGGGATTGAGTATAAATGGTAGGCAAACCTTATCTTCAGATTTGCCTACTTTTTGCTGGGTAATTTAGAAGCGATATCCCAGGGCGAAAGTAAAGGTATGGGTATCGAGCAGGTCCATCGCCTGATAGTGATAGGTGAGGCCGAGATCCATGCCCGAAGCGAACTCCATGCGCCAGCCTAGTCCAGCCAGCAGGCCGGTACCGTCATCGGTAAACTTGCGGTCGTTGTTGTCGGTATCGGTAAACTTCAGCCGATATTGGTTAGCGCCGAGTTTAAATATCAAGCGGTTTCTCTGAGACAGGGGAAGGGTATACAGGGCCGCTGCTCGGAAGCTGTCGACATCGTCGAGTTGATTGCCAAAGCTAAAGAGGTTGGTGAGAAATACATCCTGTCGCATGTAACCCACTTCAACTCCCCATTCTGGGCTGAAATGGTAGCGATAGGCGAGATCATAATGGGTCTGGAAATCATCACCGTCGATAGCTCTGTCTGATGAGACATTGGTATCTCCTATACCGGCCCCGATTGACAGGGCGTGATGGTAATCTGAGGCGAAAGAGATAGGGGTGATAAGCAGACAGGCTGCGGTAAGAATAGCTTTCATGACAATCCTTTGAAAGATGATAACAACATAAATATCGAGCTTGACTTATAGCAGAAACCATCCGCAAAAGGTATAGGTAACTCGCTATTAATTGAAGTTATCCGCTATTTGTCTTGAGTTGTCTCTGTTATTAAACTAAAAAACAACAATCATAAAGCATTTATCGCTTATATGATTTACCTGGTTGGCTGTTAGGCAAGTAGCGGTCGGGAGCGCTTCTCGATACGCTGCCACACCTTATCGTGAAAGTAGAAGACGATAGTGTTGATTGCCGGTTCAATAAGCGCCACCGCTCCACCAATCACTATGCTACCCGTCAGTAGGTAGGTGATACCGAATGCGACACCGAAGTGTAATATTGCGAAAGTGATTGTCTTTGCCATGATGCAACTCCTCTTTAATTAACTTAAATGATAATCGTTATCATTTGTAGTGTAAATGAAATTGGTCAGATGGCTTTAATCTTAAAAAACGATTAATTTTGCATGTTTGATAGCTTTCGTTGGTTTACTCCTTTCCAATTTCTACTCATAAACCGTTTTTATTAATTCCTCTAATTCCGCAATGCAGCTTCCGCAGCCACTACCCGCCTCAGTCAGCGTCGTTAGTGTCGCGGTATCTTTGACCTCTTGTTGCTTTATGGCGCAGGAGAGTGTTTTCTCGCCGACCTGCTTGCAGGCGCAGATGATTCTGCCTTCAGCCAATGTCCCCTTAGGCTCCGTCGACAGCAGGCTGCTTAATAGGGTTGAAAGCTCATCCTGATCATTAAATAGTGCTGCAAACCAGGCATGGTGGCTCGGATCAAGTTGCTCACTCACTATGTAGGCAAATTGCACCTGCTGCTGGCTACTCTGGGCTAATCGATAACACTGTTGTTGGGGCGACTCGGCCATGACTTGGGTTATCTGTTGATATGGTGACAGGGCTTTTAGGCTTTTATTAAGCAACCCTGGTGACAGCTCACTGGCAATGAAATAGCAAAACCCTCCCTTGATTGTCTGCTTTACCCAGTAGGGAGATTCGAGCCGCGCTAATGGTTGGCGACACACGAGTAATGCCTGACTCTGGGGGCTATAGCGGCGGATACTTACAGGTGTTGCTTTCATCTCAGGTTGACCTGAAATGGGGTCGATAAATGCCTTGCCAAGGGTACTGATCTTGCCGGCACTGGAGTTGCTATTGCTCCAGTGAATCGTCGAGAACGGCTCGCCGGGCTTAACCTCTTTGCCGACGTTGACCCTCAATAACGCCTTGCCCGTCACACTGGTTATCTCTGCAATGTCATGCTGATCGAGGCGATAAGCTGCGGCATCTTCGGGATGGATCTGCAGCTGTGGTTCTGGCTGATGTTGACATAGCCGAGCCGCCAAGGCGGTGCGTGTCATGGTGTGCCACTGATCCCGGCTGCGACCACTGTTGAGTTTCAGAGGAAACTGCTGATCACACGTTTGTGCTGAAGCAATATAGCGCACCGGGATCAGCCTGGCTCTGCGGTTATCGGTATTAAATCTGCCGTCTGCAAACAGGCGTTGATGGAACATTTGAGATTGCAATCGGTTAACAGGCCACTGCTGGGGAGCTAACCGATAATAATCGCTATCAGAAATATCGGCCAAGTCGCCGAGAACCAGCGCATTTTGGCTTAACCCATGAGCTTTGTTGGTGAGGGTGGCATATTCTCGGAATATCTGTGCTTCATGGCGATAGTTAAACCCATGAATAAATCCCATCTTTTTGGCCACTTCACTGATGATCCACCAGTCGGGTTTAGCCTCGCCCTGTGTGGTCGTTACCCTGCGCTGGCGCGATATGCGTCGTTCAGAGTTAGTCACTGTTCCCGACTTTTCTGACCAGCCCTGAGCCGGTAGCTTCACATCGGCTAATGCCAGAGTGTCGGTATCGGCCACACAATCTGATACCACCACAAAAGGACATTTGGCTAAGGCGGCTTTAATTTTATGGCTATCGGGCAGGCTGACGGCAGGGTTGGTAGCCATGATCCAGATGGCTTTAATTTTTCCCTCTGCAATTGCGTCGAACATATCTATGGCTTTGAGGCCGGGTCGGGTTGCTATTTGAGGCGCGCGCCAGAAGTCTCTCACAAGTTCACAGTTGCGGTCGCTAAAGTCCAAATGTGAGGCAAGCATATTGGCCAAGCCGCCCACTTCACGTCCGCCCATGGCATTGGGTTGCCCGGTAATAGAAAAGGGGCTGCTGCCGGGTTGACCTATTTTTCCCGTGGCCAGATGACAATTGATGATGCTATTGACTTTATCTGTACCCTGAGTGGATTGATTAACGCCTTGAGAATAGAGGGTTAATACTTTATCGCTGTGGCCAAATAGCTCAAAGAACTGCTTTAGCTGTACAGGACTTATCTGCAGCTGTTTAGCGGTCTGCTCCAGGGTGAGTTTATCTTGCTGTGCACTTTGTAATGTGGCTTCAAAACCCTGAGTGTGTTGCTCGATATAGTCGTGATCGAGCAATTGATTATCGGCGAGGTAAGCCAATAGGCGATTAAATAACAGTACATCTTTACCGTTAGCAAGGGCTAGATGCAGATCGGCATCATAGCATGAGGCGGTTTTTCTGGGATCTATCACCACCAGTTTGCAGTCGGGGTTTTGGGCCTTTGCCGCTTTTATGCGCTGAAAGAGGATGGGATGACACCAGGCTAGGTTTGAGCCCACAAGAATGATGAGATCGGCGGCCTCAATATCCTGATAACAACCGGGCATCGAATCACTGCCAAAGGCGCGTTTGTGACCCGCAACGCTCGAGGACATGCACAGTCTCGAATTGGTATCGACATTTGCGCTACCAATAAAGCCTTTCATCAGTTTATTGGCGACATAATAGTCTTCCGTTAATAGCTGGCCTGATAAATAGAAAGCCACCGAGTCGGGGCCATGTTTTGCTATGGTTTGCTGAAATTGCTCAGCCACGGTCGATATTGCCTTATCCCAACTCACTCGTTGGTTTTCGATCATTGGAAACTTAAGTCGATGGGTGTCCGATAGCGTTTCCCCTAATGCTTGTCCTTTAGAGCAAAGTTTACCTAAGTTGGCCGGATGGCTCTTATCACCGCGAATGAGTAGTGCACCGTTACGCTGCGGTTTTGCTTCGACACCGCAACCCACACCACAATAAGCGCAGGTTGTTTTAATCCAAGGAGTTATCGGATTTTGGCTCATGAAAACCTCTCTCTGCCGGATGGAATGGTTTTAAATTTACTCTTTGGAAAGCAAGTGGTAGGCCATGATGGTTTTATGTCTGGCATTGGTTTTTAAAGTTGTTATAAAACAATATCTTGAAATTTAATTTTTATAAATATACCCATTTAGAGGTATGTGGTTGGTGCTATATTTTTCATTGGCTTAGGATAAATGTTCAATAATGATCATTGTTTGCACGATTAGTGTGCGATCTAATTTGTTTTCAAGTCCTTAAAAACATCAATCTTTGCCTTTTATTTTTACGTGTATTTAATTATCTATTTGATTTTTAACTGCTTAAATCATTAACCAGTGCCTTTTTAAAGTTGTTGGCATCAAGTTTGCTCAATACTTGTTCAGTTGGCGATAACATTGAGGCTTAATTATGAACGAGCATGAGCAAACCCCTCACCACAGTGTCATCAATATCGGCTTTGGCGAGACTGGAAAGCCTGCATGCCAGGGGCGTGTCAGTCTAGTGGGCGCTGGGCCTGGTGATGCAGAGCTGCTGACCCTAAAGGCGATGCATATTATTCAGCAGGCAGATCTGATTATTTATGATCGCCTAGTCAGTGATGAGATCTGTGCCTTATTCCCAGCAAAGACGCCGGCCCTATATGTAGGCAAGGCTAAGCATGAACACAGTGTCGAACAAGAACGCATCAACGAAATCCTGGTTGAGCAAGCCTTACTGGGAAAACATGTCTGCCGTTTAAAAGGCGGGGACAGTTTCATCTTTGGCCGCGGGGGAGAGGAGATCCTCTCTCTTAAAGCGCAAAACATCTCTGTTGAAGTGGTGCCTGGCATTACCGCCGCCTCTGGCTGCACCTCTTATGCCGGTATTCCTTTAACCCATAGAGGGGTTTCCCAAGGCACCACCTTTGTTACCGCCCATGCTGAATCAGAGCTACGGCTCAATTGGCAGAGTCTGGCGATGTTGCAGCACACCTTAGTGTTTTACATGGGGCTAAGTAAGGCATCACTTATCGCCAAAGAACTCATTCAAGCCGGGCTAGCCAGCCATACCCCTGTGGCGCTCATCGAGCGTGGTTGCTCTAAAGAGCAGAGAGTTATCAGCGGTTTACTAAGAGAACTGCCCAATCTGGTGGTTAATCACCAGCTGCAATCGCCCACTTTAATTGTGGTGGGGCAAGTGGTGGATCTTGCGTCCCAGCTAAGTTGGTTCGAGCAGCAAGCGCAAGCTAAAGACAAGTATATATCGGCCCGTTTGAGTGCCTAGCGATATAAGGAGAGCAAGATGGATAACATATCTGTACTCGTGGTGGGCAATGGCATGGTTGGCCACAAGTTTATCGACAATATCTTAGCCAGCGAAGCGGCGGATAATGTGCAACTAATCACCTTCTCAGAAGAGCCCAGATTGGCGTACGACAGGGTACAGCTGAGTGCCTATTTCAGTGGTAAGACAGAGCAAGATCTGGCGTTAACCGATGAGGCTTACTATCGTCAGCACAAGGTCGATTTTCTGCTAGATACCAAGGTGATAAGTATCGACCCCACTGCGCATACCGTATTGACCGATAAGGGAAATACCCTGGCTTATGACAAGCTGGTGCTGGCGACTGGCTCTTATCCCTTTGTGCCACCAATTCCCGGCAATGATCAACCCCACTGTTTGGTTTACCGCACCATTGCCGATCTTGAGGCGATCACCGAGTCGAGTTGTCATAGCCAGTGCGGGGTGGTGATCGGCGGTGGCCTGCTGGGGCTTGAGGCGGCGAATGCCCTGAAAAATCTCGGCCTGGAAACCCATGTGGTGGAGTTTGCTCCAAGACTAATGGCGGTTCAGCTCGATGAAGGCGGCGCGAATCTATTGCGCCATCAAATAGAAGCCCTAGGTGTGCAGGTACATACCCAAAAGGCGACGACAGAGATTGTCTCGGGTGAGCAAAGTCGTTACCGATTGAATTTTGCCGATGGTACACATCTTGAAACCGATATGGTGGTGTTTTCTGCCGGGATCCGGCCACAGGATGAGCTGGCTCGACAGGCGCAGCTGGCGGTCGGTGAGCGTGGCGGTATCGTGATAAACGACTTTTGCCAGACCAGTGACCCAGACATCTATGCGGTGGGCGAGTGTGCCCTGTGGCAGGGGCGTATTTTTGGGTTGGTGGCGCCTGGCTATACCATGGCGGCGGTCGCCGCGGCGCATCTATCTGGCGGCGAACTCGCCTTCAAGGGCGCCGATATGAGCACCAAGTTAAAACTCCTTGGTCTGGATGTCGCCAGTATCGGTGACGCCCACGGGCAGACTGAGGGGGCACAGTCTTACACTTTTCATGATGAGATAGCTCAGGTTTATAAGCGTCTGGTGGTCAATCAGGCGGGAGATCGAGTCTTGGGAGCGGTATTGGTGGGTGATGTCAGCGCCTATGGCCAGCTGCTGCAGATGATGCTCAATGATATGCCACTGCCGGATCATCCTTCGGCGCTTATCTTACCTCAAGTCGAGGGCGAGGGGGCTGCTGGCATGGGCGTCGAAGCTTTACCCGCCAGCGCCCAAATCTGCTCCTGCTATGACGTGAGCAAAGGGGATGTGGCCGCTGCCGTGGCTAACGGGGCTACCGATATGGCCATGATAAAGAGTTGCACTAAAGCCTCCACCGGCTGCGGAGGTTGCAGCGCCTTGGTCAAGCAGGTGATGGACAGTGAGCTCGCCGCTTTGGGCCATGAAGTGGATAACAGCTTGTGTGAACACTTTGCCTATACCCGTCCTGAGCTGGTGGATATTGTGCGGATTAAGCAGATCCGTAGTTTCGATGAGCTGTTAGCCAGTCACGGCAAGGGGTTGGGGTGTGATGTCTGTAAGCCTGCCGTTGCATCGATTCTGGCTTCTTTCTGGAACGATTATATCCTCGACGATGCCCATATCGGACTACAAGACACCAATGATATCTATTTGGGAAATATGCAAAAAGATGGCACCTACTCTGTGGTGCCACGCATCGCCGGTGGTGAGGTGACTCCCGATAAGTTGATCGTGTTAGGCGAGGTGGCTAAGGAGTTTGATCTCTATACCAAGATCACCGGTGGCCAGCGAATAGACCTGTTTGGTGCGCAACTGCATCAGCTGCCGCTGATCTGGCGCAAGCTGGTGGATGCAGGGTTTGAGACAGGCCATGCCTACGGCAAGTCGGTGCGCACGGTGAAGTCCTGTGTGGGTGATGCTTGGTGTCGATATGGGGTTAAGGACAGTTTAGGCTTCGCTATCGATATCGAAAATCGATACAAGGGCTTACGTTCTCCCCATAAGTTAAAGTTTGCCGTCTCAGGCTGTACTCGTGAGTGTGCCGAAGCCCAATCTAAAGATGTCGGCATCATTGCCACCGAACATGGCTGGAACCTCTACGTTGGCGGCAATGGCGGCATGCGTCCAAGGCATGCCGAGCTGTTTGCCACAGGGCTTGATGACCAGACCTTGATCCGCTATATCGACCGATTCCTGATGCTTTACATTCGCAGCGCCGAAAGGCTACAGCGCACTTCTGTGTGGATTGAGAACCTCGAAGGGGGCCTGGAGTATCTTAAATCCGTGGTGATCCATGACAAGCTGGGGTTGGCTGACGAGCTGGAAGCTGAGATGGCCGGCAACATAGCTAAGTATCAATGCGAATGGAAAACCACGCTGGAAAATCCGGAAAAGCTCAAACGTTTTAAGCATTTCGTTAATGCCGAACAAGAGGATAGCTACTTGGCCTATGAGGTAAAGCGTTCACAGCGTATGCCGGCCAAGTCCAGTCAAATCATAGATGTATTAACCGTTGAATAGGGAGACAAGTGATGAACCTAGCAATCGATAAGGTGCAAGATCTTTGGGTATCTGTGTGTTCGCCACAAGATATTACTCCCGGTACCGGGGTGTGTGCCTTGGTTGGAGGGCGGCAGGTGGCGCTGTTTTGTTGTCGTCAGACACAGGCCTTTTATGCGATTGATAATTTCGATCCTATCGGCGGCGCCAGTGTGTTATCTCGGGGGATCATGGGATCGATTGCAGGTGAGCCTGTAGTGGCCTCTCCTCTGTATAAGCACTATTTCAATCTCAATACCGGTCGCTGTATTCAGACTCCAGAGCATCAACTGAACACCTACCCGGTGCGCATCAGTGGCACTGAGGTTCAAATAGGTATTAACAGCTAACCATTAATTTTATTAACGCTAAAGCATGCTACATGAGTGTGGCAGGGGACTTTGCAACTAAAAATTGCCCCTAATCCCCGGTTAAGGAGAGTTCCATGAGTACAGATAATCGCTTTAATTTACTGAGCTTTACCGGAAAAATGAAGGTGCTACACCTGAGCTGGATGGCGTTTTTCATCACCTTTGTGGTGTGGTTTAACTTTGCGCCGCTGTTGCAGTCGGTTAAGGCGTCGTTAGGGCTCACCACGGCCGAAATCAAGACGCTGCTCATTCTTAATGTCGCCTTTACCATCCCGGCGCGGGTGGTCATAGGCATGCTTACCGATCGCTTTGGGCCCCGCATCATCTATTCGGGGTTGCTGGCAATTTGTGCGCTGCCCTGTTTTGCCTTTGCTTTAGCCGACAGCTTTGTACAAGCCGCGATAGCGCGTTTCCTGTTAGGGTTTATTGGCGCGGGTTTTGTGGTGGGAATACGTCTGGTGTCAGAATGGTTTCCCCATAATGAGCTAGGCACTGCTGAAGGCATTTACGGCGGTTGGGGTAATTTTGGTTCCGCTGCTGCAGCATTTACTTTGCCCACTCTTGCCGTGCTCTTTGGCGGTGAAGATGGTTGGCGTTATGCCATGGGGTTGACCGGGGTGATCAGTCTGGTTTTTTCCTGGGTGTTTTACCTTAATGTAGCCGATACACCTAAAGGCTCGACTTATTTTAAGCCTAAGAGCCTCACTGCCATGGAAGTGACCTCTAAAGGTGATTTCTTACTGCTTCTGATTATGAAGCTGCCTATGTATGGCGCGCTGGCACTATTGGCTTGGAAGTTGTCTCCGGCTGGTGTGGCTATGTTGAGCGATCTGAGTGTTTATGGCATCTATCTTGGCTTGCTTCTGCTCTACCTTTATGAAATCTCCCAAGTATGGAAAGTGAACAAGAGTGTTTTTGAAGGGCCGGTACCTGAGATCCATAGATATAAGTTTAAGCAGGTTGCGGTATTAAATATTCTCTATTTCGCGACATTTGGCTCAGAACTGGCCGTGGTGTCTATGTTGCCACTGTTTTTTGCCGAGACCTTCGAGCTCACTCCTGTGATGGCCGGCATGGTCGCCTCGGCTTATGCCTTTATGAATCTGATGTCGCGTCCAGGTGGTGGTTGGATTTCTGATAAATTCGGTCGCAAGCCAACCCTGTTGATATTAACGGCAGGATTAGCGGCGGGTTATTTCCTGATGGGACAGGTGAACAGTGAATGGCCGGTTTGGATTGCTGTGGCGGCGGCAATGGCTTGCTCTTTCTTTGTGCAGTCGGGAGAGGGGGCGGTATTTGCCACAGTGCCACTGATTAAGCGTCGAATGACAGGGCAAATTGCGGGTATGACCGGGGCCTATGGCAACGTGGGTGCAGTGTGCTATCTGACAGTATTATCCTTTGTGGATTACAGCACTTTCTTTTATGTGATTGCGGCCACGGCGGTATTGGGTTTTGTTGTACTGACATGGATGGAAGAGCCCAAGGGACAAATGGCTGAAGTGAACCAAGATGGTAGCGTCACCTTGATCGATGTGTCGGGTCGTTGAGTGAGAGGCTAACTTGATGAATGCTCATCCTAAGCTTATCGAAGCGGTAAATTCAGCGCAGACTCCTGGGCAGACCAAGATATTAGCGTTGAATTTCGGTGGCAGTTCATGCGCTGGCGTTAGGCCGCAGAATCAGGATGCATTTGCCGTACACCATAGTGTCGATAGCCATCAATTGCTGCATAAAGGGGTGGTCGCTTGCATTGCCGATGGTGTTAGCTGTAGTCAAAATGGTCAGTTGGCCAGTCAGCTTTGCGTGACGCAGTTTATCGAAGACTATTTGAGTGCTTCCGACAGTTGGGGAGTCAAACGTGCGGCAACTAAAGTGCTTAACGCCTTGAACATATGGCTTAACCATCACAGTCAGCAGACGGCACTGCGGCATAATGGTTACGTGACCACCTTCAGCGCCTTGGTATTTAAGTCTAACCGGTTGCACCTTTTTCACGTGGGTGACTGCCGGGTCTATCGACTGAGAGAGGGCGAGTTAATTCAGCTTTCTAAGGATCATTGTCATCAGGGATTTGGTGAAAAAGGCTTTCTGACTCGAGCCTTGGGGATGGACAGTCATTTAGAGGTGGATTACCAGAGTCATGAGGTGCAGCCGGGCGATCGCTATCTGTTAACCACAGATGGCGTCCACGATAGCCTCAGCTTGAGTCGGCTAAGAGATGTGGTCGCTCGCAACGAGCATTTAGAGGTGTTGGCCAGGCAGTTGACCTCGATGGCTTTAGCCGAAGGGAGCCAGGATAACAACAGCTGTCTATTGTTGCAGGTGGACTCATTGCCTTATGCCGATGCTCAGGGGGTAACCTTGTCGTCATCGCAGAAAGTGATCCCGCCTGTGATGACGGTTGGCAATACCATAGATAACCTTGAGGTGCTCAAAGTCCTCTACAGCGGTACACGCAGTCATATCTATCTTGTGAAGCAGTTGGGAACTGACGCCGTATATGTACTCAAGGCTCCTTCACTTAATTTCAGCGAGGATGGGGATTATCTGGCGAGTTTCGTGCGAGAACAGTGGCTGGGGCAGCGAACCCAGCACCCATCTCTGATGAAGGTTTATCCTAGTGAATCTCCTTTCTTGTATCACCTTTGTGAATATATTCAGGGACAAAGCCTGAGGCAGTGGATGTATGACAATCCAGCTGCCGATTTAGGTAAGGTTAGATCCATACTGGAGGGGATAGTCATTGCGGTTAGAGCCCTGCAACGCATGGGAGTGGTACATAGGGATATAAAACCGGAAAACCTGATGCTTACCTCGGATGATAAAGTGGTGTTGATCGATTATGGCGCCGCCCAGATAGACGGCTTGGCAGAGTTGACTCCAGTGACTCAGGAGGCGCTGCCACTTGGCGCCGTGGGATATATCGCCCCCGAATATTTGCAAACGGGGATGGCGTCTCATCAGGCGGATATATTCTCGATTGGAGTCATTGTCTATGAGATGTTGAGCGGGAAATTACCCTATGACACAGGTCGGTCCCTATCCATTTATCACCATAGGAACAGGGACTGGTGTTATACCTCTTGTCGTCAGTATCGCGAGTCTGTCCCCTTGTGGCTCGACCTGGCACTCGAGAAGGCGTGCCATCCAGATACCCGCGTAAGGTATCAGTCCATGTCTGAGATGCTGTTGGACCTGAATAGTCCTAATCAACAGATGGTGCAGAAATATCAGTCACAGCCCTTCATTGAACGTGAGCCGATTATGTTTTGGAAGGGGTTAAGCGTATTGCTCCTGCTGATTGTGGTGTTGCAAGCTTTGCTACTGTGATACAAGCGGTTGAACAGGCCAAAGCGATGGCCTGTTCTGGGTTGTCGCGTAATAACGGCTTAGTAGTGCCAAGGGAATTTAGAGAAATCCTGATCCCGCTTTTCCAGGAAGGCATCACGGCCTTCAACTGCCTCATCGGTGCCATAGGCCAGACGGGTGGCCTCGCCGGCAAACAGCTGCTGGCCCACTAAACCATCGTCCGGCAGGTTAAAACCGTATTTCAGCATGCGCATGGCGGTTGGCGACTTAGAGTTGATCTCTTTACCCCACTTAAGGGCCTCGGTTTCCAATTCGGCATGGGGAATGGCGCGATTGACCATACCCATATCGAAGGCCTCATCTGCGCTGTAGTTAAAGCCGAGGAAGAAAATTTCCCGGGCGCGTTTCTGGCCTATCATCTTAGCCAGATAGGCGCTGCCATATCCTGAGTCGAAACTGCCCACATCCGGGTCGGTTTGTTTGAATATCGCATGCTCTTTAGAGGCTAGGGTCAGATCGCAGACGACATGCAGGCTATGCCCACCGCCGACAGCCCAACCAGGCACGACGGCAATCACCACCTTGGGCATGAAACGGATCAGGCGTTGTACCTCTAAGATGTGCAGGCGCCCCATGCGGGCCAAGTCGGGTTTATCAGTCTCTTGGCCCTCATACTTGTAGCCATCCTTACCGCGGATGCGCTGGTCGCCGCCTGCGCTGAAGGACCATTGTCCCTTGGCCGATGGACCGTTACCCGTCAGGAGTACACAACCTACATCTGACCATTGGCGGGCATGATCCAGGGCGATATAGAGTTCATCGACCGTCTTAGGGCGAAATGAATTGAGGCAATCAGGGCGATTGATGGCGATACGTACCGTGCCCTGATCTTTGGCCCTGTGGTAGGTAATATCTTCAAAATCAAATCCAGGTACTCGATCCCATAAGGAGGGATCAAAGATATCGGAAACCTTGTCTGTCATGTTCGTAACCCTATGTGTGTCGCATCGAGAAGATGAGCCAAGGCTAGGCTCATTATGAGTAGAGATCAATTAGGCTGCAGAAAACCGTGCACTGGGCATAGCTTTCTGCCGCCTTTGAGGGATTATCTGAGCTTGTCGCAGATAAATTGCTGGTTATCTTTGCTCAATTTATCAAAGCGATTACTGCTGTTGTCGCAGTATTTCTCTTTAAACTCGATTACCGTGTCTCTGGACTCGAGAATATCGTCCAGCGCAGCCAACTCCTGTCGAGTCAGTCGCTCGGCAATTTGTGTCTTGAACATCGCAATGTTCTTGTCTACTCGGATGATCTGGGTGCCCGTCATCGAATCGAGTTTACGTTCGATTCGCTTCAACAGGGCATCCGTTTGCGCGATGGGCTCATCGAGTTTGTCTGTCTCGGTTGCTAGATAATAGAGTAATCCTATCCCTGCACCTAAAATAATCCAGCCTCTCATTATTTATCCAACCATGGTGAACAATCAGTATTAGAAATGTATAATAAGCCAGTTTTCATGGAATATTAAAGCTGTAAGGCTGTTAAATATGAACGCAGAATCAAATAAAAAGGATTATTCCAAGGCTGAACGGATCAAAATTCATCAGCCCGACGAGAATAAATCCGATCGTTTTAATCCCCGCAATCGTATTTATGTTAGAGCAATAGAAGGATTTTGGACTCAGCTACGTCGCCGCTTAGGCTGGGTTGCTATGCTCTTCTTCCTTATCTTGCCCTGGATTCCCTGGGGAGACAGACAAGCCGTCTGGTTTAACCTGGGTGAGCAGAAGTTTCATATCTTCGGCCTAACCATTTGGCCTCAAGATCTGACCCTACTCGCTGCATTATTAATGATAGCCGCGTTTGGTCTCTTTTTTGTGACAACCTATCTTGGCCGTGTCTGGTGTGGTTATACCTGCCCGCAGACGGTGTGGACCTTTATTTTCATCTGGTTCGAAGAGAAATTTGAAGGTGCGCGTAATAAGCGAATGAAATTGGATCAGATGCCCTGGAGCTTTAATAAGGTCTGGCGCAAGACGGCCAAGCATCTCTCCTGGTTATTGGTGTCGCTATTAACGGCCATGACCTTCGTCTCCTATTTCGTGCCGACCACCGAAGTCTACGTCGACGTCTTTACCGGCAGCGCCTCGGGGGCCATCTATTTCTGGGTAGCCCTGTTTACCGTAGCTACCTATGGTAATGCCGGCTGGATGCGCGAGATCATGTGTATTCATATGTGTCCATATGCTCGCTTCCAATCGGCCATGTTCGACAAGAATACCTTTATCGTGGGTTATGACACCAAGCGCGGTGAAAGTCGTGGCCCCCGCTCACGCAAGGCCGATCCTAAGGCGCTTGGTCTGGGCGACTGTATCGACTGTGATCTTTGTGTGCAGGTATGTCCAACCGGTATCGACATTCGTAACGGTCTGCAATATGAGTGCATCAACTGTGGGTCTTGTATCGATGCCTGTGATACCACCATGGACCGCATGGGTTACGAAAGAGGCCTGATCGCCTATACCACAGAAAATAAACTCGAAGGCGTCAAAGAGAAGGTACTTCGACCTAAGTTATTAGGTTATGGTGCGGTATTGGCATTTATGGTCTTCGTCTTTATATATGCGACTGTGACTATTGCCCCTGTGCGTATCGATATTATTCGCGATCGTAACCAGCTCTTTAGGGAGAATAATCAGGGGCTGATCGAGAATACCTTTACCCTGAAGATCTTAAATAAGACTGAAGCCAAACATGAATATCAACTCAGTGTCGAAGGTCTGCCTGATTATGAGTGGTACGGCCCACAGTCTGTGACCATTGAGGGAGGCGAGGTGCTGACGTTGCCTGTAAGTGTTGCCGTCGATCCCGTGGGGCTGTCGCGTGCCATGACTAAGGTCGATTTCAAGGTGACGACTGTATTAGATGGTGAAACCGTAGAGGCGACCCAGGAGTCGCGGTTCTTTAGCCAATAGGCTGGCAGTTAACGGTGAAACATCTTAAAAGGGGCTTTTTAGCCCCTTTTTTATACGTAATGCCTGATAATTGCCCGCTTGATCATCAAAGTGTCATTTTCTTTCAAAAAGCCCTTGCGTAAAAGAATCGTCTCCCTATAATGCGCATCCACTGACACGGCGCAGCAACTTCTTCAACGGGTGAAAGCCTGATAAATAGAGGGGTTCAGCCTAGTCAGAGACTCTGGTTAGTAAGCGGTTATACGCACTATGCTGAGTCAGGCAGAAAGTGGTTTAAGGCTTTCAAATGTCGCCTTCTGGTTAAAGAATCGACGCTTGAAAAACTTCTTAAAATTAACCCTTGACGCCAACATCGGGAAGTGTAGAATACGCATCCCTAAGCCGACGGCCCAGCGCTAACGGCGGCATCCAAAAGTAAGGATGCAATGCTCTTTAACAAGATAAAACAAGAAATCTGTGTGGACACTCACAGGTATTGAGTTAATCGAAAACGATTTAAATCTCAATGCAATGATGAGAGTCCATAGCAATATGTACAAACATCCTTAGATTCTTCCGAGTCTAAGTGATGAATCAGAATTCATTGAGTCGATTCTTTACTCTTTATTGAGTGAGAGTCAAAAAACTTTTAATTGAAGAGTTTGATCATGGCTCAGATTGAACGCTGGCGGCAGGCCTAACACATGCAAGTCGAGCGGTAACAGGAAGAAAGCTTGCTTTCTTTGCTGACGAGCGGCGGACGGGTGAGTAATGCCTAGGGAACTGCCCAGTCGAGGGGGATAACAGTTGGAAACGACTGCTAATACCGCATACGCCCTACGGGGGAAAAGAGGGGATCTTCGGACCTTCTGCGATTGGATGTACCTAGGTGGGATTAGCTAGTAGGTGAGGTAATGGCTCACCTAGGCGACGATCCCTAGCTGTTCTGAGAGGATGATCAGCCACACTGGGACTGAGACACGGCCCAGA
>NZ_JAKEVI010000004.1:0-327896 GCF_022398495.1 Shewanella sp. Isolate8 | reverse complement strand
TTACGCAGGTAATTGTTTGGCTGACAAAGCCGTAACGAAGCGAAGCGCGGAGTGTACTAGAGTACATGAGCACTGCAGCGAGGAAACAATGCCGTCAGACGAAGAATTAACCAGTAAGAATTTGTCTGGAAACCATAGCATTGTGGCCCCACCTGATCCCATCCCGAACTCAGAAGTGAAACGCAATCGCGCCGATGGTAGTGTGGGGTCTCCCCATGTGAGAGTAGGTCATTTCCAGGCGCCTAATTTGGGCCTAGCCCAAAGGAGCGGTAGTTCAGTTGGTTAGAATACCGGCCTGTCACGCCGGGGGTCGCGGGTTCGAGTCCCGTCCGCTCCGCCAACATTAAGACGAAAGCCCTAGCAGCAATGCTAGGGCTTTTTTCGTTTTGGCCGTTCTCAATTTGGATGTAGGCATTCGAGATACTCCCTCCTCAGCATGGCCCTGCACTCGTCGTCCTAGCTAATCTCTATATGCTTATAGCTAAATGCAATAATGTTTAGCCACTAAGTAACTTAAATGTGGCATAATCGGCACAAACACACGCAGTAGATCCTGTATTGATAAGATGTGTTACGTCTGACGACCCTTTTCTTTAGGTGTAGTGACTTTGCTGAAATTTGTCTCGCGTCCCTCGCTCATGCTCTTCGCACCTCTGGTGTGTGTCTTGTTGTTCGCGTTTTTCATAACCAGTAGTTATTTTGTCGAGCGACAGCAGCGTCGAGACCATGTATCCACCTCCCAGGTCGAGTCTCTGTCTCAAGAGCTGATGCGGATGAATCATCTGGTGGCGATGGCCGCTAAGGCGCAAGACTTCACCCGGGTAGAAGAGGAGCTTGCCTTGCTTGGCAGCGACATTCGGCTATCTGTGTATACGCTTATCGATGGCAAAGGAGACATACGCTTTGCTAATCATGGTGTATGGCGTGACAGCTCGGCACAGTTGGTGATCGATGGTTATGATAGTCAGGAGCATCGAGACAGGGTCGCCGAGGGTAAGTCTAGGATTTACTTCAATGACAAGCGTCAGTCGATACAGGCCTACTATCCCATTACACCTCTACTCTCATCCCTGTCGGTGGAACGTCCCGAGCTTATTTATCTCGAATATGACATGGCGCCCATGCTGGCCGCCAGCGATGAAACCGTATTTGTCGGCCTGATGAGAACGGGGGCAATCGCCCTGGCGACCACCTTTGTCTTGCTCGGCCTGTTTTACTACTTTGTTTTGTCGCCGATTCGTCATCTGAGCCGCCAGGCGGCGGCTTTGGGTCAGTCAGAGCCTGAGCCGAGGAATAAGAAGATTGAGTCCCCCTTCATCGAGCTGCATAGCTTAGAGCAGAATCTCCAGCGCTTTAAGGATAGATTCCAACAAGGGGCGAAACAGCTTAAGGATAGCGAGCAGAGATGGCTGTTTGCCGTAGAGGTCTCTCGCTATGGCATCTGGGACTGGAACCTGGAGGATGACAGTGTATTTCTCTCGGATCGTTGGAAAGATATGTTGGGCTATGGGCCCGAAGACTTGATGCCCGAGTTAGAAACCTGGGAGAGCCGGTTACATCCTGAGGACAAGGAAGGAATACTCAAGAGCCTCAACGCCTACCTCAATGGCGAAACCGAGGAGTTTGAGAGCGTTCATCGACTCCGTCATCAGCAGGGCCATTATATCTGGGTGCTGGATCGCGGCATGACAGTTGCGTGGAATGAGAAGGGTAAGCCGCTACGCATGATAGGCACACTATCCGATGTGACCGAGGATATTCGCAATCAGAAGGCGGCGATGCATCAGGCCAAGCATGACCCGCTCACGGATCTGGCTAATCGTCGCGCTTTGATGGATGGACTCTATCAGCAGCAGGATGAGTCGGGAAGCTGTGCCGCCTTGTTTATGCTGGATCTGGATAACTTCAAGGTGGTTAACGATGCTCTGGGGCATCATGGTGGTGACAGGCTGCTGATTCAGATAGCGGCTAGGCTATCTAGTTATTTCTCTTCTAATTCACTTATCGCACGTGTGGCGGCCGACGAGTTTGTGATTTTGGTGAAGAAGCTGCCTGAAGATCTTCTCAGTGCTCGACGTCGTGCTCAGGCGTTGGCAAGCCAGATGCGTCAGCTCATCGCTCGCAGCTTTCATATCAGCGGTCATACTTTTAATCTCTCCGCGAGCGTCGGAATTGCCATCATAGATCCGAGTGAGGCCACCCCACCGGAACAACAACTAAAACGGGTTAACATGGCCTTGGCTCAGGCTAAGGAGAGTGGCCGCGATGCCTGTGTGGTCTACAGCAGTGAGATGGATAAGCGTGCTGCGCAAAATCTGATGATCCGAACCGAGCTGGTGCATGCTGCCTCTCGCCATCAGTTGTCTCTCTTCTACCAGCCCCTGTTAAATGCCAAGGGCGAGATCGCCTCGGTCGAGGCCCTGCTGCGTTGGCATCATCCACAGAATGGGGCGATCTCTCCGGCTGACTTTATTCCGGTTGCCGAGGGTAGCGCGCTGATTATCGAGTTGGGTGAGTGGGTGTTGCTGGAGGCTTGTCGCTTTATTCGAGAGTTGAAGTCACAGAACATCTGCCCGCCCATGGTGTCAATCAACGTCAGCGCCCGTCAGTTCCATCAGGATGAGTTTGCGTCTAAGTTATTGGCCACGCTGCAGGAGCAAGGGATCAGTCCTGCCCATATCGAGTTGGAACTGACCGAGCATGTGTTATTGACCGATCTTCAACAGGTGCGTCAGACCATGACTCTGCTAAGAGAGGCCGGGATCAGTATCGCGGTGGATGATTTCGGTACCGGTTATAGCTCGCTGAGCTATCTGCAGGAGCTGCCGCTAAATCGCCTTAAATTAGATGCCAGCTTTATTAGAGACATGGGCAATGGCGAGGCGTCCGCCTCGATCGTTAAGGCCATGATCGATATGTCTCATAGCCTGAATCTGGAGTTTGTTGCCGAGGGAGTCGAGATCCAGTCTCAGTTCGAGCAGCTAAAGGTCTATCGCTGTGACCTATATCAAGGCTATCTGTTCCACCGGCCTATGCCGGGAGAAGAGCTAGGCCGCCTGCTGGTTAGGCTGGATGAACCACCCGTGATATCAAGCGTGTAGGCTGAGAAAGTCTGCCAGTTGATTCAGCGCCTGGTTTCGGGCGCTATCCCTTTCCATAAAGATCTCATGACGGGCATGGGCGACCCTAAAGAGGTGGCAATGCTCCCCCTTGGCGGCATCTTGGGCGCGATTATCGACGATGGTGTCTTCTTCCGCCTGCAAGATCAATATCGGTGTCTGTGCGTGTTTCGCGGCCTGAATGGCTTGCTCACAGGCATCGAGAGACTCGGTTAACCAGCGATTGGTTGGCGAGCCTAGCTTCAGCTGCGGGTAGGTCTCATATAGCTTACGATAGTCTTGATAGCGAGTAGCGCTATGGGTTAGGTCGTTCTCCTCAAAGGGGGCGGCAATATAATCTTTTCCACCTAAGACATAGTTGGGCTTATTGCTCGAGCCATTGTCCAGGTGTCCCGCCAACCAACGCACGAAGGGCTTAGGCATAGGTAGGCAGATGCCGTACATGGGAGCCGAGAGTACGGCCGCATCGAATATTTCTGGCGCCTGTTGCAGATACAGTGTGGCTATGGTTCCGCCCATGGAATGCGCCACTAGATACAGTCGGTCATGTTGCTTGGGGGTGACAATCGTATCGATGAAATGACTAAAGTCGCGCACATAGTCGGCAAACTTCTCTACGTGCCCCTGGTGCGGATTATCGGTCAGCCTGGTTGAAAGCCCCTGGCCTCTGTGATCCAAGGCATAGACGCTATATCCTAACTGATAGAGATCGAAGATCAGTTCTTGGTATTTTAGATAGGCCTCGACGCGACCACTGCTGATCACGATCGCCCGGGTCGAGTTGGGGTGTGTGGCCATACAGTAGGCCAGCTTGAGCCCATCGCTACTTGTCAGATAGCCTTGCTCCACGCCCTGCCAGAAAGTATCTAGCTGCTGTCGATTGTCTTCTAATTCGCTGGAAAAAACCGGCAGTGTTGTGGCGATGGCGCCACTGCTTGTAGAGACTGGGGCTGTGGACATGGGCAATCTGAATTAGGAACAAGATGCCTGAGTGTAGCACGATATGTTATCGCGATTAATGGCTTAAGGAGGCTAAGTGTCTCTGGCGCCACTATCGTGGGACTAGGACGCCAGAGGAGGATTACTACTTAGCGGCCGCCTGTGCGGCGATGAAGTCGTCTATCTGCTGTTCGAGTAGCGCCATGGGCACTGAGCCATTGGCTAAGACGGCGTCGTGGAAGGCACGGATATCGAACTTCTCACCTAGGGCCTTCTCCGCCTTGGCGCGCAAACGCTTGATGGTGAGTTCGCCTATCTTGTACGACAGGGCTTGACCCGGCCAGGAGATATATCTGTCTATCTCAGTGGTGACATTGTGTAGCGACAGTGCCGTGTTACTGGCCATATAGTCGATGGCCTGCTGCCTAGTCCAGCCCTTGGCGTGCATGCCGGTGTCGACCACCAGACGGGCGGCGCGCCACATCTCATAGGTCAGGCGGCCGAAGTTGCTGTAGGGATCTTGATAGAAACCACCTTCCAGCCCGAGATATTCTGAGTAGAGTCCCCAGCCTTCTCCGAATGCCGAGATGTAGCTGTAACGACGGAAGTTAGGCAAGGAGGTCAGCTCTGTGTTGAGGGAGATCTGCAGGTGGTGACCCGGCACGGCCTCGTGTAGGGTCAGGGCCTCCAACTCATATAGAGGACGTTTGTCCAGGGCATAGGTGTTTACCCAGTAATAGCCGGGTTGGTCGTCGCCACTGGCGCCGGAGTAACGCCCCGTGGTGTATTTAGGGGCGATCTCAGCGGGCACTTCCTGGATGCCATAGGGCGTGCGTGGCAGTTTGCCGAAGAATTTCGGTAGCATGGCATCGGCCTTCTTGGCGATAAAGGCAGCCTCTTTCAGGAGCTGCTCTGGAGTCTTGGCGTAGAACTGAGGATCTGTGCGCAGGAAGTGTAAGAAATCGGCGAAGCTGCCCTGGTAGCCTAACTTATCTATGATCGCTTGCATCTCGGCGCGAATGCGTTTGACCTCTTTGAGCCCGAGTTGATGCACCTCGTCGGCCGTCATCGGCAGCGTGGTGTAGTGGCGTACGCGATTCTCATAGAAGGCCTCACCGTCGGGAAGATCGTAGGCGGCAATACTTTGGCGTGCGCCTGGGATATATTCTTGGGTCATGAAGTCATAGAAGGCCTGGTAGCTGGGCAATACATTCTGCTCAATCAGGGCCTTGCCTTGCGCCGTTAGTTCGTTTTTCTGAGCCTCGGTGAAGTGCTTGGGAAAGTGTGTGAAGGGCTTGAAGTAACCGCTCTGCTCAACCGGCACTATGAAGGCGCTGATACTCTCCTCGAAGCCGTTTAAGACTACCTTGGCGGGCGTGATGCCCTTAGCGAGTCCCTGCTTTAGCCAATAGGTTTGCTGGGCAAAATAGTGAGGCAGCGCCTCGAGCTTGCTCAGGTAGTGCTGATAATCAGCTTGGTTGTTGAAGTTACCCTTGGCGATGGAGGCGATATAGGCGTGAAAGCCACTCTCGGCGGTAATGGGTAAGTAATGGTCGTGAAATCGGTACTGGTCGACGCTGTTTTGTAGCTGATAGGCGAGTATCTGGGCGTTTATGCGATCGGCCTTGTCGAGCGATGCCATATCTAATGCCTTGAGGCGAGCCAACAGGGCACTTTCGGCCTGATTGTGACTAGCCAGTGCCTCCGGGGAGAGATCGTCCAGTTTACCCGCCGCCGTTTCGTCGCCCTGTGAGTAGGCCATTTCTGGACTAGACTCTAATCTAAGTTGCCAGGCATCGTCTATGATGCGCTGCAATTGCAGATGACTCTGGCTGACAGTGGTTTGCGGTGTCGTGCCGACATCCGCCGTGGGTGCCATTTGGCAGGCCGTGAGGCTGAGTATGAGTAGGCAAGGGGCTAAGGGTTTATGCATGGGTGATCCTGTTGTCATTATTATGGGCCTAGGTATAAGCTCAACGATTATGCAATATTCAATTTGGTGGGTCACCCATGACACAAGATAAATTGTCAGCAGGTATTGCAACGGACTTTGGTCGAAAGCTGAACATAAGTCATGCATATCGTTAAAAAATGCGTGTTATAGTTGCAACAACTTCAGACCAGATAAAAAACAATATTGGCTGAGGGGTTCAAATAGGGGTTAAATATGATTGATACATCCATTCCGTTGGTGGATCTGCATCGTCATCTTGATGGTAACGTCAGGGTGGAAACGATTTGGGACCTGGGCCACCAACACAATATTGCTTTACCTGCCGACACCTTGGAAGGTTTAGCGCCTTTCGTTCAAATTCAGGGGAAAGAATCCAGCCTGGTCGCTTTTTTGAAGAAGCTAGACTGGATGGTTGCCGTACTGGCAGATCTTGATGCGGTAAAACGTGTGGCTTACGAGAATGTTGCCGATGCGGCGATCTCTGGCCTGGATTACGCTGAGCTGAGATTCAGTCCTTACTATATGGCGATGAACCATAAGCTGCCGATCGAGGGGGTTGTCGAAGCCGTCATCGATGGTGTTAAGGCGGGCCTCAAGGACTATGAGGTGAAGATCAACCTGATCGGCATCATGTCGCGCTCCTTCGGTCAGGACGCCTGCATGCAGGAGCTAGACGCCTTGCTGGCACACAAGCAGCACCTGGTGGCGATGGACTTGGCGGGGGATGAGCTAGGCTTCCCAGGCGCCCTGTTTAACGATCACTTTAAGAAGGTGCGTGACGCCGGACTGGCGATTACGGCGCATGCCGGTGAGGCGGCTGGTGCCGAGAGCATGTGGCAGGCTATTCAGGAGCTCGGTGCGACCCGTATCGGCCATGGGGTCAATGCCATCCACGATCCTAAGCTGATGGAGTATCTGGCTGCCAATAAGATAGGCATAGAGTCTTGCCCAACAAGTAACCTGCATACGTCTACAGTGACCAGTTATCAGGAGCATCCGCTGCGTACCTTCATGGAGGCCGGGGTGTTGATCGGCCTCAACACAGATGATCCTGGCGTGAGCGCCATCGACATCAAGCATGAGTACGACACTGTGAAGCGGGAGATGGGCTTTAGCGACGCCGAGTTGGCGCAGCTGCAACGCAACGGCGTGGAGATGGCCTTTATCTCCGACAGCGAGCGCAAGGCGCTCTATGCCGCTAAGGCTTAAAGCGCAAACTTAAAGCACTAGCTTAAAGTGCTATGGCTTAAAGTATTAGCCATAAAAAAGCCGATGATAATTCATCGGCTTGTTTTATCTTTGGGTTTAGATAACCCTTGAGAACTGCTGCTGACGAGCCTTGTCACGATAATAAACGTCGAAACAGATACAGATATTACGGATCAGCAGACGGCCTGTTTCGCCTACGGTGATCTTTCTGTCTTTCACTTCGACCAGCTTGTCGTCGATGAAGGTTTGTAGCAGTTTGAGATCTTCGGCGAAGTATTCTTCAAACTTGATGCCTAGCTGCTTATCTATCTTGGCCATATCCAGGTCGAAGTGACAGATCAGCTGCTTGATTACGACACGGCGGATCTCGTCGTCACGATTGAGCTTACAGCCTTTCCACAGGGCGTGACCCTTCTCGTCCACCGACTCGTAGTAGGGGCGGATATCTTTCTGGTTCTGGGCGTAGCAGTCGCCAATCTGGCTAATAGAGGAGACACCTAGGCCCAGCAGGTCACACTCTTCCTGGGTGGTGTAACCCTGGAAGTTACGGTGCAGGCGTCCTTCGTTCTGCAAAATAGCAAGCTCATCATCTGGCTTGGCGAAGTGATCCATGCCTATGTACTGATAGCCAGCGCCCGTCAGCGTCTCGATGGTCTGGTGTAGCATCTCCAGCTTCTGTTGTGGGGTCGGCAGGTGCTCGTCTTTAATCTTACGCTGGGCGGCGAAACGTGCCGGCAGGTGAGCGTAGTTAAACACAGAGAGTCTGTCGGGCGACAGATCTAGTACGCGTTGCATGGTTTCGGCGAAGCTTTCTGGCGTCTGGTGTGGCAGGCCGTATATCAGGTCGATGTTGGTCGACACGAAGCCCATCTCTTTCGCCTTGGCAATCAGGTCGAAGATAAACTGCTCGTCCTGTTCGCGGTTAACGGCAATCTGCACCTCTTTGTTGAAGTCCTGCACGCCAACCGAGATACGGTTGAAGCCGGCTTCTTTAAGGGTGTCTAGCATAGAGAGTTCGATCTCGCGTGGATCGACCTCGATAGAGTATTCACCCTCGTCTGCAATATTAAAGTGCTCTCTTAGCAGCGCCGACAGCCTGAGGATCTGCTCCGGGCTGAGGAAGGTTGGCGTGCCGCCACCCCAGTGGATCTGGGTTACCTGGTAATGCTTAAACAGTGGTGCACGTTTGACGATCTCTGCCGCGAGATATTCGATATATTGGTCTGCCTTGTGCTGGTGACGGGTGATCACCTTGTTGCAGCCGCAGTAGTAGCAGAGCTTGGCGCAGAAAGGAATGTGTAGATACAGCGATAGTTTATTGCTCTTACTGTTGGCAATAGAGGTGAGCAGGTCTTCTTCGGTGAAGGAGGCGTCAAATTCTAGTGCGGTCGGGTAAGAGGTATAACGAGGACCGCTGTAATTATATTTTTCGATCATTGACTGATCCCAACTAATTTGGGTGGGCTGCTTCAAGGCGTGTCCTCCGAGGGTGGTAAATTAGCAACTAGCGAAGTATGCAATGTTATTGAGCGAATAACATTGATCCAGGTTGCAAATTAGCACTGCAATTTATGTTAGCTGATGAATATCCTTGTTTTCGGCTTAAATGTCTTGGTGTTAAGCCGTTTTTGTGCACCGACTCACGTCAATGGCTGAGGTGGGCATAGGCCTTGGCCAGCAGGGCCACCTCGGCCATGATCTCGGCTTGCAGCGCCGATTCTGACTTCATTCTCTCTAAGTCTAGCTTCATCCGTTGCTGTTTCGCCAGAGCCTTCCGCTGCTCCATGATGGGGTGAGATTCTATGACCTCAAAATGCTTAAAGAGCGCCGGATACTGGTGCTTTACCTGTTCGTCGTGGCCGAGAATATTAAAGAGTTTACCGATACGCATCACGCCCTCTGAGAGTTCGCAGCGCTCCTCGAGCATGGCGGTGGCGATATAGTGGATGTTGCCCAGCAGCTCCAGCTCTTTGGCATCTTTGGCCGCTTGTTGGGCCTCGCGCTGGGCTTTTTGTTGGGCGGTTTGCTGTTTTAGCTTGAGTAGCAGGCTGGCGGCGTAGGCGGCCAGGCCTAAGATGATGATGGCGCCTAGGATGAGGAGTGTCGTGGTCATAATCAGTCCGAGGTTTTGGGTTGCTAGTTGTTTGCTTTCGCCAGGTGATAGTGGCTAGGTATTGTTTACCTGGCGTAGATAGCGAAATGGCATCGAATCGATGCCATTTGGGTTAGCCGCGGGGCTAGTCTTTATCCTGGTAATCTTTGAGCAGATCGGCGCCAGATTCAAACTTCTCCAGGAGATCGTCGTCTGAGCCGACCGTGGTCTTCATCACATGCTCGAGATCGTCCTCTTCCGTGATGCCTAGGCGATCCATCAGGCGCTCTATCTCTGTCAGCTGCTTCTCTAACCAAGCCTGGTCCGCCTCGTTGAGATCGCGACCCTCTTCGAGCATATCCAGCAGCTTGTTGAGTCTAGGATCTTCCTCTAGCTTCAGCAGCTTCTGCTCATCGCTCATCTTAGGCGCCTTGGGCTGCTTGGCTACAGGCGTCTGAGTCGGTAACTCCAGCGCGATAGGCTTCTTGCTGCCGTGGCGAGGATCTTTCGCCTGGGCCGTGCCCGATTGCTTCTGTTGGATCTGTTTTTCGTTATGACGACTGCCCGCTTTATTGCCCGACTTCTGCTTCTTGCCCGTGAGGGCACGGTCTTCTTTCTTGGTTCTAGGCGGACGTTTTGGCGCATTCTCATTGATCTTGCGCGTTTTCTTACGTGTCATAGCGTTAATCTCAACTACAAAAAATCGTGAACCTACCTAACTCTGAGTCAGATAAGTGAACTTGGGTCGCGTGTTATACCAGATCCTGTTGGTTTTTGCACCAAAATGAGATCTTTCGAGGCGAATAATAGCCTAAAGTCAGCCTGGGCTGCCAAATATTGGAAGGTGGCCTCCTGATAAAAACTGACATGGGTCAGATTGTTCTTATGATGCCACTTGGGAAAGCCCTGAAGTTCGGTGAGCAGCTGGGTGCTGATTGCCATCCAGCCACCGGGTTTGAGCAGAGAACAGAGCAGCTGCCACTCTTTACCTGGAAAGCGAAAGTGTTCGAAGACACGATAGCAACAGATGAAGTCGTACTTGAGCCTCAGCAGGGTATGATCCGGAGCGAAGTGTGGATCATATTGGTTGAGCTGGTGACCTCGGGCCATGATGGCGTCTATGGCCGGTTGGCCTAGCAGTCGCCCGAAGTTGAGTCCAAGTAGTGGTCCCTGAACCTGCTGCTCACACTGAGTGATCAGGCTCGATAAGAATTGTTGCAGAGGTTTGTCTTTACTATTGGCCGAGCGGTAGCGTTTTACCTCGGCGCTAGGGGGCAGATGAGAGCTGGCATCGGCAAACAGCAGCATGCAGCGTTTACAGCGATAGATAGCTCGTTTTCTATCTTGATAGAAGGGGGCGGTAGCTTCGCTGGTGCACAGGGGGCATCTTCGCATGGCTCGGGCATGACTCTCAAAGGCTGGGTTAATTGCAGTTGCCTGTTTAATTTACTGTAGGCCAGGTGGAAACAGAAGCGTATTTTTTGTTGGGTATAAAAAAAGGCGACAGTATCACTGTCGCCTTCCAAAAAGTACCAAAGGTACTCAATTCTGATTCCAAGTTTCCTTACTTGCTATGCGACTCTCCCAGTCGGATTCCATCTTATTTTTTAATCTGCTTTCCATGCATAGTTATTTTCGTTTTCGGTCTTCCAGACGCTTTTTTTCTTTCCCTGTCGCCTTCCTGACCACAGCTTCCGTAGATGGTCTTCTTGACACATCACAATCCATATCGTCATCTTTGACGCCTAATAAACCATCCCTGTTAGGTTTACGTTAAAGTTCAGCAGTAAGCAGATTAACTGTTTCCTGAACCGTAAGGAGAATGCTAATTAGCGCATTGGCCTTCCTAACCAATATCCTTACTAAGTTATTACGACCCGACTTCAGATGCGAAGTACTACTCTTATTATTTTTAGTGAGTGGTCAAAAAATTATTATTATTTTTACTTAACTTTATTCTTATATCTTAAATGTAATCACATACCGAAATCTGTTTATTGTTATTAGATAGATTTTATACAAACAGTTGGGTTTACCTCGGTACGGGCACAATTAAAACGAAATCTGTGATCTATGTCAAGCATCAATTTTCAACAGTTTACGTAAACGTAAACTTAAAGTGGTAAAAAAGGGTGGTATTGACCACCCTTTCACTTTCTAGCGATTAATTACTTAATGCTTGAAATATATTTAGATAGTGCTTCGATATCTTCGCTGGTCAGCTTCTTGGCAACGTCTTGCATCATGCCGTTTAAGTCGTTGTTACGACTTGTATCATGAAACTTATTCAGCTGGATCTTGATATAGTTAGCGTGTTGACCCGCGATGGCTGGGAAGCCAGCTGCTTCTGAGCCTTGACCACTTGGACCGTGACAGGCGATACATGCGGTCACGCCACGTACGGCGTCGCCACCCTTGTAAAGCTGTTCGCCTAGCTCAGGCACATCTTTCACTTCGCTCATTGCAAGTTTTTGTGAAGAGAAGTAAGCCGCTAAATCTTCGATATCCTGATCTGACAATGCTGCCGCCATTGGGCTCATCATTGGATCGTTACGGCCTTCTTTGCCACCTGTGTGCGCCGCTTGGCGCAGCTCGGTTAGCTGCTTCTTCAGATAAGTTTCTTGTTGACCCGCAAGCTTGGGGTACATGTCGATCATGCTGTTACCATCAACACCGTGACAGGCAGAACAAATGATTGCTTTAGTTTTTCCCGCTTCAGCATCACCTGCTGCTAGAGCCGGAGTTGATAGAGTGGCTAACATTGATAGCGCAATAGCGAACTTTTTCATGGCGTTCCAACTTTTAAGTTAAATTTTTTGTCCTGAGCTTACGAGAGTGACCTGCAAGCGTGATAAAATATGATTTATGTGATCGGGGTAATATTTTACACGAAATTGTGCAAATGTAAGCAAGTCTTCGATATTTAAACTGAAGAAATAACAAATTTTGGGGTGGGTAGTGACTGATTCTCGTATCGATTTTCGACAGGCCAAGTTTTTGATCAGTGCGCCGGATATTGCGCATCTGGATGAGCACTTGCCCGGTGATGTAGGCGTCGAAATCGCCTTTGCCGGTCGTTCTAATGCCGGAAAGTCGAGCGCATTAAACCAATTAACCGAACAGAAGAACCTGGCAAGAACCAGTAAGACACCTGGGCGTACCCAGCTGATCAACGTGTTTGCGCTCGATGAGCACAGACGCCTGGTGGACTTGCCCGGTTATGGTTTCGCGCAGGTGCCCTTGGCCATGAAGAAGAAATGGCAGCAGGCACTGGGGCAATATCTGCAAGAGCGTGCCTGCTTGAGCGGCCTAGTTGTATTGATGGATATTCGCCATCCACTCAAAGATCTCGACATGCAGATGATAGAGTGGGCGGTCGATTGCGACATCCCAGTGCTGGCCTTGCTGACCAAGTGTGACAAGCTGGCGCAGAGCGCCCGCATGAAGACGGTCAACGAGGTGCGTAAGGCATTGGCAGACTTCGGCGACGGTGTGAAGGTGGAGCCATTCTCTTCTCTGAAGGGAACCGGCAAGCCTAAGGTGCTGGGGATTCTTAACGAATGGTGTCATCCAGACTGGCTGGTGGAGGCCTTGGCCGACGCCGAGCAAGAGTAGCTTAGGCTAAGTGATGTGTGAATAGAAAGCGCCTCCAGATTGGGGGCGCTTTTTTATGCCTGGTATTTAGCTGATAGGAGAGCGGGCAAAAAAAATGCCGAGGGCTACGCCATCGGCAAAAATACATTAGCTCTTTTGGGGAGAAGCTAAATTTCAACAAGACTCAAGTTCTGTTGGTCATCGACCAAAAGTTCTCAGTGGCCATAGGATAGCCCGAATCCCATCGCAATTAAAGTATTTGCTCTAAAATAAATTTCAGGCGAAAAAAAGCCCCAGCAAGTAACTTGCTGGGGCGCCATAATTTGGCATTTCACTTAACGTGAAATAAAAAAAGGTCTGAAAGATAGAACATCTTAACCTCTGTACCCTACGCAGAGAATAATACTTCATTGGCCGTATTATGGGAAACTGTTTTTTGTAAAAAACGACAATAATGTGAGCAACATCTAAAAAAGTGCTCAATAAAGACACAGGTTTTTGATCTGGAATTTACAAAAAATGCCCTTAAAAGAGCCATTTAGTTTAAAAGTCCACTTAAGTGAAAAAATATTACTATTTTTGACGATTTTTACGGCTCCAAGGGGGGAAAGAGGGGAAATCCCATGGAAAACAGGCCTGGCAGCATAAAAAATGCCCCGGCGGGGCCGGGGCATCTTCTTCTCTAGGTACTGTTTCCTTGAGCTAATGTTTCCTTGAAACATGGCCTCGTTAGAACATTGTTCCTGTCGAGGCTAGTTCGCTAAGCATCCAGTCTAGTGGGCCTGCTCCCAGTTGTCGCCAATGCCTGCCTCGGCCAGCAGCTCGACATCCAGTGACGCGGCCTGTGCCATCAATTCGCACACCTTGATTTTGAGTGAGTCAGCCTTGTTGGCGTCAACTTCAAACACGAGTTCATCGTGCACCTGCATGATCATGGTGATCTCTCCCTGTGTCTCTGACTCAATCCACTGGGCTATGTTGATCATGGCCTTCTTGATGATATCGGCAGCCGTGCCCTGCATGGGGGCGTTGATCGCGGCGCGCTCGGCGGCCTGACGACGCATGGCGTTTCTATCTTTGATAGCCGGCAGGTAGAGTCTACGACCATAGAGGGTCGATACATAACCCTGCTCGGCGGCGGCAGCGCGGGTATCTTCCATATACTTGAGCACGCCAGGATAGCGCTTGAAGTAGATGTCGATATATTGCTGGGCCTCGTGACGCGGAATATCCAGCTGGCGGGCCAGACCGAAGGCCGACATGCCATAGATGAGACCGAAGTTGACCGCCTTGGCGCGGCGGCGTTGCTCGCTGGTGACCTCGCTAAAATCGACGTCGAACACCTCGGCGGCGGTGGCCCTGTGAATATCCTTGCCTTGGGCAAAGGCGCTCAGCAGTCCCTTGTCCTGTGACAGATGCGCCATGATCCTCAGTTCTATCTGCGAATAGTCGGCCGCGAGGATCTTGCGTCCCTCCGGCGCCACGAAGGCGTGGCGAATACGGCGACCCTCTTCGGTACGAATGGGGATATTCTGCAGGTTAGGTTCACTTGATGACAGGCGACCCGTGGCGGCAATCGCCTGATGATAGCTGGTGTGTACCCGGCCAGTCTTGCCATCGACCATGAGCGGCAACTTGTCGGTATAGGTGCTCTTGAGTTTCGACAGGCTCCTGTGCTCCAGGATGATCTTGGGTAGTGGATAATCCAGTGCCAACTCGACCAGTACCTCTTCCGCGGTGGACGGCGCGCCTTTAGGGGTCTTCTTCAATACCGGATAGCCAAGCTTCTCGAAGAAGAGCGCCTGCAGCTGTTTGGTCGAACCCAGGTTAAAGGGCTCGCCGGCGATCTCATAGGCCTTCTGTTCCAACTCGTCTATCTTGCGAGCCAGTTCTTCGCTCTGCTGACCCAGCAACATGCTGTCGATCAACACCCCTTGACGCTCAATCTGAGACAGTATGGTGACCAGAGGTAGCTCAATGTCGGTAAAGACGCTGGCAAGCTCGCTGGCTTTTTCCAGTCTCGGCCAGAGGTGTTGGTGTAACCTGAGTGTGATATCGGCGTCTTCGGCCGCGTAAGGCGCCGCCGTCTCCAGCGGGATCTGGTTGAAGGTCAGCTGCTTCACGCCCTTGCCGGCGATCTCTTCGAAGCTGATATTCTTGTGGCCCAGGTATTTCAGTGCCAGGTCGTCCATGTTGTGCTTAGAGGCGACCGAATTAAAGACATAGGATTCGAGCATGGTATCGAAGGCCACCCCCTTGAGGGTGATGCCGACATTGGCCAGTATGCTCATGTCATATTTAAGGTTTTGCCCCACCTTGAGAAGCTTGGCGTCTTCCAGGAGTGGCTTGAGTTTGGCGAGTACCTGCTCGCTGTCGAGCTGCTCTGGTGCACCGGCATAATCGTGGGCAAGCGGTAGGTAGGCGGCCTTGCCTGGTTCGATGGCAAAAGATAGGCCGACTAGCTTGGCCTCCATGTAGTTGAGGCTGGTGGTTTCCGTATCCAAGGCAAACAGCGGCGCGGCAGCCAGGGCCTTGAGCCACTCATCGAAGGCTTCCCAAGTCAGAATGGTATCGTACTGGGCATCGATCGCCTGGGGCGCAGGCGCTTCTTCGGCTTCTTCTTGACTGTCGCTGCCAGACTTATTGTCTAATACCTCGGCCAGCCAGCGTTTAAATTCCATCTCGCCGTAGCATTTGATTAGCTCGTCGCGATCCGCGTCTTGAATATTGAGCTGATGCCAGTCTTGCTCTAACTCGACGTCACACTTGATAGTTGCCAGATCATAGGAGAGTTTAAGCATGTCGCCATGTTCGGCGAGTTTGGCCGGCATCGTCTTGGAGCCTCTAAAGCCGAGCTCCGGCATCTTGTCTGGGTTGGCAAGGATTGCATCGACGCCGCCCACGCCTTGTAGCATCGCCAGCGCCGTCTTCTCACCGACACCGGGTAGGCCGGGAATGTTATCCGCCTTATCGCCTTGCAGGGCCAGGAGATCGATGATCAGCTCTGGGCCGACACCAAATTTCTCGCTCACTTCATCAGGGCCGAGGATGGTGTTGGTCATGGTGTTGATCAGGGTGATCTTGTCATCGACCAGCTGTGCCATATCTTTATCGCCGGTACTGATCAGCACGGCACGACCTTCCTGACTGGCCTGCCTGGCGATGGTGCCTATGACATCGTCGGCTTCGACGCCGGGAATACAGACCAAAGGAAGCCCCAGGGCGCGAATGATGCGGTGTAGCGGCTCAATTTGCGTCCTGAGATCGTCTGGCATCGGCGGTCTGTGGGCCTTATATTCGGCATACATCTCATTGCGGAAGGTTTTCCCCTTGGCATCGAACACCACCGCCATCTGCGTCGGCTTATATTGGTTGAGCAGGCTGCGTAGCATGTTGATCACGCCATAAACGGCACCCGTGGCCTCACCCTTGGAGTTGGTTAGATGGGGGGGCGCATAGTAGGCGCGGTAAAGATAGGAAGAACCATCCACAAGAATGAGTGGGTTTTCAGCGATATTAGGCATAATTTTATCTATTTTTTCGGTATGCGATGATGGCGCTAGCATGCCATATTAGGGCGATTTCGGCCACGGCAAATTACTCAGCAGCCTGTGGATAAGTCTGTGAGCTAAAAAAGTTTCAGCGAGTAGGTATCACGACGACGAACATAAGCGGGTGATGTAACTTGTTGATTTATTTTTATATTATATTTTTGTGTGAACTAGGTATTACTTCCGAGTAAAAATTCCTAATTTGTGGATTTATTATTTTGTCATCCATATTAACGCTCTGACTTGGCGAAATTGTTCGGCCTTGTTAGAGTCGATGAACTAACTTAGCATGAAAAATAATCAGATCAACCCTTTTGTTATTTAGTTGTTAAAACCATTCGGTCTATTAAAGGAGTTTTTAATGAAAAAATTTGCTGTTTTATTAAGCGGCGCGGGAGTGTTCGATGGTAGCGAACTTCATGAGGCGGTATTGACTCTGCTGTCGCTGACCCAGGCCGGAGTGAGTTACCAATGTTTTGCACCTAACATAGAGCAGATGCATGTGGTGAATCATCTCACCGGTGAGGTGGCTGTGGGTGAGCATCGCAACGTGCTGGTGGAATCGGCGCGCATCGCCCGTGGCGACATTAAGGCAACTGACGAGCTAGATATTCAGGCATTCGATGGCCTGGTGATCCCGGGTGGTTTTGGCGCCGCGAAGAACCTGTGTAACTTTGCCGTGGTCGGTAGCGAGTGCGAGGTGGCGCCCAGCGTACAGACTTTCATCGGTGAATTTGTCGAGGCGAACAAGCCCGTCGGCTTCATCTGTATCTCGCCTGTGATGATCCCTAAGCTCTATGGCGAGAAGGCCAAAGGCACCATAGGCCATGACAGCGAGACTGCCCATGCATTTAATCTGATGGGCGGTGAGCATGTGGACGCCAATGTCGAACAGATAGTTGTCGATGAGGGTCGCAAACTGGTGAGTACCCCGGCCTATATGTTGGCCGAGAATATTGCCCAGGCCCATATCGGCATAGATAAGCTAGTGAAGAAGGTGATTGAGCTGGCGTGATCTGAGTTAATTAAATTAGGGCCCGCATGTTGCTGGGCCCTTTTGAGCTCAGCTTTGCATCAAGCTCGTCGGCGACTGTCGATAAAGCCTTGGGCTAAGCCTACCATCAAGCCGCCGATATGGGCGCCGTTAGCGATGGAGAGGCCAAACATATCGGTAAAGCCGAATACCAGCCAGATCAACATAAAGCCTATATAGGCAGGAGGCAGGCCGATTCCTTTCTCGGGACGCTTGACTCCCATTATCCAGGTGTAGCCCACCACAGCATAGACCACGCCCGAGAGACCGCCGAAGTTGGGACCACCTATGGCATACTGCAGCACATTCGGCAGTGTGCCGGCGATCAACAACAGGGTCGCCAGCGGCGTGACACCCAGCTTGTTCTCTATCTTACCCCCCAGATACCACCACCAGAGCAGGTTGAAGATGATGTGCATGGCGGAGAAGTGCATCAGGCTCGGCGTAAATACTCGCCATATCTGAGTGGTATCACTATCTGGCACGGCGCCGAAGAAAGAGAGCGCCTCGAAGATTGGGTTGGCAAAGCCGAAGATAAAGCCGAAATAGATTAGCGTGCAGCTCAGCATGACGCTCAGGGTCAAGGGGCCAGCCCCGGACAGGAACTGAGTCACCAGCTGCAGACCAGGCGCGCCGTAGTCTAGCTTGGTGCCCGTGCTGCCATTCTCCCAAGATGCCTGAAGGTACTTGTCGTCATAGGGATTGCGAACAAAGTGCTCATATTCCTGGCGCGCCTTGGCATAGTCTTGTTCTCGGGTGACATAGAGAGTGACCCCAAGCTCGGCATGTTGCAGCCGGCAATCTATGCCCTGGCCCTTGAGGTAATCGATCAGCGCCTGGGCGGCGCGCTCATTGGGGAGACGACCAAGTTCCAACATATTCACCTCGGGTGATTAATGGGCTTCGCGCCAGGCCTGAAAGCCGCCGTCCAGGCTATAGACATCATCGAAACCCTGCTCATGCAGGTATTGTGCGGCGTTCTGGCTGCTGATGCCGTGGTAGCAGACCACGACTAGTGGGCTATCCATATCGGCCTCGGCGATATAGCGTGCCAGGTTTTCGTTGTTGAGGTTGGTGGAGCCGGGGATCTGCCCCGCCTCGAAGCTGGCGCCGTCGCGGATATCGACCACCTGTAATTCGGCATTGTCTTCCAGCATATGGATGAGTTGATTGACACTCAGGTGTTGAAAAGCAGACATAGTCAACCTGTAAAGCAAAAGAGGGATAGGATAAGTGTGCAACATGGGGCCGTGAGAGTACAGCCCCGGTTGCGGGTGGTTCGGGGGATTAGTCCCAGCTGAGGATCACCTTGCCCGACTGGCCCGAGCGCATAGCGTCGAAACCTGCTTGGAAATCATCGACTTTGTAGTGATGTGTGATGATAGGGGAGATATCCAGGCCAGATTGGATCAGGCTGGCCATCTTGTACCAGGTCTCAAACATCTCACGGCCGTAGATCCCTTTGATGATGAGGCCCTTGAAGATCACCTTGCTCCAGTCGATAGCCATGTCACCGCCGGGAATACCCAGCATGGCGATCTTGCCGCCGTGGTTCATGGTATCCAGCATAGAGTGGAAGGCGGCCGGTACGCCGGACATCTCCAGACCCACATCGAAGCCTTCGGTCATGCCCAGTTCCTGCATCACATCTTCCAGCTTCTCCTTGGCCACGTTGACGGCGCGGGTGGCGCCCATCTTCTTGGCCAGTTCGAGGCGGTATTCGTTCACATCTGTGATCACCACATGGCGTGCGCCAACATGACGACAGACGGCTGCTGCCATGATGCCGATAGGGCCTGCGCCCGTGATCAGTACATCTTCGCCCACGAGATCGAACGACAGCGCCGTGTGTACCGCGTTGCCGAAAGGATCGAAGATTGAGGCCAGATCGTCAGAGATATCGTCGGGGATCTTAAAGGCGTTGAATGCTGGGATCACCAGATACTCGGCAAATGCGCCTTCGCGGTTAACGCCTACACCCGAGGTGTTGCGGCACAGGTGAGTACGGCCCGCGCGGCAGTTACGGCAGTGACCACAGGTGATGTGCCCTTCGCCCGATACGCGATCGCCAATCTGGAAGCCACGGACTTCCTGGCCAATCTCGACCACTTCGCCCACGTATTCGTGGCCGACCACCATAGGGACGGGGATCGTGTTTTGCGACCATTCGTCCCAGTTGTAGATATGTACGTCTGTGCCACAGATGGCGGTCTTACGAATTTTGATCAGCAGATCGTTGTGGCCAACTTCAGGTTTTGGCGCATCAACCATCCAGATGCCTTCTTCAGGCTTGAGTTTGCTTAGGGCTTTCATCGATAGACTCCTAGATAATTCCCATCTCTTTAGCGATGCGGGTGAAGGCATCGATGGCGCGATCTAGCTGCTCGCGGGTGTGAGCGGCAGACATCTGGGTACGAATACGGGCTTGGCCCTTAGGTACCACAGGGAAGGAGAAGCCGATCACATAGATGTTCTCTTCCAGCAGACGGTTAGCAAAGTCGCTGGCCAGCTTGGCATCGCCAATCATCACAGGGATGATGGCGTGGTCGGCGCCGCCCAGGGTAAAGCCTGCTTCTGTCATCTTCTCGCGGAAGTAACGGCTGTTTTGCCATACGGCTTCGCGCAGCGCCTGGCCAGACTTGAGCATCTCCAGCACATGAATCGAGGCGGTGACGATTGAAGGTGCCAGCGAGTTAGAGAAGAGGTAAGGACGCGAGCGTTGACGTAGCCAGTCGACGACCTCTTTCTTGGCAGAGGTAAATCCACCCGATGCGCCGCCCAGGGCCTTGCCCAGGGTGCCCGTGATGATGTCGACTCTGTCCATCACGTCGCAATACTCGTGGGTACCGCGGCCGTTTTGACCGATGAAACCTACGGCGTGAGAGTCGTCCACCATGACCAGGGCGCCATATTTATCAGCCAGATCGCAGACACCTTTAAGGTTGGCGATGACGCCGTCCATCGAGAATACGCCGTCGGTGGCGATCAGAATGTGGCGCGCACCGGCCGCCTTTGCCGCTTGCAGCTGTGCTTCCAGATCGGCCATGTCGTTGTTGGCATAGCGGAAACGCTTGGCCTTACACAGACGCACACCGTCGATGATAGAGGCGTGGTTCAGGGCATCTGAGACGATGGCGTCTTCGGCGCCGAGCAGGGTCTCGAACAGGCCGGCGTTCGCATCGAAGCAAGAAGAGTAAAGGATAGTATCTTCCATGCCGAGGAATTCGCTTAGGCTGGCTTCGAGTTGCTTATGAATATCTTGGGTACCACAGATGAAGCGCACAGACGCCATGCCGAAGCCGTGATCGCTCAGGCCTTGCTGGGCGGCGGCGATCAGTTCGGGATGATTGGCTAGGCCGAGGTAGTTGTTGGCGCAGAAGTTCATCACTTCGTGGCCGTTGACTTGGATTTCTGTCTTCTGAGGAGAGGCAATAACGCGCTCGCTCTTGTATAAGCCTTCCGCTTTCACTTCAGCCAGCTGCTGATTGATTTGATCGTAGAATGAGGTCGTTGCCACCTGTAGTCTCCTTCTTTCTGTCTCGTTTTATTTTTGTATGCTTTGCTCGAGTCTGCACGCTTGGCAGATAAACTCGAGGAAAGGCGATAAGTTAGGAACCATGTTTAACGCATAAGTCAGGCTTGTCATAGCCAGGTATCGCCCCGTCGATGAATGATTAAGTCTAGTTCAGTTTCGACCATCTATTGTTGCCGACAAGCCTGTCGGAAAAGGGGGCGCCTGGGATATGGATCGCGCTAGGCTGGCCGAATTCTAACCTTAAACCCGGCCGGCGCCACATTTTTTTTTGCGCTATTAACTAAGTTAGTGCATGTGCAACTTTCGCATAACAAAAAATAATGCGAAATGTCACAACTGGCGGTATCCGATGGCTGTAGAGGCTGGCGCGCAGCCAATGCTCGCCTAGTCTTCCTCTTGTTCCGCCTTAGCTAGGGCCTGGTAGTGTTGCTCCAGTCTGATGAAGGTGGGTCTGGCGGACTCGCTGGCGTAGGCCTTGAAGATCATCAATACCCTTAGCAGGCCCTCGTAGAGCGAGGTCTTAGTGATCTGGGTGGCTTCCGAGTGGGTGAGCTGGTTGCTGATCCAGAAACAGGCCACCATACGGATGGTGTCGGCCAACGGGGTGATCTCGGCATCTTCCAACACCACTACGCCATCTTGTTTCAACTGGCTAAGAATGCTGGTGGCCTTCTTGAGTACCTGTTCATGGGTGACCGTATATCGTTTGTTGAGCTCTTCGTCGCGGCTGAGGATGATCACCAGGTTGGCGTACATGAAACGGAACTGCCACAGGGTGTAGAAGAGGGCATCGAAGTAGCCGATCAAGAGGTCGACATCTACCTTCTTGCCTTCATAGGGCTGAAAGCCTGTCTCCAGGTGCTGCTCATAGAGGCTGAAGATGGAGCGAATAATGTCTTCTTTATTGCGGAAATGGTAGTAGAGGTTACCCGGGCTGATCCCCAGATGCGCGGCAATATGGTTGGTGGTGATGCTGCGCTCACCATGTTCGTTAAACAGGGCCAGGGCGGCATGGACGATTTTATCGCGGGTTTTCATCTTGATCCTAAGTCAGGTCGGTTATCTACCAGCGCACTCAAGTGAATAGGTGGACTGGATAATTGGCTACATTCGAGTAAAGGCTCCAGTTGCAACTTATCAGCCAGCGGGTAAAAGTCAATCTATGGCTACTCAGACCAGTTAAGATTAACATCCTGTTTTTCACTCCTTTTATCAAGTTGGCTGACATTGTATCGGGTCACTGGCGTTTGCCGCCCGTCGGCGTCAGGCATATGTTACTATTAAGCCCTATGAGTAAATTGCCCCTGTCTAAGTGCCGAGCCCTATGAATCGTACTCTCTATTCAATCTTGCTGTATCTGTTAAGCCCCCTGCTAATTCTTTATTTGGTGATTCGGGCAGTTAAGAGCCCGGATTACCGTGGTCGCTGGGGCGAACGTTTCGGTTTGGCCAAGCTTTCGAAGGCAGATCTACTGATTCATTCGGTCTCTATGGGGGAAACCCTGGCGGCGATTCCGCTCATTAAGCAGATACAGGTCGCCTACCCAGATCTTAACCTCACTATCACCACGACCAGCCCGACTGGTTCGGCCGAGGTGCTCAAGGCCTTCGGCGAGTCGGTGCAGCACTGTTACCTGCCCTTCGATCTGCCTCTGTGTGTGGCGCGCTTTCTGGGCCAGTTGCAACCCAAACAAATTATCATCATGGAGACTGAGCTGTGGCCTAATCTTATCCATCAGGCCAAGCGCCGGGGGATCAAGCTGATGTTGGCTAATGCTCGCCTGTCGGAGAAGTCGGCGAATCAGTATCGGGGTAGGCCCAAGCTGTCGCAACCCATGCTCCGTTCTCTGAACCTGATCGCCGCCCAGTCGCCCCAGGCGGCGCAGCGATTCATCGACTTGGGGGTCGATGCCGAGCGGGTAAAGGTCACAGGCAGTCTTAAGTTCGACCTCACCATAGCGCCAGACTTGCTCGAGCAGGCCAAGGGGCTACGTCAGCAGTGGCAGCGTATGGAGACCCCCGTCTGGGTAGCTGGCAGTGTGCACCCGGGCGAGTTCGACATCATGCTCGCCGCGCACAAGAGTCTGCTGATGCGGTTTCCTCACGCTCTAATGGTCTTGGTGCCCCGGCATCCGGAGCAGTTTGATGCGGCGGCAAGCCGGGTCAAGGCGGCGGGGCTGGTGCTGGCGCGACGTAGTCGTCAAGAGGTGGTAGATGAGCAGACTCAGGTGCTGCTCGGAGATACCATGGGCGAGTTGTTGAGCTTCTATGGCGCGGCGGATCAGGCCTTCGTCGGTGGTACCCTGATCGAGAATGGTGGCCATAATCCGCTGGAGCCGGCGGCCATAGGCCTGCCCGTCTATGTGGGGCCTCACCATTGGGATTTTGCCGAGATCACAGGGCTGCTCAAGGAGGCGGGCTCATTGGCGCTGGTGCAGAATGGCGATGAGCTGGCTCAGGCCTTGGTGCATAAGTTTGATGATAAGGCGGCCTATCTGGGTGCCAGAGAGGCCGGGCTCGAGGTGGTCGAGGCCAACAAGGGGGCACTGACGGCGCAGTTCGCCCTAGCTAGTGAGTTGATTAAGGCTTAGTCGCTAATCGGTCGGCCTAGCTAGGTCTGGGCGTAACCCGCTAGCAGCTGCTGCCAGTTTTCCTGGGTAAAGTGTAGTTCGGGTGCCTTGCCCTTCTCCTTGTTGAAGGAGCGCAGCAGGCGGTCGAGGTTGGCCTGTTGCCACTTGCTGTCAGGTTTCTTGAGGGCGCCGCGATCGAAGTCGATCAGGGTAAAGCTGTCATCGGCGAGCAGTATGTTCTTGGCATTGAGATCCGCGTGGTAGACGCCGCGGTGATGAAACTTGGCGATACAGGCACCGAGTGCCTGCCAAAGCTCCGCGGACATAGGTGACCGCTTTAGCCTAGCCACCAGATCCCGCGCGTCCGGTATCCGCTTGATGATGATGTCGCCACGGTAATAGGGGCCGCTACGCTGGATCTGCGCCGCCACCGGCTCAGGTACGGCAAACCCTTCCTCAAACAGCTGCTCCAGCAGGGTGAATTCCGCGATTGCCCGGCAGCGCTTTAGCCCAGTATAGAGATAGGCGTCGCGGCTGAATTTCTCCATCATGCCACCACGATAATAGTGTCTGAGTACCCATTCATCTTCCGGCGCCTGGCTCAGTGGATGAGGGTTGACAAACCAGGTGGTGTAACGCCCCGTCGATGAGCCCGTGATGGCGCCTAACTCTTGCCAGTAATCGAAGGTAAACCAATCAGGGGTGATCGCCTTGAGCGAAGGCTGGTTAAAGACGATACAACCGGCATCGGTAGGTTTTATTTGCATAGATTTACTGGCTCAACGGGCTTGGGTGGTCGCTATGGGGAATTGTACCCGATATTGGCGCCCTGTCAGCCCTCTTTCACCAGTTGTTGCAGTACCTGGCTAAGATTCACCTGCCAAGGCTTGGCGGGCAGAATGGTTTGTGATTGGCTGCAATTCAACGCGCTGTAGGGAGGGCGAGGTGCTGGTGCGCCATAGTCTTGGGTGCTGGTGGGGCTAACCTTAGTCGCTTGATCTATCAGGCCCTGGTAGTCCACCCAGTAGTCGTTAGGCTGAGTCGCCTTGAGCGCCTGGGCAACCTGCCCCTGGCGACCGATCACCAATATCTTTCTCATCGTGCCTGGCCCATTAAGACTGCCTCACCACCCGATGACACCACTCCAGATGCATTAGATACCAGTCCAGCGTCTTCTCGAGGCCTTTGACGAAGCTTTCACTTGGCTGCCAGCCCAATTTATTGCTGAGCTTACTGGCATCGATGGCGTAACGGGTATCGTGCCCTGCAGTGAATGGCTCTGATTTTCCTGCACGAAATCGAGATCCACCAGATGCTCCTTAAACCACCGCTCGCGAAAGGTTTCGAAAAAACAGCCGCGCTCATCGCCGAACACCCGAGGTTCGAGCAGCTTAACGTCTGGAATGTTGGTATCGTGGATCTTCATAGTGTCATCCGGCCGGTCAACAGGGCCACAGGTTTTAAAGAAAGTTGGTTCCTATGACGGCCTAATCATGGAACCTAGGGACATTCTACATTAAACTCGTTGCGGATCCTTACTCCCTTACTATTTCTCAGCGGCCCGAATATGAGCTTGAATTTGCAGACTGCCCACTCTTTGTGTCTCTTACGTTTATCCGCCATCGGCGACGTGTGTCATGCGGTGGCCATGGTGCAGGCGATTCAGCGCCAGTATCCCGATCTTAAGATCACCTGGGTGATCGGTAAGGTGGAATATCAGTTGCTTAAGCATCTGCCGGGTATCGAGTTTGTGATCTTCGATAAGTCTCAGGGCTGGCGCAGTTACTTTAACCTCCGCAAGGCGCTTAAGGGACGTAGATTCGATGTGCTGCTACACATGCAGGTGGCGCTGAGGGCAACCATCGCATCCTTGGCCATCTCGGCCAAGGTGCGCTTGGGGTTCGATCGTGCCAGGGCCAAGGAGGGGCAGTGGCTGGTGACCAATCATAGGGTCGAGCCGCTGGCGACTCCCCATGTGCTCGAGGGCTTCATGGGCTTTGCCAAGGCCGTGGGTGTCACGGATCTTGCGCCTAAGTGGAATATTCCTGTGCCCGTCACCGATACTGAATTTGCGCGCGAGCTTATCCCCGATGGAGACAAAACATTGATTATCTGCGCCGCTGCCAGTAAGGCCGAGCGCAACTGGCTGCCCGAGCGTTATGCCAAGGTGGCCGACCATGCGTTGGAGAAAGGCTATCGTGTGCTGCTCTGCGGCGGCCCGGTCTCTATGGAGCGTGAGCTTGCCGAAGCCATTGTTACACATGGCGATGGCCGTATCGAAAATCAGGTGGGTAAGACCTCATTGACACAACTCTTGGCGCTGCTGAAACAGGCGAGCATAGTCCTGGCGCCAGACACTGGGCCGGCTCATATGGCGGTGAGTCAGGGGACGCCCGTGATAGGCCTCTACGCCCACTCCAATCCTGGGCGTACCGGGCCCTACACCTGTTTAGAGAGTGTGGTCAGTGTCTATGATGAGGCAATTACCCAGCAACATTCGGGCGAGGTGCCTTGGGGCAAACGTGCCAAGGGGGCGCATCTGATGGAGATGATCCAGGTGGCACCCGTGATTGCCCAATTTGATCGTTTGGCTAAGGCAAGCCAAGGTGCTCAAGCGACAGAGCCCTCTCAACACGGCTGCCATTAGCCACGAGTTGGCGAATAATGGTAGACTTTAGGTTTGATTGGCTCATCTGGCACCCATCAGTAGAGCCATGCAATGAAGGAAGATGGGGTTTTCCCATTTATTTTTAGGGATATCGTCGATGTCAGTGGCGCCAAAGTTTCTGTTTGTACCTGTCTCCTGTGAAGAGGGGATAGGTGAATATATGCGTTCCACCATAGTGGCCGATGAGATCATGCAACGTTGGCCCGGGGCACAGGTTGAATTTGTGCTCAATAGTCGTGCACCCTATGCCAAGCATTGCCCCTATCCGACACACCTGGTTAATGACACGCCCACCAAGCGGGTGAAAGAGGTGAACCAGCTGGTATCGCAGCTCAAGCCTGACTTAGTGATCTTCGATGCCGCAGGCCGTAAGGCCCAGCTTAAACACGCCAGTCGCAGCGGAGCCAAGGTGGTCTTCGTTAGCCAGCATAAACGCAAGCGGGCCCGTGGCATGAAGCTCGAAAGAGCCTTAGTGACCGACAGCCATTGGGTGGTGCAACCCGAGTTTGTGATTGGTGATATCAGTCGTTTCGAGCGCTTCAAGTTAAACCTGATTAAATGTCCCGAGCCCATCTTTACCGGTTCGATCTTCGCGCGTCCCGATGTCGTCCTGCAGCAAGCCTTGTGGGAGCAGTATGGTTTAAAGCCTAAAGGTTATCTTCTCTATAGCGCCGGCTCCGGTGGGCATTATATCGGCTCGACCCTGGCGGCCGAGCGTTTCGCCCAGGTGGCACAGGCCTGTTATCGAGAGACAGGGATCCCCTGTGTCATGGTGTTTGGCCCCAACTATCCCAAGGCTCTGCCTCGGCTAGAGGGCGTCGTGGCCATAGAGCGACTCTCTAGCCTGGAGTTTATCAATTTGCTCGATGGCGCCGCGGGTGCGGTGCTTAGTGGCGGCGACACACTGCTGCAGGCGATTGCCCTCAAGGTGCCGACGCTGGCGGTGGCCGTCTCTAAGGATCAACCCAAGCGGATCGACAGCTGCGTGAAGCGAGGCCTTGCCCTCAGCTGTGATATCGAGCTGGATGCCATGTGTGCTCAGGTGCAGCGGCTGCTCGAGCCCCAGACTGCCGGACAGTTAAGGGCCAATATGGGCAGTGAGGCCGAGGCTAAGGGGCTGGATATCTGCATGGCGGAGATCGCTAGACTCCTGGGGCTGAGCTGTGAGCGGTAAACGTATAGCCCTCGTCATCGATAGTCTGGCGGGGGGCGGTGCAGAGAAGATTGTCCTGACCCTGGCGACCGAGATGAAACGCCTGGGTCACGAACCGCATCTCTTGGTCATCAGCCCGAATTACGACTATGTGGTACCAGAGGGCATACCTCTGCATGTCTGTTTCGATGAACGGGACAAGCACATTATCGCCTGGTGGCGACTAGGGCGCTCGGCTGCTAGGGTGAAGCAGTGGATAGAGGGGATTGAGCAGGCCCATGGTCGCTTCGATCTGATCCTCTCTAATCTGGACAAGAGCAACCTCCTGCTGACTCGGGCAGGCGTCGCGCCCCTCTATATCGTGGTGCATAACTCTATCGAAGAGGAGTTGAAGCGCGAGCGTAAGCTCGGGCCGCTGGCCTATCTCACTATGCTTAGGGCCAAGAAGGCACTCGATGGTCAGGCGTTGATCACCGTCTCCAAAGGGATAGCGAGGGAGATTAGCCAGACCGGGCGAATTGCGCCTCGTAGCATGCGTACCATCTACAACCCTTTCGATGTGGATGCGATAAGGGCAAAGGCGGAAGAGGTGAATCCAGATATCCCCAAGGGGGATTACCTTATCCATGTTGGCCGGGTCGCGCGCCAGAAACGCCACGACATACTGTTTCAGGCGCTTGCCAAGATGCAAAAACCTCTGCCCTTGGTGTTGCTCTGCAATAACCCTAAGAAGGCGATGAAACTGGCCAAGAAACATGGCGTGGCCGATCGCATCATCTGTCCCGGCTTTCAGGCCAATCCCTTTCCCTGGATCAGGCGCGCTAAGCTGCTGGTTTTATCTTCTGATTATGAGGGGTTTGGAAATGTCCTCGCGGAGGGACTCATGTGCGGTACGCCAGTGGTGAGCACTCGATGCCCCCATGGACCCGATGAGATATTGACGGGTGAGTTGGCCGATTATCTTGCGCCGCGGCGGGACAGTGAGGCCTTGAGCCGAAAGATAGATAAGGCCCTATGCCATTACCCGTCTCTTCATCAGTGCGAGATCTTCGATGAGGTCGCTATCGAGCGAATTGTTGCCGATTATCTCAGCCTCTGCGAGCCGCCTTCTCCAGCTTAGCCGCCGAGTTCGTTAATGCCTTGGGCGCAGCGAATCGATCTGTCCTTCAAGGTCGCGTTAAACAACAGGTTATTGTATGTCAGTTGGTGGCGGCAGCTTTCTTCGTGATGAAGATGAAAGGCGACCGCATAGAACTTCACCCGCTTGCGCCACTTGCCGTTGTGATACATGCGCAGGGCAAACTCCTTGTCTTCCGGTCCCCATCCCTCGAATGCCTGATTAAAGCCGTTGATCGCCAGGGCATCTTGTCGCCAGAAGCCGAGATTACAGCCGTGTATGCCTTCTATCGAATCGGGGGCGCCCCAGCCAGTTTTCTCGCATAGCCAACGGCTGCGCAGTGCCAGCTCCCTTCCCCTCGCGATACCCGGCGAGAAGACGCTCGGACGCACATTAGCTGCCAATATCTCTCGGCTCAAGTCTGGCCCCATCTTGACTCGCTTTCCCGTCACCAGGCAGTCGGGTTCGGCGATGGCCAAGTGATCGGCGATAAAGTCTGGATGCAACACTAAGTCGCCATCGATCATTATGATGTAGTCGAAGCTGGCAAGCCCGATGGCGCGATTGCGGCTGGCGGAGAGGCGAAAGCCCCTGTCCTCATGCCAGCTGTGGATCAGCGGAACGGGAAAGCTGGCCTTGAGTGTGTCGATAAGATCGCGAGTCGCCTGACCAGAGCCATCGTCGGCGATGATCACCTCGTCGGGGAGGCGGGATTGTCTCTCGACGCTGGCGAGGACGGCATTTAGGGCTGCTGGCCAGTTATAGGTGGTGATAATTAAGCTAATGGACATAAAAATGAGTTAAGTGACAAACTTAAACTCTGTATACCCCATAGCATGTAACTATACGAATTTATTAGTTTTTATGTTTTATTTGCGTTGTGGCTGTAATTTTATTGTGGGGAGTGTTGCGCTTTTTTTTCGAATTTGTGCGCAAATTATGAGCTGAGCGTAAATATAGGGGCGGTATCAACAGCCCCTATCTTGTTGTATGGGTTGTCAGTATTTTTGAGCGGGGTGTAGCAGACCAAATATCCAGCTAAGCAGAGGGATAGGGAGCTTGGTTTTTCGTTGCTGCTTGAGCATGTACCAGTGCCAGGCCTGTTGTTTATATTCTAATATTTCTGACGTTGACAGACTCTCTTTATACATGTCGCAGTAGTCGGCAATATACTTGAGTTCTCTCATGGGGATTTTCCCGCGGTAGCCTCTGCCTGCATAATGAATAAAGCTTGCTTCCTGATAATTCTCATTACCTAATAGCGGCATGCGGTTAAAGCGTTTATCTACGCAAACACTTCTTATTTTGTCTCTACGAATCAGATAATTGATATAGGTTTGATCGTAAAATTTCACCTCGTTACAGATCTTCTGCATCTCTTCTGCGCTGGCGCTATCGAACAGACCTGTCTGCTTAGAGACCAATATCATGCCTGAATTAAAATAGATCATCTTGCCATCATCTTGGGGCCAGTCTACTTCGCCAAGCACTTGATTTATTTGGTCTGCCTGTTTTGATCTGTCTATATGCGCGCCCTCATTGAACATGTAAACGGCGTCGAGGTCAGGGCATTGTTCAAAGATATTTTCCGCCCAGGGAGAAATCAGCATGTCGGCGTCTAAATAGAGTACGCGATCATATTCTTTTAAGATTTCTTGCATATATAGCTTTTCAGACCATGCGGGGCTTGCATCAAATTTCTTGTTGTTCACATGGAGCTTGTAGTGAAGCTGATCTGAGATGATGAGATCGGCAGAAACCTTTTCTGCATATTGTTTAAAGCTCGAAATAGCAGCCCGGTACATGGGGTTGTCGCCAATGGCGAGAGTGAAGATAGCTTTTTTCATAATGGAACCTTGGCTGTTATGAAGTTAACTTAGCGCTGACATCTGGCATTTTGGCGAGTGTAGCCATCACCTCATCGACGCCGATATCGCTGACATATCCCTTGCCCATCGAGGCGTATAGCACTTTGGAACTCGCCGTTTCTGGCGGTGCCCAGTAGGGCTTCTTCTGTCGCATCATGGCGATAAGCGGTCGTTGACTGGCGGTGGCGAAATGCATGATGGCGGTTTCTACCGTGATCACCATATCGGCGGCGGCGATCATGGCCGGTAGTTCGAAGAAGTTGTCTTGCACGGTAAAGAGGGCGACCTGGCTGTTTACCAGCCTTGGCTCATTGGCGATCGCCTTAGCCAGGGCGTCATAGTTTTCCGGCGTGCTGTTGACGATGAAACGGCTATCAGGCGCCTGCTCGGTGAGGCGAGCGATCAGCTCAAACAGCTGTGACTGATGCCAGTCGCGCTTCTTGTTGGTCGACAGGTGATTGAGAAAATAGAGCTTGCCCTGAGGCTGGTCGGCAAACTGCTCATTTAGCCAGGTTTGCACCGTCTCGGCATACTCTGGGGCTATGGTCAGCGATGGCATGAAGGCCGACTTGTCCAGCGTCAGCCCGGTAATGCTGTGTAGCAGCTGATAGTAGCGATCGGTAATGTGGTGCTGCTCGCCGAGGGCCGCTACGTCTATCTTAAAGGTCTTATCGCTGTGACGGAAAAACCAGGGATCGAGCAGGCCAGCAAATTTGGACTTGGCCAGGCTGGTGACGATAAAACCCTTGGGGCAGATGCGTCTGGCCAGGGCTGAGAATTGCTCGCTCTTGCTGCCAGAGTGAGTGATCACTAAGTCGTAGCCGAGTGCCTTAGCCGCTTCGACCTGTTGGTCTTGCATCGCCTTGCTGTCACTGCAGCCATAGCTGCGGCTAAAGGCGGGCTCGGCGGCTATCCACTGCTGCATAATCTTGCTGCGCGAGAGACGCCAGCTGTCTTGGTTGTTGCGGTTGTCGTCGAGCCAGATGTCGACCTCTAGGTGCGGCTGTTGCTGCTTGAGTGCCGCCAGAAAGGTCTTGATATAGAGAAAATCGCCCAGTGCCAGCGGTGACATAAAGAGGAGGCGTTTTGCCTGTGCTAATCGCTCATTGGGAATAAGAGACATTGTGCCCTAGCCGATAAAATGAAAGTGGCTTAAGGATACATGGCTTTGAAGGCAGATAAAACCTTGGCCAAGGGCTATTTGCGAGAGGTAAAGCGCTGGTTTCGGATCAGTTTGTGACTCATCGCTTAGAACTCGGCGCTACTGGTCAGGCTTTCGCCTGGAGAGGTGACAAATTGGCTGTAGTATTAATGGAATGTGTTACAATCTGCGCCAGTATGCCCATTGATAGACTGAGGCTGGGTCGAGTGTTTGGTGGCAATTTGCTGTCCCTCGCGCCGGGTCATAGGTTTCTATAACCAGCGAGAAGATTGATTGTGATCTGTTTTGATGTTCTGCATCCATACTATTTGCCGCAGTATTTGCCCGTCATGAAGGAGTTGCAGGCTCGTGGGCAGCTGGTGCGTTTCGTGATCTATCGCAGTCAGGATCAACAGGCGGCGCTCGATGCCCTAGTGGCGCAGAATGACCTGGAGGCGCATTGGGTCGACTCGCAAGAGGAGGCGCTTGCCTACTACCTGAAAGAGAAACCTAGCTGGGTGATCTTCGGTAATAGTTTCGATGCGGCGGCCAAGCTTAAGGGGATCTGTAAGACCGCCTTGATGCAACATGGCATAGGCCCTAAGGCATGCTATTACACTGTGTCCGAGTCGGATATGGATGTGCGTTTCGTCGAGGGGGAATACCGCCTCAAGCGCCTGCAGCAACTCTATCCTCACAAAACTTTTATCGATACCGGTTATGCCAAACTGGATCCTATCGTTCAGGGCAATGAGACTGGGCTGGATCTGGCGGCGTTAGGTTTAGACCCTGCCAAGCCGACCTTGCTCTATGCCCCAACCTTCTATCCCAGCAGCATTGAGAAGATGGCTAAAGATTGGCCAAGTGCCTTTAGCGAATACAACATATTGCTAAAGCCGCATTATTTTTCCTTGAGCAAGCCCAGCTATAAGAAGCAGAAGCGACTGCTGGAGCATTGGGGGGCCTTCGATAATGTCTATCTGGCCCCAGTGGAGCAGGCAAACCTTTTGCCTTTCATGGCCAGTGCCGATCTCTTGATCAGCGACGCCTCATCGGCGCTGTTTGAGTTTGCCGCCCTGGATAAGCCTGTGGTCTGGTGCGACTTCTATCACCTGCGCTGGAGTTATCGCGGCATCCTAAGCTTCCGTTTCAAGAATCGCATGGATGAAGATCTTTACCGCTATGCCGGCGTGGCCGCCCACGCGGCGTCATACAGGGACCTAAAAGCCGTAGTCGATCAGCAGATCGCCGAGCCTGGATCATTTGCCGCCAAGCGGGCGCAGTACACCTTAGAGTTGGCCGGTCAGGTTGATGGCCACTGCAGTCAGCGCATCGTAGATTATCTTTTGTCCGAAGAGGCTTCATGAGAATTATTACTTTCGGGACCTTCGATATGTTTCATATCGGACATCTCAACATTATCGAGCGCGCCAGAGAGTTAGGGCAGCACCTGACGGTCGGCGTCTCATCGGATGCACTGAATTTCTCCAAGAAACAGCGCTACCCCATCTGTAACGAGCATGACAGAATGCGCATCGTCAAGGCGCTTGCCTGTGTCGATGAGGTATTTCTGGAGGAATCCCTCGAGCTGAAGGCCGACTATATCAAGGCGCATAAGGCCGATATTTTGGTGATGGGGGATGATTGGCAAGGCAAGTTTGACCATCTCAAGCCCCTGTGTCAGGTCGTCTATCTGCCGCGTACCCCTGCGATATCGACGACTCAGCTGATTGAAGTTGTCAGGGAAATTAAATAGCCATATGGCTGATGAATAATAGAAGCCCTGGGGTGATTACCTGGGGCTTTTTTCATGGGGGAATGACTTCTGCCTTATGCGGGTCTTTGATGGCATTCCCTTCGGTTAGCTCAAACACTTTTTCTCTTCGCCGCTAGCTTAGCCGACAGCCTGCAGCTTCGCATACTGGGTATTAAGAAAGCTGGCGATCTCCTTAGCAGCCAGATCTAAATCGATGAGCGCCATGTTTCTACCTGTCTTTCGACCTATGGGTGGGGTAAAGGCCAAACGCTTATCACTCTGGGTCAGGGTTTGCCAGCGCACCTTGGGTGCCGAGCGCCTGCCCGCATAGAAGCCGACTGTGGGCACATTATGCAGCCCGGCGATATGTAAGGGGCCGGTGGAGCCCGCCATAAACATATCCGCTGCCACCAGAGATTTCGCGAAATCGGCAAGGTTGGTGAGCGGCCTAGCCATCACCACCTTAATCCCCATAGCACTCAGCTGAGCATAGATCTCCTTAGCTAGTTCAATCTCCTGGCCACTGTAGGTCAGCACGAACTTACAGTTTATGTTGGTCAGTCTATCTACCTGCGCCAGTAGGGCCGCAAAGTTCTCTGGGGAGATGCTGTTGGCCGAGCCGCCAGTGCCTGGGTGGGCGAAGATCAGTCGCTCCTCGCCCTGCTGGCCATAGTAGTCCTGCCACATGCTTCTCTTGTGTGAGAGATCCCAGTAGCGTGTCGGCAGCTTAGGTATTGGTATCTGGTGGTCTGCGAGGAAGTGTTCGACCATCATGCAGCTCTTGCGCCAGCCGCCTAGCCCCTTAGGCACAGCTATGCTGGCTCTGTGTCGATACAGATATTGATACCAGTTGAGCTTGGGAGCTAGTTTGTAGGGAATATTGAGCTTACGTAGCAGTCGGTAGGTCCGGATTTGCGAGCGAGATACGATGGCCGCGTCGTAATGGCGAGCGGCAAAGGCTTTGGTGATCGCCTTGTCGTCACCGTTGTCTACGATGACATGGTCTACATATGGGCAGGCCTTTGCGAACTCTTTTAGAGCCGGATCGACAAACACCTCTATGCTGGCGTGGGGGAGTGCCTGCTTAAGCTGGTAGAGTGCGGGCCAGGTGTTAACGAAATCGCCAATTTTGTCATTTCGAATGACTAGTACGCTCTTAATCATATGAAAACTTATCTGATGGGGGATTGTTATTCGCTACGACAGAATGCTTAAAACAAGCGTGCGGAGAATGACGGTCAATCTTGTTTATCATAGCATCGGCGTGAGCCTCACTAGGTATCTTCCCATGGCATTTTTACACTAATGATACAAACTGTAGCTTCTAACGATTTTTTCACCAATAAACAATTCGATGCCGGTGGTTCAATCCCGGAGGGAAACTCGTTAAACTAGGCGCCATTACGACGCGAATTAGGTCTGCTAAACATGCACACGAAAGCCATTTATCCCGGAACATTCGATCCTGTCACTAACGGTCATACCGACCTCATCGAGCGTGCGGCGAAATTGTTTAAGCAGGTGGTGATCGGCATAGCCGCTAACCCCTCAAAACAGCCTAGGTTTAGTCTGGAGGAGCGGGTCAAGCTGGTGAAGCGGGTGACCGAGCATCTGGACAATGTCGAGGTGGTTGGCTTTAGTGGTCTGCTGGTGGACTTTGCTAAGGAGCAAAATGCCAGCGTCCTGGTGCGTGGCTTGCGGGCGGTGTCAGATTTCGAATATGAGTTTCAGCTTGCCAACATGAACAGGCGCCTGAGCGCCGATCTGGAAAGCGTATTCTTAACGCCGGCCGAAGAGAACTCGTTTATCTCTTCGACCCTGGTGAAAGAGGTGGCATTACACGGTGGTGATGTCAGTCAATTTGTGCATGAAGAAGTAGCCAAAGCGCTGCAAAAAAAGGATTAATTTGCCCGTCATGATGGAAAAAATCAAAGCTTATGTTGTAGGAGGGGTCGCGGCGCTAAGCCTGCTGATCGCCTCTTTAGCGAGTGCGGCTCCCTGGGTCGATGTGTCTGATATCTATCTCAGAGCCGATATTCAGGCGCTCGCCGACGCCGGTGTCATTACAGTGCCGGTAAATACTTACCCCCTGATGTGGTCTGGGATTGGGAGCGATCTGAGCAAGGTGGAACCCTCAGTGCTGTCGCCGGGTCTCGCCACCGCGTTTGCCCGGGTGAACTTCTACTATCGCAACGCCGTTGAGAATCGCGGCAACACCCGCATCAAGGCGGCCGGTGGCAGCGATCCGGCGCGCTTCCAGCATTTCGGTTCTGACTATCGCGAGAAGGCAGAGGTGCAGGCGTCCCACGAGTATCTGGGTGACAGGTTTGCCTTTAAGCTAGCGGCCTCGGCCCACTATGATCCCATGGATGAGAAAGAAATTCGCCTGGATGACTCCTATTTTGCGGTGGCTCTGGGTAACTGGATGGTAACGGCCGGCGCCGTGGATCAATGGTGGGGACCGGGATTCGATACCGCGCTGCATCGCTCCAACAACGCCCGTCCGCTGCCTAGCCTGATGCTAAGCCGCAATAACGCCGCGGCGTTCGAGACGCCCTGGCTCTCCTGGATAGGCCCATGGACATTGACCACTGGCATCAGCTATCTGGAAGAAGAGCGTGCCGTTGCCAATCCGCTGCTGTGGAACTTTCGCGGTACCATTCGCCCCTTGAGACAGCTGGAGATGGGGATCTCATGGACCACCATGTTCTGTGGTGAGGACGAGGAGTGCGGCCTATCTACCCTGTTCGATGCCATCGCCGGTAATACCACCTGTGTGAATGGTGAGGCGAGCTGTGATCCTGCCTTGCAGTCTAAGATAGGCAACCAGATGGCGGGCTTCGATATTCGTTACGCCGATACCTGGTTCGACATTCCTGTCGGCCTCTATTTAGAGCGCACCTGTGAAGACTCGAGCGGCCCCATGCCGTGGGACCTGGCCGACTGCGCCAAGCTGTTCGGTGCCGATACCCGTTTCGAGTTCGACTCGCAGCAGTATAAACTCTTCTTCGAGTACTCAGATACTATGGTGGCCTGTGGTGAGAACCAGAATGCCTTTAACTGCTTCTACGAGCACAGCACCTACAAGAGTGGCTCGCGCTACTATGGCCGCTCGCTCGGCAGCACCTATGACAGCGACGCCAACGTGTATGTGTTGGGGCTTATCGGTCAGTTTGCCAATAGCCATGGTTTCACCTCTCTGCTGCGCTTCGCTCAGCTGAACAAGGATGGTAAAACCGTCAATAATGGTTGGGCACCTCAGCCGCGAAAGGAAGATCTGCTGATGCTAGAGCTTAGCTATCGCCTGCCGATCTGGAAGGGGATGATGAGCCTGGGCGGCACTGTGTCTCAGTCAGAATTTGAGGTGGAAGACAAGGATACCAATGCGACCCTGTTCGGCAGTTATGAGTATCGCTTCTAAATGTTTAGAATAGTTGTTTAGCTAAGGCTTTAGCTGAAAACGAGTAATTAAAAAGGCTGACATCTTGTCAGCCTTTTTGCTTTTCGCTGCAGGGATTTGCTCAGGCTGGTTATCCTGGCAGGTCCTAGCGTGGCTGACACAGACCGCAGAAGACGGTGGCCCTTTGGCCGAGTTTTATCTCGCTCAGCAGGTTGCCGCATTGGGTGCAGGTCTCGCCGCCGCGGCCGTAAACATGTAGCTTCTGGGCGAAATAACCGGGTTTTCCCTCGGCGTTGGTGAAATCTTTTAGAGTGGTTCCCCCCTGTTTGATCGCCTGAGTCAGTATCTGTTTCACCTCGGCAACCAGCACGGTTAGCCGCTCCCTATCTATTCGTCCCGCCTCGGCCTGGGGGTGTATGCCGGCGGCAAACAGGGCCTCGTTGGCATAGATATTCCCTACGCCTACCACGATATGATTGTCCATCAGGCACAGCTTGACCGCCTTCTTCTTACCCTCCAGCGCCTTGGCCAGATAGTCGACATTGAAGCCCGATTGCAGAGGCTCTGGGCCTAGTTTGGCCAGCAAGGGGTGGGCGGCTTCTGGCAGCTCGCACCAGAGCCAGGCGCCGAAGCGTCTGGGATCGTTAAACCTGAGCACCTTGCCGCTGGCAAGTTCCAGATCGATATGGTCATGCTTCTCCACTGGCGTCGACTTGGGCAGAATTCGCAGGCTGCCGGACATGCCAAGGTGAACTATGGTGGTGCCGGCATCGGTATCCAGCAGCAGGTATTTGGCGCGGCGGCGTATGCCTCTGATGGTCTGTCCCACTATCTGCTGGGCTACCTCGGGTACGGGCCAGCGCAGCGATGCGTTGCGCACGGTTAATCCCGTGACCTCCTGATCCAGCAGGTGGGGGGAGATCCCTTGGCGGGTCACTTCGACTTCGGGGAGTTCGGGCATATAAATCTCTTCGTTTAACTTGTTTAGGGGTTATCGAGCTTGAGGATCGGCGCAAGCTGCGGGCGCAGACTCGGCGGAACCTGGTACCAATTACCGGCGGGAGAGCTGAGTAGCCCCTCACCGGGATAGAAGAGCCAGAGCTGCGGCGTCTCTATGTCGCGGATCTGCAGCACCAGTTCGTGGGCTTGTGTGCTTAGGTCTGTGGGCTTAGCGATAGGAGAGACCAGTATGCCTCCCCAGGCCTCGGCCCACTGGCGGCAGTTGAGCACCTGAGGGTCACACTGCCAGCCAAAGCCCTGCTCGGCCAGCCAGAGGTCATCATATTGCAGCTGAGCCAGCGGCGCCTGTTGATCGAACAGTGGCTGGGCGTCATCAGGGATCGTCTGGCGTTGACGATCTAAAAAGGTGAGTATCGCCACCATGGCGATGGAGGCGAAGATGATGATGTTATTCCATTTTCTTCTGGTCAGGGCCATCTCGAGTCAGCATCAATCAATGTAAGATGTGTACGAGTCTATCATCGAAAATGGCCCAGGGCATCAGCCGCCGGTGGCATTCATAAAGCGCAGGATCTGGGTTTCTCCCTCGGGGCCGAAGTGGTGCTCCTTGGGTTTGTGCTTAATCCCCTCGAGAATCGCCTGTTTCAGGCGCGCGATATCGCCCGGGTATTCCCTGACGATCGCCTTGAGATCTACCGAGTTTTCATTGCCCAGGCAGAGCAGCAGGCGTCCCTCAACCGTGACACGTACCCGGTTACACTCGTGGCAGAAGTTATTGCTGTGGGGCGAGATGAAGCCTACATGTATGCTGCTGCCGGGCATGGTGTAGTAGCGGGCCGGGCCGCCGGTGCGTTTGTCAGACACGCTGAGTGGATAGCGCTGGCTGATAATCGCCTTAACCTCGTCGCTGCTACAGTGACGGCTCTTCTTGCGCTCGTCGATGATCCCAAGGGGCATCTCCTCGATGAAGGCGATATCCAGTTCGCGCTCGCGGCAAAACTCGATGAGATCCAATACCTCATCGTCATTCTGACCGCGCAGGATCACGGCATTGATCTTGATGCGGCTGAAGCCCGCTGCCTTGGCGGCATCGATCCCCTGGATCACCCGCTCCAGATTGCCGTTGCGGGTCAGCTGGGTAAACAGCTCGGGTTTTAGGGTATCTAAGCTGATGTTGAGGCGGCTCAGGCCCGCCTCATGCATCTTGCTGGCAAACTTACTCAGGCGCGAGCCATTGGTGGTCATGGACAGCTCTTTGAGGCCGGGAAGCTGGCCCAGCAGTTTGACCAACTGGTCGCAATCGGTGCGTACTAAGGGCTCGCCGCCGGTGAGGCGGATCTTCTTCACCCCCAGCTCGGTAAAGGCCTGACCTATCCAGGCCAGCTCCTCCAGGCTGAGCACCTGCTCTCTGTCGAGAAAGCAGGGATCTTCGCTCATACAGTAGACGCAGCGAAAATCGCATCTGTCGGTCACCGAGAGGCGGAGATATTCGACCGTACGGCCAAAGGTATCGACGATTAAACTCATACAGAATCACCTAGGGCGGCGGGTAAGGGCTGCTTGCCCGCCTGGCTGTTGCTATTGTCGTCTATAAGAGATCGGCAAAGGGTTGAATATAAACGGTATCGCCCACGTTGAGCTGCTCATCTTTCTCGGCGATCACGATAAGGCAGTTTCCCTTCACCATTGAGCTCAACATGCCTGAGCCCTGGGCCCCCGTGCTGGTGACATGTAGGCGGCCATCGCTGCCCAGATGATAGATGCCACGGGTGAACTCGGTACGGCCGCTGCGGCTGCGTAGCGCACAGTCGGCGATGGCTGGCACCAATGTCGGTGCCCATTCCAGTTCTCCCGCCAACTTGCGCAGCGCCGGCTGCACGAATTGCATGAAGGAGACCATCACGGCCACAGGGTTGCCCGGTAGGCCGAAGAAGAGGCTATCGCCTATCTGGCCGAAGGCCAGGGGTCTGCCCGGACGCATGTTGATGCGCCAGAAGTTGATCTGTCCCACCTTGGCGAGCGCTAACTTGATGAAGTCGGCATCGCCTACCGAGACGCCACCCGAGCTTATTACCACATCGGCCTGCTGCGCCGCGCCTTGCAGGGCGTCAATGAGCGCTGCCTCGCTATCTTCGATGATACCGAGGTCGATCACCTCACAGCCCAGCTGTTTCACCATGGACTTGATGGTGAAGCGGTTGGAATCGTAGATGCAGTTGGGTTTCAATGGCTCGCCCGGCTGGCATACCTCGTCACCTGTTGAGAATACCGCGACCTTAGGGCGACGATATACGGGCAGCCTGCCGAAGCCGAGCGAGGCCAGCATGCCCTGATGGGCGGCCTTGAGTCTGTTTCCGGCCCCCAGCGCCGTGTGATCCTTGGCGATATCTTCACCGGCCTGGCGAACGTGTTGTCCTAGGCTGATCTTGCCCTGGAAGCTGACGGCGTCGCCGCGATCCTCTGCCATCTCTTTCATCTGCACAGTATCGGCACCCTCAGGCATGGGGGCGCCCGTCATGATGCGCACCGCCTCGCCGGGCTTGAGTGTGCCCTGATAGCTGTGACCGGCCATCACATCGCCCACCAAGGTGTAGCTGGCTAGCATGGGATCTGAATAGGCGAAGGCGAAACCGTCCATCGCCGAGTTGGTATGTTGGGGCACGTCCACTGGTGAGATGGCATCCTCGGCCAAAACCCTGTCTGTGCTGTCATCGATGGCCACCTCTTCGCTGGCAGAGACTGGCGTGACATAAGAAAGAATTTTATCTATCCCCTGTCTCACCGACAGCGTCTTGCTGGTATCGAGTTCGCAGCCGCACTCGGGCGCGAGGGGGAGCGATGGCGTGCAGGGTCGCCAGTTGTTGGCGTATTCGATAACGAAGTCGGCTATCTGGCCCACATCGTTGATATCTAGCCGTCTAAGGTCTGAAGGCAGCTCAGTCTCGTCGCAGCAGGCAATGGCCTGAATGTTGTCGTCATGGGTATGGATAAAAGGTTTGCCATGGGCGGCGCGGTGAAGCTCTATCTTGGGCAGGGCCAGCTTCTTGAAGCCCTCCACCAGGACGATATCTACTTTATCGGCTTCAATTTGCGCCAGCAGGTGGGGTAGTTCTGGCGCATCCTCTACCGGATCTTCCGTCATCAGCGCCCAACGCACGTGGGAGGCGACCAGCATCTGGCGGGCACCAGCCTTGCGCATCTCGTAGCTGTCCTTGCCGGGAATATCCACATCGAAGTTATGATGAGCGTGTTTGACAACGGCTAGACGCAGGCCCCGGTGATTGAGTTCGGGGATCAGCTTCTTTAGCAGTGTAGTCTTGCCTGTGCCACTGTAGGCGCAAAATCCGAGGACGGGGATCGGCAGTGGATTGTTAAACGGTACGCTCATGTACACCTCTATTTTTAGTGGGCAATTGCCTCGGAAAGTTGTTGTTTTTGTTCTGGCGTGTTGACGTTCACGAACGCATTGGGCTGATCGGAGAAGTCACACACCACGCAGTGGTGTTTGGCATACCAGAAATCGATCTTACGCTCGCCTGCATCTAAGAAGGCCTTCATTGATTCTCGCAGCGCCGGTTTCATCAGTAGCACCACAGGTTGTTCTCGCTTGCCGTCGCTGGCCACGGCCATCTCGGCCCCTTGGGTCTCTATGGCGGCGAGCATGCGCGGCACCAGATCCGTCGGCAGCAGCGGACAGTCACAGGGCACCACCATAAGGTAGTCGGCCTGGGTCTGCCCCAGTGCGGTGATCATGCCGGCCAGCGGCCCCAGATAACCCGAGTCTTCGTCGCTCAGTACCGGATAACCAAACTCAGCATAGCGGTCCTGATTGCGATTTGCGTTGATCAGGATCTGCTTAACCTGAGGTTTTATCCTGTCGATTGCGTGTTTTATCATCGGCTGATCGTTTAACTCGACCAGTCCCTTGTCGTTGCCGTCCATGCGTCTGGCCATGCCGCCGGCAAGGATCACGGCATCAATTTGCGGTGACATATCTCAGCTCCTGCTGTGATGGGGTGAAGGGGCGCTCATCAAGGCTTGATGGGCTGACCTGAATAGCCTGGTTTTGGATCTGCCAGGTCTGCTCGCACAGGCCTGTGAGCAAGCAGCTCTGATGGCTGGAAATCAGCATGCCTGTGCCTTGCTGTTTAAGATGGCTGACCATGGTGAGCACCAGTTGCTGGGACAGCTTGTCCATGTTGGAGGTGGGCTCGTCCAGCATCAGCAGGTGCGGGCGCATGATCCAGGCGCGGGCTATGGCCAGGCGTTGACGCTCGCCGCCGGAAAGGCTTGCGGCTCTCTGGTTGAGCAGGCCGCCAAGCTGGGCCATCTCGATAGCCGTCTGGGTACGCGAGGCGATCTCCTGTTCCGTCATGTCGCAAAGGGGCTGCACATAGTTGAGGTTGTAGGCCACGCTACCGTCAAACAGATAGGGGTGTTGGTGCAGATAGACCGCCTTGCCCAGCAAGGGATTGCGGCGCCACCAGGGGGTAGGCGCAAAGCCTTCTGTGTGGATCTCACCTAGGCTTGGTGCCTGTAGACCAGCTAGCATCTTCATCAGGGTCGTCTTGCCGCTGCCATTGTCACCCTGCAGGTGTATGGTCTGATGTTGGGCCAGACTGAGGCGATCGAAGCGGTATAACAGGCGGCTGCCGAAGCGCATCTCTATGTTGTTGGCGATGATCTTGACCATGATTAAAGGCTCCTCGGTTCGGCTCTGCCCCTGAGGGTCCCGAGCGTGAAGTTGAGCACTAAGGCCAGGATAAGCAGTACTAGTCCCAGGGCGATGGCCTGGGCGAAGTCGCCCTTGCTGGTTTCCAGGGCGATGGCGGTGGGGATATTTCGGGTGACACCGGCGATGTTGCCGCCCACCATCATGGAACAACCCACCTCGGTGAGGATGCGGCTAAAGGCCGCGACTATGGCCATCAATAGCGGTACCTTGAGTTCCCGGCACACCAGCCAGACGGAACGCAGCCAGGAGGCACCTAAGGTGCGTGAGGTTTCCCAGGCACGCTTGTCTACGCTGGTAAAGGCGGCCTGACTCATGGCGATTAACACGGGGGCGCAGATCATCATCTGTCCCAGTATCATGCCTTTCTGGGTAAATAGCCATTTTAGATCGCCCAGTGGGCCCATGCGGGTAAGCATCAGATAGACCAAGAGGCCGATCACCACTGTGGGGATAGATTGGGTCGTCTGTACCAGATTCGTTGCAAACCAGCGTCCGGGGAAGCGGGCGAAGGCCAGCACGAAGCCCAGTATCATAGAGGGAATAAGGGTGATCGCCAGCGCAGCCAGAGAGACAGAAAAGGAGACGCTGACGATAGACCAAACATCGGGATCTAATGAAAACAGCAGGCTCAACGCCTGCTGTATTAGGGCTAACCAGCCTTCACTCATTCGCTATATGTTGCCTTAAATAGTTGCTCACCCTGTACGGTGTAGCTGTTAATCATGCCTTGGGCTTCGTTGCCGATCAGCCAGTCACTCAGCGCCTTAGCACCTTTGTGGTTCAGATCTGGGTATTTCTCAGGGTTGATCAACATGATTTGATAGGGGTTCGCCAGTGTCTTACCGCCATCATAGTCAACCGCGAGATCTAGCTTCGCCTTGTAGGCCACGAAAGTGCCGCGGTCAGACAGTGTGTAGGCTTGTAGCTCGTTGGCCATCAGCAGTGTCTTACCCATGCCTTGGCCCACGGCGCGGTAGCCGTTAAATGTTGGCTCGACCTTGGCGCCTTTCCAGATGATCAACTCTTTCATGTTGGTACCCGAGTTGTCACCGCGAGAGACGAAGCCCACGCCAGAGTCGGCTATTTTAGCAAAGGCCTCTTCGGCTGTCTTACTGCTACGGATCTTCGCTGGGTCGTTTTTCGGGCCCAAGATCACAAAATCGTTTTCCATGATGCCGCGTGGCATCATGCCATAGCCTTCATTAACGAATTTGGCTTCGGCAGCCGGGGCGTGAGTCATCACCACGTCCACGTCGCCCTGACGAGCAAGTTTAAGTGCTTTACCAGTACCTGTGGCGATAACCTGTACCTTGTAGCCAGACTCCTGCTCAAACTTAGGCAGTAGGTGGCTGAGTAGGCCAGAGTTTTCTGTGCTGGTAGTGGTGGCCAGTTTGATCACCTCTTCTGCCTGGGCAGAGGTTAACGTTAGGGCACTGGCGACGATCGCTAGGCTGAGTATCGATTTTAGCTTTAGCATTTTTGCTCCTTGGCATCTGCTTGAGTGCGTGATTTTGCCGAGATCACGCGGATCATGTGTAAATAACGAGACTGTTTCAGCAAAAATAGTGCCAGATCCATTATCTGCAAAAAAAGCTCACAAGTTGCCAACAAAGTGTGAAGCAGATCGCAAGCTCGGTAAATTGTCTCCAGACATAATGTCCCAGAGCGCGATTCTACTGGTTCAGGGTGACCAATTGGCCGAGGTTTGATGCTAGAATCTGTTCAATATGAGTCAAAATGTCCAAAAGAAGACAATATGAGCCAGCCCAATAAAGAGATGAAGCCCCTACCTTCCGCCGTATCTGTGCTTATCGTCGACGATGAGCCGGGCATGCGCAGCTTTCTGAAGAAGGCGCTGTCGAAGAAGTTTGCCCTGGTGGAAACCGCCGGCAGCGTCGAAGATGCCGAGCAGCTCAGGAGCCGCTGTCACTTCGATCTGCTGATCGTCGATATTCGCCTGCCGGGCCGTTCCGGCATCGAGTGGGACGAGGCGCTGAGCGATCAGGAGCGGCGCTCAGACATCATCTTCATGACCGGCTATGCCGATATGGACGTGGCCATCAAGGCGCTGCGCGCCGGCGCCTCCGACTTTATTATGAAGCCGTTCCACCTGGAGCAGATGATGAAGGCGGTTGACCGCTGCATCGAGCGTCGTCTGCTCAAGCGCGAAAACCTCATGCTGCGCCGCGAGGTCTCCATCGGCCAATCCTCCACCATCATAGGCAGCAGCGATGCCATGATGGAGGTGAAACATGTGATCGAGAGAGTGGCGCCCACCAACGCAGTTATTCTGATCGAAGGCGAATCAGGCACGGGTAAGGAGCTGGTGGCCAGACAGCTGCATCTGCTCAGCGGTCGTCAGGGACCATTCGTGCCAGTCAACTGTGGCGCTATCGCCCCCGAACTGCTGGAGAGTGAACTCTTTGGTCATGCCGCCGGCTCCTTCACCGGCGCCAAGGGCAACCGTGAAGGTTTGTTCAGCTTCGCCTCGGGCGGCACCATCTTCCTCGACGAGATCGGCGAGATGCCGCTCAAGATGCAGACGGCCCTGCTGAGGGTGCTGGAGCAACGCACCATACGCCCCGTGGGCAGCGAGAAAGAGATCAATATCGATGTCCGGGTGCTGGCGGCCACCAACCGCAAGCTGGCGGACGAGGTGGAGGCCGGTAACTTCAGACGCGATCTCTTCTATCGACTCAATGTGCTCGACATAGTGATCCCGCCGCTGCGGGAACGCCCGGAAGATGTGGTGGAGCTGACCCATCACTTCACCCGCCTGCTGGCCGCCGAGCTGGGGGTCAAGGAGGTGGTATGGAGCCACGAGGATATGCTCAAGCTGCAACAGCATGAGTGGCCGGGCAACATACGTGAGCTGCGCAACATGATAGAGCGCTGTATCCTCCTGGGTAAGCCGCCGGCGGAATATTGGAAGCAGCAGCCCAAGTCAGAGGTGGCGGGCGAGCTGGGTTATCCCCTTGACTGGTCGCTTAAAGAGGTGGAGAAACACCATGTGACCTCGGTAGTCGACCTGTATCAGGGCAATAAGTCTGCCGCCGCGCGTGATCTCGGAGTTTCCCGTAAGACACTGGATCGTAAATATAAAGAGTGGTTCGAACTCAATAACCTCGAGGAAGAATAACCGTGTCTTTTTTCTCGCGTCTCTTTGGTGTCAACTGGCAGCAATTGCAGGCCAAGGTGCGTTATCGCATCCTGATCCTCACCCTGCTGCCCATTTTGCTCACCCTGGTGAGCCTGGTGTTTATCACCATCTACTGGAACATCAGCTACACGGGCAAGCAGCTCTTCATGAAGGTGAAGGCCGACCTGACGGTGGCCAGTAACACGCTCATCTCGGTGCAGGAGAAGCAGGAAAATCAGCTGGAGCTGGTGCGCGCCTCCTGGGAATTTCAGAACGAATTTCGCGATCTCGATGGAGACACTAAGGCCGCCAGAGCCAAGCTGGCCGAGCTGCTAAAGCAAAAGCAGGCCGAGCTGGATCTGGACTTTCTGCGCCTGGTCAGCGTCGCCGAGGCGGCCCAGGACCCAGACCTTAGGGTGATGCTGCCCAAGATACAGGACAACCAACCCTTCTCCGGCTTGATGGTGCTCCAGCCACAACGTCTGGCCCGGCTGTCGCCCAATCTGGAGCAGGAGGCGGTGATCACCCTGGTGGATACTCCAAGATCCCAGAAGCCGAGTAAGGATGTCGAGAAGCGCGGCATGTTGAGCCGCAGTCTACTGCCTATCCTGGGCCGCGATGGCAAGGTGGGCTGGTATCTGGACGGCGGCATCTTGCTCAATCGCGACATTCGTATCGTGGATCATATTCGTGACCTGGTTTATGACAAGGGCACCCTGCCAGAGCGTTCCATCGGCACGGTAACCATCTTCCTCGACAACACCCGTATCAGCACTAACGTGCCGTTGAACTTCTTCCCTCAAGACAGCGAGAAGCGCGGCCGAGCGCTCGGTAGTCTGGTGTCGGAAGAGGTGCGGCAGAAGGTGTTAGTGCAGGGGCTGCTGTGGGTCGATCGCGCCTTCGTCTACAACGACTGGTTTATCTCGGCCTATGCCCCGCTCAAAGATATTCGTGGCGAGCGCATTGGCATGATTTATACGGGGTTTTCAGAGTCGCCCTTTATCCATAACTACCTGCTCAACATCATAGAGCTGGGCACCATACTCATGTTGGTGCTGCTGGTCTCTGGTCTGTTGGTCTACCGCGGCGCCTATAGCCTGTTGCAGCCGATTGAGCGGATCCACCACGTGGTGAAGGCGGTGCAGTCGGGGCGCAACCTGCGTATAGGCTCCTTGGGGCTTGAGCGAGACAACGAGCTGGCTAATTTGGCCGAACAGTTCGACCGCATGCTGGATCTGTTGCAGCGGCGTAACTCGCAGATCCAGGCGGCGGCCGAGCAGCTGGAGGTTAAGGTCGAGGAGCGTACCCGCAGCCTGCAGGAGAAGACGGAGGAGCTGCAGCGTAACGTGGCCCTGCTGAACGAGACCCGTCAGCAACTGGTGACCAACGAGAAGCTAACCGCCCTGGGTGAGTTGACTGCGGGGATCGCCCATGAGATCAACAATCCGACGGCGGTGATCTTGGGCAACATGGAGCTGCTCAAGTCTGAACTCGGCGCCAAGGCCGAGGATGTCGAGGAAGAGATAGACATCGTCATCGAGCAGGTGGGCCGCATCAGCACCATTATTCGCAGCCTGCTGCAATACAGTCGTCCCGGCGAGTTCAACGCGCCACTGGAGATGCATCAGCTCACGCCGATCGTCGAGGAGATGGCCATCCTAGTGCGTCACTCCATCAAGAAGCAGGAGGTGGTGCTGATCCAGGATCTCAACGCCAGTTATCCAATCGAGGTCAATCGCCCTCAGCTATTACAGGTGCTGATTAACCTGGTGGTTAATGCCGCCCACGCCATGGATGGACAGGGACGCATCTGGATCCGCACCTATGACTGGGTCCAGGGCGGTGAGCCCATAGGGGTCAAGATAGAGGTGGAAGATGAGGGTAAGGGGATCCCCGAGGAACAGCTGGGGCGCATCTTCGATCCTTTTTATACCACGCGTCAGGATGGTACCGGACTGGGGCTGTCGCTAAGTTATGGCATCATCAAGCGGATCGGCGGCACCATAGAGGTCAGCTCAACGGTCGGTAAGGGCACCCTGTTTACCATAGGCCTGTACCACAAGGCGATCGACGATCAGTTCAATCCGCCTTACGAGGGACTGCATTTCTCGAGTGCGCTGGACAAGAAGGTGCGAGAGGCCTAGTGATTGTATGGCTTAGGGATTCGTAAAGACTCCCTGGGCAGCTCGGTAAGCCTGGACTTCAGATAAAAAAAAGAGCCGGAATAGTTATATTCCGGCCACAAAGAGTGTGTGTGAGCAATGTTGTGCTTGCGAACTCATCATTGTAAGCAGAGATGAAGTGCTTAAAACAGACTGAGTTTTGGAACGCACTCAAATAGTAATAATTATCATTTAGGTTTGCAAGCTTTTATCGTGTAAAGATTCACGATTAACAGTCTCTAGCTCAGTAACTTGTTTAAAACCAACTTGTTATCATCGATATTGGCCGTGGAATTTTCCAAGCCGGCTATCTTGTAGCCCTGCTTTATCAGCAGCTGTAACATGCTGGCGAAGCGGTTGTAGGTCTTAACCGCCAGGGTGTTGAAGCCCTGAGTCTTGGCCCAGCGCTCCTGATCTTGCATCAGTGCCTTGGCCAGCCCCAGCTGGCGAAACTCAGGCAGTATGGCACCTAGCCAGCTGTAAAACTCACCATTGGCCTCTCCATAGCCTATCTTATAGCCCGCCAGCTCGCCCTCGATGCGGATCAGCTGCACCAGAAAGGGCTTGCCGTTCAGGCGTGATTGATAATCTGCCGCCTGAAGACGCCCGTCGAATTCGGGCACCTGTTGGCTCAGGCCGATGAGGGTGTCGATGAGCTCATCGCTCAGTTGGGTGTGATGCTCGATACTTGTGGTGTACATCTTGGCTCTCCAAAGTTGGTGCTAGCATGGCGGCACTGGTGAAAATTTGAGTGCCGCGATGATAGTATAAATCAACTGGTCAGGCCAGTTCGGTCTGCGATTTTGTCTGGCCTTCTCGCAAAATTCGCTCCTGCAGTACCCTGAGTAAGACGCCGTAGGCAGGTAGGAAGAGCCCCAGGCTGACGATTAGCTTGAAACCATAGTCGACGCTGGCGATCTCCATCCAGTGCTCGGCCATGAAGGGGTCGCTCGAGGCGTAGAAGGCGACGCTGAAGAACACCAGGGTGTCGATAAGGTTACCAACCACAGTCGAGGCGGCCGGTGCGACCCACCAGGCCTTGGCCTGTCTGAGGCGGGCGAATACGGTAATATCCATCAACTGGCCGACCAGATAGGCGGCGAAACTGGCGAAGGCGATACGAAACACGAAGTTGTTGAATTGCGCTAAGGCGTCGCCACCCTGAAAACTGCCCTGATGGAAGAGCACGCCGATCAGATAGGAGATCAACAGCGCCGGTATCATGGCCCTGAGGATGATCTTACGCGCGGACTGTTGGCCGAAGATTCTCACCGTCAGATCTGTGGCCAGATAGACGAAGGGAAAGCTGAAGGCGCCCCAGGTGGTATGAAAACCAAATAGCTGAAAGGGCAGCTGAACCAAGTAGTTACTTGCGGTGATTATGGCGATATGAAAGCTGACAAGCAGCAGGAGCGCACGCTGAATCTGCGCCGGGGATAACATTAACATCTTGTGGCCTTTTTAGTGGGTTAACGCGGGGTGAGGGAACCCGCTTAGAAACTGGGTAAGGCTTGCGCCTCGGTTAGCCGTGTCCTGAGCCTAGCCCGGGAGACAGGGCGGCAAATTATAGTCATTAAGACCAAATGAGCAAGGATTTTGCGTCGTTTTCTCTGCCGAGCTCCCGCTTACAAGGCATAAAGAGACTACACTTGGTTGAATATCACCATGATTTCGAGGAGGGGTCGATGAGATCCTGGCGTTATCTTGTCGTCATCTTGTGCGCCTGCATGTTAGCGGGTACGCCACGGCATGCCGCATCCGAAGAGGTTGAGGAGATCACCGTGGTAACCGGCAACTGGCCCGGCTTTAGCACGCCAGACGGCAAAGGCTTTTACCTCGCGCTGATGCAAAGCGCCTTTCCTGCCCCCAAGTGGAAGCTCTCTGTCGATTTTGTGCCTTTCTCCCGCGCCCTCTACATGGTGCAGCATCACAAGGTCGACGTGGGGCTGGGCTTCTATCTCGACGAAGTCAAACCCGAATACTACTGTGACCTGCCGGTGGAGGTGGATCAGGTGGATGCCGCCCTGACGCCCGAGCTGGCGGCTATCTGGCAGGACATCAATAGCCTGAAAAAGAAGAAGGTGAAGGCGCTGCTGGAGTATCGCTACGATACCTTTATCAAGGTGCCCATGTATTACGAGGAGGGGAGCGATCTGCTGCAGATGCTCAACCATGTTAACAGCGGCAAGATAGACGCCGTGCTCGACTATAAGCGTTCTTTGCTGGGGCTCGCCAGCCAGTTAAATCGGCCGCAGCAGTATGTGATAAAAGAAAATGTACTCAATGCGGAGGTATTCTTCGTCTTTCCCCAGACGCAGAAAGGTAAGCGCTTGAAGGCGATCTTTAACCGTGCCATGGCGCGCATGCTCGCCAGCGGTGAGCTGGATCGTCTGTTTCAGGCCAACGTTGGTTATCGCGACCGGGTGCCGCTGGGTAAATAAGCCTGAGGCCAACTCTGCTAGCGTCTATCAGCCTGGTTAGGTAAGAGCTAGACCTCGGTCAGGATCGACATTATGGTCTTGAGCTTGTTCTCCAGCTCGTTCCACTCCGCCTCGGCCTCTGAGCCCGAGACTATGCCCGCACCGGCAAACAGGTTGATGCGCCCGGGTTCAATCAGCGCGCTACGGATCGCCACCGCAAACTCGCTCTCATACTTGTTGAAATAGCCACAGGCGCCGGCATACCAGCCTCGGGTATAGCCTTCGCGTTGGCGGATAAAGTTGATGGCCGAAGCCTTCGGCAGGCCGCCCACGGCCGGTGTGGGGTGCAGGGCCTGTAGGATCTGAAAATCGTTCACCCCAGGCTTGAGTTCGGCGCGAATGGCGCGGTGCAGATGCTGGATATGGCTCAGCTTAAACACCTTGGCCAGCTCATCGGCCCCCACATAGTTGCTCAGCGGCGTCAGGGCATCGACGATATGTTCACGCACCAGCTGGTTCTCGTGGCTGTTCTTGGTGTCGTCCAGCAGCTGTTGCGCAAGCAAGGCATCTTCGGCTTCGTTGAGCCCACGCGTGGTGGTGCCGGCCAGCGCCTCGGTAAACACCTCCCGCTGACGGCGTCGATACAGACGCTCAGGGGTGCAAGAGATAAAGGCGCTCTCTGGGCTGAATTGAAAGCCAAATTGAAAACTGTTCTGGTTGCGACCCTGCCAGCTTGCCAGCAGCATCCAGGGATCCACCTTCTCGTTCACCTCGAGCTGGGTCAGACGGGACAGCACTACCTTAGGCGTGTCCTGAATAAACCTGTCATGGGTGACCTGGTTGACCAGCTCGTGCCAGCGTAGCTTGTTGGGACGGTCGCTGCGGCTCAGCAGATGGATCTTGTTTGGCGGTGCCAGCGGCTTGGGTGGTACCAAAGCGGCGAGGGCCTGCAGCGCCAGGTTACGCTCCTGCTCGATATCGCGAGATTCTACGTTGAGATTGACCAGCAGCTTGTATTCATCGCCGCTACGCCTGAGTTCGACCCTGGGCAGGATGAAATGGGCACGACCATATTCGGGCCAGCACTCGGTATGACGATCGAAGGCGACGCCGCCGTAGTAGCGTATTTCCTGATTGGTCGAGAGTGACCTCTGGGTCTGATAAGCCTGAGAAAGCTGGTTGTCGTCTACCGCATCTTCGAAGACAAAATCTTTACAGCATCCCAGGGCGGCGACCTCTTCCTGGGTGTCGCGGCCATGCCAATAGATCCTGGGGTAGCAAGGTTGGCTGGCGATCCAGGCGATCATCGGCATAACACAGGCCGTCACCGACAACTGAATGATCGGTTCACCCTGGGGGTGAATATCGAGTTTTTCGAGTTTGCGGGATAGGGATTGTATGGCCTGTGGCAGCGAGGAAACGCTCAAGAAATACTCCAACCTGGTAAAAAAGTGCGTGGGTTTGAAGGCGGGTAAGGACATCAAACACGGCGAATCTGAGACTTATCTGAATTGGTAATAAGAATCTTTACCACAAACTAATGTGCCGACTGTTAGCTGTCAAGTTACAGGCAGTTAAGCTGTGAGCTTGCCCAAGAAAAGAGAGATTTGTCATTTATTTGGGAAGCAATTCTATCCTGTGTATTTTTGTCTAATCAAGGTTTTACACTGGACAAAATGTCCCTTGTCTACTGCCACCATCACGGCATTTGTTCAAATTTGTCGATCTGGGTTTGTTTTTGGTTTTCGTTAGCTTGTTGCTACAGGTGTAAGCCGGAAGAATGACGGCCATAGGGAAATGACACAGCGAAGTAAGCATGAAAAACAAACCAGTTAGTCTCACATTATCACTCGTGGCAGCCGCCGTTGCCGCCAGCCCTCTGGTCATGGCCGAGGAAGTAAAACACGAACCCATCTTAGATGTAGCTGAGGTCATAGTGATCACAGGCGAGAAGCCGACGCCGCTACAGCAGACCACCAGCAGCTGGACCATCAGCGCCGATGAGATTCAGGCCATGGGTGCCCAGAGCCTAGACCAGATATTAAAGAATGCCCCCGGTGTCTATGTGCGTACTGGCGGTCAGGGCACGCCCAGGGTCGATGTGCGTGGCTTCAAGGCCCGCCATGTCATCTATCTGATCAACGGTGTGCCGGCCAATGGCGCCGAAGATGGTCAGTTCGACCCTAGCGTGGTACCCGCCAGCCAGATCGCCTCGGTCACAGTTTCCATGGGGCCAACCTCTGTGCTCTACGGTCCAGGCGGCGCGGGCGGCGTGATCAACATTCGCACTAAGCAGGGCGCCGACGTGCCAGGTTTCTCCGGCCATCTCGAGGGCAGTGAAAATGATACCTTCAACGGCGACGTGACTGTTGCTGGCTCTGGCGAGCGTTGGCAGGGGCTGGTTTCGCTGTCGCGTCAGCAGACAGATGGCTGGCCCGTGTCTGGCGATCAGCCCGATACCGAGCTGCAGCAGGGCGATACCCGCTTCAACAGCGACAAGACCATCGATAACCTGTTTGCCCAGGGCAGCTACTGGCTGTCGGACAATACTCAGTTGATGGCAAACCTTAGCCTACGCAGCGGCGATTGGGGCAAACCTACCGTCGACGGTACCACCAACGGCAAGACGAGATTTGAACGCGTCGATGACTACGACGCCCACACGGTGCAGCTGGGCTTGGCCCATAGATTTAACGAGCTGCTGACCCTGAGGGGCTTTATCTATCAGAATCAGTCGGACGTGCTGGAAAACCGTTATCTGGATGACAGCTTTGTCGGTGTGCAGCAAAGCCTGGATGGCCGCTCTGTGGTGAGCGGCGGTAATGTGCAGCTGATCGCCGACTTCGATGAGGGCCACCTGTTGACCGGCGCCCTGATCGCCGAGCATCAGAGCTGGGAGTCAGAGAGCAAGAAGATAGAGACTAGCGATGCTGGTAGCGGATCAGGCAGCGGCTCTGGTTCAGGATCTGGATCAGGGAGTGGTTCAGGAACCGGCGGCGGTTCGGGCTCTGGGACTGGCGGTGGTAGCGGTTCGGGCGGTGGCTCAGGTTCTGGTAGCGGCGGCGGAAACGGTTCGGGTGGCGGTAATGGCTCTGGCGGCGCCGAGTCATTCGACGATTCCTCTTGGCTCTACACCCTGGCGGCGGAATATCAGTATCAGCAGGACAGCGTCGGTGCCAGCCTGGGCGGCGCCCTACATGAGCAACAACGTGTGCGCGAAGATGAGTCCGACTACTCGGCGCAGGCTTCCGCCTACTGGCAGGCTGCAGAGGCCACTCGCCTCAACCTAGGTGTGGCCCGCAAGGTACGTTTTCCTTCGATGCGCAACCTCTATTCGCTCTCGTCGGGCAACCAGGATCTCGAGTCTGAGACCTCTAAGCACCTGGAGCTGAGTCTGGCGCAGGGGCTGGGCAGCAACACAGATCTGAGTCTGGCGGCCTACTACACGGATGCGGAAAACTATATCGCCAAGGATGTCGATGGCATCTATCAGAACATGGGGCGTTATCAGTTCAAGGGGGTCGACTTCCTGGTGCGCGATCAGAGCATCGACAACCTGTCGCTGAGCTTCGGCTACAGCTTCCTCGACAGCGAAGACAAGGATGCTGCGCCAGGGCTGGATACCTTAGAGTACCGTCCGCGCCATCAATTCAGGCTACAGGCGGACTATGAGTTTAGCTTTGCCACCCGCATCAACCTGAATATTGAGCATATCATGGGGCAGGTGTATCACACCGAGGAGAAGGTTGCCGGCCAGAAACAGCAGGTGGAGAAGTCGCTGGATGATTACACACTGGTGGATCTCAAGTTGAGCCATCCTATTGCCGGTGACGCGTTATCTGTCTACCTCAGGGCCGCCAACCTGCTCGATGAGCGCTACTATCAGAGCGAAGGCTTGCCTCAGGCGGGCCGTCAGGTGTTCCTAGGTGTGAACTGGCAGCTATAGGTATAAACCATGGCCCTGGTGCGACTCAGTCAGATCCATTTTAACTTCCAGACAGCGGCGCAGCCGCTGTTTGAGGATCTCAATCTGACCATAGCTCCCGGCGAGTGTCATCTTATTCACGGCTATACCGGCTGTGGTAAGTCGACCCTGCTCAAGCTCTTGCTGGGGATCCTGGAGCGCCCCTGGGAGGGGGAGCGGGAGATAGCCGATGGGGCCACCCTTGGGGTGGTGATGCAGGACCCCAATGTGCAGCTGCTGCGCCAGACCCTGGGGGCCGAGGTGGCCTTTGCCCTCGAAAACCTAGGGGTCGCCAGCCATGAGATGTTGCTGCAGGTGCGTTCGGCGCTGCGGCGGGTCGGCCTCTACATCAGCCTGGACACGCCGATCACCAGCCTCTCGCTGGGTCAGCGCTATCGTCTGATGATCGCCGCCCAGCTAGTGCTCGAGCCGGATCTACTCTTGCTGGATGAGCCTTGGGCCCAGCTGGACGATCAGGGTGTGCAGGAGCTGGCGGCCGTACTAACCCAGCTCAGGCAGCAGGGGGTTGCCCTGTTGATCGTCGAGCACCATCAGGGTGTCTTCAAGGATCTAGTGACCCACAGATGGCAGTTAAGCCAGGGTCAGCTGCAGGCGTTATCGGCGCAAGAGGTGGATACGAGTCCCGAGCAGGTGTGTTGGCGCGAGTCGCCCTGCTGGCCTCAGGGAAGTGCCGTCATCGACAGCCATGGTTTTACCCTGGCATTTCGAGAGCGTCAGAAGCTGTTCGATGCCGAGTCCCTGCTGCTCTTTCCCGGTGAGATTGCGGCGCTGGTGGGCGACAATGGCTGCGGCAAGAGCACACTGCTCAAGAGTCTGGCGGGTATCCAGGCGGGCATAGATCCCTTAGGCATCAAGGTGTTTGGTCAGCGTCCCAAGTTGGGACGCTTCGGCGCCGATCTGGCCTTGCTGCACCAGAGACCGAGTCGGCAACTGTTTGAAAATACCGTGATCGAGGAGATGCAGTTTAGCCTCAAGCGTTACGGTCTGCCGCTGGATAGGGCCATCGCCCTGCTGGGACAACTCGGGCTGACCACCTTGGCGCGACACTCGCCCCATACGCTCTCTTACGGCCAGCAGCATCTGATCGCCTTGGCGTCGCTCGCCTGTCTCAGGCCCAAGCTGCTGCTGTTAGACGACCCCTTCGCCGGGCTCGATGCCCACTTCACCGACAAGATAGTGGCGCTGCTGATGGAGCTGAGCCGTCAGGGCACCGCCCTGGTGATCGCCAGCCACAGGCCGATTGCGGCGCTGCCGGTGGACCGCCTCTGGCGGGTGGCGGATGGGCGTCTCGAGACTCTCTCGGCCTCGCCACAGGCGTATTCACGTGTGGGCTAGACGCGGCGTACGTGCGCCTGGAGTGCGCCGTGCTAAACGCCACTTCGCGGTCAACGACACCCGCTGGTGCGCGCTCGCTATCTTGCTCGCACTGGGGCTCTCCAGTTGCGCCTTCCTCTTGCCCCTGTCATGGCTGCATTACCTGGGCCTGGCGAACTTGCTGTTGCTGATACAGGGTCGTTACCTGGGCGGTCGGCTCAGGGGGCTGCTGGTGATCTTCACCAGTCAGTTGGCGATAACCAGCCTGCTCTATCTGCTGCTGCACGGGCTCGAGCGTCTGCCCGAGGGGATTATCGCCGTCTGCCGCATCTTGATGGCCATGATCCCCGGCTGGTGGCTGTCGGTGGCCTGCTCGCCCCAGCGTATCGGCGAGGTACTCAGCTTCTGTCTGCCCCACAAGTGGGCCTTCGTGTTGGCCGCCTGCTTCGGCATCTTGCCTTATCTGGGGCAGGAGACGCGGGAGATCTATCAGATGCAGGTAATGCGCGGCGCCAACATTCGCCTCAAGTCGTTGTGGCGACCCAAGCATTGGCGTGAGCTGATCTACTGCGTGCTCTATCCGCTGCTGATCCAGCTGTTAAAACTATCCAAGCAGATGGCCACCGCGGCCAGGCTGCGCCAGTTTGGTCGTCATCCCAAGCCGACCCACTGGCCCTATTAGTGAGAACCAAGCGTATGAACAATAAAGGATTCAACCTAAATGACGCCCTGTTTATCGGCTTCTGTGCCACCCTGCTGGTGGCGCTGAAGGGGATGCTGAGGCTGAAGCTGGGGCTGTCGGGACATTCCATGTTCCTGATGAGCTTCTTCTACTTAATTTGCTATGGTGCCGTGGGTAAACGCGGTGCCATCAGCCTGTGTGGCCTGCTGGCGGGCATGATGGCTATGACCCTGGGCGTCGGCAAGGGCGGTCCCTTCCTGCTGGTGAAGTTTGGCCTGCCGGCCATCGCCATGGATATCTGTCTGCTGCTTCTGCCCAGCCTGCTGGCGCTCAAGTGGCGCTGCATCATACTGGCGCTGGTGGGCACCCTGGCCTGGGCCAGCAAGGGCCTGATCGAGGGGCTGTTGGTGGGTCTGAGTCCACAAGTCGTGGCGCTGCAATTTGGTAAGAGTCTGGTGTTTGGCAGCTTCTTCGCCTTGCTGGCGGCCTTGCTCGTTCCACCCGTGTTGGAGCGGCTACGCAGCCACGATCTGATAGATAGAGAGGAGATTTAAGCATGGTGAGAGCATCTGGGTTGAGATCTTGGTTGGTGTGTATCGACGATACCGACGATATTGGCACTAAGGGAACCGGGGAGATCGCCGAGGAGATAGCCCAGCTACTGAGCGATAATCACCTGAGTCGCTGCGCATTCGTCACCCGTCATCAGCTATACGTGCATCCGGATATCCCCTATACCTCACACAACAGCGCCATGTGTTTTCAGGTGCGTACCACTAAGTCTCAGGATGAGATCTTAGCAATAGCCGTGGCCCATCTGCGTAGCGAGAGCGCCGCGGCCGCCGATCCCGGCATCGCCCTGCTGGATCTGCACAGCCCGTTTGAGCAGGCTCCCCTCATCGCCTTCGGCGAGCAGGCCAAGGAGGAGGTGAAAACCAAGGCGCAAGCCTACGCCCTGGCCGAGCAGCTTGGCATACATCTGAGCGAACATGGCGGTACGGGGCAGGGGGTGATTGGCGCCTTAGCCGGCCTGGGGCTGAGGTTGCAGGGCAACGATGGTCGCATCAAGGGGCAGTTTAAGATGCCCGGGCTAGAGGCGGGCGAGGTGTCGCTCTCGGTTGGTGAGGCGATCGAGCTGACCGGCGTCGACCGTGTGCTCAGCGATAGCGGCGAGCAGCTCTGCTTCAAGACCCCTCTCTACCTGTCGGGCAAGGTGAAGGCTGTCTATCGGGATCATCAGGTCTCCCTGCTGGTGTATCAGGATCAGGGCCGCTGGCGCAACGCCCTCAAGCAGCAGCTGAAACACTATTAGCGGCCCACTGCTAAGTCGATGAGGAATAGCATGCAGCAAGCATTTGAACTACGTCAGGGGCGATGGCAACTGACCCTAGATGGGGAGGAGTATGGCGCCTCGCGGCAACTGGCGGCCGGGTGCGACGGCTTCATCGCCGACGATGAAGATGAGCAGGTGGATGATATCGAGCGTTCCTGCGTCAATTGTGCCCGTCGTCGTTGGTTGATCGACGCCATCGAGTGTACCTTCTTGTAGCAGTATATTAGTCTTTGCTTTACAAAAACTTGCCTCATTTTCGGGGCCGGAAAATAGGGATAAATCGGCATTCAACCTGGAACTATCCTCACCGGCCTCTGGCGTTCTGCCGCGCCTAGGCATACTATAATTTCCTCCTATCACAGTGTTTTCACAGGCAATCGCACCGAAGCTAAGGGATTTAGACTAGGCTAAAAAGGAGCGGATGCGAAAACCGGGTGATTTTTTGGGAAAGCGGTATGACCGAAAGCGTGAACGAAAAAGCGGATGTTATGAAGGTGCCGGTGCCAAACTTGGCGCTGGGCATGTATGTTGCGGCTATCGATCATCAGGGAAGAGTCAATATCACCAATCCGGGACAGATTAAAGATCGACAAGCCATAGATAAGCTGGTGCGTAACGGTATCGAGTATGTCTGGGTCGACGTAGAAAGGTCGGCGCCAGAGTGTGGACTCAGGCCGAAACAAGAGCCAGAGAAGATAATACGGCTGACCCGGGATCAGTCCCAGGAGAAGGCCAAACGCCTGATGAGCGAGGCGAAAGATCTGGTCAAGAAGGTCTTGTCCGAGACCTTCGAGGGTAAGGCGGTCAAGGTAGAGCCTTTCGAGGCACTGGCGGACAAGATGCTCGAATCTGTCATGCTCGATGCCGACGCCTTCAAGTGTATCTCGGCCCTGCGCTCCAAAGATGCCTATCTGTTGGAACACTCCATCAATGTGGCCTTCCTCCTGGTGACCTTCGGTCGCTACCTCAAGCTCAAGCGTAGCGTGCTCAAACAGTTAGCGGTGGGTGGCATCTTGCACGATATCGGCAAGGTGCGCGTCAATAATCGCATTCTGCACAAGCCGGGGCGTCTGACGCCGGAAGAGTTTGAGCATATGAAGCTGCATCAGGTCTATGCCCAGGAGATCCTGGCCGAGACAGAGGATCTGTCGCAGATCAGCCGCGATGTCTGTCTGATGCACCACGAGAAGCTCGATGGCAAGGGTTACCCCAATGGCCTCAAGGGGGAGGAGCTCTCCCTCCATGGTCGCATGAGCTGTATCGTGGATATCTTCGACGCCCTGACTGCGACCCGTTGCTACAAGGAGGCGATGAGCCCGGCCGCGGCCTTTAAGATCTTGCTCAGCCTGACCCCCTTCCACTTGGACGAGAGGCTGGTGTATGAGTTTATCCGTTGTGTCGGTGTCTATCCGGTTGGCTCCCTGGTGCAGCTCTCCGATGGCAGGGTGGGAATCGTCTGGGAGGCGAAAGACAGAGACGCCCTACACCCGGTGATCAAGACCTTCTATTCGGTGAAGCACAAGCATTACACCGAGGTGGCTATGGTGGATCTGCTTAAATCGGAGTTGCATATCGAGCGCGGCGTGTCGCCCAGCAGCCTGGATGTGGACCCAAGCCCCTTCTACTGAGTTAGCCTGCAACAGGCATCAAGATTTCAAGGATTTTGCGTGCTGGCTAGCAGAAGTCCAATGCCGTGCTGTATGGCGCGCCGTGGGCGGATACACTGGCGCCAATCTATTACTGAAATTGGCTTAAGTCATCGATGAACAGAAGAGAATTTATCCTGGCCGGCGGCGCGCTTCTCGCCGCGGGTCTCTCCCCCAAGCTAATTGCCGCGAGTCCTACTCACAATTCTGTCAAAGACCAAGATCAAACCCAGGCACTTGATCAAACCCAAGCACCGCTCAAGGTGTTGGCTCTGGTGTTTGATGACTATGAAACCTTAGATCTGCATGGTCCCATCGAGATGCTGGGGCATCTGCCTAGCGTCGATATCACCCTGATCGGTCCTAAGTCTATCGTGCGCAGTTACCAGGGGCCGAGAGTGGTTGCCGACAGGCTGCTCGATGATGTGGTCGAGTGCGATCTCCTATTGATCCCCGGCGGCATGGGGACGCGCAAGTTGGTGGACGATACCCGTTTGTTAGATTGGCTGACACGTCAGGTGCAGGTGTCTAAGAAGGTGTTCTCCGTCTGTACCGGTGCGGCCCTACTGGCTAAGGCGGATCTGCTTAATGGCGTCAGCGCCACCACCAACAAGATGGCCTATGCCTGGGTGACGGGATTAAACGATAAGGTGATCTGGCAGCCTAGCGCCCGCTGGGTGGACGATGGCCGTTTCTTGACCTCGTCAGGCGTGTCGGCCGGCACAGACGCGGCGCTCTTCTATATCGCGCAGCAGTTTGGTGAGGCCCAGGCGAGGAAGATAGAGGTGCTTACCGAATATCAGTGGAACAGTGATGCCGACAAGGATCCCTACGCCGTCATAAGTTAGTCAATTTAGTCCTTAGCCGATTCAGCTATTTGTTAGTAAAAACGGGTATTTGCTGAGATTTCGGCGGCAATAAATAATAGCCACTTAATCATTTCGCCAAACTCTTTCGTTAAACTTAAAGGAGGCAAAGATGAAAAAGTGGCTAGTGCTTTTGTGTTGTGCCTTCCTGTTGGCGTCCTGGCTCACCACGGGACTCGCTCGCTCCCTGGTGGAGCTGGCGGCCTTTATTACCATAGTGACCCTAGTGTGGCGCTACAGCGTTTCAGCTAAAGTTGACGATGTAGAGCAGAGAACCCGCGCCGATAATCAGCCAGAGCAGTAATCCCAGGGTCATCGGCCGCATTCCTGCCTGGCGCATCTTGCCTATGGTGATCCCCGCGCCAATCATAAACAGGCAGAGCACCAACACACGTTTAGACAGGGCAAAGATGCCGTCATAGAGAACCTGCCCCTGGGGCACAAAGTGCGCCAGCAGTATCGCCAGACAGTAGAAGAGAATAAAGAAGGGCACGGCGACCTTGCGTCGATTGCCCCCGAAGGCCATGGCGCTGACCAGTGCCACGGGCACTATCCACAGGGCTCTGGCCAGTTTGAGCGTGGTGGCGGTGCGCAGCGCCTCATCACCATAGGCCGAGGCGGCACCGACCACCGACGAGGTGTCGTGGATGGCGATGGCGCTCCACACCCCAAAATGATACTGACTCAGCTGCAGCAGATGCCCGAGTGCGGGAAACAGAAACAGTGCGATGGAGTTGAGCACGAACACGGTCGCCAGGGCGATGGCCGTGTCATGGCTGTCGGCCTTGATGGCAGGGGCGACGGCGGCGATGGCGCTACCGCCACAGATGGCCGTACCCGAGGCGATCATATGGCTCAGCTTGGCATCGACTCTCAGCAGCCTGCCCAGCACAGTGCCCAGTAGCAGGGTAAAGATGATGGAGCCTAAGATCAGCCCGATATTTTGGCTGCTGGCACTGATGGCCGCATCAAGCTGAATGCCGAAACCGAGGCCGATAATGGCGTAGGCCAGCAGCTTCTTGGTCAGGGCGCCGATATCCAGCTGCTGGGGCACCAGCCCCAGGCTGGCCAGGGTGAAGCCTATCACCAGGGCGATGGGCGAGGAGATCACCGGCGTCAGACAGAGGGCGCCGGCGAGAAAGAAGATCGCCTGAGCGGGGGGAAATGGCCACTTTTGAAACAATGCTTTCATCGAGTCTATATCTTGTTTAACCGGGTTGGCAGAATAAGGCCTGCCAACCTTCTATCGAATTCGGGCTGTTTTACCACAGATTCGGTATTTTTAATCTTACCTGTGTCGGGTTTCGCCCAGCTCGGCTAGGTTTTCAAGCCCAGCTAAGTCCAACTAAGTCCAACCAAACCCAACTAAGGCCCAGTTAAGCTCAGTCAGGCTAGCTCAGCAGGAGCAGGCTACCCAGTCCGAGGAAGATGAAGAAGCCTACCACATCTGTGACTGTGGTGAGGATCACCGAGCCCGCTACCGCAGGGTCGATTCGCATCTGCTTGAGCAAGAAAGGGATCACAGTACCCGACGAGGCCGCTGCCAGGCTGTTGAACACAATCGCCACGAAGATGATGCCCCCTAGCGCCAGAGAGGAGAACCACCAACTCACCACCACGCCGATCAGCGCGCCCAGCAGCACGCCGTTGAAGGCGGCAATCTTGAGCTCCTTGTCCAGCAGCATGGTCAGGTTGCTGCGTTTCAAGTGGTTAAGGGCAATACCGCGCAGCGCCACCGCCAGGGTCTGACTACCCGCGATGCCGCCCATGCTGGCCACCACTGGCATCAGAATCGCCAGCGCCACCACCTGCTGCAAGGCGTCGCCGAACAGGCCGATCACCCAGGAGGCGAGGAAGGCGGTTAGCAGGTTAGTCGTGAGCCAGATGGCGCGCATGCGCGCCGCCACGCCGACCGGGGTAAAGAGGTCTTCCTCATCCTGAGGCGTCTCAGACACCAGTACCTCCAGGCTTCGCTCCTTGAGGCGGTGCATCAGGGTCGACAGGGCGACGGCGCCGATGATCTTGCCCTCTTTCTCAACCGGCACCCAGGCGAACCCCGCCACAGGATTGAACTGCTGCGCCACCTTAGTGATGTCCTGCTCGTCGCCTATGATCTCGAGCTCGGTGAGGCATTCGGCCAATGGGGTGGCGGGATCGGTACGATAGAGTTGCTCCAGTGTGCAGCCACCATGAAACTGCCCCTCGGCATCCACACCATAGACGGCCACATATTCCCGCTGTTTCTGCTTATTTATTCTCTCCAACACCCGGCCAACCGTGGCGGTTGGGCGCGAGCGTAAGATATCGTTGTTGAGATAACGGCCGACCGCCTCATCCTGGTAGCTCAGCGCCTGTTGCATCTGCTCCGTGGTGAGGGCTTCTTGCTGATCCAGATAGTCTTCGACTATGTCGCTGGGCAGAATCTCGGCGAAGGTGAGGATATCTATCTCTGAGATACGCCGTGCCAGTCCCTGTAGCTGCTCGGGGCTGAGCAGATCTAAGACGTGGCGGGCGGTTTCATAGTGCAGCAGGTGCAATATGGGCCAGCCGCGATCAATTGGGATCTTACGGCAGATGGGCGAACGATACTGGTCGCTCACCGACTCCAGCAGGTCGGCCAGGTCGGCATCGGAATAGTCGCTGATAAAGCCGAGGGAGGGTAGCTCCTCCGCCTCGGGATGGCTGACAATGTCGATGACGCGGGCGAGTAGGTCGTCTCTGGCCGCTTGATCTGTGGGTGGTATGGGGTCTGGCATTGTCATAGGGGATGTCCTTGGTTGAGCTTGGGGGACAGTGTAAGGGAAAGCCCTTAACTAAACCATTGAAAGCCTGCATTTTACATTGCCACAGGCAGAGCCAGTGCCTGCCTTAGCAAGCACTGCAACAGACGGTTAGCCGTTGATGAGAAAACTCTCCGACGGGTCCACCAGAACGCGATCGCCCATCGCCTCTCTGCCCAGCAGCATCAGATAGGTCATGTCCTGGCGATTACTCAGGGTCAGCTCTATGGGCCACTCATGCTCTCCCAGCTTGAGTGTGGTCTCAATCACGCAGCGCTGCTCCACCTCGCCGTTGGACGACTTGATGCGGCGGGAGTCATGCACAGGTGCTTTACAGTGGACGATTTGGTCTAAGTCGTACACATCCGGATGCAGGTCGAAGGCGACATAGGGACGCCCCCCCACCTTGATCCGCTTGAGGTTATCCACATGCAGGGCCGAGGTCTTGGCGCCCGTGTCGATGCGTACATGCAGATCCTTGATGCCCAGATCCGGCAGATCGCATGCCTCTAAGTTGCCTATGATGATCTTGTTCATCGCTCTTTGTCCCTCAATCTCGCTTAATGCCTCTTCATGCCTCTTCATGCCTTAGATGGTTTGGGTGGTCAGCGGCATTATCTGATCGTTCATTATCTCAATATGTTCGGCCACCTCGTCGGCGGCGCTGCCAAAGTAGGCCACGTGGAACATGGCATCACCCTCCAGTACCAGGGGGATATTCTGCTTGCCGATGACGATGCCCGCGCGGTTGGATACCACGCTCTGGATCAGCTCGCCCAGTGGGCTGTTGATCTCCGCCAGCACCTCGCCCTTCTCCACATAGCTGCCTAGCTTAACAAATTCGCACACGAAGCCACTGGCCGAGGCGCGAGTCCAGTCGCTGCGGTTGGCGATGAAGGGGGCTATCTTCTTGCGCTGCCTGCGCTTGCGGATCAGCCCCAGCGCCGACAGCACGTTGAGAATCCCCCGCTCGCCGGTCTGAATCGACAGCTCGTCGAATCTGAGTGCCTGACCTGCCTCATACAACAGCACCCTGGTGCCCTTGTTAACCGCCGACTCCCGCAGCGAGCCATCACGCACGTTGGCGTTAAGCAGCACAGGCACACCGAAGGCCTGGGCCAGGGCCAGAGTCTGCTCGTCATCCAGATTGGCGCGGATCTGCGGCAGGTTAGATCTGTGGATCGCCCCGGTGTGCAGGTCGATACCATAGTCGCAGTGCTGCACTATGCTGTCTAAGAAGGTATGCGCCACCCGCCCCGCCAGTGAGCCCTTGGGCGAACCGGGAAAACAGCGGTTAAGGTCGCGCCTGTCGGGCATATAACGGCTCTGGTTCAGCACCCCATAAACATTGACCATAGGCACCAAGATCAGCGTGCCCTTGAGCAGCTTAAGCTTGCTCTGGATCAGGCGACGGATGATCTCTATGCCATTGAGTTCATCGCCATGCACCGCGGCGCTGACAAACACCTTGGGGCCATCCTTCTTGGCCCGGATCACATGGACAGGAATTGAGACCTGAGTGTCAGTGTAGAGGCTGGCAACGGGCAGCTCGAGCTGGTGCTCGGTGCCGGGTTGAATATCGACCCCTGCTATGGTCAGTGCTGAATTCATTTAGCCTTTTCCGCGAGTTCTGTTGGCGTTGGGTTTCGCCTTTTTCTCAATAAATTCATAGATCAGCCCGGCCACATCCTTGCCGGTCGCCTGTTCTATCCCTTCCAGGCCTGGCGAGGAGTTGACCTCCATCACCACAGGACCATTGTTGGATTGCAAGATATCCACACCACACAGGTTGAGCCCCATCGCCTTGGCGGCGTTGAGGGCCGTTGCCCGCTCATCTTTCGACAGGCGCACCAGCTGGGCCACGCCGCCGCGGTGTAAATTAGAGCGAAACTCGCCTTCGGCCGCCTGACGCTTCATGGCCGCCACTACCTTATCACCCACCACGAAGCAGCGAATATCGGCGCCGCCTGCCTCTTTGATGAACTCCTGCACCAATATGTTGGCCTTGAGACCCATGAAGGCCTCGATCACGCTCTCGGCCGCCTTATTGGTTTCGGCCAATACTACGCCTATGCCTTGTGTGCCTTCCAGCAGCTTGATCACCAGGGGGGCGCCGCCCACATTCTTGATCAAATCCTGGATCTTGTCGGGCTTGCTGGCAAATCCGGTGCGCGGCAGGCCAATGCCCTTGCGTGACAGCAGCTGCAGGGATCTCAGCTTATCGCGAGAGCGGCTGATGGCCACCGACTCGTTGACGCAGAAGGTGCCCATCATCTCGAACTGGCGCACCACGGCCGTGCCGTAGAAGGTGATCGACGAGCCGATACGTGGGATCACGGCATCATATTTAGGCAACACCTTACCCATGTAACGCACGGTCGGGTTGCTGCTGGTGATATCCATGTAGCAGTGCAGCGTGTCTATGATATCCACCTCGTGGCCGCGCGCTTCGCCGGCTTCTTTCAGGCGCATGGTAGAGTATAAGTTCTCGTTGCGAGACAAGATTGCAATACGCATGTCTACATTCCTTAGTGGTAAAACAAAAAATTAATGCTTTCAAATTCAAAATGATTGCTGGCCTCATGGCGAACAATCTAGGTCGACGGCGCGAGGGGTCGCGTTGGCAAAAGATCACCTAAGCGCGGCCTGCCGCCAACGGAATAACTCAACTGGTTTAACTATAGCCATAATTGAGTAGTACCGCGGCGGAACGGTCTTTTTTCCTTGGATATCATTCGATTGCCAGAGGTCTTCCATCGCCTGTTTAGGGCGCGACCTTATTGATAAACCCCAGCGGAGAAAAGCTAATTTTTTTTGTCGTGACCACAAGGGATTTTGTTGCTGAACCCAAGGCTCGGCAGGAGTGTTATCTATGCTGGATTTGACTCACTTTGCAGAGCCGCGCAAGTCACACTTTTGGCTTATGTTCGGTGATTGCTTGCTAGGAGTAGACTAAGGCTGGCGTGAAGGAAAAGGCTGATAGGGCTGCTCACTATCCTGTTAATTTGATAATCCGCTTTGCGTATTGCGTCGCATATAAGGACTTGGATTATCGTGTTGCTTATTTAATGGGAAGCATTGCAGGTCTCGCTCTTTCCTTTAATTAAGCGGGTCTCGTTTTGTTTTGGGTTGTTCGCTTTTTCTTGTTGTGAAATGCCATTATTGATATAAATTTCAGACGGTTAAAGAATTTGTCGCGATGTACGTTAGGTGGTAATGATTTACATAGACGACATTCTCGCTAATAAGCGTTAGGTTAATTTTTGGGAAATCAAATTGAATCAAAGTAAGATAAACCCTGAAAAATTAACGAAGCCAATCCAGCTTTTAGCTGCTTGGTTAGTTGGTTTATTATCCATTAGTAGTTCATTTTTGATTGCAGCTACCAATATTGAAACTGTTTGGCAATCTGGTCTTTTGGTTATCGCTGCGGTTGTAAATGTTCCTTTGTTTTTGTCTGCGGTTTTTTTGTTGCAAACGAAGTTTCGTCCAGAGCTACAAGAGGATTCTTATTACTCAAGCTATTTAAGCAATAAGACAAATGCAGTAATCAAAGTGAGTAAATCGGAAGTTCAGTTCCACGAGTTAACCGCCAAAATTGAGAAGTTAGAGAAGTTAGTCACTATCGAGAGCCTTAAAGAGAGTGAAGGTAGTGCTTCTGACACTGCTTTATCTAATGTATTAGTTGGCGTCAACACGCATCTTGCTGACAGTGATGACATTAAGTCTGTATTGGCAAAAAACTCAGTTCTTGGGGTTTCAAGGTTTGGTCCTCCAGATATGCCATTAACTGGACGCGTAATGTCTATATCAATTTACTTGCCTAAAGATATTCAAAACAAGCTAATTGACTTGTGTAAGGAAATTGGGATGGATGGGTATAACTTCTTTGATAACGCAGAAGAGCAAACGCGTGAAGACGTACTAATTGGTTCCTATGGCGCTATGGAGTACGAGGTAACAAATTAACCTAGCAAAGCGTTCAAGAGGGACAGCCAACGCGTGGCATTTTTATTATGCGTTGGTTTGTGTGATTACGATGTTATGCTGAAGCTTGGAAGCAGCGTTGGCTGCCCCTTAACGCGGCGTTAGCCGATATTTCCACAAGATGAGCGCCAATTCTCATCGCGTAGCATTAAATAAGGCCAGACATATGTCTGGCCTTTTGCTGTTCTCTCAATCAAGCAACGAGCTGATTAACGCATAGTTACGAACTCTTCGGCGCCTGTGGGGTGGATGGCGACGACGGCGTCGAAGTCGGCCTTGGTGGCACCCATCTTGATGGCGACGCCGAAGCCTTGCAGTATCTCATCCATGCCGTAGCCGATGCCGTGAATGCCCACGACCTTCTCCTCTTTACCGGCGCACACCAGCTTCATCTTGCAGGCCTGACGGTGAGCGGTAACTGCCGTGTACATAGAGGTGAAGCCTGAGTTATAAACCTTGACGTTCTCCTCGCCATATTGGGCGATCGCCTCTGGCTCGGTGAGGCCCATGGTACCGATTGCCGGGTGGCTGAACACCACGGTTGGCACTAGGCTGTAATCCATCTTGGCTTCTGTCATGCCGTTAAACAGACGCTCCGACAGCAGGCGACCGGCTTTTACCGCAACCGGGGTAAGCTCTATGCCGCCTTCTATGATGTCGCCGACGCAGTAGATGCCCTTGGCTGTGGTGTTTTGCTGTGCATCGACCACCACATAACCCTTGTCGTTGAGCTTAACGTCTGTATTTTCCAGGCCGATCTTGTCGGTGGATGGACGACGGCCGATGGCCCAGATTAGGGTGTCGACCTCATAGCTTTCGCCATTTTCCAGCTTAAGGGTCAGTGAGCCGTCGGCGTTCTTGGTCACAGACTCTGGAATGCTGTGGGTGTGCAGGCTAGGGCCGTCTGTGGCCATAGACTCCATCAGGGCTTCGCTCAGCATAGGGTCGAAGCTGCGCAGCGGCGCATGCTTACGCACAAACAGGTGAGTTTCGCTGCCCAAGGCATGGAGTACACCCGCCAGCTCGACGGCGATATAGCCAGCGCCGACAACGGCCACACGCTTAGGCTGCTCGTTGAGGGCGAAGAAGCCGTCTGAGTCGATACCATATTCGGCGCCCGGAATGTTTGGAATGGTGGGGGTGCCGCCGGTGGCGATCAGGATATGGTCGGCGCTGTAGTGCTCGCCGTTGACCTCTATGGTGTTGTTGTCGACGAAGCGGCCATAGCCGCGCACCAAGGTGACACCATTGCTGTCCAGGCCACGGTCGTAGGCGCCGTGGATACGCTCGATGTAGGCTTCGCGGCTCTCGACCAGCTTGCTCCAATCGAATTTGTTGACCGATACGTCGAAGCCATAGTCTTTGGCGTACAGGTGCATGGCCTCGGCGACTTGGGCGCCATACCACATGACTTTCTTAGGGACGCAGCCAACGTTAACGCAGGTGCCGCCCAGCGCCTTGGCTTCGATCAGCAGTACCTTGGCACCGCGCATGGCCGCACGGTTGGCCGAGGCGATCCCGCCGCTGCCGGCGCCTAAACAGATATAGTCAAAATGTTGAGCCATCTTTTTCTCCAAATTCGACGGATTGCATATGGGGGTCATTGTAGGGGTAAAGCGACAAGCAAACCAGAGGTGTGTGCGCCCTTTAGCAATAGACCCGCGTCAGGGCGTATGACTTTCAAATGCGTTTGGCGTTAGCGCCGATATTGGCATCTGTGGTGATCGCTCTGGCTTGGCCCTTCGGCGCCGCACTTCATGCAGACCCATTCGCTCTGGCGGGCGCGTAGCTCCTTATCCTGGTAGCCGTACTGGTGTTTCTGTTGCCGCTTGAGGCTGTTTTCAAGATGCGACATGCGTTTGTCCAGCCAGCGGCAGCTGGGGTCGTCGGCCACATGCTGGCGGCTGGCAAGCTGCTGTTTGCGGCTCGGCGTTTTGCGGTTTTGTTTTTTGCTGCGTTTGCTCTTGGATTTTGAGGGCGATTTCTTATCTCGGCGCGACTTGGGCTGCGCATGGCTGGCGCGATAGTTAAGGGCGCCGGTGGGATTGTCTGGGATGGCGAGTGGATTACCTTCGCTATCCAGCGCACCGTCGACGGGCAGGGTCATAGTCTCGTGGAGGACAGTCTCTTGCGTGAGCGGCGTGTCCTTATCTTTGGCCTCTGCGGTACAGCTGAATAGCAGCGAGAGCGCGATGGCGTTTAAGGTGAAATAGGTAAGCGTTCGATAGTGGCCAGACATTCCGTGTCCTCCGAGTCAGGGCTAGCACTCCTTGCTAGCCTTAGGTAAAGCTAGTTCATGGCGAGCCAGCTTTCAATGAAGGACACGGTTTGGGCTGTCGGCTAAAGCCTAGAAGCTAATGCCTAGAAACTAAAGGTGAGGTGCAGGCCCGCATAGGTGTTGTTGAGGCTACCCTTGGCGTCTGGGTTTTCCTGCTTAATATCTTCCTGGGCTAGGGTGCGGCTCAGGTGGCCAGAGAGCACAAGGCGATTGGCTAGCTGATATTGGGCCTCTACACCAAACTGAAAATGGTTAGGGCCATCGTGTTCTTCGGTCGCATACTGGAAGTCAAACGCCTGGGTGACATAGGGTGTCAGTGTCAGTCTGTCTGAGACTGGCCATTCGCTGTGCAGGCTGGCCTCGACAAAGTAACCGCCCGCCTCGGTGGAGTAGGTGTAGCTCAGCGAAGGGGTTAGCCAGGTGATGCCAGTGTATTCCAGGGTGGCAAACAGTTCGTTGTCGCCGCAGCGCTCATCGCCGTAGGACTCGATGCGCTGATAACCCAGGGCGGCACTTAGCTTGTCGCCCAGCTCGAAGCCATATTCCAGCCCCATGTTCCACTCGATATAGTATTGGCTATCACCACGACCGACTGTGGTAAACAGGGTGAGATCGTCGACTTGTACGGCGGCCGTCGCCCAGTAGATGCCACCCTTGTCTAAGTTGTTGCGTCCCTCTGAGATATATTTTGAGTCCCAACCCAGGTCGAGGATGACATTGGTATCCGGGCCTTCGGCGTGACTGATGATGTTGTTGATATGCGAGTCATCGACTGTACCCGGAATTGGTTCGTCGGTGGCGTTGGCTGTGCCGGCTAGTATGAGGCCGACTATACAAGAATGAGAGAGCAGTCTGTTCATGGGAGTAACATTGAAAGCTGTTGGAATCGTTACGGATGATAATGGGTCAAATATTAAACATAAATGATAATTGGTCGCATTTGCGATCCGCTTGGCAATATCGACAATGTAAATATCTAGTCATTACCGCCTTGCTTTAGATCAAAGTTTTCCATCTAGGTCATTGCTAGGTGCTCACTTCTAGGTGTTAAAACCTAGGTCTTAAGCATTATTCTCGGCCTGCAAGTTTTCCAAAGATGCTTGAATAGTCGCGGCGCCGCCCATATGTACTCTCAATACCCAAAGATTGACGAGGACACCAGATGAGTAACCCTTTGCTAAGCGGCAGTGAATTACCGCCATTTTCGCAAATTAAACCCGAGCATATTCAGCCAGCCGTCGAGCAGGGGATTGCCAATTGTCGCCAGAAGATCGATGAGGTGCTCGCCAGTGGAGGTCCCTACACCTGGGATAATCTGATCGCACCGCTCGAGCAGGTGGATGACGAACTGAGCCAGATCTGGTCGCCCGTGTCGCACATGAACTCTGTGCTCAGCACTGATGAGTGGCGCGCTGCCCACGATGCCTGCCTGCCGCTCTTGTCTGAATATGGTACCTATGTGGGTCAGCATCAGGGGCTGTATCAGGCCTACAAGGCGCTGAAGGAGTCCGATGAATTTGCCAAGCTGAGCCAGGCGCAACAGACGAGTATTGAGCATAGCCTGCGCGATTTCGAGCTGTCGGGCATAGGATTGAACGATGAAGATAAACAAATTTATGGAAAATTGGTTAAACGTTTATCTGAGTTAACCAGTAGCTTCTCTAATCAGCTGCTGGATGCCACTCAGGCCTGGACTAAGCTGATAACCGACGCCGAGGATCTGGCCGGTTTGCCCGAGTCAGCCATTGCCGCGGCTAAGGCGATGGCCGAGGCCAAAGAGCTGCAAGGCTGGTTGTTCACCCTGGACTTCCCTTCTTATCTGCCCGTGATGACCTACAGCGACAATCGTCAGTTGCGCGAGGAGTGCTACCGAGCCTTCGTCACCCGCGCCTCGGATCAGGGCCCTAACGCCGGTGAGTTTGATAACGGCCCCTTAATGGATGAGATCTTAGATCTGCGCCATCAGCTGGCTAAACTGCTTGGCTTCGACAGCTTCGCCCACAAGTCATTGGCGACCAAGATGGCCGAGACGCCGCAGCAGGTGCTGGATTTCCTCAACGAGCTGGCGGCCCGCTCTAAGCAGCAGGGTCAAAACGAGCTGGCCGAGTTGACTGCATTTGCCGAGAAAGAGTTTGGCGTGACCGAGCTGGCGCCTTGGGATCTCAGCTACTATGCCGAGAAGCTCAAGCACCACAGATATGAGATCTCCCAGGAGCTGCTGCGCCCGTATTTCCCTGAAGATCGTGTGCTGTCGGGCCTCTTCTATACGGTGTCTCGTCTGTTTGACCTGACCATAGAGGAGCAGGAGCATTTCGACAGCTGGCATAAAGATGTGCGCTTCTTCCATATCAAAGACGCCGAGGGTGAGCACAGAGGCAGCTTCTACCTGGATCTCTATGCCCGCGAGGGTAAGCGCGGCGGCGCCTGGATGGACGATTGCCGGGTGCGTCGACAAACCGCCAAGGGCCTGCAGAAGCCGGTGGCTTACCTGACCTGTAACTTTAACGCCCCTGTCAGCGGCAAGCCTGCGCTGTTTACCCACGATGAGGTGACGACGCTGTTCCACGAGTTTGGCCACGGCATACATCATATGCTGACCAAGATAGATGTGGCGGGCGTCTCTGGCATCAATGGTGTGCCCTGGGATGCGGTGGAGCTGCCGAGCCAATTCATGGAAAACTGGTGCTTCGAGGAGGAGGCGCTGGCGGAGATCTCGGGCCATTTCGAGACCCATGAACCCCTGCCGAAGGCGATGTTAGACAAGATGCTGGCGGCGAAGAATTTCCAGTCGGGCATGATGATGTTGCGTCAGCTGGAGTTTTCGCTGTTCGACTTCCGCCTGCATCTGGAATATGACCCGGCCGAGGGTGCCCACATTCAGGCTAAGTTGGATGAGGTGAGAGATCAGGTTGCCGTGGTCAAGGCCGCCGACTTTAATCGTTTCCAGCACAGCTTTGCCCATATTTTTGCCGGTGGTTACGCCGCGGGTTACTACAGCTACAAGTGGGCCGAGGTATTGTCGGCCGATGCCTTCTCTCGCTTCGAGGAGGAGGGGATCTTTAATGCCGAGACCGGACGCAGCTTCCTAGAAAACATCCTCGAGATGGGCGGCAGCCTGGAGCCGATGGAGCTATTTAAGCGTTTCAGAGGCCGTGAGCCACAGATCGACGCCCTGCTGAGACACTCGGGCATTCAAGGCTAATGCTTTTCTGATTAGTCTAAATCGGTACTAAAAGGCCAACCCTATGTTAAGGGTTGGCCTTTTTTATGGGCTAGAGTTTGGTATTAATAAGCGCCCGCGCTGTAGGTTAGCTCATAGCTGTGGCTGTAGATCTCTAGGATGTTGCCGAAGGGATCTTCCATGTAGATCATGCGGTAAGGCTTCTCGCCTGGATAGTAGTAGCGAGGGGCCTTCATGCGCTTCTTACCACCTGCGGCGACAATCTTCTCCACTAGGCCTTCGAGATCCGGGTCTTGTACGCTGAAGTGGAATACGCCCGTCTTCCAATATTCGAAGTTATCCTCAGGGTTTTGCTGATTGGCAAACTGAAACAGCTCGACGCCTATCTTGTCGCCGGTGGCCAGATGCGCGATACGGAACGATCCCCAGTCGGCACCGAAGACGTCGGTACACATCTCGCCGATTGGGCTGTCATCTTCCACAATCTCGGTGGGTTTCATGATGAGATACCAGCCTAACACCTCGGTGTAAAATTTGACGGCTGCCTCGAGATCCGGCACCGAAATACCTATGTGAGAAAAGGTTCTTGGGTAAGTTGTGTTGTTCATACTGTGCTCCTGTTGGTGAGTTGGGTATAGATTACAAATCACACAGAATTATGTAAAATTATCAAAATTTATAATTTTGAGTACAAATTGTGATGATTAATCCCGTCTGGTTGCGCAGCTTCTGCACCCTGGTGGAGCTGGGCCATTTCACCCGCACCGCCGAGCGCCTGCATATGACTCAATCCGGCGTCAGTCAGCATGTGCGTAAGCTCGAAGAGCAGTTCGATACTCAGCTGCTGCTCAGAGAGGGCAAGAAGTTTTCCCTGACCCACGCCGGGCGTCAGCTATACCAGCAGGGGCAGGCGATACTGCAATCCTTGGCTCAGCTTGAGCAGGGGATCAAGCAAGACCCGCCCTTTGCCGGAGAGGTACGCCTGATCTCCCCCGGCAGCGTCGGCCTCAAGCTGTATGGCGAGCTGCTTGAGCTGCAATGCGCGCACCCTGAGTTGTCGCTGGATTATCGTTTCGCCTCCAACGCCGGAGTCGAGAGCGCCATCGCCGCGATGGAGGCCGATATCGGCCTGATGACTCGCCAGCCAGAGCTTACCGAGGTACAGGCCGAGCCGATCGCCAAGGAGCCGCTGCTTCTGGTCACGCCCGCGAGCCAGGAGACTGTGTCCTGGGAGGCGCTACAGCAGATGGGTTTTTTCGATCATCCCGACGGTGCTCATCATGCCAAGCTGCTGTTGGGCGCTAATTATCCAGAGTTTGAACATAGTGATCAGCTGCCTAATCGGGGTTTCTCTAATCAGATAGGCTTGATTCTCGAGCCCGTGAGTCGTGGACTGGGCTTTACCGTCTTGCCGGCCTATGCGGTGGAGGCCTTTGCCCGTCAGGAGCTGATAAGGGCGCATCGGCTGCCCAATGCTGTCAGCGAGCCTATTTATCTCTGCCGTCGACGACGGTCGGTATTGGCGAAGCGGGTGGAGTCGGTACGAGAAGTGATTAAGGCCAGCCTGGCCTAGCAAAATGAGCGAGGCCGATGGTTTCACCGGCCTCGCAACTTTTCTTACGGCGTGTAGTAGGTGGCGGCGCCCGGACCGACCGGCAGCCCGAGGGCGAACACCCAGATGAAGAAGAAGCAGGTCCAACCGATAAAGAAGACGATAGAGTAAGGCAACATGGTGGCGACCAGCGTGCCTATGCCCAGGTGCTTCTTATACTGGGAGGCCACCGCCAGGATCAGGCCGAAATAGCTCATCATTGGGGTGATTAGGTTGGTGACCGAGTCGCCGATTCGGTAGGCTGCCTGAATCGTCTCTGGCGCATAGCCGACCAACATCAGCATGGGCACGAAGATAGGCGCCGTTACCGCCCACTGCGCCGAGGCGCTGCCCAGCATCAGGTTGATGAAACCACACATCATGATAAACAGCAGGAACACCAGCGGCCCCGTGAGCCCTATGGCATTGAGGGCGTCGGCCCCTGCTACCGCCAGCACGGCGCCCAGGTTAGTCCACTTGAAGAAGGCGACAAACTGCGAGGCAAAGAACACCAGCACGATATACATGCCCATGGTACTCATGCTGTGGGACATGGCGTCGATCACGTCTTTATCCCGCTTCATGGTGCCCACCACCTTGCCGTAGACCAGGCCGGGAATGGCGAAACAGATGAAGATGAAGGCGACTATCCCCTTGAGGAAGGGCGAACCGGCAACCAGCCCCGTCTCAGGGTGACGCAGCGGCGCATTCTCCGGCACCACAGAGAGCGCCAGGATGCCGCCTAATATCAGGATGGAGAGACCGGCCATCTTGAGGCCCTTGATCTCCAGCGGCGTGACGCTATCCATCTTCTGACTATGCAGATCTATGCTGGCCTCGGTGGGGTCGTACTTGCCCAGCTTGGGCTCGACTATCTTCTCCGTGACTAGGGCGCCCAGTAGGGTAATGACGAAGGTGGAGGCAAACATGAAGTACCAGTTCACCTCTGGGCCAACTAAATAGTCGGGGTCGATCATCTGCGCCGCCGCCTCGGTGATGCCCGACAATAGCGGGTCGACCGTGCCCAGCAGCAGGTTGGCGCTATAGCCGCCTGAGACACCGGCGAAGGCCGCCGCCAGACCCGCCAGGGGGTGACGCCCCAGAGAGTGGAAGATCAGTGCGGCCATGGGGATCAACACTACATAGCCCAGCTCGGCCGCCGTGTTGGAGACGATACCGGCGAAGACTACTGTCAGCGTGACCAGACGCTTTGAGGCGCCCATGACCAGGGTGCGCATGGCCGCCGACAGCAGCCCGGAGCGGTCGGCGATGCCAACCCCAAGTAGGGCCACCAATACAGTGCCCAGGGGAGTAAAGCCGGTGAAGTTGGTCACCAGGTTGGAGACTATCATCCTCAGGCCTTCGGCGTTCATCAGGCTAACCACGTGGATCAGGCCATCTTCGCCACGTCCCGCCGCGCCGACCGGACGGGGATCGTTGACCGTCAGCTCGAAATAACCCGCGATGCCACTGATCACTATCACGGCGGCGCAAAATAGGGCGAAGAGGGTGATGGGATGGGGTAGGAGGTTCCCCAAATGTTCGACCAGGTTGAGAAAGCGGACGAAGAGGCCGTTCTTGGTCGTCGAGGGGGCTGGGGGCTGGTTGGCCACCAGACCCTCTTCTTTATTGGAGCTCATGGTGTTTCCTTCATCTTGGACATCTGGGTGCCCTTATATATCTGCTCGCCAAACGGCGTAGTGTTAGCCACCCATGATGAAGGAGTTGCTTTAACTGAAGCTTAATTTGGGGCAAATCGCCCGTTTGCGTTGGGGTGCAGAGGGTGAACAATAGGCAAAAAAAAGCCCGGCTTAGGGGGTAAGCGGGCCGATATTAAGATGATGATTGAACCAAAGCCCAACTAGGGAAGATGGGTTGCCTCTTGGTTGACTAAGATATTAGCCCAAGTTAGCTGTATGAAGACTGAACAGATAACGCGTTGAGACAGGAGGGGAAACGAGCGTCGTTTCCCGTTCTGCTCGCCATGATGAGACTGGTTAATCTCTGCGCAACCAGCTCGGTAGGGTTAAGGGGGCTAAGGTGGTTGTTTATTAAATATCCGCCTGATTGCGCTATTTTTGTCCTAAGATGTCGCTTCATGCAGATGATGCCTGTCTTTATGACTGGACTATGATGAGGTGATTGTGTTGGTTTGGTTTTTATTTGTCTTTATTGTATTGTTTTATATGGGTATTTATCTTGGTTTTTCTGGTGTCTTGTTGTTTCGTCTAACTAGCGGTAAAACATCATGGACTTAGGTGAAAAAGATATTTTTGCGGCAAATAATGGCGTCATTATTTTCATTTAGGCTGAAAACAGATGAATATAGCAGCAATGAGCCGGTGAAAACGCCATAGATAAATTGCTGGAAATCATCGCGAAAATCGGTGAAGCTGGTGCGTTAACTAACGAGATATAAGAATAACTATAGGGAAGGAACTCAAAGATGGAAGGTTTGTTATTAGGCCTTGGCCTAGTCGTTATTATCACCTACCTCTGGTATGTCAGCCTGATCAAGAAGCGTAACGTGGTGCGTGAAGCCTTGTCGGGTATCGATGTGCAGCTGAAGAAGCGCGCCAATCTGGTGCCCAATATTCTTAAGATTGCACAGAAATTTATGGATCACGAGAAGTCGCTGCTTACCGAGATCACCGCGCTGCGTGCTCAGGTGACTGCGGGCTATGATCTGAACGATGCCGATGCCATCAAGGAGCATTTGGGATTGGCCGGGCAGCTCAACAGCAAGATGGGCCAGCTGATGGTAAGCGTCGAGAACTACCCCGAGCTTAAGTCAGACAAGAGCATGGTGCAGGCGATGACCACCTACAGCGAGGTCGAGGAGCATATCTCGGCGGCGAGACGTTTCTACAACTCGGCCGTGTCTGAACTCAATACCGCGGTGGAGATCTTCCCCGGTTCCATTATCGCCTCCATGGCCAAGGTTAAGGTGATGCCTTTCTACGAAGCCGATGAAGCGTCGAAGACGCCGATCGATGCATCCGACTACCTGAAGTAAAGCGGGTTCTGATTCCATGAACCCGATCAGTTTTATCCTCGGGGCGCCGATTAAGGCCCTGCGTCAACCGCAGCGCCTGCGGGCGGACCCCGAGGAGTTGGTACAATTTAAGGCTTATTATGAAGAACATATCGAGCCGCTCACCCGTAAATTTGAAAACCACAGGGTCGCCAGCCTCAAGGCGCTGCGCGGGCGTATCTATACCAGCTTAGGGATCCTCCTCGGTCTGGCGCTGCTGATCTTTATCTTTAGTATGTCCGGTTACCTGGATATCCCTTGGGTCTTCTTCATTGTGCTGTGTCTCCCCTTTGGCTGGTGGAGTTATCGCCCCCTGAAGCGTTATAAAAGCGATGTGAAGCGCGAGGTGTTCCCCAAGATCTTCCGTTACTTCGGCCATGACTTTATCTTCAGTACCAGCCACAGCATGAGCCTGACTCAGCTCAAGCGCTCTAAGCTGCTGCCTGGCTATGACAATGCTAAGTTTGATGACTATGTGCAAGGCACCTACAAAGGGGTCGAGATCGCCATCAACGAGCTGTGTTTGACCAAGCAGGTCAAGCGTGAGAAGAGTACAGAGACAGAGACCGTGTTTCGCGGCGTCATGGTGCAGCTCAGCAGCCATAAGGCATTTAAGGGGCATACCGTGGTGGTGAAGAATCGCGGCGGCCTGGTGAATTTTCTCTCCAGCAGCTTTAAGCGCCTGAGCCGGGTTAAGCTGGAAGACCCGAGATTCGAGAAGCAGTTTGACGTGTTTTCAAGCGATCAGATCGAGGCGCGTTACCTGCTCACGGTCGGTTTCATGGAGCGTCTCCAGTCACTGGCCAACCTGTTTTCCGGTAAGATCCAGTGCGCCTTCTATGAAGACAAGTTATTGATCATGTTGCAGAGTGGCGATAACCGCTTCGAGATGGGTTCCATCTTTAACGGCGCTACCTTCGAGTACGAGTTTAGCCAAATTAACCGTGAGATGAAGCAGCTGTTTGCTATGATTGAAGTACTCAAACTCGACCAAGACATTGGATTTTAATGCCTGCTGCCGCGCCCCGCACTCTACATTTTCCCCTAAAGCTGGTCTGTCTTGGGCTCGGCCTGCTGCTATGCCAGCAGCTTGCTGTGGCGCAATCGGAAAAGCCGCGCTACAAGGCGAGCTACTCTAAGCATGGCATCTTAAACAGGGGCGATGCCCCGCGCCCTAGCGAGACGGGCGATAGCAAGATCAAAGTTTATCAATACACCCAGGCCAACGGCGTGGTGGCCTTTGCCGACCATGCCCCGGGCGACAGGGATTTCAGGGTGCTGTCGTATGAGTGCTATGCCTGTAAACCCGACTCGACTCTCGACTGGCAGAAGATGCCGCTGTTTAGCGCGGAATATGATGAGCTAATCTCAAGAGCTGCTAAGGCGCATCATCTAGATCCCGCGCTGATCCGCGCCGTGATCCATGCCGAATCCGCCTTTAATGTGTTTGCCCTGTCCCGTAGCGGTGCCATGGGGCTGATGCAGCTGATGCCAGATACCGCCAAGGCGATGGGAGTGAAGAACCCCTACCGCCCCGAGCAGAATATCGACGGCGGCGCTCGCTACTTAGCCAAGATGCTGGCAAGGTTCGATGGCAATATCGATCTGGCCTGCGCCGCCTATAATGCCGGCCCTACCACAGTGACTCAGTACAAGGGGATCCCGCCCTATCCGGAGACCCAGGCCTATGTGAAACGGGTCAAGATACTGATGAAGCGTTATCAGAAGCTGGGGTGATTAAGATGCAGCAGACCATTATCGAATTGGAACTCGCGCTGCTCAGCCCAGAGGTGCGCTGCGATGCCAATGTGCTCGACGAGTTGATACATGCCGACTTTTTGGAGGTGGGCGCCACGGGAATCAGTTTCGGCAAGCCTGAGGTGTTGGCGCGCCTGCCCAAGGAGAAACCGCCGGTATTTAGAGTGAGCGATATGCAGTATCGCTTGCTGAGCGAAGATCTGGTCCAGCTCAACTACCGCGCCTGTTTTAAGCCGGTAAACGAGGTAGATAAGCGTTATTCGCTGCGCACCTCGCTGTGGAAATGCAGTAATGGCCGATGGCAGATGATCTACCATCAGGGCACGCCCTGCGCGCCCTACTTCTAACTGGCTTGTGGTTAAAGGTTTTCTCTCAGCGCTTGTTTCTAAGCGAATATTCCTAGCTGCTATTCGCCCACTTCCCAGGTGACCTCTACCCGGCCGCCGCCCTGATTCAGTAGCGGATCCAGATAGTCCAGCGTCGTCTTGGCTATCTCATCAAGCTGCCAGGGGGGATTGATCACCCAGAGGCCTGCCGCCGTCATGCCAAATTCCTCGCTGTCGGGTCTAATCGCCTGTTCGATACGTAGCTGGCGCTTAATGCCGCTCTGCTTTAGCAGGTCAAACATGGCCTCGGTCTGCTCGCGCTTCACCACGGGATACCAGATCATATAGACGCCGGTGGCAAACTTCTTGTGCGCCTTGATCACGGCCTTGGCGACTTCCTGGTAGTCGCTCTTTATCTCGTAGCTGGGGTCGATAAGGATGACGCCGCGGCGTTCCGGTGGCGGCACGGCGGCAAGTAGCCCCTTCAGGCCGTCGCCCTTGATCACCTTGATCTGCTTGTCACCGCCCAGTTGCTCATCCAACAGCTGATGGTCGGCGCCGTGCAGCTCATGCAGCACCATGCGATCATTATCTCTTAGGTTCATGTCGACAAAAGCGGGGGAGCCCGGATACAGCTCTAGATCGTCCGAGCCATTGAAGTGTTTGATATCGCTTATGTATTGGCTAAGTGCCTCGGGCAGGTCCTGCTTGTCCCACAGCTTGGCGACCCCCTCTAAATATTCACCCGTCTTCTGGGCAAACTCATCGGATAGCGCATAACCACCGGCGCCCGCATGGGTATCGATATACACCATGGGCTTATTCTTCTTATGCATCAACTTGAGGGTTTGCAGCAAGATACTGTGCTTGAGCACATCGGCATAGTTTCCGGCGTGGTAGCCGTGACGATAACTTAACATGAAGATTCCAGATGGTGAGGGCGCTAGCCTGATAGGGCGATTATAGGGGGGATGCCAGCCCAGGTACAGCGACTCCTGTCTAGGTGCAGCGGCAGGCAGTAAGTCTCGCTAACAAAGGCCATATTCAGCGCTGTGCACTTTTGGCATAATGAGAACGTTATTTCTTAACTTATTGAGCCAAAGTGACTGCATCATCGACCAAGCCCGCATCTGTGGGGATCTTTTTTAATCGCCAATACCCGACCCTGGAAGCCGTGTGTGATCGTTGGGGGCTAGTGTTCGACAAGGACGCCCAGTTCGAGCTGGTGTTCGAAGATAACTGTCTCATCTTAAACAAGCGCGACGAGCCCAAACTCAAGGGCATATTGGTGGATTTCGTTACCGGCGCCGTGGCTCACAGGCGTAAGTTCGGCGGCGGTCGAGGCCAGGCGATAGCCAAGGCGGTGGGCCTCAAGCAGGGAGTGACCCCGAGCGTCGTCGATGGCACCGCAGGCCTTGGGCGGGACGCCTTCGTGCTCGCCAGCCTGGGCTGCAAGGTAACCATGGTTGAACGCAATCCCGTGGTGGCCGCCTTGCTGGAAGATGGTCTGCGTCGCGCCTATGAAGATGCCGATATCGGCCCCTGGATGCGTGAGCGAATGCATCTAGTCCATGGTTCCAGCCTGACGGCGTTGGCCGAACTGGGTGAGCAGGTGGATGTGGTCTATCTGGACCCTATGTATCCCCACAGGGAAAAGTCGGCCCTGGTGAAGAAAGAGATGCGCGTATTCCAGTCGCTGGTGGGCGCCGACCTCGACGCCGACGGCCTGCTGGCCCCGGCCATGGCTCTCGCCAGCAAGCGCGTGGTGGTCAAGCGCCCCGACTACGCCGACGATCTCGACGGCGTCAAACCCAGCACCCGTATCGAAACCAAGAAGAACCGCTTCGATGTCTACGTTAAGGCCGCGATGAAAGACAACTAGTGTCTAGAAAATCGGTGGCGATTCAAATTAACTTCCAGCAGCTACCGCGGTAAAGCTTGAAATGACCTTTCCTTCGGGCCTGAGGCTTTTATGGGTTCTGACCTGGGGTTAGTCATACTGACTTTTTGTTCTTTAAAAACAGCATTAAACAACCCGACTTGTGTCGTTTTTTTCGTTTGAAAACGAGACACCCTGTTTTCTTTTAGGTGCGAATCAAGTTAGTGTAGATGGCTATACGGTTCATTGTTTTCAATTGTTTGCCGACTCTTCGGCTGCGTCGTTTTGAGATCTGAAAACCGGAATACCTGCCCAATGCTTGATTTTGGGATTTCATAACAAGTAACACGAAGAACCTATGCCGATTTTAATCCAATACCTTTTTGCCATCGGTTCCTTTCAAGGCGTTTTAATGGCGTGCCTGTTGATTGTCGGCGGGCAGAACAGTCACGGCAATCGCATATTGGGAAGCTGGTGTCTGTTTCTTGCGTTGCGCTTCTTAAGCGCGTTCATTCCCATGAATGGAGAATTGAATGCGTTTTCCGACCTTATCGGCTGGAGTTATTTTTTACCGGCGGGTTACGGCGCCCTGCTGTTTTTGTACTGCCGCCATGCGCTGATGGAACAAAGGTTTCGCTACCTAGACTTGTGGCATTTTACACCTCTGCTTATTTGCTGGGGACTTAATTTGGATATCTTGCTGGCACCGGCGGAAAGCAAATTAGCCATGGTGCAGTCCGGAGGGCCCGAGTCGTGGCGCTTTGAGCTAAGTAACTTGATTTTATTCTTTCAGGCGTTTATTTATCTCGGGTTCACTATCGGGCTGCTGCATCGGTGTCGGATTAAAGCGGCGCAAACCCTGTCGGACTTCAACCCAGCTATTTTTACCTGGCTGTGGAAATTGTTGGTTCTGAATGGCGTCATCTGGCTTTTCAAAGCCCTGGGAAGTCTCAGCACCGATTTTTCGCGACTCTCAACCTTAGGCGATTTCTTGATCGTGATTTTGATCTACAGCATTGCCCTGGCCCAGTGGCGTAACCCCAGATTGTTCACAATAGCCAAACTGGCGGAAACGCCGAATATCGATGACGTTTCGACATTGCAGACCCATTCGGGCGACGGGAATATTCAGGGGCAACAGACGACCGACAAACAGAGCGGGGTGCTTACCGAGGGCATTCGCTGTAACCTTTCGAATGTCGTCAAACAGCATATGGCCGAACACCGTCCCTACCTAGATAACCAGCTGACGTTGACGCGTCTGGCAGAGGCCGTTGGATTGACGCCCCATCATTTGTCTGAGGTGTTGAATCAACAGGAAAGTAAAAACTTTTATCAGTTCGTCAATCAGTACCGCATCCATTATTTTTGCGAGAAATTGCGGGCGGACAGTTCTGCTAAACTGCTCGACCTCGCTTTGGAATCCGGTTTTTCATCGAAGAGCACATTTAATGCCGTTTTCAAACAGTTCACCGGGAAAACGCCCAGTCAATATCGCGAGCAGTTGAGCCGGGCCGTACAAATCGAGTCCGGCTCGGCCTAGTTGTACGTCCGAATCGGCCGATTCAGGCGCATTCTCCTTTCTCAGTGCGTAAATTCACAGACGTTTATATGTTGAATGTACTGTGAAAGGACCTATTGATGAATGTTGAAACAACCCTCAAGGCGCTCTTTGTCGGCGGGCTGATGCTGATATCTGCCTGTACCTCTGCCGCCCGACCGTCTGCGGATGCAGCGGTTCAATCCGCTTCGCGCCCGACGGAGGAACGGGTAAAAAGCAGGCTTCGTGCCGATGTCGAATTTCTTGCCAGTGACCTGTTGGAAGGGCGCGAAACCGGCAGTCGCGGCCATGCCATTGCGGCGCATTATGTCGCGAGTCGGTTGGCCCAGTATGGCGTGACCCCCATGGGCGACAATCACACCTGGTATCAAGCGGTTCCTATGCTGAAAAGCACGCTAGATCCGGTTTCGGCGCACATGACATTACACGGCCGAGTGAGTACCGAACCGCTCAAGCTTGAGTATTCTAAGGAATTTATCGTACTGCCGGGGGCTGGAGCCGCATCGGGACGGGTGAGGGCCCAGGTGACCTTTGCCGGTTACGGTATCGTATCGAAGGCACTCAAGCAGAATGATTATGCGGGGCTCGATGTCGCCGGAAAAATCGTGTTGATATTGGCCGGAAGGCCAGCCTCATACTCAAGCGAGGCGGGGGCATTTGTGGCAAAGCCGGATGAAAAAATTCGCCATGCCGCAGAGCGGGGTGCCGTTGGTGTTATCTTCATGGGCCCCCCGACCGGAGAACGGCAGGGCTTTTATCGGCACATGGCCGAGTTTGCGAGCGCTCCCAGGCTGCAATGGCAGCAAAAAAATGGCATCGCCTTCGGTTCATCCCCCGGTCTGCATGTCGTTGCCGCAGTCACCGCTGAGGCGGCCAAAACACTATTCACCGAGGCAGGATTGAGTTTGAACGGCCTATATGCCGACCTTAAGCAAGGCAAGTCTCCTGTGGGCTTCGACTTGAATCTTGATGTGTCGTTGGCGCATAGCACCGGCGTGGAGCGCATCAGCAGCCCGAACGTTGTGGGCGTGATCGAAGGGAGCGATCCTGTGCTGAAACACCAGTATGTCGTATATTCAGCTCATCTGGATCATATCGGCATGAGTGCCAATTCAGCCGAAGACCATATCAACAACGGGGCTGTTGACAATGCCACCGGCGTCGCCATCATGCTGGAAACCGCTCGTCGCTTCAGCCTGGGAGAAAAGCCGAAGCGCTCCGTGTTGTTTGTTGCCGTGACCGGAGAAGAAAAAAACCTTCTCGGTTCGGACTACTTTGCGCACAATCCAAGGGTTCCCTCGAACGCCATAGTGGCGAACATTAATCTCGATATGCCGATTTTGCTATATCCGTTTGCCGATATCATCGCATTCGGTGCGCAGCATTCGTCGATGGGGGACTTTGTAAAAGCGGCCGCCGAGAAAACGGGGCTCAAGATCAGTCCCGATCCGGTTCCCGAACTCGCGCTGTTTGTACAAACCGATCACTTTTCTTTTGTAAAACAAGGTATTCCGTCTGTCTATCTGATGCCGGGTTTTACTGCTGCTGATCCCGCACTCAACGGTGGGCAAATCGCTCAATCTTTCTATCGCACCCATTACCATCGGCCGTCGGACGATACCTCATTGCCTATCGACTATGACGCCGCGGCGATGTTCTCAGTGGTTAATTTTGCCCTCGGCAAGGAAATCGTCGACGCTGCAGCCCGTCCTAAGTGGTACCCGGGGGATTTTTTCGGTGAGGAGTTCCGCTTGGAAGTGGCCGAGCTGCCATAGCTTGGATTTTGGATATCTCGAAGCGCAGTCTGTCTGCGCTTTCGATGAGCCTCCCGGCCCGCTGTCGGCCGCCTGAGCAGTCGTTGTCAGTTGCAGCGTTCAGTGTTTGCCTGCAGGCGGGGCAATCGGGGACAGCGCCGCTAAATCCAAATGCTTGTGCACCATTGTCAATTCGTTGATTTCTTTGTGAATGACCTTTAATGAGGCGGCTATTGTTATGCCCGGCGGCGAGTGTTAGCTTGCTTATTTAGTGGTGTTTTGGGAGAAAGCAATGATAAGGATTAATGTGTTCGGCAGATCTATGTCGGTTAGGCGTATTAGTGGTGAGTGGCAGCTGTTTAATGAGTCGCAAACCGGGATGCGTGCTCGCGTCTATGATGTGGTGATCCCGCCCGAGCTGACAGAGGATGAGCTAACTGGTTTTCTGGATGATATCTATCATGAGCATGCCAGCGAGCAGTATCCTAGCGTGGTGATAGAGAGCTAATGTCTGTTAATTGAAAGGCAAAGGTCGGATTGATGCTAAGACGCTTGATGGATTATTTGAGACTCTTGTTGTTTGTCTGCGGCGTGCTGTTAGGCGTGCAGGTGCCGAGCTTTGTGGATCAGTATGGCAAGGCGCTTGCGGCGCATACCCAGGAAGCCAAACAGAGTCTGGCCGAGTTTCAGCGTGATGCCGACCGTTTCTTCGGTGGCGATATCGACAAGCTCATCGCCCACTATAAGCAGAACCCCGATGCGGTATTTAACGCCGGCGGCGACAGTATCGAGGTGATTTACCAAAGATATCGGCTGCTGTCTGAGGCGTTAACGGAATTTAATCGGTCAGCCTATGGCGGATTCGACCAAGTTGTCATGAGTCCTCTGCCAGCGCTCCGCGATCAGGTGTGGCGCCACTTCAGCCACAGCATCTTACTCGATGGCCGCGCCATCGCCTTCGGCCTGCTGTTTGGTCTGCTGTTTTCCATGCTGTGCGAACTGACGTTGCACGGTTGCGGGCGTTGTTGCCGCGGCGCCTATCGACGGATTCGTCTCACCGCTAAAGCCCAAGTCGAGGCCAGGGTAGAGAAACCCTAAGGTTCGTCTGTGTTTGTCACCGCGAATAAGGGCTATGCTTGTGTAAACTGAGCATAAGTTCGTGAATATAAGTTAGCTAATATTCGCCAACAAGATTATTTAACTAATAAGGATCTCCCCATGATAGCCCAAGGACAAGCATTACCCGCCGCGACCCTAGGTCAGTTAACCGAGAGTGGCATGGTCAACCATGACGTGACCGAGCTGTTTGCCAACAAGAAGGTGGTGCTGTTTGCCGTCCCCGGCGCCTTTACCCCGACCTGCTCCGAGGCGCATCTGCCCGGCTATGTAGTGTTGGCAGATCAATTTAAGGCTAAGGGGGTGGATATTATCGCCTGTGTATCGGTTAACGATGCCTTCGTGATGAAGGCCTGGGGCGAGGCGCAAAATGCCAGCGAGCTGATGATGTTGGCCGATGGTGATGCCAGCTTTACCAAGGCATTGGGGCTGGAGATGGACACCGCTGGCTTTGGCGGCATTCGCTCTCAGCGTTACGCCATGGTGATCGACAACGGCGTGGTGAGCCTGCTGAATGTCGAGGCGCCCAAAAGCTTCGAGGTCAGCAAGGCCGAGGTGGTATTGGCAGCTTTATAAGCCGCTGCAAATAAAGAGGGAGCCTTAGGCTCCCTTTTTTGTGGCTAGATGTTAAAAGGCACTAAAACAGGCTTTAAAACAAGGGTCTAAAACAACACCTTAAAACAAGCTCCTAGAAGTAGTGCACATATTCCACGGCGACACGGTAGAGAGTGTCTTCGAAGCCCAGTAGATCCACCTCATAGTCGCGGCTGATATATTGGGTGGTGAAGTGCAGCAGGTTGTTCTGATTGGCCAGCGGCATGATCACCTCCAGGGTGAGTCTGTCCATGGTGTAGAACTTGTCGGCGTCATAGCCCCACTGGCCGTCGAAGCGGCTCCACTTGGCGCCTAGCTGCACCCCCGTGTGGGCGAAGGTGTATTTGTTGCTCCATTCGAAGAAATAGCCAAAACCGGCGCGGTTGAGCTCCTCTTCGGTGCGGCCCATCTCCTCACGCGGCCAGTCGTCATCTTTCTCTTCTTCGCTGTAGCCCAGGCCGAGTGTTAGGCCGAGATCATAGTGGTTGACGTCGCTAAAGCGGCGATTGAGCGACAGGCCCGCGACTGCCAGCTGTTCAAACTCTTCTAGTTGCTGGCTGTTGTAATGCCCCTCGTAGCGGCCGTGAAAACTGAGCAGATAGTCTTGTTGTGCGCCCAGGGTGGCGAAGGGACGCTGGTAGTTAAAGCGCAGATCCATGGAGTTACGGAATCTGTCTTCATCGTACTTTTCGGAGTCGCGTTCATAGTAGTAGGTTCCGCGCACCCTAAAGTAGTTGGTATCCAGCTGGTAGACATTGTTATAGCGCAGGTCGTCCCAGATAAACGACAGGCCTCCGCCGCGGGACATAGAGCTGAACTCTGAGTCAGGGTAAGACTCCAGGCCAGCAATGAGTGACATGGCGTAGGGTGAGTTGTCTGAGTCTGCGAATGCGGAAAAGCTCATTAGCCCAACTAAGCCGAGTGCGAGTGTTGTCTTCATGAGGCGCCTCTGTGGTTCATCATCCGTTATGATGCGGCGCACCTTAGCACAAGATGACTAATTTTTCTGCTAGCCAGATTCCAGTTTGCTCTCGTATCGCTATGTTAGGCGGCGCTCTCGAGAGATGCTTGTGCGTCGATGCCGAGGCTGGCTTCGATGTCGGCAACCCCTTGAGCGACCTCATCGGCGATCACCTCGCTCTGACTGGCGGCGGCCATGGCGTGTTGTTTCAGCGACTCCATCGCCTGGGACAGGCTGTCCAGGTGGCTGGTCTGCTCGCCGCTGAAGCGGCAGCCCTGCTTGGCGGTCTCAGTCATCTCCTCGGATTGCTGCTGTACCGTCTGGGTGACCTGCCAGAGAGTCTGCGCCCCCTGTGCCTGCTTCTGACTGGTGTTGGCGATGCCCTCGACACTTAGGGTCAGCTGCTGGTTGGCCTCTGTGAGGCGGCTCAATATGGTCACCACCTGCTGCAAGGATTCCTGAGTACGTTGGGACAGGCTGCGCACCTCGTCGGCGACCACGGCGAAGCCGCGTCCCTGCTCGCCGGCGCGCGCGGCCTCGATGGCGGCGTTTAATGCCAGCAGGTTGGTCTGCTCGGCGATGTTGCCTATCACATCCAGTATGGTGGAGACGTCGTTGACCGAGGTGGTCAGGCTGCCCAGGGAGAGGTGGCAATGGTCAACGGCCTGCTGGGTCTCGTCTGCGGCGCTCATGAAGGCCTGCACCTCCTGCTGGCTGGCGAGCATCTGGCTATGGGTCTGCTGGGCATGTTGTTCGACTTGGCTGGAGAGTTCACTCACCTCGCGCGCGATGGCGCGTACCTGCTCGGTTTGATTCTGTGCCGTGTCGACTATGCCGAGCGTGGTCTCCGTGCCTTGGGTCAGCTCGGTAATGCGGTGTACCAGCTGTGACAGCGAGGTGGAGATCTGGCCTATCTTGACCCGTTGGGCGGCATCTTCCGCCTCGAACCTGTCCAGCAGTTGATTGAAGTGACCGGCGATCTGCCCCGTCTCGCAGCGCCGCGCTATGGTCAGACGCTCACGGCTGTTGGACTCGCTCAGGCGCATAAACGCCTGGTTCAGATGCCTGAGGGGCTTCACGACCCTGCGTTGCTGTAACAATAGGTAGATGAGGGCGAACAGCGCCAGTACAGACACCACACCATAGAGCAATGTCTGCAGCTGTTGCTTGAGGTGCTGGTTTTGCGCCTGCTGTGCCAGGCCTAACTTAAGCAGTTCATCTTCGATGCGGACGATGGCCGCCATCATGGCTTCCTGGGCTGCCTGATTGGCCGTCAGCATCTGGTGGGTGTTACTCACCTCTTTACCGTAACGCTGGCTCAGGGAGAGCAGCTCGCTGTAGTCACTCTCGCCTATCTCTATCTGTTCGGGCTCATCGTCGCCCAGGGCGAATTCGTCGGCATCTAGGGTCTCATAAAGACTCAGTAGTGGCAGCTTGGCCAGTTGATCGTGCCAATCGGTCAGCGCCTGTATCTGACTCGCCAGCAGGGACTTGAGGCGCTGATCCTTGCCGATCAGATAGTCCTGAGTCAGCTGTGAAAGCCGATACACCAAAGGCGGTAGGCTTTGGGTCAGCAGTAGGTATTGCTTGGCCAGCTTTGGGTGCTCCGGCAGGCCCTTGTCGGCATACTCGGCCAGATGCTGGTTGTAGGCGAGCATCTCGCTCTCGGCGTGGGCCAGTAGCTGGCGGGGATTGCCGGCCAACTTGCCTGCGGCGCGATATTGGGTGTCTAGGTCTTTGATGAAGGTAGCGATCGATTGTTGCAGCCGGTTGGCTTCATCGTGAGAGAGCTGCTCTAAGCTGGCGGCTATGGTCTCTAGCTGTTGTTTGGCACTGCTCAGCTGCTGGTTATTGCCCGTGCTCAGGTAGCTTTCCAGCTGACGGCGAACCTCTAGCAGAAATTGCTGCTGCAGGTCGGAGAGCATCTGATTCTTCTGCTCTATCTGGGCGCGTTCCTGATTACTCCACACGACGACGCCAGCCAGCAGCGCGGCCAGCAGTAACAGGATGGCAGAAGCCCAGAGGGAGAGGGTGGAAATTTTCATGATCAAGTGCCAATGACAGTTTGCGCCAGAATATGACGTATATATTGCAAATTGATGACATTCGCACTTAAGGATGAAGTCTCTATCCGGCGTTAAAACTACCGGTATGGTGAAGGGGATTGTCGTGAAGGGGGTTGCCGTTTATTCCAGCGGCAGCCACACCTGAGCGCTCAGGCCACCCTCTGGGCGATTGGTCAGTATCACCTGTCCCTGATGGCGATCGACGATACGCTTGATGATGGCCAGTCCCAGCCCGGAGCCGACACTGCCGCGGGCGCTGTCGCCCTGGGTAAAGGGCTGAAATAGCTTAGGGATCTGATCGCTGGGAATACCCGGGCCGTTGTCTTCGACGCTAAAGCCGATCCGGCGACCATTGAAGCTGGAGCTGAGCCTTACCCAGCCGTTACCGTAACGAAAGGCGTTTTCTACTAGGTTGCTGATGACACGCTTGATTGCCACCGCCTGCATGGGGATTTCGGGACACTCGCTCAGCTCGAGCACTATCTCGCCGTCGCGGTTGGCCTCGGCCTGGGCGATGTCCTTTAGCAGCTCGTTGAGCTGAACCTGTTCGCGATTGGCTTCCTGATCCTGGCGGATATAGGCGATAAACTGGTTGATGATGGCATCCATATCTTCGATGTCATGCACTATGCCCTCTTTGAGGTACTCATCTTCCTCGACCATCATCTCGGAGGCGAGACGGATGCGCGTCAGCGGGGTGCGCAGGTCGTGGGAGATCCCCGCCATCAGCAGGGCCCTGTCCTGTTCGAGTTGCTGCATGCTGCGGGACATCTGGTTGAAGGCGTTGGTCACCTCGATGATCTCGGTGGAGCCACTCGGCGGCAGCGGCGCGGGATAGTCGCCTCGGGAGACCGAGATAGCCGCCTTCTGCAGGCGTTTAAGCGGCTTGTTCTGCTTGCGGGCAAACCACCAACCGCCGGCGACACTCAGGGCGCCTATCACCATGAGATAGAGGGTGAGGGGCGAGAGGCCAAACTCGTTGAAGCCGGTCAGGGGCACCTTGATCCATACAGATGGCGCCTGGGGCGGGCGGATCCAGATCTCGAACTCTGTTCCTTGAGCGATGCGCACCTCGGCCTTGCCGCCCAGATGCTCCGACATCTGCGCAGACAGTAGGCTGTAGTAGGCGGCGCGATCGACGCCTTCCTCGCGGGCCTGCTTGAGGTTGTAGATCTGCATGCTGTCGTCACGCACCTTGGCATTGAGGGCATCGACCATGGAGAGGTGTTCGCGGCCGATATCGATACCGTCGACGAACAGCAGGTTGACCTGACGGGCGATCAGCTGGTTGATCTGCTGGTAGGTGGGCTGAATAAAGTAGACGGCCACCGAAAGATAGGAGACCAGCTGATTGACCAGCAGCAGCGAGCCTATCAGGAGTACTGTCTGACTGAAGGCGCTACGGGGCAGAAAGCGTTTAAACCAGCTCATTGTTGGCGTTGAGGACTATGGCCTGGGCTAACGCCGCGCGGCCCCGTCGGGTACGAACACATAACCCAGTCCCCAGACTGTTTGGATATATCTGGGGTTGGCGGCATCTTTCTCGATCAGGCGACGCAGGCGTGATACCTGCACGTCGATAGAGCGCTCCAGTGCCGAATAGTCGCGGCCACGGGCCAGATTCATCAGCTTGTCCCGTGACAAGGGCTCTCTTGGGTGACTCACGAGCACCTTAAGTACGGCAAATTCGCCGCTGGTGAGGGAGATCGCCTCTTCGCCGTGGTACATCTCGCGGGTCGCCAGGTTGAGGGTAAACTCACCGAAGGTGATCTCCTCTTCCTGCTGGGTCGGCGCGCCGGGTACCTCTGGCGCCTGACGGCGCATGACCGCCTTGATGCGAGCCAGGAGTTCTCTGGGATTGAAAGGCTTGGGCAGGTAATCGTCGGCGCCCAGTTCCAGGCCTATGATGCGGTCCACCTCGTCCCCCTTGGCGGTCAGCATAACTATGGGAATGGTATTGCCATTTTGGCGCAGGCGACGACAGATAGAGAGGCCATCTTCGCCCGGCAACATAAGATCCAGCACCAGCAGGTGAAAGTTTTCTCGCTCCAGCAGCCTGTCCATCTGTTCTGCATTGGCGGCGCTTCTGACCTGGTATCCCTGCTCCATCAAGTAACGCTCTAGCAGGGCTCTTAGGCGCATATCATCATCGACAACGAGAATTTTAGAGGTTTCTTGTCCCATGTTCTCTATCCCTTATTTCAGTGCGATCGACTCAAGGTTTACCGCTCAACTGGCTGAATTTCAATATTAATCTTATGTGCCTGCTTAATATAGCCGCTTTGCTATTTAAAAGCCTAGCGAGATTTCATCCTGAATTGAGGCGATAATTTATCTAGGTAGAAATGAAACACTTGTAACATGCTGATAGTCTTTGAAATTATATGTTTTAAACTGGCTGTCGGGAAATTGTAACCAAATTGAAACTGCCTAGAGCCAGCCGGCAGAGTGACTCCCAGGTTGGCGGCCTCGCCATGGTCGAGCCACTGGACTATTGTTTTTCAAGGGTTGCACTGGGTATTATCAGCGGAAAATCATTCGATGCGCTGGCCTGTGCCAGGCATCTTGTTGAGTCGTGACGAGAGAAAAATGAAAGCCATGTTGATCACCCGTGAAGGGTGGCAAGCGCTCGACCGAGAGCTTAAGTATTTATGGAAAGAGTATCGCCCCGAGATCACCAAGAAGGTGCAGGAGGCGGCGGCCCAGGGTGACCGAAGCGAGAATGCCGACTACACCTATAACAAGCGTCTGTTGCGTCAGATAGACAGCCGGGTGCGCTACCTGGTGAAGCGGGTGGAGGATCTGCAGATCGTCGACTACTCGCCACAGCAGGAGGGCAAGGTGTTCTTCGGCGCCTGGGTGGAGCTGGAAAACGAGGAAGGCGAGATTGTGCGTTATCGCATCGTCGGCAAGGACGAGCTGGATACTAAGCTGGGCTACATCACCATAGACTCGCCCATGGCGAGGGCGCTGATCGGCAAGCAGGTGGACGATGAAGTGGTGGTCAACACCCCCGCCGGTAAGAAGGAGTGGTACGTCAACAAGATCCAATATAAGGCGTTCGAGGACTAAGCCTGCCTTCGTGATTTCAGCCTGGGTGTAAGCCTGGGCTAACGCTTTTTATCCTATCTAATAGACTGATATTAAAGTTGATATTTAGCCGTTAATCACAATGTAACGATATCTTGTCACTCTCTGCGTCCCGCGGTGTCGGCACTGGCTCGATGGCTTGATGATCTCGATCAAGGCGCGGCGACACCTCACTCTCTAGGCTACAGACACTTTTTGACAACCGAGAAGCTAACGTGTCTGTATCGATCGAATCTAATTTTGGCGTCGACTATGCCGCCCATCTCCCGCTGCTTGGCGATAGCATCGCCGAACTGCTCGTCTTCTTCGGCGTGAAACGTGTTTATGGTGTTGGTGGTGACTTTGTCGCCAACTTGATCAATACCCTGGATAAGCAGGTGGCGGTATTGCCCTCAAGCAATGAGATGCACGCAGGTTTTAGTGCCTGCGCCCAGGCCGAGCTAAACCCTCTCGGGGTCTGCATGACCACCTATACCGTGGGCAGCCTGCCTTGCACGTCGGCGGCGGCCTTGGCGCGCACCGAAGGTTTGCCCGTGGTGTTTATCTCGGGGGCGCCTGGCGAGGCGGAGATAAACAGTCAGGCGTTGCATCACAGCGTGCATCCGCACACGGCCTGGCATACGGATCTCGATGCGGCGCTCAATGCCTTTAAGGCGCTGGGTGTGCGCGCCGAACGCCTGCAGGGCCAGCGCCATAGCGGCCAACCCAATGTGGCCGCCGAGCAGTTTCTGCAGCTGCTTACCCATGCCTATGTCAATCGTCAGCCCGTGTATATCGAGGTGCCCAGGGATCTCATCTATCAGCCGACCCAGGCGCTGAGTCTGCCGAGTTGCCCGAGTCAGCTTAGGCCTCAGGCACTTAACTTAAGCGGCGCCGAGCTGATCGCCAGCCAGATCCGCACCCAGCTGGAGCAGGCCAAGGCGCCGCTGGTGTTTCTCGGCGAGAAGCTCAGGCTCAATGAGCCGCTGCTTGAGAAAATTTTGGCCTTCTGTGAGCAAAATGGTCTGCCCTATGCCACCACCTGGTTTGGCAAGGGAATGCTGGATGAATCGAGACCGCTCTGTTTAGGCAGCTATAACGGCGTCTTCAGCCGTCTGCCTCATCAGGCCTATATCGAGTCTGAGGCCGATTATGTGCTCGAACTAGGCACTGCCATCTTCCCATCCGATACCAACAACGCCTTTAGCAGCCAGACCCATGCCATAGACAATCATGGCAATAAGACCATGCTCAAGGGGACGGCGCAGTGGGAAGCCGATATTGAGGCGGTGATAGCGCTGCTCGCCACGCAGCCGTTAACCCTTAATGCTAGCGTGAACCTGGCTGTCGAGACTGCGCAACAACTGGCTCCCCAGGCAGAGCTTGGCTATCACCATCTTTCGGCCTGCATCAACGCCGCGCAGCAGCGCGTCGAGCGTCCCTTCATCTTCCTGCCCGAGGTGGGTAATTCGCTGTTTGCCAGCTTCGAGTTGACCACCCTAGGCAGCGATATCGGCCGCAGCTATCTGGCTAATCCTTGGTATGCGGCTATGGGCACCAGCCTGCCCTATGCCAGAGCCGTGGTAGATCAGCTCGCCGAGCGCCAAAGCTCGCAGCCTGTGGTGGTGATCACCGGTGATGGCGGCTTTAACTTCCAGGCGAATGAGCTGATCAACCTGCAGAAGCAGGGAGCCAACCTGATTATCGTCTACATGCGTAACAACATCTTCCACCTGGGTAAGGCGGGTGATGCGCCCATCTACGCCTGCAACCATGAGGGGTTCGATCCTAAGCTATTGATTCAAGCCTATGGTGGCAGCGGTCACCTGTGCCGGCAAAGCGGTGAGTTTGTCGATACCCTGTGTGGCTGCATCGCCAGCGGTGGCCTGCATCTCATCGAGGTGCCAGCATCTGTTGAGGCATCGGCCCAGAGCGACACCACTCAGAAGCTCAATTGTTACATAGGTTATCGCAACGGTAACCCTGAGGCGACGCAGCGCTGGCAGGAGCTGTGCGAAAAACGCGACTAAACTGAGAGACGTGTCGCCTAATTTACCCGCCCTTATCAGGAGTTGCGACAGATAGGGCGTACAACTTGGCCTTGGGCTGTGTTATCTTTGGCGGCACTTAACTCTCTATTTGGGCACGACGTAATCTATGCAAAATATTGCACAAATCATCGCTCAGGAACTGAATGTTCGCGAGCAGCAAGTGACGGCAACTATCACTCTATTGGATGACGGCGCGACGGTTCCCTTCGTTGCGCGTTATCGTAAAGAGGTCACTGGTGGTTTAGATGATACCCAACTGCGCACCCTTTATAGCCGCCTGGGCTATCTGCGCGAACTCAACGATCGCCGTCAGGTGATCCTCTCCAGCATTCAGGCCCAGGGTAAGTTGACCGCCGAGTTGCAGGCCGCCATAGATCAGGCCGACAGCAAGACCCGCCTGGAAGATCTCTACCTTCCCTACAAGCCCAAGCGCCGTACCAAGGGGCAGATCGCCATCGAGGCCGGTATCGAGCCTCTGGTGGATCGTTTGCTCAGTGATCGTCTGGCAGATATCGAGGCCCTGGCGAGCGAGTACCTCAATGCCGAGGCCGGGTTCGATGAAGTGAAGGCGGTGCTCGATGGTGCGCGCTTCATCCTGATGGAACGATTTGCCGAAGATGCCGAGCTCTTGCAGAAGGTGCGTCAGCATCTGACCCAGAGCGCCGTGCTCGAGAGCCGTGTGGTGAAGGGCAAGGAGAAAGAGGGCGCCAAGTTTAGAGACTATTTCGAGCACAGCGAGAAGCTGATGAATGTGCCTTCGCATCGTGCCCTGGCCATGCTTCGTGGTCGCAACGAAGGCGTACTGAGCCTGAGTATGAATGCCGACCCCGACAGCGAGGCCAAACAAGGCAGTTATTGTGAGGTGATTATTACCGATCACTTCGGTCTTAAGCTGAGCGACTCGCCGGTGGATCAGTGGCTCAAGCTGGTGGTGACCTCCACCTGGCGCATCAAGATAGCGCTGCAGATGGAAACCGAATTTATTGCCAAGCTGCGTGAGCGCGCCGAGACCGAGGCGATCAATGTATTCGCCCGAAATCTTGGCGATCTTTTGATGGCGGCGCCTGCCGGTGCCAAGGCGACTCTGGGGCTGGACCCAGGCCTGAGAACCGGCGTTAAGGTGGCCATAGTCAACAACACGGGCAAGCTGATGGCCCATACCACCATCTTCCCCCATGCGCCGCAAAACCAGTGGGAGAAGTCGCTGCGTACCCTGGCGAACCTGGTGAAGATGCATAAGGTGGAGCTGATTGCCATAGGCAACGGCACCGCCTCACGTGAGACAGACAAGCTGGCGGGTGAGCTGATTGCCTCGCTCAAGAGTGAGCTGCCAGGACTCACCAAGATCATGGTGAGCGAGGCGGGTGCCTCGGTTTATTCGGCTTCCGAGTTGGCGGCGGAGGAGTTTCCCGATCTGGACGTGTCGATTCGCGGCGCCGTGTCTATCGCCCGTCGTCTGCAAGATCCCTTGGCCGAGCTGGTGAAGATAGAGCCTAAGTCTATCGGTGTGGGCCAGTATCAGCACGACGTGAGTCAGAGTCAGTTGTCACAGTCCCTCGAGGCCGTGGTGGAAGACTGTGTAAACGGCGTCGGCGTGGATCTCAACATGGCCTCTATGCCACTGCTGACTCAGGTCGCGGGTCTCAACAAGACCCTGGCCCGCAATATTGTCGACTACCGCGATGAAAACGGTCAGTTTACCTCGCGCAAGCAGCTGCTCAAGGTGCCGCGTCTTGGCCCCAAGGCGTTTGAACAGGCGGCGGGTTTCTTGCGTATTCGCGAGGGAGATAATCCGCTGGATGCCAGCGCCGTGCACCCCGAGACCTATGCCCTGGTCGAGCAGATAGCCAAGGCCCAGCAGCAGGCGGTCGATGCCCTGATCGGCAACACCGAGTTGCTCAAGCAGATCGATGCCAAGGCGTTTGTGACCGAGGAGTTTGGTCTGCCTACCATAGAAGATATTCTCAGCGAGCTGGATAAGCCGGGTCGTGACCCTCGCGGTGAGTTTAAGACCGCCGTATTCAAGGAAGGGGTTGAGGAGATCAAAGACCTTAAGGTAGAGATGATCTTAGAAGGCGTAGTGACCAATGTGACCAACTTCGGTGCCTTCGTCGATATCGGTGTGCATCAGGATGGCCTGGTACATATCTCGTCGCTTACCGACAAGTTTGTCAGCGATCCCCATACCGTGGTGAAGGCGGGCGATGTGGTCAAGGTCAAGGTGATGGAGGTCGATGCCGAGCGCAAGCGTATCAGTTTGACCATGCGTCTGGATGAGAAGCCGGGTGAGAAGGCGTCTCATCAGGGCGCCAAGGGCCCGGCAAAGACTGGTCATGGCAAGGGCCATCAGGGAAAAGGTCCCCAGGGTAAGGGCCAAGCCAAGGGGCAATACAAGCAGCCCAAGGCGCCTGCCAATGCCGCCATGGGTAACGCCTTCGCCGATGCTTTCGCTAAATTAAAAAAGTAGCCGAAAAGTAAAGAGAAAAAGCCAATCCCTCCTGGGGGATTGGCTTTTTTTGTATCCATTTTTCATCTGCTGTCAGCTGTGGTGCCCAGTCTGTCTACAAAATTTTCACCCTGAGAGTGTTCTACTCGACGATGGCTAGGCTCGTCTCTTTTTTGTTGATCGTGAAGCACGCTGAAACAAAAATAGAACTAAAGTGTTACTTTTGTGTCAAACTACCGTGCGATGTAGGCAAGGTAACAAGTGCTTCGCGAGAAAGCATAAGACTAGATTGAAAATATGTGGAAAATTTATGACTAAAGTTAAGTCAACATGGGGGCCGTTTGGCGCCATTATCTGTTTTGGGTTGATAGCCTTAGCTATCACCACACTGAGCCGTATCGGCTTAGGCGTTTGGCAGGCCGATAGGGTCGCCGCCGTCGATGGCTGGCCACACCTGCTGCTTCAGGGGCTGAGGGTCGACTTTGCCACCCTGTGTTGGTTATGGGGTGTCGCTGCCCTAGGGACCACCATCTTTGGTGGCGATCATCTGGTGGGTCGTGGTTGGAAGTCTGTGCTCAGAGTCTGGCTAACTCTGGGTCTGTGGTTGATGATCTTTCTTGAGCTGTCTACTCCCTCGTTTATCGACGAATATGGCCTGAGGCCCAACCGTCTCTATATCGAATACCTTATCTATCCCAAAGAGGTGCTCTCCATGCTGTGGACCAGCCGTAAGGGAGAGATCTTCCTCGGGCTGATTGTTAGTACCCTGAGCCTTTGGGGCGGCTGGCGCCTGAGTGGGCGCTTACTGAAAGAGGTGGTCTATCCGCGTTGGGTATGGCGCCCGGCGATTGCCCTGTTGGTGATAGTCGTGACCCTGTTGGGTGCACGCTCCAGTCTGGGACACAGACCACTTAACCCTTCTATGGTGGCTTTTGCCGACGATCCGCTGGTGAACTCTCTGGTGGTGAACTCCTCTTATTCGCTGGTATTTGCTATCGATCAGATGTCGGCGGAAGCCAATGCCTCTAAGGTGTATGGCAAGCTGGAGAAGAGCCAGATCATAGACAACATTCGTAAAGACAGCGGTCGTCCGTCGAGCGCCTTCACCTCCGATTCTCTGCCGAGCGTGACCTACAACCAGGCCAGCTACCAGGGTAAGCCCAAGAACCTGGTGATCATACTGCAGGAGAGCCTGGGGGCGAGATTTACCGGTTACCTCGGTGGTCTGCCACTGACGCCTAATATCGATGCCCTGGCGAAAGAGGGCTGGGCCTTCAATCGTCTCTACGCCACGGGTACCCGTTCGGTGCGCGGTATCGAGGCGGTCACTACCGGCTTCACGCCGACCCCTGCACGTTCTGTGGTTAAGCTGGGTAAGAGTCAGACCGACTTCTTCACTGTCGCGGATCTGCTCAAGATGAACGGCTATGAGACTCAGTTTATCTATGGAGGTGAGAGCCATTTTGATAACATGCGCAGCTTCTTCCTGGGCAACGGCTTTAGCGATATCGTGGATCAGAATGACTATAAAGATCCTGCGTTTGTCGGTTCTTGGGGGGTGTCGGACGAAGATCTGCTCAAGCGGGCCAATAGCGAGTTTGAGCAGTTCCATAAAGAGGGTAAGCCTTTCTTTAGTTTAGTGTTCAGCTCATCTAACCATGAGCCGTTCGAGTTTCCCGATGGCCGCATCGAGCTCTACGATCAACCCAAGCAGACCCGTAACAACACGGCCAAGTATGCCGATTATGCCGTGGGTGAGTTCTTTAAGCTCGCCAAGCAGTCCAGTTACTGGAATGACACTCTGTTTGTGGTGGTGGCCGACCATGAGAGCCGCGTAGGCGGTGCCTCTCTGGTACCCGTGGAGCAGTTTAGGATCCCGGCGATTATCTTGGGCGATGGTATTGAGCCTAAGCTGGATCAGAGAGTGGCCAGCCAGATCGATCTGGCGCCGACTCTGTTGTCCTTGATGGGCGTATCCGGTAGCTATCCTATGCTGGGACGGGATCTGACCAAGATGGATGACAACTGGCCCGGTCGCGCCCTGATGCAGTACGACAAGAACATGGCCTATCTGCGTGGTGACGATGTGGTGATCCTGCAGCCGGAGCGTGAACCAGCCGGCTATGGCTATGACTTTGCCAGTAATACCCTGACCCATAAGTCTCAGAGCGACGAGATGAAGCAGACAGCCCTGTCGTGGGCGCTATGGGGCAGCATGGCTTACCAACAACAGTTGTATCAGACGCCGCAGCAAAACACGGCATCGAGCAAGTCTTCGAGCGAAGGCGTGATCAGATAAAGGTGGATAACTCGGGCTCTCCCTTAGGGAGGGCCTGAGTCTGATAGAAGCTGGCGATGTGGGCCGACACGCTCTGATAGAAGCTGGTGGCCTGATTTTCGAATTGAGGCTTAGGTTTTTGGGGCTCTCTTGGCATCTCAGCCTGTACGCTGCGAATGTCCCGGCGCGCTAGCGCAGGTTTCATCATCAGCGGTCGAATGATGGCCGCCGTCCCTTGTTTAGCCTGTTGCTGCTGTTGCTGACCTTCCTGCTGATGCTGGCCTTGCCCTTGCTGCTTGGCCTGCACCTTCTCATTGAGCTTCGCCTGAACATTGGCCTGATCCGCCGCGCGCTCGTTCTGAGGATTGAAGGGGCGCTCTTCGTTGCTCTTGGCGAGCTGCGGCGCCGGTATGATCGGTGGGCGTTGCTGACTCTCTACCCGCGCGCTATCGGTCGCGGCGTTGGTCGTCGCGATTGGTACTTGCGGATAGTTGGTCACCACTAACATAGAAATCCCTCTGAATGTTGCTTAAATAATAACCACAAAGTGATATAAATTAAAGTGATTATTTATTAAACGTCTTCAGCCAGGCCCCGACGCCATCGATAAAGGCTTCTCTATGGGAGAAGAAGGGGGCGTGGGAGGCCTTAGGCAGCACAAGATCTTGATAGCGTGATTCGCAAACCGGCATCAGTGGCTGCACCCGGCGTGATACCAGGCCATCTAATCTTCCCCACACCCTAAGCCAAGGCGCCTGAATCTCGCTGAGCTGCGCCCTGAGATCCACCTCCTTAAGCATCTGAAGTCCGGCGCGCAGCGCACCCGCATCCGGTAGCGGCTTGGCCATCACCAGATCCCTGAGCTGCTTGATATCTTGCTTGGCGGTCTCGCTGCCCATGGCCTGGATGGCGAGGAAGCGCTCTATCATCTTGCCAAGATCTTTTTCCAGCTGATCGCCAAACTGTCCCAGAACCTGCGGCGGAATACCGGGCCAGCCCTCCTCTTCTCGTGCCATGAAACAGGGGGAAGAGGCTATGGTCAGCAGGGCCTCGATACGTTCTGGATAGCGCAGCGCGGCGCGGGTGGCGACGAGCCCGCCCAGAGACCAACCGGCCCAGATGGCCCGCTCTGGTACATGAGCCATGATGTGATCGACCAAGGCATCTAGCTCGCCCTCTACGGCCGGGCTATCGCCGAAGCCGGGCAGGTCGATGCACAGGAGTTGATGATCGTGGAAAGCGTGATGTAAGGGGGTAAACACAGCGCTATTGACCCCCCAGCCGTGCAGCATGACGATGGGGCGGCCTTGGCCTATAGTTTCAATATGCAAGGATTGCTGACTCACTAAGATGCCTCTACAGATCGGAAAGTTAGTTAAATGGATAGAACTCGTCTGAATTTATCACGCTGGCAGCTCCGGCTTAGTCGATTACGGCGGCTGCTGGCGGCTAGTCTACCCAATCGCTGTATGATCTGCCATCAAAGGGTGCTCTTGCCACAGCGGGGCATCTGTCTCACCTGTCTCGATGCTGGGCTCTACTCGTCGCCTAGCTGTTTGGGCTGTGGTCGCACCATGAGTCTGCAGAGCGCTTATTGCGGCACCTGCATGACGACGCGACCTCTCAAGGTGGTGGCGCCTGCCAGCTACCATCAGGGGCTGGGGGAGACGGTAGCGGCGATCAAGTATCAGGGACAACTGGCCGGCTTATCCCCCTTAGTGCAGGCCCTAGTGCGACGGATTCATAAGCTGGTGGCCGTGGAGGCTATCTCTCTGCCTCAGGTGCTACTGCCTGTGCCCCTGCATCCGAGGCGTCTGCGCCAGCGCGGCTTTAATCAGGCCTATCTGATCGCCTGTGAGTTAGGTCAGGCGCTGTCGATCCCTATACAGCCCGATGCCTTGGTGCGACTGTGTGATACGCCGCCTCAGGCTGGGCTGACGGGCAAGCAGCGACGGCGTAATCTCGCGGGCGCCTTTAGCCTGAGTGACGGGTTCGAATATCAGCGCGTGGCCCTAGTTGATGATGTGGTGACAACCGGTACCACGGCCATGGAGATCGCCGAGCTGTTCGAGGCGCGCTACATCCAGGTGCAGGTGTGGTGTCTGGCGCGCGCCGAGGCGCCCCACCTGATCGATCAATAGCCGTTACGGCGCCAATTGCGATACTTGGTGTGTACGCCTCGGGTGAACAGCGAGGAGTATTCCTCCAGCAGATCGACGCCATAAAGGATGGCCACCACCAGCAGGGAGAGCTTGATCCCCACAAAGGGGTCGACCACGGCGATACAGACACCAATGGCGGCCAGTGCCCAGATGGCGGCGGCCGAGGTTACGCCGACGACCACTCCCTCTTTGGCCAGCATGACGCCCGCCCCCAGAAAACCTATGCCCGTCACCACCTGGCCTATGATGCGCGACGGATCCGATACCGAGGTAGCGATCGCCATGGAGGCGGTGATGAAGATATAGGTGCCCAGCACGATCAGCGATGAGGTACGTATGCCGACGGGTTTGCCCCTGAGTTGGCGTTCCAAGCCTATGATGAGGCCGCAGAGAATGGCGCAGCCGAGTTCGCGCCAGCGAAAGGGATCGATAGCTACCCAAGCATCAAAGTTCATGGTGTGTTCCTAGTTAACAGTGTCTGGTGCAGAGGGCTTACGGGCGGGATGACGTCTTGGGCTTTTCTGCGGGTCAATTTTCGGCGAGTGTCGATCTAAAAGGCCCCTGAGTCAATAGGGGCCGAGAGATATTGCTAGTCCTCGAAGATGGACTCGATGGGGAGCTGAAACAGCCTGGCGATCTTAAAGGCCAACGGCAGGCTGGGATCATACTTGCCCTTCTCTATGGCATTGATGGTCTGGCGCGATACATCCAGCAGGTCTGCCAGATCGGCCTGGGTCCAGTTGCGTTCGGCGCGCAGGGGTTTTAGACGGTTCTTCATCTGTAGTTGAGTCTCCCAAAGATGAGCCCCAGCATATAGGTGAGCGCTAGGAGCACCACCAGATAGGCGGCCTTGAGATCCGGTAGCAGATCCGCCATGTCCAGAATCGAGTAGAGGGAGAAGCCTATGATGCTGACGCCGACGGCTAAGGCCAGGGCATCGAGCTGTATTTTACGCTCCATCTCGTCGAGTTGGCGCAGGAAGCGTTTGAAGGCCAGCAGCATCCAGATGCCGATGGCACCATGGAGGATGAAGCAGCTTGCCAGCACCCATGTCGATGTCAGATAGCCTTGATGGGCCAGGAAGGATGTTCCTCCCAGGCTGAGCGCCCATAAGAGGGCGAGCAGATTCACCCGGTTGGCATTCTGAATATCCCTTAACGGTAGCCCTCTGGAGCAGATGGCGTCGATGATCTGTTTCATATGCGGTTCCTCTCGCTCGTGTTAAATGTCAAATACCCTTTACATAACAAGCTAGGTTAAAAAAGACTCAAGGTCAAGTGTGCTTTACATAAAGTTTGGTTTGTTTAACTTTTAAGGTGGCGAATTGGCATTGGATGGACAGATGAGGGAGATGGCCGTTCGAGGCCACCTCCTTGTTATTTCACTCGTATTAGCTCATTACTTAGCTTGAGTGTATTTATCTAAGATCACCGCACAGGCGGCATCGCCCGTGATGTTGAGCGAGGTGCGGATCATGTCAAAGACCCTATCCAGGGCAAACAGCAGCGGCAGGCCGTCGATGGGGATGCCCGCGGCCAGCAGTACGGCAACCACTAGGAAGGAGGGGCCGGGCACGCCTGCCTGACCTATGGCGCCCAGGGTCGAGGTGAAGATGATCGCCAGATAGGCGCCCAGGCTGAGATCTATGCCATACATCTGGGCGAAGAAAATCGCCACCAGGCCGTAGTAGATGGCGTTACCGCTCATGTTGATGGTTGCGCCTAGCGGCAGCACGAAGGAGGCGGTGGGTTTTGAGACCCCCAGCTCCTCCTCACAGGTTTCCATGTTCACCGGTAGGGTCGCCATGGAGGAGGCGGTAGACAGCGCCATCACCTGAGGCTTCTTCATCACGCTGATAAACTTCTTGGCGCTGACATTGGAGAACAGCTGTACCAGTAGCGGGAAGAAGAGGAAGCCAAACAGCAAGATACCGAAGACAAATACGGCAAACAGCTTGAATACCACTTCCAAGGCATCGAAGCCGAAGGTACCGACCGAGTCCGCCATCAGGCCAAACACGCCGATGGGGGCGATCACCATGACGCAGTTGATCATCCACACGAAGGCGTCGACTATGGTATTGAGCGCCGCCAGAATCGGCTTACTGCCATCTCCCTTCACCTTAGTGAGGGCGATACCGAAGAAGATGCTAAAGACCAGAATTTGCAGAATATTGCCGCCGGTGAGGGACTCGAACACATTGGTGGGGATCATGCCGATGAAGGTATCCATCACGCCGGGCAGGGCACCATGCTCTTCGGTGACCTTCATCAGGCCGCTGGCGCTGTGGGCGGTGAAATCGACGCCGTTACCGGGCTGGAACAGGTTGCCTAGCAGTAGCGCCAGGGCAACCGCCACCCCTGAGGTGATGATGAAGAAGCCGAAGGTGCCTATGCCTATCTTACCCGCCGAGGGGCTGTCGCCCAGGCTGGCGGCGCCCGAGATGATGGACACCAGCACCAGAGGGATAACCAACATCTTGATCAGATGGATGAAAATGGTGCCTAGCGGCGCAAATACGCTGGCCTGTTCGCCCATGATAAAACCGACGGCGGCGCCGATAATCATGGCGATCACCACCTGCACCCCGATATTGCCTAAAAGCCTACTTGTCTTGGTTTTCACCTTTGCCTCGCCCTGTCGTCTGTATTGTACCAATCGTAATAAATGACTGATTATCCTAGCTTGTTAAAACGCTCGATGATTGCATTAGTATTTTTAACTGTAGAATAACTACTTATCTAAAAATCTTGCTTTGTTCGCAAGCGTTTTCCCTGCGCTATCTCTGCTCACTTATTTACTGTGATTAGTGTTAACTTGAAATGAGTATAGTCTTGCAGGCGCGCAGCGTAGCACGGGGGAGGGCAAGAGTCTGTGAATTCAGGCGTGCCTTGAGGATAAAGCCCAAGCATGGCGCGTGATAGCCGAGCTTTTGCGCAAAAATGAAGTGCTATGGCGAGGGGGAAAAGAAGAGGATGGCATTTGCCATCCTCTCTGTTGGGGTTTGCTATTGAATAAGCCTTAGTTCATCGGGCTTAAGGCTGTTGTCCCTTGACGATCGCCTCCAGGTGTTGCTGGAAGCGCTGGTTGAAGTTGTCTTCATTGCCATCGAAGCTGACGTTGAGGTAGTCCCCGAACTTGCTCATATAGTCGGTGGCCTCATAGATGCTGACCTCGATTAGCTTGTCGCCCTGGATAAGATAGTCATCGGCCGACACCATGTCGGCATAGGCTGCCGGCAGGTCAATCTGCTTGACGCGCAGCACAGGTTCATCGCTTGGGCCGGTGATCAGCGACCATTGATGGGTTTCGACCTGACCTGTAATGTTGACCTTGATGGTCTTGTTTTCTTCGTCGATGACAGTGTCATCTGGGTAAAAGGCAGGCCAGAAGAGGCGAGCGACATCTGCCGTGGTCAGCTGTTCAGCATCCTGATGACTCGGCATGGGCCAGGTGATGAACTCATCCTGTACCCGGCACATCACATCCGCCGCCTGCTTGATGCGGTAACGATATACCTGACTCGGCCAGCTAAGCTCGCCCAGCTTCAGCGCGGGAGGGGTGGTGCTAAGGACAGCCTGCCACTCATCGCCACTGCCCGAATATTTAGTAAACTCGACGGTGAGGGGCACAAACGTGCCGCTGTATACAGTGTGAAGAGTGTTGTCTATGTAGCGAATCTCAGGCGCCTGATAGGCTTTATCGTCATCGCCGACCCAAAGTTCGAGTTCCTGATTCCAACACGCCTCTGGCGTCTCAGTGCCTTCTCCTTCACGATAATCGAATACCCGACCATTGACCTTGTCCTCGATGATTGAACCTATGAAGGTGAGATCGGGCGTGCCATAGGTGAGGGTAAAGGCGCTGTGCAGTTTGGCGGGCGCCAGGGTGAAGTCGCTGTGCAGCTGGTCGTCCTCAAAGAAATGGTTCTTGATCACCTGCCAATCGGCGTATGACATGATCTTCTCATCGATTGGCGTCTCAATATAGCCTGCGGCGAGCAGGGCATTGTTTACCAGGAAACGTATCGCCATGGGGTCGTTATTCAAGTAGTCCTGGGTGTTCATGCCGCTCGCTTCTACCAGGTTCCTTAGCTGGTCGCGGGTCATCGACATGATGTCATCGACGGCCAGCACATCGCTGAGCTGATCGCCGATCAAGGCTTCCAGATGACGATGCAGTCGATAGGTGTCGATGAATTCAGGGGCGAGGGATTGCTCGGCGCTCAGCTTATAGGGATTGCCTTGGCGCTCGTAAATCGTCAGCACCATGGCGGCGAGCAGGGCACGCTGAGAGGCGATCTCCAGGGAGGTGGTGCCGGCGGCGCGCATGCGGGCGACACGTTGAAATTCCAGGTTGGTCAGGGCATTGATCTCACCTCCGTGCTCCTGCAGAGCGACCAGTCTGCCTTCTCCCTCCATGGAGATGACGGCCTGGGTGTTATCGGATTGCGCACGGGTATTTAGGGCATCGGTTCGAAATGCTGCCTTGAGAAGGGCCGGTTTGGTGGCGGTTTCTGCGGCCTGCTGCCAGTTGGCTACCAGATCATAGACGGGCATCTCGACGTTGCTGGTCCAGTCGATCTGATACTTTCCTTCTGCATCTGCTATGCTACTGGGCTCATTGGTTTCACAGCTGGCATTCTGGTTGAAATCTACACAGACCTCGGCGCCGGCTACCGCGCCTTGATACACCACAGTGCCTATGACTTGATGATCGAAGCTTGTGGGTGGCGTGCCACCGTCGGTTGGGGTATCTGAATCGTCATTGGAGCCGCCGCAGGCACTGAGTAGGCAGGTACCGAGCAGCAGAGAGCTTAGGTGAGTTAAACGCATATTTGTGTCCTTACAAATATTAACAATGAAAGGGACCGGGCGGTGAAATACCAATCACAGTAAGTATTTGATCAGAAATAGCGCAGGAAAAACGCTTGAGAACAAAGCAAGATTTTTAGATAAGTAGTTATTCTACAATTAAAAATATTAATGCAGTTATCGAGCGTTTTAACAAGCTAGAATGATCAACTATTTATTACGATTGGTATAACTTAGCAAGGTCCAATACGGCTGAAAGGACATTATCTATAGCTTTGATTAAATTACCATTACCCGATCGGATAGGTTAGAAGTGCAAGACTTGCAGGGTATTTAGACAATAAAAAATGGCCCCTGGGGGCCATTTTTAGCTAAGAGGTTAGCACCAGGGCTTAAGCCTTAGGGCCAGCCTGTTTGATGGCGTCAGACACGTCGTACTTAGTGAAGTTGGCGGCAAACTCTTCTGCCAGTTGCTGGGCGTACTTGTCGTACTCAGCCTTATCGGCCCAGGTGTTAACCGGGTTAAGCAGCTTGGCATCGACACCAGACACGGCCACGGGCACGTCCAGGTTTAGCTTGTCGATGTGCACAGTTTCTACATCCTTCAGCTCGCCGCTGACGATGGCATCGACGATGGCGCGGGTCGTTGGGATATCGAAACGCTTACCTACGCCGTGTGGACCACCGGTCCAGCCTGTGTTGACCAGATATACCTGGCTACCGAATGACTCGATACGCTTCATCAGCAGCTCGGCGTAAACGCCAGCAGGACGTGGGAAGAAAGGTGCGCCGAAACAGGTCGAGAAGGTTGACTGAATCGCAGAGGTCGAGCCCATCTCGGTCGAACCTACCTTAGCCGTGTAGCCAGAGAGGAAGTGATAGGCCGCCTGTTCCTTGCTGAGCTTAGACACTGGTGGTAGTACGCCTGATACGTCACAGGTCAGGAAGACCACGGCATTTGGCTCGGCGCCGCGGTTCTCTTCCTTACGTTGAGCGATGTGCTCGAGCGGGTAGGCCGCACGGCTGTTCTCGGTCAGCTCTGTGTTGCTGTAGTCAGGAATGCGCTGCTCATCCAGAGTCACGTTTTCAAGTACGGTACCGAAACGAATAGCATCCCAGATCACCGGCTCGTTCTTCTGGCTCAGATCGATACACTTGGCGTAGCAGCCACCTTCGATATTGAATACGCCGCCTGGTGCCCAGCCATGTTCGTCGTCGCCGATGAGGAAACGCTTAGGATCTGCTGATAGGGTAGTCTTGCCCGTGCCTGACAGGCCGAAGAATAGGGTAGTATCGCCTTCGCTGCCGACGTTGGCCGAGCAGTGCATTGGCAGTACGCCTTTGGCAGGCAGTAGGAAGTTCTGCACTGAGAACATAGACTTCTTCATCTCGCCGGCGTACTTAAGGCCTGCCAGCAGTACCTTGCGATCGGCGAAGTTGATGATGACGGTGGCGTCAGAGTTGGTGCCGTCACGGGCAGGATCACACTCGAAACCCGGGGCGTTCATGATCTGCCAAACGGGCTTGTTGGCGACGTTAAACTGCTCAGGCACGATAAACAGGTTACGGGCGAAAAGCTGATGCCAGGCGGTCTCGGTTTTTACTTCAATAGGTTGGTAGTGCTCAGGGTCGGCACCCACTTCCAGCTCAGAAACAAAAGTCTCCTTGTCGGCCAGGTAGGTCGCAACGCGATCCCATAGGGCGTTAAAGGCATCCATGGCGAACGGCTTGTTGACCGATCCCCAATCGATTTCGTTTTCGCTGCCTGCTTCTTTCACGATAAAGCGGTCGTTGGGTGAGCGTCCGGTACGCTCGCCGGTTTTTGCCACTAATGCACCATTCGCCGTTAGCTCTCCTTCGCCGCGTGCGAGTGCAAACTCAACTAGTTGTGCCGTAGAGGGATTTCTATGAGTCTGCTTAGATCCATCCGCCATCTGTAAGGTCTCCATCATTCGAGTAGGGTTGGCCGGTCTGTGCCAGCTTGTTTTTGTTTTATCTGCATGATTTGCAGAGGCCCGATTGTAACTTAAGCGGAATTGAATGTGTGAGGAAGATCGCGAAAATCGTGAAAAAAAGAGGATGCGCACAGGCATCCTCTTTCAAAGCTGAATATAAGCCGATGATTTACTGCTGAGTATCGGCCTTAGGCGCGTTTTTAAATAGGGCTTCAACATCGATGGAGTCGAAGCTGTAGCTGGAGTTACAGTACTCACAGCCCATCTCGATCTTGCCCTGTTCGGCCAGAATGGCGTCCAGCTCTTCTTTGGCTACCGTCTTGAGTGCCTGACCGCTGCGCTCACGGGAGCAGGTACAGGAGAAGGTGACCTCGATAGGATCGAACAGGCGAACCTCTTCCTGGTGATACAGGCGGTGCAATACTTCTGTTGCCTCGAGATCAAATAGCTCCTCGGCCTTGATGGTGCTGGTCAGCTGTTCGAGATGTTCGAACTCTTGGTTGTGCTCGTTCTCGCCCGGTAAGACCTGGAGCAACATGCCGGCGGCTTGCTTGCCGTTGGCAAACAGGCGGATGGCGGTCGGCAGCTGCTCAGACTGCAGGAAGTATTGCTCCAGACACTCGGCCAGGGTTTCCTTCTCCAGCGCCACTACGCCTTGATAACGCTCGCCGTTGCTCGGAGTCAGGGTGATCACCATGTGTCCCTGGCCCATGAGCTGTTGTAGGCTGGCGTCTTTGGCGACCTCGCCTTCCCAGCGTGCAACGCCGCGCAGCTGCTGTAGGTTGTTGCCATTGATCACCGCTAGCGATACCGGGCCGTTGCCCTGCACCTGCACGCTGATATCACCATCAAATTTCAGTGTGGCGGTGAGTAAAGAGGTGGCCGCCATCTGCTCGCCCAGCAGACGGGCAATGGCTTCAGGGTAGGTGTGAGCCGATAAGATCTCTTGATAGCTCTTCTCTAGCTGTACGATTTGTCCGCGCACATCGGCGTTGTCGAATAGGTAACGGTTTAAGATATCTTTACTCATTTGTGTCTCACAGTTAGCTTTCTTTAAAGCGTATTAGTTGGCGACGCTGTTTCTTGTCTGGCTTGGTATCCGGCGCGGGATTGTTAAGCACATTCAAGCGTCTTGCCTCGGCATAGGTCTCGCGTTTGGCTATGCTTTCTGGCGTCTCTTCATATAAGGTTTGGGCGACCACCGCCTTTTGGCGCTGCTCGGATAATTTTTTTATGACGATCTCTTTTTCGTCATATCCTTGTCGTAATCTAATCACGGCGTCGACTTCGGCCAGCTTGCTCGACTTAGTGCGCTGGCCATTGTAGTGCACCTTACCGCCGTTGATCATCTCTTTGGCGACTGCACGCGTCTTATAGAAGCGGGCGGCCCACAGCCACTTGTCGAGCCGAACGCCAAGCTCTTTCTCTGAGGTCATGGTGATCAGGTCTCCTTAGGTGTATAAAGATGTGCAAGCTCACAGGCTTAAAAAATAGTCCATACTTGTTGTTAGCCAACAGATGAGATAGCGACAGACCTCACACCCTTTTTAGGCGCGTAAAGTTAGCATAAATCGCCTCTATAGGCCAATAAAGAGACTGTTATGGGCTTGTTGCGATTAGCTGTGTAGGTTAGCATGAGCCACAGCTAGGAAATTATCATAATCAGATTAGAGGCCTGCATAGAGGGTCCACAATAATATGGATTTATTAGACAAAGTAATATCTAAGGCCGCTGCCGTGCCGCAGAAGCCTCTGAGTTCGGCCGTATTCTGGCTCGGTTTGATTATCGCTATCTATCTTTTGGCGCAAATCACATGGAAGTTGGTGCCCGTCGCTGAAACCCCACAAAAATGGCAGGCGACCCCTGTCTCCAGCAGTCAGTCATCGTCCCAGGTGAATGTCTCTACGCTGCAAGCATTAGCCCTCTTCGGTAAGGCCGACCCCAACTCGGATAAGCCTAAGCCTGTGGTGGAAGAGAAGATCACCGACGCACCCAAGACCTCGCTGTCGATTCAGTTGACCGGCGTGGTGGCCTCGACCGCCGAGCAGAATGGGCTAGCGGTGATCGAGTCCCGTGGTAGCCAGAACACCTATAGCCTGGGCGACAAGATCCAGGGCACCTCAGCCTCGCTTAAAGAGGTGTACGCCGATCGCATCATCATCTCTAACACTGGTCGTTACGAGACGCTGATGCTTGATGGCCTCAAGTATGAGGCTCAGGGCGAAGCCAATAACTTGTTGCAAGAGGCACGTTCCTCTCGCGATGTCCGCACCATAGATAAGCGCAACAACAGTGCCGTCTCTAAAGAGCTGGAAGAGTCGCGCGACGCCCTGCTGGAAGATCCCAGCAAGATCACCGATTACCTGGCGATTTCACCGGTTAACGCCGGCGGCGAGCTGCAGGGGTATCGCTTAAACCCAGGCAAGGACAGACAATTATTTGAACAGGCTGGCTTTAAGGCCAACGATTTAGCAAAATCAATGAACGGCTATGATCTGACTGATATGAGTCAAGCATTGGAAGTGATGGCGCAGTTGCCAGAATTGACCGAAATTTCTCTGATGGTCGAAAGAGAGGGTCAGCTGGTTGAGATCATGTTTAGTTTGCCGCAATAAAAAGGGTTAGAGGAAGTCATTAATGAACAACAAGAAAATACGCCGCAACCTTATCGCGAGCGTCGTGATGGGCGCCTCGCTGTTAGCGCCACAAGTGGCGTGGTCGGAACAATACGCGGCTAATTTCAAGGGCACTGACATTCAGGAGTTTATCAACATAGTTGGTAAGAACCTGAACCGGACTATCATCGTCGACCCTACCGTACGCGGCAAAATCAATGTACGCAGCTACGATCTGCTCAACGATGAGCAGTACTATCAATTCTTCCTTAATGTGTTGCAGGTCTATGGCTACGCCGTGGTCGAGATGGACAACAACATCATCAAGGTGATCAAGGACAAAGACGCCAAGACCTCGGCGATCCGCGTTGCCGATGATACTACTCCAGGCCTGGGCGATGAGATGGTGACTCGAATCGTCGCCCTCTATAACACCGAGGCCAAACAACTTGCTCCCTTGCTGCGTCAGCTCAACGACAACGCGGGTGGCGGTAATGTGGTTAACTACGACCCGTCAAACGTATTGATGATCTCCGGTCGTGCGGCCGTGGTGAACAAGCTGGTGGAGATCGTCCGCCGCGTCGACAAGCAGGGTGATACCGAGGTGCAGGTGGTGCCGCTGGAATATGCCTCTGCCGGCGAGATGGTGCGCATCATAGATACCCTGTACCGCGCAAGCTCCAACCAGTCTCAGTTACCGGGTCAGGCGCCTAAAGTGGTTGCCGACGAGCGTACCAATGCGGTGATCGTCAGTGGTGACGAGAAGAGCCGTCAGCGCGTGGTGGCCCTGATTAAGAAATTGGATGCCGAGCAGGCGACCACAGGTAATACCAAGGTGCGTTACCTGCGTTATGCTAAGGCAGAAGATCTGGTAGAAGTGCTGACCGGTTTCGCCGAGAAGTTGGCCAAAGATCAGGACGGTGGTCAGTCCCAGGGCGGTCGCAGCAAGCGTCGCAACGAAATTAACATCATGGCTCACCCAGACACCAACGCCCTGGTGCTCAGCGCCGAGCCGGATCAGATGCGCACGCTGGAGAGTGTCATCAACCAGCTGGATATTCGCCGCGCACAGGTACTGGTAGAAGCCATTATTGTCGAGGTCGCCGAGGGTGACGATGTCGGCTTTGGCGTGCAGTGGGCCACAGAGTCTGGTGGCGGCACCCAGTTTAATAACTTAGGTCCCACAATCGGCGAGATCGGTGCCGGTATCTGGGCTGCTCAGGAAGAAGATGGTACTAAGGTTTGTACCGAAAACGGTACTTGTACCGAGAATCCTTCCAAGAAAGGTGATATCACCATACTGGCGCAGGCGCTGGGCAAGGTGAATGGTATGGCGTGGGGCGTGGCCATGGGCGACTTTGGTGCCCTGATCCAGGCGGTTTCCAGCGATACCAAGTCAAACGTACTGGCAACACCTTCTATCACCACTCTGGATAATCAGGAAGCCTCCTTCATCGTGGGTGACGAGGTTCCTGTGCTGACAGGCAGCCAGAACTCCAGCAACGGCAACAGCAACCCCTTCCAGACGGTCGAGCGTAAGGAAGTGGGCGTGAAGCTGAAAGTCGTGCCACAGATCAACGAAGGCACCACGGTTAAACTCACCATAGAGCAGGAAGTCTCTGGTATCAATGGTAAGACGGGTGTGGACGTAACCTTTGCTACTCGCCGACTGACGACCACGGTAATGGCCGATTCGGGTCAGATCGTCGTGCTCGGTGGTCTGATCAACGAAGAGGTGCAGGAGAGCGTGCAGAAGGTACCTTTCCTCGGCGATATCCCTATCTTGGGTCACCTGTTCAAGTCATCATCGAGCGGTAAGAAGAAGAAAAACCTTATGGTCTTCATCAAGCCGACCATCATTCGTGATGGTGTGACCATGGAAGGCATAGCCGGTCGTAAATACAACTACTTCCGCGCCCTACAGCTAGAGCAGCAGGAGCGTGGCGTGAATCTGATGCCAAATACCAGCGTACCTATCCTGGAAGAGTGGAGTCAGGAGGAGTACCTGCCGCCTGAAGTGAATGAGGTGCTGCAACGTTACAAGGATCGCAAGGGACTCGATACCAAGATGCGTGAAACCGATCCTGCGCTGAAACAGATCAACGAAAACAAGCAGCAAGATAAGCAAGATGAGTGATATCCAAGCCGCACAAAACGAGGAACTGGCCCAGGTAACGAGTGAACTCGGGCTAGCCTCGGAGGCCGAATCCGATGAGGTATTTCACTCAAGCAGTCGTGACCGTCTGCCCTTCGCCTTCGCCCACAGATTCGAGTTGGTGCTGGATAAGGACGAGGCGGGACTCACCCTGTATCACACAGTCAACACGCCGATAGAGGCGATGCTGGAGGTGCGTCGTTACACTGGCCAGGAACTGGCATTGGCTCGGCTTGAGCCTGACGTGTTCGAGGCCAAGCTGACCCAGGTGTATCAGGCCAACTCTTCCGAGGCGCAGCAGCTGATGGAAGATATCGGCAACGAGATGGATCTGTTTACCCTGGCCGAGGAGCTGCCCCAGACAGAAGATCTGCTGGAGGGTGACGATGATGCGCCTATCATCAAGCTGATCAATGCCCTCTTGTCCGAGGCGATCAAAGAGGAAGCCTCTGATATCCATATCGAGACCTACGAGAAGCAGCTGGTGGTGCGTTTCCGCGTCGACGGTGTGCTCAAAGAGGTGCTCAAGCCGAATCGCAAGCTCTCGTCGCTACTGGTTTCGCGTATCAAGGTAATGGCGCGTCTGGATATTGCCGAGAAGCGTGTGCCGCAAGATGGCCGTATCTCCCTGCGTATCGCCGGGCGTGCGGTCGATGTGCGTGTGTCCACCATGCCATCTAGCCATGGCGAGCGCGTGGTACTGCGTCTGCTGGATAAGAACGCCGGTAACCTAGATCTTAAACAGCTGGGGATGACCGACACCATACGCGAGCAGTTCGATGAGCTTATCCGTAAGCCTCACGGTATTATTTTGGTGACCGGTCCTACCGGTTCGGGTAAGAGTACTACCCTGTACGCGGGTCTTACCGAGATCAACGCCATCGACACCAACATTCTGACCGTCGAAGACCCGATCGAATATGAATTGCCTGGCATAGGTCAGACTCAGGTGAATACTAAGGTCGACATGACCTTCGCCCGTGGTCTGAGAGCCATTCTACGTCAAGACCCTGACGTGGTGATGATAGGTGAGATCCGTGACCTTGAAACGGCGCAGATCGCCGTGCAGGCTTCACTTACTGGTCACTTGGTGATCTCGACCCTGCATACCAACACCGCCTCGGGCGCCATTACCCGTCTGCAAGACATGGGGGTTGAGCCCTTCCTGGTCTCCTCGAGTCTGCTGGGGGTGCTGGCACAGCGCTTGATCCGTACCCTGTGTCCTCAGTGTAAGACGGAACACACGCCAGACTTGCGTGAGCGAGAGCTGCTGGGGATCAGCGAAGACGATCCGCGCACCATCTACCGCGCGACAGGTTGTGCTGCTTGTGGTCACAACGGTTACCGTGGCCGTACCGGTATCCACGAGCTACTGCTGGTGGATGACTATGTTCGTGAGCTTATCCATACCGGACGCGGCGAGCTGGCCATCGAGAAGCATATTCGTAAGACGGTACCTAGCATTCGCCATGACGGCATGATCAAAGTCCTCGACGGGGTGACTACCCTGGAAGAAGTGCTGCGCGTCACTCGCGAGGAGTAGCCATGCCAGCATTTGAGTACAAGGCGTTAAACGCCCAGGGCAAACAGCAGAAAGGGGTTGTCGAAGCCGACACGGCGCGTCATGCCAGGGGCCAACTGCGTGAGCAGCGTCTGATGCCGCTGGAGATCACCCCAGTAGTCGAGAAGGAGGCCAAGGCGAAGAGCGGTGGTTTCAGCTTCAAGCGTGGCATCTCGGTCGCCGAACTGGCACTGATCACCCGTCAGATAGCGACTCTCGTGGCCGCAGGTTTGCCGGTGGAGGAGGCGCTCAAGGCCGTAGGTCAGCAGTGTGAGAAGGACAGGCTTGCCAGCATGGTGATGGCGGTTCGATCGCGTGTGGTAGAGGGTTACAGCCTGGCCGACTCGATGGCGGAATTTCCTCATATTTTCGACGATCTCTATCGCGCCATGGTGGCTTCGGGCGAGAAGTCGGGCCATCTCGAGATAGTGCTCAACCGTCTCGCCGACTATACCGAGCGTCGTCAGCAGCTAAAGACCAAGATGACTCAGGCGATGATCTACCCCATAGTGCTGACGCTGGTTGCCATCAGCGTGATCGCCATCTTGCTGGCCGCCGTGGTGCCTCAGGTGGTGGGTCAGTTCGAGCATATGGGCCAGGAACTGCCCTGGACGACACAGTTTTTGATCGCCTCATCGGATTTTGTCCGCGACTATGGCCTTATCGTCATGGGTATCATCATAGTCCTGGTGGTCGGTGCCAAGCAGCTGCTGCGCAGCGCGGCCAATCGGATGAAGTTCGACACGGCAATACTCAAGATGCCGGTTGTCGGACGGGTGAGTAAGGGACTTAATACGGCGCGTTTTGCACGCACCTTGAGTATCTTGACCGCCAGTTCGGTTCCGCTACTCGATGCTATGCGTATCGCCAGCGAGGTCTTGATGAATGTCAGGGTGCGGGCGGCGGTCGAGGAGGCCACCGCCAGGGTACGTGAAGGCACGAGTCTAGGCGCAGCGCTCGCCAATACTAAACTTTTTCCCCCTATGATGCTCTATATGATCACCTCGGGTGAAAAAAGCGGTCAGCTTGAGCAGATGCTAGAGCGCGCCGCCGACAACCAAGACAGAGAATTTGAGTCTAATGTCAACATCGCCCTGGGGGTGTTCGAGCCTATGCTGGTGGTCAGCATGGCGGCCGTGGTCCTGTTTATCGTCCTGGCGATTCTGCAGCCGATCTTAGAACTCAACAACATGATTAGTGGTTAACGTCCAAGCGTTAACTACCAACAGCCGTCCTAACTCCAGACGTTAGGGTATTTTTTATAGAGGAAGTATTAATGCAAGCAAGAAACAAGCAAAAAGGTTTTACCCTACTGGAAGTCATGGTGGTTATCGTTATCTTAGGGATCCTTGCTTCCATGGTTGTACCTAACCTTATGGGCAACAAAGATAAAGCCGACATCCAAAAGGCGGTATCTGACATTGTTGCACTGGAAAATGCCTTAGACATGTATCGTCTGGACAACAGCGTCTACCCGACGACAGAGCAGGGACTGGAAGCCCTGGTACAGAAGCCAACTATCTCACCCGAGCCACGCAACTACCGTGCCGATGGCTACGTGAAGCGTCTGCCACAGGATCCATGGCGTAACGATTACCTGCTATTGAGCCCGGGTGAGCAGGGTAAGATCGACATCTTCAGTGCTGGTCCTGACGGTCAGCCGGGTACCGAAGACGATATCGGTAACTGGAACCTGCAAGATTACCAATAAGCCTTAGGTCGAGTCTGTCTATGCGTGGCGTTCGCCAATTTGGTTTCACCCTGCTAGAGGTCCTGCTGGTCGTCTTGCTGATGGGATTGGCTGCCGCCGCGGTGACTTATACTACCAGCGGCGCCGATCAGCATAAGGCGCTGGAGCGTACGGCGCGACAGTTTATGGCGGCGACCGAGCTGGTGTTGGATGAGACCATACTCAGCGGTCATTTCATCGGTATCGTCATCGATGAGAAGCACTATGAGTTCGTTTATTACGATGAAGGCAAATGGAAGCCACTGCAGCAAGATCGCCTGCTGGCGGCCAAAGAGATGGAACCTGGAGTCGAGATGCATCTGGTGCTCGATGGTTTGCCTTTAATCCAAGAAGATGAAGAAGATGATGAGTCCTGGTTCGACGAGCCGCTCATCGAGCGCAGTGAAGATGAGAAGAAAAAGTTTCCCGAGCCTCAGGTGATGCTGTTTCCCAGCGGCGAGATGAGCGCCTTCGAGCTGACCTTCGTCGGTAAGGATGAGCGAGGCCAGGAAATAGAGGCCCTGGTGGTGGGGGATGCCTTGGGGCGTCTGACCCTGGGCAGAGAGGATGGATTCGATGAGTAAGCCCAGGCTAGGCCCGAGTATCAAGGCCAGAGGCCGCAGCGCAGGTATGACGCTGCTTGAGGTGATCGTTGCCCTCATGGTGTTTGCCATCGCCGCCGTCTCCATCACTAAGAGTCTGGGTGAGCAGATGGCCAATATGCCGATACTCGAGGAGCGCACCCTGGCACAGTGGGTGGCCAGCAATCAGATGGTGGACGCCCGCCTGGAGAAGAAGTTTCCCGACCTTGGCCGTAAAGATGGCAGCGTCGAGCTGGCGGGAAAAGAGTGGTATTGGCGCAAAGAGGTGGTGAAAACCACAGATGATAATTTTCGCATGATACGCATCAGTGTCAGTGACGATGATCGCTACCAACGCGTCATCGCCCAGGTGAGTAGCTATGTCCTTAAAGAAGAATAAGACTACTCGCGGTTTTACCCTGCTGGAGATGCTGATCGCCATCGCCATCTTTGCCATGTTGGGTCTGGCGGCCAATGCCGTGCTCGGCACTGTGATGAAAAACGATGAGGTCACCGCCGAGTTTGCCCAGCGGCTAAAGTCGCTGCAACAGGGATTCGGGGCTTTAGAGCGAGATTTTGGCCAGATGGTGGCCCGCACCCCACGCCTGTTGGAAGGCGGACGGGGCTCGACCGTGATTCAAACCGGTAAAGATATGTTCGACTCTGAGTCGGAGGCCATCGTCTTTTATCGCATCGGCTGGCTGAATCCCGATGGCTTGTTGCCGCGGGGCAGTCTGCAATCTGTGGCCTATGTGGTGCAGGAAAATAACCTGGAGCGTTGGTATTTTCCCTATCCTGAACCGGAATTTGGCGCCGAGCCGATCAAGACTGTGGTGATTAAGAACGTCCTGTCGGTGGAGTATTCCTTCTATGTCGAGGACAAGTGGGAGCGTAAGTTTGACGCTACCAGCCTGCCCAAGGCGATTGCCATGGCCGTTGAGGTGGAAGGCCTGGGCAAGGTGCAGCGCAAGTTCCTGTTACCGCTAGGGGCAACGCTTAGCAAAGATAATTCGGGTAACAATAACGGCAACAATAACAACGGCAACAATAACGGCAACAACTCGGGCGGTAATAATACTGGTGGCAACAACAGTGGCGGCTCCGGTGGCAAGGAAGATGGCGATGAATAACCTGCCAGGAAAGCAGCGTGGCGTGGCGCTGATCGTCGTTTTGCTGATTGTGGCGATGATCGCCATCATTGCCACTAACATCAATAGCCGCAACCAGATATCTGTGCGTCGCACTATTAACTTGGCGCAGTATGATCAAGCCTATTGGTATGCGATATCGGCCGAAGAGCTGGTCAAGAAGGTGCTTAAGCAAGATTTAGACGATGCCGATGATGGCAAGGTGCATCGGCAACAATATTGGGCTCAGGCCGATGTGGTATTTCCGGCAGAGCAGGGGGAGATAGGTGGTCGAATCAGCGACCTGCAGGCCTGTTTTAACCTTAATGCCCTGGCTATTGAGACCACAGTGGTGGAAAACGGCCAACCTAAGCTGCCATTGGCGGCGATACAGTTTAAGGGGCTGCTGGTTGCGCTGGGGATGGATGATTTCTCCGCCGAGCGTCTGACCCATACGCTGAAAGATTATATCGATGAGGACACGGTCGCCAGCCCCTTCGGCGCCGAAGATGCCGACTATGAGTCGCGAACCGTGCCCTATCGCGCCGCTAACACCTTGATGAGTCATCGCAGCGAGCTGCGGGCGGTGATCGGCTTTAGTCAGGAGGTCTACCTTAAGTTGGCGCCCTATATCTGCGTCATTCCAGGTAATGATCGCCAGGTGTTGAACGTCAATACCATAGAGGTGGAGCAGGCGGCGCTGCTGGCGGGAATGTTTGATAATAAGATCAGCGTGGGAGAGGCCGAGAGCATCATTAATCAGCGTCCTGGCGACGGCTATGACAGCATGGAAGACTTCTGGTCCAATGGCTCCATCTCTGGGCTGCGTCAGCAAAAGAACCTGGAATCGAGCTTTAGCCTCAAGAGTAAGTATTTTCTGTTAGAGGCGGGTGCTAAGGTTGATAGTGCCACCTTTAGGATGCAAAGTGTATTACGTGTGGGCGGTAACAACCAGCTGGACGTCTTGACCCGTCAATATGGCGGCCAAAAATAATCACTTAGGTGGGCCATGCTCGTCTAGGCTAATAAAAGGACAAGCTCATCGAGAGCAACTTCATGAGACTTGTGGAGAAAGACATTGAGTGAAAGATTATTTATCCGATTAGGAAGAAGCGCGGAGCAGAGCTGCTCCTGGCTGGTATGGTCGGAACAAGAGCAGGAGATCATCGCCTCGGGAGAGCTGAGCGACGCCCAGGGGCTGTCGACGCTGACCGAGCGCGCCGGTAACCGTCCGGTGGATATTCTGGTGCCCGCCTCTGCCATTACCCTCACCTCGGTGGAGCTGCCGGAGAAGGGCCAGCGTCAGGCGCTGAAGGCGTTGCCTTTCATGCTGGAAGAGAGTCTGGCCGAGAATGTCGATGAACTGCATTTTGTCCCGGGTCCGCGCTGCGGCGAGTCTCTTAGCGTTGCCGTGGTGGCTCACGAGCAGATGCAGACCTGGCTCTCCTGGTTGAGTGAGGCTGGCATCAAGGCGCGTCAATTGGTGCCCGACTGTCTGGCCCTGCCACTGCAGGAATGTCAGTGGGCGGCGATGAAGTTTGGCCCGGATTACCTGCTGCGTACCAGCGCAGGTAGCGGTGTCAGCCTGGATGCCAGCTGGTTCCAGGCCGCCCTGCCTAAGCTTGCGGAGGGGCAGGAAGAGACGCCTATCACCCTGGCCAGTTATAGCGACATGGACATTCAAGGCGTCGAGGTGAAGCCTCAGCCGCTGGATCTACCGATGCTGGTGTTGGCTAAGGGGATCCTCAACGCGCCGTTGAACCTACTCAGTGGTATCTATACCCCTAAGCGTGAATACAGCAAGCATCTGCTACTGTGGCGTAATGCCGCCATGGTTATCTTGGTGGCCCTGGTGCTGGCCTTGGTGAACAAGGGGCTCAATATTCATCAGCTGAACGTCGAGCGTGAAGGCTTACAGCAGCAGACGGGTGAGATCTTTAAACAGGTGATGGGCAGCTCGCGTATGGTCAACGTGCGCTCGCAGATGCAGAGTCAGCTGCGTACCCTGCAAGGGGCAGGCGGCGGCATGGCCTTCTTTACCATGCTGGACGATCTCGCCGAGGGCTTCGCTAAGGTGCCGCAGCTTAAGCCGACCAGTCTGCGTTTCGACAGCGGCCGTAACGAGCTGCGCATGCAGATCACCGCCAAGAGCTATGCCCAGATTGAACAGTTTAAGGAGCTGATCTCGCCTCACTTCCAGGTGGATTCTGGCGCCATGAACAGCGGCGAAGATGAAGTGACCAGTACCTTAACCCTGAGGAGCAAGTAAGATGGACAACATTAAGACGTGGTGGAATGGCTTAGTGTTGCGCGAGCAGCAGCTCGTGGCGGCTTGCGCCATAGTGTTGGGGGTCGGCATCCTCTATTGGGGGATCTGGACACCGATCAGTCAGGCCGAGGCCGATGCACGGCGCAACCTGACGGCTCAGGAAAGTACACTCAATTATGTGAAGCAGACGGCCAACAAGATCGCCGGTCTTAAGCAGGCCGGTGGTAAGAAGGGCTTCTCTGGCAGCCTAAGTACTGTGGTGACTCAGAGTGCCAAAAGCTATGGCCTGGAAATCACCCGTATGCAGCCACAGGGCAATAAGATCCAGGTGTGGATGGACGAGGTGCCCTTCGATTCGCTCTTGGATTATCTGAGCGACCTGGTGCAGCAGAAGGGTCTCTCCCTGGATAATATCGATCTGGCCGATGGTGAGGCCGAGGGCTTCGTCAAGGTACGTCGCATCCAGTTCTCGCAGTAACTAAGTAGTAAGGGTTTTTTGTGGGTCTAGTGAAAAAAATTGTTATCGGCGTTTTCGTCTATCTGGTGTTTCTTATCGCTCTGTTTCCGGCGAGTCTGGCGGTTAAGTTGGCCCCCTTGCCTAAGCAAGTCAGTGTTTCAGGGATCTCGGGCACCATTTGGTCTGGTGAAATAGACACCTTAATGTTGCAAAAGCGTCGCCTGGAGCAGGTGAGCTGGCAATTGAGCCCTTGGGGGCTACTGACGGGCAAAGCTAATATCGACTTCGTGGTGGGCAGCCGTGCTACCGCAGTTAACGGTAAGGGATTCGTCAGTCTCTCTATGTCTGGCATAGATGCCAGCGGCGTGCGTTTCGACGCGCCGAGCGAGTTCCTGGTGGGCAATACACGTCTGCCGTTTCGTACCCAGGTCGGGGGTAACTTCAGCCTGATGCTACAAAATATGGAGCAGGGTGAGCCCTGGTGTCAGCAGCTTACGGGTAAACTCTTTGCCCAGCAGCTGCAGGTGAACAATCAGTTTGGCAAGTATCCTCTGGGGGATGTCGCCGTGGCGCTCAGCTGTGTCGATGGCAACATCAAGGTGCAGACGGATGACAGCATGAACGCCTTAGGCCTCAGTGGCCATGCGCTGCTTAAAGCCGACAAGCTGGTGCAGGTAACCGCCAAGATAAAAGAAACTCAGGCGCAGCCAGAAGATCTAAAGCAGGCGCTAAGCTTCCTCGGCAAGCGTGACAGTCAGGGTTACTACCCGATCAATTATCAGGGACGGGTGCCCGGACTCTAGTTCTGTCATTTCGAGTCATATAAAAAGCCCCTATCTGGGGCTTTTTTTATGACTGCTTTTTATAAAGGATGAGAGCAAATTATACCAATCACAGTAGACATGTGATCAGAAATAGCGCAGGAAAAACGCTTGAGAACAAAGCAGGATTTTTAGATAAGTAGTTATTCTACAATTAAAAATACTAATACAGTTATCGAGCGTTTTAACGAGCTAGAATGATCAATTGTTTATTACGATTGGTATTAGGCCTGCTTGTCGGTGATGCCTTGCTGCATCACCCGCTGACGATATTCCAGCAGACTGAATACACCGAAGAGCATGACATTCAGGTACTGGCGGAAACCTAGGGTCATCAGTGGTTTAAACAGGGTGCGGAAGATCAGTGTCTGCAGGCCGTGCATCACCAGGGTGATCGCCAGCAGTAGGGTCAACAGCATGCCTATGTTGCCTTCCGCTGGTGCAAATAAGTTGTAGATCATGACGGCCCAGGCAAATAGGGTGATCGCCTTGCCGATAAGAATCACCAATTTCATTACTCTGTCTCCGTGTGTTCGACTCGATACAGGCGATAGGTCACCTGACCGGCTTGTTTCTCTTTCAGTGGCATCCAGCCGCTGGGCAAGCCGAGGGGCGGATGCTCTTTCTCTGTCTCCACATAGACCAGAGCATCCTGATTGAGCCAGTCTTGGGCGACCAGCGCATCGATACAGGCCTGGGCTAGCCCTTTGCGAAACGGTGGATCGATGAAGACGACGTCGAAGCCCTCGGCGGGGGGCGTCTTGAGCTGCACTAGGGTGTCGCCCTGAACTACATCGGCGCAGTCGCATTTGAGGGTGGCGAGGTTTTGTTTGAGCTGCTTGGCCGCGCTGGCCTGTAGCTCAAATACCTTGGCGTACTTGGCATAGCGAGAGAGCGCCTCGAAGCAGAGGGCGCCGCTGCCGCCGAAGCAGTCGAGCACGCGGGCACCTGGAAGATCGCCTGCGATCCAGTTAAACAAAGTTTCCCTGACTCTGTCCGTGGTGGGCCTTAGCCCCTCGAGATCATGTATCGGCAGTTTTCTGGAGCGCCATTGTCCGGCGATGATCCTTACCTGTCCGCTTGCGGGTCGATTTCTTGCCATTTTCTACCTGTTATTGTGTGGAATCATTTAGCGGAATTTGGCCTAGCCAGATTAAGTGATAGACTGTTGCGCTAAATTGAGGTCGCTATTTTAACGTAAAGCATCAGAAAAAGGTGCAAAGCCCAGGGCATTAACGAAAAAAATGCCGTGTTTTTCTGCGTCGTTAGCTTGTTATAATGACGAGCGCAGCATGACTTTATAGCGAATTTTGAATCAGTTAATTGAGTACTGGTATTACACATGGCAAAAAAAGGTTTTTTTTCTTGGTTCCGCAAAGATAAATCTAAGCAGGAAGCGGCGGCACCAGAAGTAGAAGTTTCGACCCAGGCAGATGCCGAACAGGCTAACGTCGAAGAAGAGAATGTACGGTTGGCTGCCGAGCAAGCAGAGCAGGAGCATTTAGCTGCGGAACAAGTTGAGCAGCAACGCATCGCAGAAGAGCAGGCCCGCGTCGAGGCTGAATATGCCCGTCTTGCTGCCGAACAGGCCCGTCTCGAAGCAGAGAGTGAGCGTTTAGCTGCGGAACAAGCTGAGCAAGAGCGTCTAGCCGAGGAGCAGGCCCGCGTCGAAGCTGAGAATGCCCGTCTGGCAGCCGAACAGGCCCGTCTCGAAGCAGAGAGTGAGCGTCTAGCTGCGGAACAAGCTGAGCAGCAACGCATCGCAGAAGAGCAGGCTCGTGTCGAGGCTGAAAATGCCCGTCTTGCTGCCGAAAAGGCAGAGCAGGAACGCCTAGCTGCGGAACAAGCTGAGCGGGAGCGTCTAGCCGAAGAACAGGCCCGCGTCGAAGCTGAGAATGCCCGTCTTGCTGCCGAACAGGCAGAGCAAGAGCGTCTAGCGGCTGAGCAAGCAGAACAGACAGGGCAAGAGGAGCAGGTTGAACAACAGCCCGAGCCGCAGCAGAAGCCGACCAAAGAGGGCTTCTTTGCCCGTCTGAAACGTGGACTGAAACGTACCAGCGAAAATATCGGTAGCGGTTTCATCGGTCTGTTTAAGGGTAAGAAGATCGATGATGAGCTGTTCGAAGAGTTGGAAGAGCAGTTGCTGATCGCCGATGTGGGGGTGGAAACCACCAGTCGCCTGATCGCCAGCCTGACAGAGCAGGCGAGTCGCAAGCAGCTTAAAGATGGCGAGGCACTCTACGAGCTGATGCGTGAAGAGATGCAGAAGACCCTGGAGCCGGTGAGCATCCCTCTGGTACCTGAAAATAGCGATGGCCCCTTCGTTATCCTCATGGTCGGTGTCAACGGCGTGGGTAAGACCACCACCATTGGCAAGCTGGCCAAGCAGTATCAAGCACAAGGTAAGTCGGTGATGTTGGCGGCGGGTGATACCTTCCGCGCCGCGGCCGTCGAGCAGCTACAGGTTTGGGGTCAGCGCAACGACATTCCGGTTATCGCCCAGCACACAGGCGCCGATAGCGCCTCGGTACTCTTCGATGCACTGCAGGCGGCGCGTGCCCGTAAGATAGACATCTTGATCGCCGATACAGCGGGACGCCTGCAGAACAAGGCTCACCTGATGGATGAACTGAAGAAAGTGGTGCGGGTGATGAAGAAGCAAGACGAGAGCGCCCCTCACGAGGTGATGTTGACCCTGGATGCGAGTACGGGTCAGAATGCCATTAGCCAGGCGCAGCTGTTCAAAGAGGCGGTTGGCGTCACGGGTATCACCATGAGCAAGCTCGATGGCACGGCCAAGGGCGGTGTGATCTTCGCCATTGCAGATAAATTTGGCATACCAATTAGACACATAGGTGTCGGTGAGCAGATCGATGATCTAAGAACTTTCGATGCGAAAGACTTTATCGACGCCCTGTTCAGCCATGAGGATGAGGCCAAGTAGCAAACGGCTAGGCGTAAAGCCAGGGCCAGTCGAATTCGGCTGATCCATCAAAACACTATTGCAGCATCTAAGATTGGGTACTTATGATTCGATTTGAGCAGGTTAGCAAGGTTTATCCCGGTGGTCAGAAGGCCCTCACCGACGTAAGTTTTCATTTGAAACGCGGTGAGATGGCGTTTTTAACCGGCCACTCCGGGGCGGGCAAGAGTACCCTGCTTAAGTTGATCACAGTGATCGAACGGGCCAATGCCGGTCGTGTCGCCATCAATGGCCATGACATCGCCAACATCAGACCCAAGGATGTACCCTTCCTGCGCCGTGATATCGGCATGATCTTCCAAAACCATCACCTGCTGATGGACCGCAGCGTCTTCGACAATATTGCCTTGCCGCTGGTTATCGAGGGTTTCGCACTGCATGAGATCAAGAAGCGTGTGCTGGCGGCCCTAGATATGGTGGGCCTGTATGGCAAAGAGCGCCACTACCCCATCATGTTGTCTGGCGGTGAGCAGCAACGGGTGGGGATCGCCCGCGCCATTGTTAACAAGCCGCCGCTGTTGCTGGCCGACGAGCCCACGGGTAACCTGGACCCTAAGTTGTCCATGGATATCCTGCGCCTGTTTGAAACCTTTAACGATGCCGGAACGACAGTGCTGATCGCCACCCACGATCTGGGCCTGATCGCCAGAATGCGTTATCGCACCCTGACCCTGAAACAGGGGCGTATCCTGGGCGGTGACGAGCTGGCGAGCGCTAACACAACTGCCAGCGCCTTCGGCCAATAATTGAGGAGAGTCAGATGAGTCAGCAACCTCAATTGGTGCGCAGTAAATTACCCATCAGCGGCCGCATAGTGATGTTTTTTATTCGTCATATTCAACATGCCATGGGCAGCATGGGGGAGTTGTGGCGCAATCCGGTTTCTTCCCTGATGACCATGGCCGTGCTTGGGGTCAGCCTGAGCCTGCCTGCGGCCCTGCAGGTACTGGTGAAGAACGCCGAGACAATTACCCAATCCTGGAACAGCGCCGCCGAGATCTCCCTGTTTATCGATGAGGGGCGCAGCGAGCGCAGCATACAGAGCCTCATCAGCCGGATTAGTGCCTATTCTGAGGTGAGTGCCGTCAGCTATATCGACCGCGATAAGGCCTTGGAAGAGTTCCAGCGCCTCTCAGGTTTTGGCGAGGCACTGGCCTACCTGGATGAAAACCCACTGCCGGCAGTGATCACTGTGACCCCAAGTATCAAGTATGCCAGCCCAAACGGTGCTCGTGAGCTGCTGAAGAAGCTAGAGCTCGAGCCTGAGGTGAGTTTTGGCCGCCTGGATATCGAGTGGCTGGAACGTCTGCAGGCCGTTGTGCGGTTGCTGGAGCGTACCGTGATGGCTATCGCCGCCTTGTTGGTATTGGCCGTGGTGCTGGTGATCGGCAACACCATACGCTTGGCCATCATGAACCGCCGCACCGAGATCGAGGTGATGAAGCTGGTGGGCGCCACCGAGAGCTTTATTCAGCGCCCCTTCCTCTATACCGGGATCTGGTTCGGGGTAATTGGCGGCATTCTGGCCTGGGTGATCATCAATCTGTTGGTCTGGTATCTCGACGGTGCCCTGGCGAGTCTGTTGGGCCTCTATGGCAGCACGCTGGAGATGCAGTCGCTGACATTGGTGGAGCTTGGCGAACTGATTCTGTTGGCCTCGTTTCTTGGCTGGCTGGGCTCCTATCTCTCGGTGCGCCAACACCTGCGGGCGATAGAACCTTCCTAGTCGATACAGGGGTTTTTATGAACTAATTTTCACTTGCACTGTCTATAGAATCGGGTGAAATTAAACCCTGTTCAGCTTCGAGTGTTGACATAGACTGTCAGATAGTTAATAGTTCATCAGCTTGTCCCTGGGCGTAAATTCCTTTCCAAAGACTCCCACGGAATGCCGTTTTCAAGCGGCGCTGAGCACTCAAAGCGTTAAATTTAAGCAAGATAAGAAGTTAGGAGCGTTAATGACAAGTCAAACGCAATCAATGGCACTAATGGTACCTCAAAGCAGCAGTAGCTTAGAGGCTTATATCCATTCTGCGCACAACATTCCAATGTTGGAGGCGAATGAGGAGTATGAGCTGGCGAAACGTCTGCAGGAGACCGGTGACATTCAGGCTGCGAAGCAGTTGATTATGTCTCATCTTCGTTTCGTTATTCATGTCGCCAAAGGTTACGCGGGTTATGGTCTGCCACAGGCGGATCTCATCCAAGAGGGTAACATTGGTCTGATGAAGGCGGTAAAACGCTTTGATCCCGACGTGGGTGTACGTCTTGTCTCGTTTGCCGTGCATTGGATTAAGGCCGAGATCCACGAATACGTGCTGAAAAACTGGCGTATCGTTAAGGTAGCGACCACCAAGGCGCAGCGTAAACTGTTCTTCAATCTGCGTAAGGCTAAGAAACGTCTTGGCTGGTTCAGCGATGAAGAGGTGACCATGGTTGCCGAAAACCTGGGCGTCTCGAAGAGCGATGTGACCGAGATGGAATCACGCATGGCGGCGCAGGACCCAGCCTTCGATCTGGCCAGTGACAACGATGACGACCAGGATTATGCACCTGTGCATTACCTCGAAGATCATTCGTCGGATATTGCCTCTCAGGTCGAAAACGACAACTTCGAAGCCGATAACCAAACCCGTCTTCTGGCGGCCATCAAGACCCTTGATGAACGTAGCCAGCATATTCTACAGGCGCGTTGGTTGGACGAAGAGAAGACCACGCTGCAAGAGCTGGCGGCAACCTATCAAGTCTCTGCCGAACGTATCAGGCAGCTCGAGAAGAATGCCATGAACAAGCTCAAGGGCCGCATGGAAATGTAACGCGCCTAGCTCTTAGGTCAATGCAAAGAAAAACCTGCTATCAAGCAGGTTTTTTTATGGCTAATTTATGTTGCTTGGCTACCGCCTGGATCACCTGCTTGCGTGCTAACTTGAGCCCTGTCTGCTCCAGCTCCGGCCAGGTGAAATATCGGCGGGGGCGTTTAAAGCGGGCGATAGTCTGGCAGAGAAATTCATCGAGCACCTCGGGTGACGCGACTTCCCCCTTGATGATGGCCGCCGGCAGCAGGCCGAACTCCTCATCGGGTACGCCGAACACCAGCGCCTCTTCTATTCCGGGATAGCTTCTTAGCAGCGCCTCTATCTCCTCGGGTTGGATGTTCTCACCGCCGCAGATAAACATGTTGTCTGTGCGTCCCAGAATGAGCAGCTCGCCTTCAGGCGTTAACCTGCCGCGATCTTGAGTGCAGAACCAATCATCTTCATCCAGTGGCCTGGTGATGTCATGGGGAGACTTATCGCTCAGGTAGCCGAGAAACAGGGTCTCGCCACGCACATAGATCACCTCATCGACAATTTTTAGTTGACGCCCAGGCAGAGGCATGCCGCAGCTGCCCTGAGCGTTGGCCCTGGCCGTGGTGATCTGAGAGCTCATCTCCGTCATGCCATAGCTGGTAAAGGCGGGAATTCCCATAGGCACCAGGCGCTCTATTAGTCGCTCATCTATGGCGCCGCCACCCAGCAACAGCGCCTTGAGGCCCTTTAGTGTCTCGGGGGCGTCGTTAAGCAATCTCACTAGTTGGGTGGCCACCAGAGAGAGGTGGGTCAGGGGAATCGTCTTGAGTTGCTCCGCCAGTGAAAGTCTTGGTGCTGGCAGGGTCAGGGCTGCGCCGGCCAAGGCGCAGCGATTGACTATCGCTAGGCCGCCGATGTGAAACAGCGGCAGGGAAAGCAGCCAGTTGTCCCCTCGATGCAAGGGGATCTTCTGGGTCGAGCCCAGGGCGCTGGCGATATGATTGTTTAGGCAGTGAACGGCCGCCTTGGGCATGCCGCTACTGCCCGAGGTGAGTATGATGTTGCAGGGCCGCGCCGTGTCTATCCTGATTGCTTCTACTTTAGTTGCTTCTACCTGGCTATCGCGAGTCGTGGTGAGTGACACTTCGGCGTCTAAGGCGAGCGTCAGGCCAGGCTCAGGAAGCGAGTCTTGATAGGCCTCGCCAGCCCAGAAATAGTTGAAATCGTAGCGCTCGGCCAACCTGGCTATCTGCGCCCTGGGGAATCTGGGATTTAACGGACAGAAGATGGCGCCGAGATCGATACAGGCCCAGTAGAGGATCACCAGCGCCAGAGAGTTTTGGTCGACGCAGGCCAGCTTGTCGCCTGACGTTAAGCCTAGATCATGCAGCTGGCGCGCACACTGTCGCACCCTTTGGGATAGTTGAGCATAGTCGATGGCGCGATAGCCGCCATCATGCCAGTGATGCAGTGCGACTTGTGCTGGCGCCTGGGTTGCCATCAGGTGCAGCGGTGAGGTGTCTATGCTTTCCTGGCCTATTTCCTTGCTGTGTTTCAAACCGCCTCCCGGGAGACCTGTTTCAGGCAGATCAGGTTTTCCAGGGTCAGGCAGCGGTTCTTGCCGGTCGACACCAGCAGATCGGCGCTAAAGGCGCTTAGGGTATCCAGCCCTGGTACCTCATCTGGCGTTAGGGCCTCGCACAGATCCCTCAGGGCATTGATGCCGAGGCTGGCTTCCAGGCTGGCGCTGAGGATCACCCTGACCCCAGCCTCATGGGCCTGCAGAGTCATGGCCTGTAGGTCTGGTAGCGAGCCTAAGATCATCGGCTTGACGATAAGGGCGCTAAGCCCTGGCACCATGGTAAATCGATAGTCAGGGTGGTTCAGGCTCTCATCCAAGGCAAAGCCCACACCTAAGGCCCGGTACAGGGCGGAGTTGTCGCCAGAGTCTTGGCAAGGCTCCTCGACATATTCGATCGCCTCTAGCGGCAGACAGGCGAAGAAATCGATGGCCGCTTCGAGGGTGAAACAGCGATTGGCGTCCAACCTCAACTTGAGATCTGGGCGGCGCGCCAAGATACGGTGAATCATGGCGATCTCCTGGGCCATGGAGGTCTGTCCCACCTTGACCTTTACCGCGTGTACCGTGTCATCTAGGTCATCGATGCGGGCATCCAACGCCTGAGGCGCCTCATCCTGCGCCCGATAGATGAGGGGGATGGTTCGCGCTTGCTGTCTGGCGGCGGGCAATCGTCCCGAGAGTCTTGCATGAAGTAGCGACAGGCCAAAGGCCAGCGAGGGCAGCTTGGTCGCCTGGGCAGAGGTCACCAAGGTGTCGACAGCCTCGCCGACCAAGGTGTCTAACAGGGGGAGCAGCTCGTCGATCACCTGAGCCAGCGACTCCTGGCTAAAGCCTTGGAGAGGCTGTTCATCTACATCTAGGCCACTCAGAGGCGATATCTCGACCTCGCAGCAAACAGACTCGCCCAGTTCGTCTGCTGTGCAGGCCCTGAGGACCAGCCCCTGACGGTTATCGATACGCTGTTTGCCTACCGGCAGCAGCTTGTCTAGGGGGATCTGGTAGCGATAGAGGCTGAGTTGACTGAGTATCATGCTTGTATCCTGAGCTGAGCGATGAGGAGATCACAGAAGGCCTCTGGCTGTGCCAGATGCACGTTGTGGCCTGCCCCCGGTACCCGATAGAGGGCAATCTTTTGTTTAGCCTGCCAGGCTTTGGCCAGGGCGAGAAACTTATCGTCTTGCAAACCTACATAGTAATGCCAATTTAAGGTTGATTGTTCAGGTTGGCTCGACAAATCAGCCTGGTGGCCTAAGGATGTTGGCAGATAGATGCTGGCCAGCGCCGCGGGGCGATTGTGGGAGCGCGCCTGAATGAGCTTCTGCCTTTGTTCATCATTGAGGGAGGCAAATACCCCCTGTTGGTACCAGAGGGCGAGAAAATCTGAGATGGGCAGAGACAGTAACTTTTGCTGCCAGAGCCTGTCCTGCTCCAGCCTCTGGGATCTTTCTTCGTCATTGCTAAGCCCTAGATGACAAGATTCCAGATGTAGGCTGAGCAGGCGCTCGGGCGCCCGTTTTGCAAGATGCTGGGCCAGATGCAGGGCGATGCGGCCACCCAGGGAGTAACCCAGCAGATGAAAGCGATTTACCTTTAGCTCGTCCAGTGTCGAGAGGATATGGGTCACGACCCGCTGAAAGCCTGACGAGTCTGGATCGCCTTCGAGCGAAGGGCTGGCGCCATGACCGGGCAGATCCAGGGCGATACAGCGGAAATGCTGGCTGAGTCTGGCAAGAACGCCCTGCCAGTCATGCTTGTCACCCAGGAAACCATGCAACAAGACCAGTACCGGCTTGCTGCGGTCGCCTTCACTGCGATAGGCCAGCATCAGCTTTGCTTTATCCAGGCGGCGAGGCGAGCTATCTGTTCACTGGCCTGATCTTGCGCCACACAGACCTCGATAACCGAGGCGCCCTGGTAGGCCAGGGCGTCGTCGTAGGCCTCGTTGAAACTCACGATATCCTCGACGCGATTATAGGGCAGGCCAAACATGGCCGCGCCATAGCCAAACTCCAGGCCGTGGGCGAGGCGATAGTAGCCGCTGCGCAGCTTCTCATCGGGCACGGGCAGCAGGTTGAAGATGTTGCCGCCGTCGTTGTTGAGGATAACTATGACGAATGGGCCCTGCTGCTTCGCCGCTAAGGCCAGGGAGTTGAGATCGTGCAGCTGTGACAGATCGCCGATGATCAGCGTGGTCGGGCTGGCCTTGTGGGCCGCGATGCCGCAGGCGGTGGCCAGCAGGCCGTCGATGCCCGAGGCGCCGCGGTTGGTATAGATGCGAGGCGCGACAGGCGTGATGGGCGCATACATGTCGTAGAGACGCACCGGCAGGCTGTTACCGATAAACAGCTGCTGCTCGCCGCGCCCGGCGATGGCGCGCACCACCTGGGCCTCGCCAAATTCGGCGTCGTCAATCTGTTGCTGGAACAGGGTTGCCAGTTGCTCGTTGGCCTCTATCAGTTGCAGCGCCCAGTTAGCCTCGGAAGATCTCGGCCAGGGAAGCTGGGTAAAGGCGCTAAGTGGGCTTATCCAGACTTGTTTGGCCGAGTGACTCGGGTCGAGGCGGGTCTGCTGGGGCAGCACTTGCCAGTAACGTTTCCATTTCTGCTCGCTAAGATAGCTAATCAGACGTTTCGACAGCAGGCGTCCGCCGAACACCAGTACGGTATCGGCTTCCTGCAGCAGCGCCTTGGCCTTAGGTTGCAGCAGGAGTTGATCTATGTTGCCGATTGCCGCGCCATGCTGCCTCAGCTGAGACTGGGCGTCGCTCAGCAGCGGCCAGCCGAGTTTCTGCGCCAGTTCGATAAGCTGTACGGCTTGCTGCTCGGGCGCCAGGGTGCCGGCGATGATCACGCCCTTGCCATGAACGAAGCGCGCCAGGGCGTCTGGCGTCGGTGTGCTGAGAAGCTGGGCGTCGGCAAACAGGTTATAGGGCTGGGCACTATGTTGCCAATTGCCTAACGGGCTCAGGTAGTGGGTGAAATCGGCGCTCATGGAGCCCGGATAGAGGGGCTCTCGGTACATGCAGTTGACGTGTATCGGCCCCTTGGCGTTGGCGACCGACTCATCCAGCAGGGTGAGCAGCGCCTGGGGCGGTATCGCCATATCCGGTGTCGGCAGATTGACCTGTTTGGCATAGTCGGCAAAAATCGCCGGCTGCACTATCGCCTGATTTGCGCCGCAGCCCAGCAGCTCTGGCGGGCGATCGCCGGACAAGACGATTAGCGGTACCTGGGTCAGCCAAGCCTCGACTATGGCCGGATAGAGGTTGGCAACTGCCGTGCCCGAGGTGGTGATGATGGCGACCGGGGCGCGGCTGGCCTTGGCCAGTCCCAGGGAGAGAAAGCCAAGACCGCGCTCATCGAAATGAAGATGCTGCTTGAGCTTGGTCTGTTTGGCCGCCGCCAGGGTAAGGGGGGTCGAGCGAGAGCCGGGCGCCATGCAGACATGTTGCACTCCAAGGCGTGCCAGCTCCTCGAGGATAAGCGAGCCCCAAAGAAGGTTTAATTCGGCGGTTTTTTCAATCTGCATAATGGTTTAACCAATGAAAGAGTTAAACGATAGTCTATCGTTAAGCATATAGTAAAGGAAACCACAGGCCTAAACTGTTACTCATGTTCAGGCATGAGAAATATCCATGTTAGTCGCGGTCTTCAACCGCGATTGTCGATCCATTCGCTCATCACCACATGGGTCTTGAGCTTGATGATATCGGTCTGGGCGTCGATATATTCGCGGATCTCATGCAGGCGGCGCATGGAGTCGGCCTGCACATAGACCAAAAGATCCATGTCGCCCGTGATGCCGCGGCAGGTGATCACCTCTGGGATAGATTGGAATACATGCACCACGTCGGCGCAGCGGGGACAGCGATGTTGGATCTCGAAGTAGGCGGAGACGCCCTCTTTCTGCGACTCGCTGAGCAATACCTGATAACCGCGGATGATCCCCGTCTGCTCCAGCTTCTTGATCCGTTCGGAAACCGCGCTGCGAGACAGGCTGACGCACTCGGCGATGCTGGAAACGCTCTGTCTGGCGTCTTGTCTCAGGGCGTTGATGATGGCCTTATCAAACTTGTCCAAGCTATCCTCTCTTGTCTCTGACAAAGTTAGTACCGACAAAATGTCGGTGAAACGATAAAATTCCGTCAAAGTGTCGGCTCTAATTTGAGTTTCGGCGGAAATCTTTGACAGATTGTTTGATCCGCTAAGTCTATACTATCCCCATAGATAACCCTAACAGAACCTAAGATGGAACATAATCACGGTACTATTGGTCGCTGGCAAGGTGCCGGTCTGATGGCCACCACTTTGCTTGGTACAGGCGTATTTATCCTGCCGGAGATGACCATAGCCACTGCGGGCAGTGGTGCCCTGCTGGCGTGGATACTACTCACACTGGCGATCATCCCTGTGACCCTGGTATTTGCGCGTCTGGCGGGGGTATTTCCCCATGCCGCCGGCCCAGCCTACTTTGTCGAGAAGGCCTTCGGCCGCACCGCCGGGCGCACGACCGGACTTATCTTCCTCCTGGTGGTGCCCATAGGCACACCCGCCGCCATCTTGATGACCTTTCAGTTTATCAATGCCTTGGTGCCCTTGGTGGGTTGGCAACAGTTGATGACTGAGCTGGCGCTGTTGCTGCTCCTGCTTGCACTTAACCTCAAGGGAATACAGGTGTCGGCCAAGTTGCAGTTTGCCCTGACCCTGGCCATCGTCTCCGTGGTGGTGATCCTGTTCGGCGCCGGTGGTGCTAAGCTTGGCGATCTCGAACTGGCGGCGCCCCAGGCGGGAAGCGATATGGGACTGGTGATGGCGGCGGCCGGTATCGCGTTTTGGAGTTTTCTCGGTATCGAGGCGATGACCCATCTGGCCAACGACTTCAAGCGTCCGGACAAAGATATGCTGCCGGCGATGATCATAGGCACCATCTTGGTGGGCCTGGTCTATGTCACCTGCACCTTACTCCTGCTGTTTGTGCCTAAGGGGGAAGGGCTCGCCATGGTCAACGCCTTCGATCATCTGCTTGGGGGCTATGGCGCTCAGGTGATAGGTATTCTCGGGATCGCCGGCGGGCTCTCTACGGTCAACGTCTATACCGCCAGTGTGGCCAGGCTGATCTGGAGTTTCAGTCGCGAAGGCGTACTGCCCCGTTATTTCGACAAGCTCAATCAACACAGGGTGCCGGTGCGGGCGCTGGTGGCCGTGCTGCTCACCATGGCCACAGTGATCTGCCTGACCTATCTGTTTGGGCAGGAGCTGGAACATCTGATCGCCTGGACCAATGGGGTGTTCGTGCTCATCTATCTGGTGTCTATGCTGGCGGCGGCCAAGCTGTTGAGTAAGCGCTACCTACCACTGGTGATCACGGGTGTTGGCTTCTGCCTGGCCATGACCCTGGCGCTGGGGGCTAACATGCTCTACGCCCTGCTGCTGGTTTCTGTACTCGCCCCGCTACTCTGGTGGCAGAAGACCCATCTGGTCCGTAAGCAGACCTGCCGCGTTGGATAGAATAGCCTGAGTCGAGTTGTACATGGCATGGAGGCTGCTTTGGCAGCCTCCTTGGGAAAAGGCGATACGATTCAGATCTGTTGATCTAGCTTGAAGTCGAGTCGCACCTGCTGCCTGGTTTGTGGGATGACCCGTCCCTCTTCCATCTTAGGTTTATACTTCCATTTCTTTAACGCGTTGACGGCCGCGCGGTTAAAGATCCGCTTCGGGTTAGCCTCAATCACCTTGATGTTCTCGACCGCACCGCTGGCCGTGATGTCAAATTCCAGCAGCACGTAGCCCTCCTTGCCCTCCTGGGCAGCCGATACGGGATACTGAGGCGATACCTGAATGATAGGCAGGGCATCGCTTGTGTCGTTTACCGCAGGTGAGTCTTGGGTGGTATTGACGACCTTAGGCATCTCGATGACACCCGGTAGCAGCCCGGTTTCGTTGGTTTCACTCTCTTCGAAGCCTTCGACGCGCCTAGGGGGCTGCACCGGATCTTGTTTAGGTTCGATGATGGTTTCCCGCTGCTTTTCTATTGGTGGTTTGGGCTCGAAGGAGAGGTTAAGGTCTGGCGTTGCAATAGCGTATGTTTGCGTGGGCTGTTCGTTATCGATCAGTTTGGCCATGAAAGCGAACAGAGATAGGGTGATCACGCCACCGACTATGGCGATAAAGGTTCGTTTTAATAGTGCAGTTTCTTTCATAAAGCATCCTTACCTTATTATCTTTGCTACAAGTGATACCACCTATTTGTAAGCAAATGTAAATAACGAACTTATAGGGTTATCACCCTTTTTTAGCCTTGGCTAATAAAAAATCACTTCGAGGCTCAATTGAGATATTTTTAATTACATTTCAATAACCAATAGTTTACATTTTAGGGCTTATCCTTGGGCAAAACAGATCACTTGGATGGGACATGTGTGAAGACTATTAATCTTATTGTGTTATCACTTTTGGGGGGATTGATCTTGGGTGGTATCAATTCGAGTTATGCAGGGGACGCTTCAGCGATACGGGCGGCCGTCGAGCATCCAGAGAGATTGGCCCGCGACAAGGCGCGCGATGGCAGCCGCCATCCCGAGGCGATATTAAATTTCTTCGAGGTGGCGCCAGGGCAGCGGGTGCTGGATCTCTTCTCCGGCGGTGGCTACTACAGCGAGCTGTTAGCGCGTGTGGTGGGGGAGCAGGGCAGCGTACTGGTACACAATAATCAGGCCTATCTGCCTTTCGCCAAGGAAGATCTGGCAGAGCGCCACTACGAGACGCGTCTACCCAATGCCGAACCCATTGTCTGTGAGGCGGACGAGTTACAACTGCCTGACGAAAGCCTAGATCGCATCTTCTTTATCCTGGGCTTTCACGATACCTATTATCATGAGCCAGGCTGGCCGGCGATCGACAGGGAAAGGCTATTAAAGCAGATGTTTAGCAGCCTAAAATCCGGTGGTCTGGTGGCTATTATCGACCATGATGCCGCAGAGGGCAGCGGTACCAGCACGGCTCACGAACTGCACCGTCTGGCCAAGCAGCATGCGATCGATGCCATGGAGGCGGCCGGATTTAAGTTGCAGGCGAGTCTGGATGTGCTGGAAAATCCGGAAGATAAGCTGACCCTGTCGGCTTTCGATGAGGCGGTACGCGGCAAGACCAGTCGCTATGTGCTGAAATTTGTGAAACCTTAAGTTGTGAAGCCCTAGCTTGTAACGGCTTGGCTTTTAACGGCCTGGCTTTTAAAGGCCTCGGTCTTTGAATTATAGGTTTGTTAGCCCTTAGCGGGTCTTGTTGATCGCGGCGTTTCTTAGCTGGATCAGCTCGCTGTGCTTGAGGTAGAGGAGTTCGGCGGTGCGGCGGATGATCTGATCTTCATAGCGGCACAGACTGCCGTCGGCGTAGGCCAGGGTCCACATGGCGAGGATCAGCTGCTGTTTCTGCTCCAGAGAGCACTGGTCGTTGATCTGTTTGGTAAATTCAAACAGTGAGGTGGCGTTGCCCTGCACCTGTTTCGCCTCGGCAATCAGGCTCTGGGCCTCTTGTATGCTCAGTGGTAGAGCCGAGGTGAGCAGCTCAGGCAGCAGTGCGGCTTCCTGATCGTCTAGGGTCTGATCGGCGTAGACGACTTCCAGCAACAGACAGGCGGCGGCCAACTGTAGGTGTTTGGCCTTCTCCTCGGGTGACTCGGCGTGAGTCTGGGCGGTGAGAAACTGTTTCAGCTTGGCGATCATCACGCATACCTTTCAAGACTTAGTTAGGGGTTAGAGTCCCCTAAAAGGCCAGAGTTCATCCTGTGCAGATGAACTCTGCTTCATGGAGCGGTTAGAGCAGGGCGCCAAGTCCTTGCATCAGCAGATCTGTGGTGCCGGCACCGGCGTTGGCATCGAGGTAGCCCTTAACGATATCCACCATAGGTTTTGCCAGCTCTTTGGAGATGCCCAGTTTCTCGAAAGAATCATAGACCTGGGCACCACCCTGCAGCGAGCTGCCAAGATCGCCAGCCTTAGACAATAGGCCCGACATGCCTGAGTCGCTGTCGAGCTGCGGCGCCGCCGACAGCAGGCCGTCGATACCAGGAATCGCCTCGGCGATAGGACCGAAGCTGTCGCCGCCCAGAGTCGTTTTCGCCAGCGAGAGCAGGCTACCCAGTCCACCTTCGGCCTGAGTCTGGCTGAGGCCGAGCTGAGACATCACAGTGCCAACAAGGTCGTTGTTTTGTGTCTGGGTGGCGACCTGAGGCACCTCTTCTTTCTTGGTGAGGTCGTCAAACCAGCCGGCCGACGCCGGGCTGCCGAGTAGTAAAGAGCCTAAGATAACCGCGCTGATAGTGGATAATTTCATGAATCGCCATCCCATGGTGATAAGTGCTAAATATGCGGCCTATTCTAGCCTAGCCGGGCGATAACTTTGTATCTATTTTTAGACATGTGTTGTGCATTGGCGTTGAAATTTCGGTATCCTGTCGAACTCACAAGTTGGTTTACATATATCTAATGGAAAGTCACATGTCATTATCAGCGATTTTGACCGAAGCTTATAACTTCTTTCGTAACCATATCCGCCAGTTAGCGGCGCTTACCGTGCCTATCTTGTTTCTACAGGTAGGGATTCAGATGTGGTTAGGAATGGAGATCAATAGCGCAGATCTGGAGAATCCCCAGTTTGGCGTGCCTCACATGCTCGCCATGATGGTGCTCTTGCTGGTCTTTTCACTGCTTATCGCCGCCCTGACCCTGTTTATGGAGGTGAGATCCCATGGCCACGAGCCTTCTACCGGCATCTTGCTTAAGACGAGTCTGAGTTTCGTTCCGCCGCTGTTGCTGGCCGGTGTCTTCTCTGGTCTGGCGATTCTGGCTCCTGTCATGCTGTTTGCAGCCTTCGGCCCCATCTGGTTAGTGGGACTGGTGATCAGCATTTATATCTTCGCCCGTCTGGCCTATGTGAATTTCATGGTAGTGGTCGAGCGCCTGACGCCGCTGGAAGCGATCAAGGGGAGCTTTAAGTTCAGTGGCCCCATCGCCTTCAAGACCCTGCTGGTACTCATGCTATACATCCCGCTGTCGCTTATCGGTGGCACCCTGTCTAGCCTGGCACAGTCTGTGGGTTTCCCCCTGGTCTTGGTGGTCGAGGTGCTGGTGGCCTTCTTTGGTCTGTTCGTTAACGTGGCCCTGTTCCGCCTCTACATGGTGTCGCGTCCCAGCGTAGACGAGCAGGTCTGATCCGCGAGAATCCCTCTTTTAATATTACAACCACGGAGTCCTCACCTTGCTCAGCGATATCGAACTGGTTAGCCAATTTTCGCAGGAACTGGGTGAAGACTACCGGGTGGCCAAGAGCTATGTGCGTGACGTGCCGACCCAGGCGCTGCTGCACGTGCGTAGCTTCACCCATAGGCTGACGGACAAACTGGCGGCCTCCCAGCAGCTGGTCTTCGATAGCCCCAACCTCTACGATCGTATCGAGCTACTCAACCGACAACGGGTGATCAATGTACGGCTGACCCGCGCCCTGCATCGGCTGCGCAGCGATGGCAACCGCGGCGCGCATCCCGAGAAATATCACCTGACCGCCGAGGCGCTCGAGCAGCTGGCCGAGAAGGCGATAGAGCGTCTGGTCAAGTTAGTGGAAGATCTTTATCCGCTGCTCTGCAATGAGCCAGCTCCCGAGTATCGCTTCGAGCCTTTCGATGCCTTCGCCGGGCGGGATCTCTGCTATCGCGCCGTGATGGAAAACGATCCTCAGGCGCAGTATCTGGTGGGCATGTCGCTCAAGACCCGTGCCCTGATGCAGAAGGAGCAGGAGCAAGCCCTGCATGACGAGGCGGAGCAAGAGCTTGACCCTCAGAGCGAGGCCAACTTTAAGCAGGCGGCCCACTGGTTTGCTCTGGCGGCGCTCCATCTGCCTGAAGCGAAATATGAACACGGCGTCAGCCTGCTGCACGGCTATGCCGGCAAGGCGGACGTGGCGGCGGGCGAGAGTGCCATCATAGCCGCCGCCAAGGCCGGGGTGGTGAACGCCATGGCGTTGCTGGGATATTTTTACCTGGTGGGCGGCGAGCAGATCAGCATAGATACTCAACTCGCCTATCGTTATCTGCAGGCGGCGGCGGATCGCGAGCAGTCGGAAGCCATGGCTAACCTGGGGGTGCTCTACTATCAGCAGGCCAACTATGCTCAGGCGTTTCATTATATCTCTAGCGCCGCTCAGGCGGGCTTTCCACATGCCCAGTATCACCTGGCACTCATGTTGGCGCGGGGCGAGGGCTGTGAGGCCGATCCCCTGGCCAGCGAGCAGTGGATGGCCGAGGCTGCCGAGCAGGGACAACTGGATGCCATGCTGCACTGCGCCCAGCAGATGCTCAACAACGAGAATGCCCTGGGCAACGACTTCTCTCTGGCCGAGCGCTACCTGAGGGAGGCGGTGAAATATGGCCACAGCGTGCCGGCCATGATAGAGCTGAGCATCGCCCTGGCCGATGGCATACTGGGACGCATAGATGTGGTGGGGTCGACGGCGCTGCTTAAGATGGCGCGCCAGCGTGGCAATGAACGCGAACGTGAGGTGATAGCCCCGCTGTGGGAGTCGCTGTCTCTGCAGATCGATAAGGTCTTGAGCGTCACCCTAGACGCCGAGGAGCAGAGAGCCCTGCAGCGCGCTCGGGAACTGTTGAGCGATCCGCCTAATAGCTAACAATTATTGCATACAATATCCATTTGTGGCTAAATGTGCGCCTCTGTTCTCAGCCGGTGTGGAGTCGCCTTGTCACAGCCCCAATCCGAAAGCCAATCCGTTAGCTGTCAATTTTGTCACCAAGATGTTTGCGTGACGCGGTGCATTGAACACAACCATACTTTTAATCAACTGGCGGCGGCCTACGTCAAGCTGGTGCTGGCCATCGGCCATCATGATCCCCTCTATATGGATGCCTATTATGGTCCCGTCCAGTGGCAGACCCAAGCCTCAAAGCTGCCCCTGCCAGAGCTGGCTTCGCGTTGCGCTTCACTAGTGAACCAGCTGGCCAATGCCGGTCAGGACTTGCCCTGTCAGCTCCTTAGGGATCGTCATGGCTTTCTGAGCAAGCAGCTCGGCGCTGCGGCAGGTTACCTGAAACGCCTGATGGGTCATGCGTTTAGTTTCGATGCCGAGTCGCAGCTCCTCTATGATACTCAGGCGCCCAAACTGAATCTGAGTGACTTCAGTGAGGTGCTCGCACGAATCGATAGCCTGCTGCCTGGAGAGGGCACTCTGGCCAAACGCTTTGACGCTTACCGGCGTCAGTTTATCGTGCCGGCCGACAGAGTGCCTCAGGTGTTCACCGCCGCGGTGGAGCAGGCGAGGCTGTTGACTAAGCGCCATCTGGCCCTTCCGGAAGGGGAGCAGTTCAGGGTCGAGTTCGTTAAAGATCAGATCTGGACCGCCTATAACTGGTACCAGGGAAATTACGCCAGCCTGATCCAGCTCAATCAAGACCATCCCCTGCATCTTGAGCGCGCCTTGGAGCTGGCCAGCCACGAGGGCTATCCGGGGCACCACGTGTTTAATCTGCTGCAGGAGCGTGAACTGGTGAAGGGGCTTGGCTGGTGGGAATACGCCATCTACCCCCTCTATAGCCCCATCTCGTTTCTCTCAGAAGGCAGTGCCAACTTTGGGCTGTCGCTGCTGATGACCAAGGAGGAGAGAATCGATTTCGAGCAGCGGGTGTTGATGCCCATGGCGGGGATAGAGGGGGATCTGCAGCATTATCATGAGGTGATGGAAGCCTATAAAGCCCTGGCTAATCTGGATACTCTGGTGTGCAGACAATTGATCGATGGCGAGATAACTCGCGAGGAGGCGGCGCGATTGCTAGTGGAATTTGCCCTCTACACGCCTGAGAAGGCGGCCCAGCGGGTGCGTTTCTATCAGGCTAATCGTAGCTATGTGATCAACTATCATCACGGCGAGGCAAGCGTCGGGGAATATGTTACGAGAAAGGCCTGTGATAACTCACAGGCCTGGGTCGTGTTTGCCGCTTTGTTGGCAAGGCCGCGGGCGGCGAGCGAGATTACTCGTTAGGGTCGTGCTCGAAGGTGCGACCTTGACGTGGGGCTCGGGTCTTGCCAAAGGGCGAGGCGGTCTCAAACGGCCGCGACGAAAACCCCTTTTGGTCAAAACCTTGTGTCTGCGCGCCGAAGGCAGCATTCCCCTGCTGGCGGAACTTGGCCAGCTGGCGCTTAAGAAAGACCCGGCCAAACAGGCTCAGGATGATGAAACTTAAGGCGCCGACAAGAATGACAAAGGGGAGCGCTAGCAAGACCAATGTCATTACCACTAAACCGATCGCGAAGGCCATCCAGCCCTTAGTACCCGAGAACCTATGCTGGAAAGGTGTCAGTTGAAATTGTTGATAAATCATAGTTTCTCCCTAGGGACTCTTTATCTTTCAGGCTTAATCTCTGTTCAATAGTCCCTGCGTTGATGGCTCGATTGTGCACATATTCGCCCCATGAGATCACGTTAAATTCGTTTAATCTTCTTTGTTAACTGTTACCAAATGTCTCGAACAACTTAATGTTAGCCGGAGCAAGGTTAACCTAAGCTGAACCGGATACCGATAATTGGGTTTCGGGCAGATTAACGGCCTGGGCGACACGCTTACATATGGTCTCGCGGATCCACTTGTGCCCCGGTTCGTCGTCGTTGCGCTCGTGCCATAGCAACACATAGGCCAGCGAGTGGAAATCGAATGGAAGTGGCAACTCCTCCAGCGCGTAGAGCTTGCGGGCGTGGGCGGCGAAGCTAGAGGGTAGGGTAAAGATAAGATCGCTATGGGCGCAGACGCTGGCGGCACCATAGAAGTCGGGCACCGTGGTGCTCAGGTGACGTCGCTGCCCAGATTTCGCCAGGAAATAGTCCAGCGCCCACCACTCGTTGCCCTCGCAGCGTACCTGCACATGGGACATCTCAAGGTAGATGTCGAGATCCCACTGATGATTACGAATGGCCGACAGCATGGGATGGCCTTGGCGTACCAAGCAGACCTGATGATCGGTAAACAGCGTCTGGTGGGCGATCCCTTCCGGCAGCCTGTCGATGATGAGATCCGATTGGGGGTTGATGTCCCGTCCCGTGATGCCGAAATCGATCTGCCCCTTCTGTAAGGAGGAGAGGGATTTCTCGGTCCACAGATAGGAGTCCAGCCTGAGGTTGGGCGCATTGTTGAGCAATGGGCCGATGAAGTAGGGGAGCAGCGTCTCGTAGGCACTCTCGACCATGGCAAAGGAGAACTGACGCCGACTGCTGGCGGGATTGAAACTCGGTGGCTGAGTCAGCTGGTAGAGCCCCTGCAACATGTCCGGCAATTGCTGGCCCAGCAGGGCCGCGTGGGCGGTGGGCTTGAGGCCGTGGGCGGTTCGGATAAACAGGGGATCGCCTAAGGTATCGCGCAGGCGGTTGAGGCTCTTGCTCAGGGCCGATTGACTCAGATGCAGGCGGCTGGCGGCGCGGGTCACGCTGCGCTCCTCCAGTAGCACCTGTAACATGACCAAGAGGTTGAGATCGATACGCGCCAGGTTGTCGAGATTCATTAGATATTCCTTACAGGAAATTAGCTTTTGAAATTATACCATTTCTGTTCATAACTTGGCTGGTCTAAAATAAGCCTCATTACCCTTACCCCTACATAAAATTAGAGAAATATGCGTCGGAACCTGTTACCCATACTCATGTCTATGGTGGTCTTGAGCCCCCTAGCCATAGATATCTATCTGCCCTCAATGCCCGTGATGGCGGCCGAATTTTCCGTGTCGGCCAGTCAGGTGCAGTCGACGCTGGTGCTGTTTCTGTTTGCCATGGGGGTCGGTCAGGTGCTGATCGGTCCGCTGGCGGATCGCTTCGGGCGTCGCCCCATAGCGCTGGGAGGCCTGCTGCTCTATATCGCCAGCAGTCTGTTGGCCGCGGTGGCGATGGACTTTCATTGGCTGCAACTGGCTCGCGTGCTGCAAGGCTTAGCGGCCTGCTCGACCTCTATCGTGGTATTTAGTGCCGTCAGAGACTGTTTCACTCCTAAAGAGGGCGCCCGCTACTACAGCTATCTTAACGGTGTGATCTGTGTGATCCCGGCACTTGCACCGACCCTAGGTGGTCTGCTGGCGCTGCAGTTTGGCTGGCGTTCTACCTTCGTGTTTATGACGCTGTACGCCATCATCATCATGATTCTCGTCGGCTATCGCCTGCCCGAGACACGTCCGGCCAACACAGTGACCCAAGGGGGTCTCTATCGCTGGTCCCGCTATAAGCCTGTGCTGATGGATGCGCATTTCATGTTTTATGCCTTCGCCTGCATGGCGGGCATGGCTGCCATTTTGACCTATGTGTCCTATTCGCCCGTATGGCTCATCGAGACTATCGGCGTGTCTGAGCTGACCTTCAGCGGTCTGTTTGGTCTCAATGCCCTGGTGAATATCGGCGCCTGTTTCGCCGCGCCCGTGGTGATTCAGAAGCTGGGCAACCGCCCGACCGTGATCCTCGCCCTGACCGCCTTGTTGGTCTCGGCCCTGTTACAACTTGCGATGCAGTGGGCCGGCCCACAGACCGGACTCGCGGCCGCCTTCGGTTTCATGCTGCCTATGATGCTCTTGTGTATCGGTTTCGCCCTGCTGCTTGGTCCGGCGACCAGCATGGCACTGGCGGGCTTTGGTGAGCGTGCCGGTACTGCAACCGCCATGCTGGGCTTTATTCAGATGAGTGGCGCCTCGATTCTGGCTGGCCTGATCCAGCAGACCGACCTGGCGGCGCCTTACGCCGTGGTGGTCGTCATGGGTGGCCTGGCGAGCCTGCTGCTGGTGGCCATGAATATGAGCCGTCTAGATACCTGGCACCAGGAACGCCACGCCCACTGATAGGCGCAACCTGATCCATTAGCAACACCCTTTTAGCCTGCATTAGTGACCTCAATGCAGGCTTTTTTTGATCTTGGGTTAGAAGCGAGCGTTTACCCCGATACCGATAAGGAAATCATCGGCGTAATCTTCATCGGAAAATCGCTTAACCCCGGCGAAGTTAGCGGCGAAGTGGTCGGAGATTTGCCACCAATATTTCGTCGACAGGCTAAACAGGTTGATGCTGTCATCATAGGTATATGTGTTAACGGTATTATCCTGGGTGGGCCACTGGGTTTTTATATCGCTATTTAGCCAGGTATAACCGGCGCCAACGGACCAGGCTGAGGTGATATACCAGTCTGCGCTCAGGCTCACTTGAGTCGTGTCATTTTTAGAGCCAGCCTCTATCGATCGGGAAGCTATGACACTGCTGGTTTCTATTCTGCCATATTCGATCTGGGCCTTAAGATCTAGGCCTGTGGTCGATTGCAGCGGAAAGTATGTGCGGATATGAGCGCCATAGAGACTATTGTCTAGTTCGTAATCAATGGCTTCCTCTGTGCTCAGGCTCCAAGAATCTGAGTTGCCTTGGTATTGGTAATAGATGGCGACTTCGGAGCTGTCGTTAAAATAGTAGCCGAAGTTGATGCCATAACCGGTTTGATCTTCATCCCTCGGTACCGCAATAAAGTCTTCTTGATCCACATCGAGATAGAGATAATTTGCACCTATGAACCAATTAGAGTCCATCACATATCGGCCATCTACTGTGTAGCGAACCGTATCGTCATAGGCGTTTTCCTGAGCATACATACCGCCTAGATAGGAGGATTGCGCCAGGAATCCCGCCAGTGCTTGGGGGGTATTGTTCTTCTCCACAGGTTTAAAATAGAAGCGGTAGTCAAGGTTCCAGACACCGTCCTCGAAGTGATCGGTATCGGTGCCGAAACTCACATTGGCTTCGTGTTGAAAGGTGTTAACGGCTTCACCGGCAAACGCCTGTGTCGTTAACCCTAATAGGAGAGGGAGTGTGAGTAGCTGCTTTTTCATGTTCTTCTTCCTTGTTGTTATATTGGCAGCGTCCATGCTGTGATAACACTCTGCTGCCCGTTATAATCTTGCTTTATGACGAGCCATAGCCCAGCGCCGGATTATATTTGTTAATCGATTGTTGTGTAAAGGTTTGATTTTTATGCGTGAGTTATCTGTGGCTGAGTCGGTGAATGTGTTAATCAGGCCTTTATTTAGCGCTAGCCCATTGTGAGGATCTTGTGAGTCGTCCCGTTTGCCCCCAATGCCATTATCCAGTCAATGCCTGCCTGTGCGACAGCATTCGACCACTCTCGACCCGTGTCGAGTTGATTGTGTTGCAACATCCCAGCGAGGTGTCCCATGCCAAGAACAGCGTCAAGCTGATGCAGGCAGTGATGGGAGATAAATTGCGCTTAGTGGTAGGGGAGAGCCCCGAGGATTTTGCCGAACTGAGGGACTACCTAAAGGCGCAGTCCCGGCCCGTGTATCTGCTCTATCCCAACGAGGAGAGCGAGACGCTAAATAGCTCGGCCAAGCACCACGACGTGGTGTTGCTGTTACTGGATGGTACCTGGCGAAAGGCTTATAAGTTGTTGAAACTAAACCCTTGGTTGAGCGAGTATCCTGGGGTGCATCTAGATCTCGACGCCCCCTCTAAGTACACTATACGCAAGGCAAAGCGCGACGATAGCCTGTCGACTCTAGAGGCGGCGGCGCTGGCCATCGAAACCCTGGAGCCGAGCTGCGACGTGTCGCCACTACACGATGCCTTGGCGGCCCTGGTGCAGCAAAGGTTAGCGGCCATGCCGGCATCTGTGAGGCAGAGATATGAGCCTGAATAGCCCAATGATAAAACTGTGAACCAGCCATGGGTTACCGGAAAAGCCTATGGAGTAGATCACGATAATCTGAGAGAAATTAGGGTCTAATAGCCTGAGTCACTCAACATAGAGTGGTCAGATAGCTGTGTCAGTTTACTGTCCATGCAGGGAGGCAGTATCGCCTTCGAGGCGCTGACACAGTTATCGGTTCAATGCAGGATGAAGTTGGCCTTGGTAAACTGCTCCGCCGCCGTCGGATAACCATAAAAATAGCCCTGGGCAAATCCTTGTCCCATCCCCGCCAGTATCTGTTTCTGCGCTAGTGTCTCGACACCTTCCACCACAAACTGAATCTTGAGTGCCTGGGCCAGTTGTATCATCGCCTGACACAGCTCGCGTCCCTGTGGTTCGTTGAGTCGCTCGGCAAAGCCCGCATCTATCTTGAGCGTGTCTATCGGCAGGCTGCCCAGCTTGCTGAGGGAGGAGAGGCCGGCACCGAAGTCGTCGATGGCGATTCGCACGCCCAAGGCCTTGAGGTGAATGAGGGTGGCTTTGACCCGTTTTGGTTGGCGTAGCAGGGCCGACTCGGTGATCTCCAGCACCAGGGCAGTGGCAGGCAGGCCACTGGCGATTAGGGCGCGGGTCACCTGCTGGACAAAGTCCGGGTGTTCCAATTGGGTCGCCGAGACATTCACGCAGGCCTGAAGCGGCCTATCTATCTCATCGCGCCACTTGGCGACCTGCTCGCAGGCGGTGGTAAGCACCCACTGACCTATGTTGATCAACAGGCCCGTCTCCTCTAGCAGGGGCACGAAGTCACTGGCCTCGATGATCTCCTCGTCACTCTTGTGCCAGCGCAGCAGTGCCTCAACCCCTAATACCTGGTTGCCATCGAGGTTGACGATCACCTGATAGGCCAGCTGGAACTGATTCAGGTTAAAGGCATGACGCAGGTCGTTGATGGTCTTCAGCTTGTACTGGGCATCTCTGTGCATCTGGCTGTCGTAGAAGAGCACATGGTTGGGGCTCTTCTTGGCGCAATACATGGCGGTGTCGGCAAAGCTGAGCAGCTGTGCGGCCTGATCGCTGTGTTCGGGGAAGAGGGCTATGCCTATGCTGGTGCCCAGAAAGAATTTCTGACTGTTGATCTCGAAGGGGGCGTCGAATATCGCCAGTAGCTGCCGGGAGATCGCCTCTATCTCCGCTCTATCCTGGCAATCGCTCAGCACTAAGGTGAACTCGTCGCCGCCGAGGCGGGCAATGCTGGCCTTGTCGATGCAGCTGGCCTCGAGGCGTGCCGCCACCAGTTGCAGTACCTTGTCGCCTGTGGCGTGGCCGAAGCAATCATTCACATTCTTGAAGCCATTAAGATCCATGAATATGACGGCGCCAAGCTTGCCACTCTCCTTCTGAGCACTCGCCAGCGCCTGATCCAGTTGCTGCTTGAGCTGATGACGGTTGGGTAGGCCGGTTAGGGTATCGACCATGGCCTGCTCGGTCAGGCGCGACTCAAGGCGCTTCTTGGCGCTGATGTCGCTGAACAGGGTGACATAGAAGAGCTCGCCGTCGATCTGTAGCTTACGGCAGCTTTCCCAAGCAGGAAACTGGCTGCCGTCGGAGCGGGTCTTGAGGGTCTCGCCCTGCCAGCTGCCGCGATCTTCCAGGCACTGCAGGAAGTCGGATTGCCTATTGCTGACCTCACAAAATCCCTGTAGATCCAGCGGGCTCTTGTTAAGCAGTTGGTCGGCGCTATAGCCACAGATGCGACACATCGCCTTGTTGACCGCGATGATCTCGTGCTGGTGGTTGCTGATGTAGACGGCCTCTGCGCTGTCTTCCAAGATGCTGGAAACCAGCTGAGCCGGCAGGCGGTCGAAACCGTTGGACACCTTTTCTCGGTGTTTGGCGCGGCGATCGGCGGTATCGAAACGTACCAAGATCACCTGACTCTCCTCGAGGCGTGCCGGTAGCATGGTGACTCGGGTGGGAAGCTCGCGCCCCAGTTGGCTCATGTGCAGCCAGTTGACGCTGACGACCTCGCCCTGGTGCACACGTTCTATCAGTTGCTGCGCCACTTCTATGCTGTTGATGCCGCTGGCCTGAATTCGCGGCGAGAAGTCGTAGGGGGTGGCGGTGATAAAGCTGTCGCGCTGGGTGTCGAAATAATCCAGTGTGCCCTGACTGGCGCCGATGAAGGCGTGTCCCTTGAGTATGGCTAAGCATGCGTACTCGTCCCGGCGCCAACTGTCGAGTTGCCGCTGAATCTCAGGCTGCGCGCTGCTAAGCTGCGTCAGTTTGGTTAACCAAGGGCCCATAGGGTGCTCCATGAGGTGGCTCGCAAATGGGGCAATGAGCAGCGCTTATGGTGCCTTTGCTGGTCTTCTCTTTGCCAATGGGGTTAAAAATACCGCGAATCTAAACGAGACTCAAACCTAAGGATAGGTATTTGCACGGTTTTTCAATCATTTTTATGATCTTTGTTAACAAATCGCTTAACTGAGCCGGATTTGAGGTTTTTCAGTTTTGTGGCGCCGATAGTGTTAGAATCTGCACAGACCCTCATCTGGTTAAGGATAACTGTCATGTTGACTCGCTCAATTTCTTGCATCGTCTTGGTATTGTTGACCAGCCTGAGCTGGGATCTCGCGGCGAAAGAATATAAGCGCATGAGCCCTAAGGCCGAAGAGGCCGGCAAGATTGCTCGCCAGACGGAGGCGGAGCAGTTGGAGAAGGCCAGAAAGGCGGCGAATGCTACTCAGGCACGGGAGCAGGAGGTGCTTGAGCGTCAGCAATCGGGCGAGTGGCAGGAGTCGCAGCGCGAAAAGGCTCAGCGTCAGTTTAACGAGCGTGAGAGTCGAGAGTTGAAATACCTTAAAGAGGCGCGTGAAGCCGCCGCCCAAGATCGAAAAATTCCCAAACCTCAAAGTTAATTGGATATCGTGTGAGTCATTGCCCCCTTTGTCATAGTGAGAACCTGGCGTGCTTTCATCGCGATAAGCACAGAGCGTACAAGATCTGCCAGCAGTGCCAGCTGGTGATGGTTCCCGACGAGTACCTCTTGAGTGCCGAGGAAGAGAAGGCGTTTTATGACCACCATCAAAACGACAGTGCGGATCAGGGCTACCGGCGTTTCCTGGGGCGCACCTGGTTACCCCTGCGGGAGCGATTAACCAGTGATCATAGCGGGCTGGACTTTGGCTGTGGCCCTGGGCCGACCATCAGCGTGATGGCGGGCGAGGCGGGGATTGCCATGGACAACTATGATCTCTACTACTTTCCCGACGAGCAGCTGCTAAAGCAGCAATATGACTTTATCACCATGACAGAGGTGATAGAGCATGTGGCCGATGCCTCGGCCCTGTTAAAGCGCCTGGATGCCATGATGAAGCCGGGGACCTGTCTGGCTGTCATGACCAAGCGGGTGCTGGATGAGGCCGCCTTTGCCAACTGGCATTACAAGCAGGATCAGACTCATATCCGCTTCTACAGCACGGCCACCTTCGAGTGGATCGCTAAAGCGTTTAACTGGCGGCTCGAGGTGATCGACAAGGATGTGGTCTTCTTTACTAAATCCTAACTCTCAGATTCAGCCTCAGGCCGTTGCCTTAAAGACTCATTTTTAGGGCTATGCCTTAGGCTGCTGCATCAGGTGATTGATGATCACCTTCTGGGCAAAGTCGCCCATCGTCTCCTCATCCTGACCCTCATCTAAGATGAAGCCATATTGATACTGGTTGCGCCCCACGCCTGGAGGCTGGATGTTCTTGAGTAGGATAGGCACGCTGAGGGTCTCCAGCGACTGCCCAAATTTGACCTGTAAACGATAGCCCTGATTCAGGGCGCCTCCCTCAATCTCATCACCTATGTAGGCGCCGCCCTTGACCGAGATATCCTGCAGAAAGCCGCTGGAACAGACATGGGTGGAGTGGCTCTCTGCCGTGCGCTCATGTATCGAGGCGGCCAGATTGACCGGAATGCGGCAGTGTTGTCTCAGGGCCACGCTCTGCAGCACCTTGGGGTATTTCACCACTAACCAGCGTCCGGCATTGTTGAGCAAGGTCTTGATCTGGCTGCGAAAGGCGAGGATGTTGGCCTCGGGGTCGTCGCTGTTGATCAGGCGCACCACCACCCCTTGTCCCTGGATGATGTAATCCTGGGCGGCCTGCCAGTATTTGTCTTGTCCTAAGGCGAGGATGATGGCATTGTCCGGGTCTATGCCGATCAGCCGGGTCTTTAGCCTGATGGGCCTGAGCGGTGTGAGAACTTGCAGCTGGGCCTCTGTGTTGCAGTTGATGCGGTTTAGGTAGGCTAAATCGATCTCTGTGGCTTGTGGCAAGGCGTACTCTCCCTCGGGTTAGGTATCGTCATACTTGTGTCTTAGCATGGCACAAAAGCAATAAGTTACAATTCTCTTAATCGATTGTTGCTACAACAGGCTTGATCTTATTTATAATTTCGCCTCTTATAGTTCTCGAATAAACGTAGGCGGCTCGCGTGAGTCGCCACCGGATATCGAGATAAATTCTATCTGCTCACGAATGAGGGAACGACAGATGATGCGAAAGATTATCGCGCTGTGCCTCTCCATTGGGGGAATCCTCTCCTCCATGGGGGCGCAGGCAACTCAAGCCGAAGACATAAAAAGCTTCACGTTAGATAATGGCATGAAAATCATGGTGCTAGAAGACGCCTCGATCCCAAATGCCAACATGTATCTATTTTGGAAGGTGGGATCCCGCAACGAGGTGCCGGGTATCACGGGGATCTCCCACTTCTTCGAACACATGATGTTCAATGGCTCGAAGAAGTTTGGTCCTAAGATGTTCGACCGCACCATGGAAGCGGCGGGCGGTGCCAACAACGCCTACACCACAGAGAACCTGACCGTATACACCGACTGGTTCCCGGCCAATGCCCTGGAGACCATCTTCGATCTCGAAGCCGATCGTATCGCTCATCTGGATATCAATCCTGAGATGGTAGAGAGTGAGCGTGGCGTGGTGGCCTCTGAGCGCACCACAGGCCTAGAAAACTCTAACTGGCGTACTCTGCAAGAAGAGATCAAGGGCGCCGCATTTCGCGCACACCCCTATAGCTGGTCTGTCATAGGACACGAGTCGGATATCGCCGCCTGGACCCAGGACGATCTGGTGCAGTACCACAAGACCTACTATGCGCCCAACAACGCCGTGGTGGTGATCGCCGGTGATGTGAAGCTTAACGAAGTCAAGGCCTTGGCCAACAAGTACTTTGCGCCAATTCCTGCCCAGACTCCGCCCCGCGAGGTGAAGACGGTTGAGCCGCTGCAGAAGGGTGAGCGCCGCGTCTTCGTACAGAAGGCCTCGGTCAGCACGCCGAACGTGATGTTGGCCTACCATGTGCCGGCGACCTCGAACCAGGACTACTACGCCCTGGACTTGTTGTCTTCTATCCTGACTACGGGCAACAGCTCGCGCCTCTATCAAGGCCTGGTGGAGAAGCAGGTGGCCATCGAGGTGGAAACCTATATGCCGATGAGCTTCGACCCTAACCTCTTCTACGTGATGGGCGTTGCCAACCCAGGCGTTAACGCTCAGGAGCTGGAAGGCGCCATGATAGGCGAGATCAACCGCATCGCCCGTGAAGGCGTGACCCAGGATGAGCTTGAGAAGGTGAAGAATATCAAGTTGATGAACTTCTACCGCGCCATGGAAACCATTAACGGCAAGGCCAATACCTTAGGGACTTACGAGCTCTATTTTGGCAGCTTTGAAAAGCTATTTAACGCGCCTGAGGCCTATAACAAGGTAACCCCTGAAGATATTCAGCGTGTTGCGCAAACCTACCTACGTCGTGCTAACCGCACGGTTGCAGTACTGGCGGCCACAGAGGAGAGTGACCAATGAAGACCCTATTGACTCAGATTCCCCAAGGCTTTGCCAAGCTGGGCACGGCGGCCATGGTGGCCGGCGCCCTAGCACTCTCGGGCTGCGCCGCGACGACAAGTAGCCAGACGGTCGACACCGGCAGCTTCAGCATGCCCGCCTATGAGCAGTATCAACTGGACAATGGCATGACTGTCTATCTGATGCCACAAACCGAGGTGCCGCTGATCACCGTCAGCGCCGTGGTGCGCGCCGGTGCGGTCAAGGACACCACCTCGGGTGTGGCCAGCATGACCGCCAAATCCTTGCTGCTGGGGGCTAACGGCAAGAGTAAGTCTGATATCGAGCAGATGGTCGACTTCCTCGGTGCCTCGATTGCCGCCGACGCCGGTAAAGAGGGCAGCTTCATCGACGCCGACTTCATGGCGAAAGACACAGAGAAGATGCTGCCGCTGGTGCGGGATCTACTGCGCGCGCCGGATTTCGATGGCGGCGAGTTCGATAAGCTGCGTCAGCGTGAGATAGCGGGCCTGGCCCAGGAGAAGGAGAGCCCACGTCAGGTGATCCATCGCTACTTTGACAAGCTGGTGTTTGGCGATCATCCCTATGGCAATCCGGCATCGGGTAATAGTGATTCTCTGGCAGAGCTGACGGTTAACCAGCTGCGCGCCTTCCACAAGAGTTATTATCAGCCGCAAAACGTCGCCATCTCTGTGGTCGGCGATTTCGAGCCAGGCAAGATGAAGGCGAGACTCGACAAGCTATTTGGCGATTGGCAGAACGGCGAGGCGATCGCCAAACAAGATCTGGCCGAGGGTCAGCCGCCAGTGGATGCCAGCAAGGTGTTGCTGGTCAACAAGGGCGATGCCATCGAGACCACCTTCCTGATCGGTGGTAAGGGCATTAGCCGCAACAACCCAGACTATGTTGGCCTGCAGGTGGTGAACACCATACTGGGCGGTCGTTTCACCTCCTGGCTCAACGACGAGCTCAGGGTGAACGCCGGCCTGACCTATGGTGCTCGCTCGGCCTTTACCCCTTATTCTCAGGGGGGCGTGTTCAAGATCAGCACCTTTACCAAGAGCGACACCACCAAGGAGGCTATCGATCTGGCGCTGAAGACCTATGCGCGTCTGTGGCAGACGGGGATAGATCAGCCAACCCTGGATTCGGCCAAGGCCTATGTGAAGGGGCAGTTCCCGCCTAAGTTCGAGACCAGTGCTCAGCTGGCGGGCTTGCTGTCGAGCATGTACCTCTATGGCTTCGACGACAGCTTCATCAACGACTTCCAGAAGAATGTCGATGGCCTGACGCTGGCTGAGACCCAGCGTCTGGTTCAGAGCTACTTTCCTCAGGACAAGCTGCAATTTGTGCTGATCGGTAATGCCAGCAAGATCGCCGACATCGCCGCCGAATACGGTCAGGTGAAGCAGGTGGAGATCGATGCGGTCGGCTTCTCGCAGTAAGCCTTCTCAATAAGAGATAGTTAGGCTAAATCGATAAAGGCTCGTCGGCTAACGCTGACGGGCCTTTTTTTATCGGCTATTGGCGCCAGCGTTATCGGGCGAGCGGTTCGCATTTCGATGGGCTTTCATCTAGGGTTAATTAACACCTTAACTAACGCCTTAGCTAAGTCTTAGCCCAGCCCTATCAGGAGATGCCCATGACCCAGGTTATACCGCCTCGCTGCGACACATGCGCCTGTGATGACGCCGACTGGTGCCACCTGCAGGAGACCACTAAGCTGCTGCTATTGGCGACGGCGCAGATAGAGCTGTCGCTGACCGATGGCGACCATAACGTCACCGGCCTCGGGCAGCTGTTTACCCAGATGGCCGGGCATCTCACCGAGGTTAATCGTCATCTGCATGGCTCTGGCGATACGCCAGCGGCGATTCTGGCCCACAGCGACGGTCTGCTAAGGGCTATCGACAGCGGGGTGATGGCGTTTCAATTTTACGATCGCATCTCCCAGCGCCTTAATCATGTGATCACCGCGCTGAGTCTGATGGAGGCCATGTTGGGAGATGAGCAGCGGCGCCACTCCCAGGCGGCTTGGCAAGATTTGCAAGGGGAGATACAGACGCATTATTCTCTGGACTGTGAACGGCAGATGTTTGCGGCGCTGCTTGAGGGCGTGCCGATACACGAGGCGCTTAATGCATACAGAGAAAACCATTTACAGCAAACGAAACAAGATGTTGAACTGTTCTAAATCGCTCATTTTATTCTCCGCTATCTTGCTCTCGCCTTCGGTTTCGGCGGGCAAGATAGCCCTGCCCGCCTTCTGTCAGGCCCTGGCGGGGAGCTGGCAGGGGGAGGCCTCCAGGCCCAAGGGACAGGTGAAAGCAGTACAGGTGCAGGGGCTCTGTAGCGGCGATCGGCGTCAGCTGACGCTCTCGGTGAGCGAACACGCCAGCCATCCGCTGAGCGAGACCTGGTGGTTTCGCGAGGGAGATGGCGAGATAAAGCTCACCTATTTCAACGGCGTCGACCCGGATAAGACCCTTTTCTTTACCCTGTATCGGGAGGAGAGCGGCTTCTCCTTACTGGGCAAGGGCTTGGTGCAGCAGCGCCCGGCGATGATCCGCTTAAGCTTCGCGCCGCAGGGGGATGGCTGGTTATGGCTACAGAAGGTGCAATACCTAGATCAGGACGATGACGACTATCGAGTCTATCGTGGCATCGCCCTAAACCCTGCCTCATAAATTTCACCACCAAGTAGCAACAGGCGCTACGATAGCCCTAGGTTGCTGGCGTCTAGGCGCTCACCTCGTGATAACTCACCCGATTGCGACCGCCATCTTTGGCGTTATAGAGGGCATTATCGGCCTGTCTTATCCAGTCATCCTCTTTTATGTGCGGCAGCGCCATGCTGATGCCTATGCTGACGGTGACAGGGTAATGGTCTAAGATGGCCTGCTCTGAGATGCTCAGGCGTAGCTTTTCCGCGACCCTCCTTGCCGACAGCAGGTCGATATCATGCATCAGGAGGATGAATTCTTCGCCGCCCACCCTAAAGAGCAGGTCCGTCTCGCGGATCTGATTGAATATGGTCTGTGTCACCCGTTTGAGTACGCGATCCCCCATGGCGTGGCCATAGGTGTCATTGATCTGTTTGAAGTGATCGATATCCAGTAGCAAAATCACCGAGTCTATGCCGTGACGCTGTTTTCGCGCCAGGCAGTTCGACAGATGACTGCTGAGCTGGCGTCGATTCAGTGCATTGGTCATGGGGTCGCGTATCGACTCCTCTTTTAAGCTCCTTTGCAGCCTGCGCATGTGTTGGGCGATCAGGCTAGAGATGAACATGGTCAAGCTGAGGGCGACGCAGGTTCTCAGTGCTGTGCTGGAGTCCACCTGAGTGAAGGTCTCTACGCCGACCAGGGCCAGCATGAGGCTAAAGAAGAACATGGCCGTCTTGAATGGCACTATATAGAGAATCGCTATGGCGATGGGAAAAGCCCAGAAGATAGCGCTGATATCGACCTGATGAATGGTAAGCCCCAGGCAGATGAGTAATAGGGTGACGACGATATTGGTGTGGATCGGTATGGTCTTGCCTTTATGTAGGGCGATCACATCGATCAGTACCAACAGGGTAAACAGGCCGAGCAGGCTCGCCAGCAGGTAATGGTCAAATAGAAAGTTTTTCACTGCCAGCGACAGCAAGAGGCTACAGGCGAGGCCCAAAATAATGTAGAGAGGCGTCTTACTGCCGGTAAAGAGCACGGCGACCTCTGCTTCATGCTCGCATATGGTCTGTTGGAATTTCTCGAGTATGCCCATACGCATTTCCTGTGCTGACGCTCAATTTGTCTGGGTCTGTCGTGCTGATATTCAATGGCTTAACAGGCGCCATTTTATCGAGGATGTAGGCTTGAGTATGGGAGCCGATGGCGGACTTTACAAATTGAGCCATCGAGAGTGGTTAAAACCTGAGCAGGTCATACTTGATAATCTGCTCAGCTGCCTCTGTTTAGCAGGCGCCCTGATAGTCTAGCTGACGCCAGGCTTCGTAGCTGATGATGGCCACCGAGTTAGACAGATTCAGGCTGCGGCTGCTGGCGGCCATGGGGATGCGCAGGCGCTGGCTGGTGGGAATAGATTCGATGATTTCCATCGGCAGGCCGCGGGTCTCGGGGCCAAATAGCAAGACATCATCCTTCTCGAAGGCGATCTCGCTATGGGGGCGACTGCCCTTGGTGGTGCAGGCCATGATGCGCTTGCCGGCCATGGCGCTCAAGAAGCTCTCGAAGTCCTTGTGGCGGGTGACCCGGGTCAGATCGCTATAGTCCAGCCCGGCGCGGCGCAGCTTCTTCTCTTCGAGATCGAATCCCAGAGGCTCGATAAGGTGTAACTGGCAGCCGTTGTTGGCGCACAGGCGAATGATATTGCCGGTATTGGGGGCAATCTCTGGCTCATAGAGGGCGATATGGAACATCTTGGCTTACCTTTGTACGGATGAGCGGCGATTATAAGGGAAATGACTATGGGGGGAAACCTCACGGTTTTAGTGGGATTTTTGCCTGGTATCCATGTCCGCAGATGCATCTGTACCAGCTTATTCTATCTCTTCGATTTAGCTACATCTGCTGCTAGCAGGTTTTTCAGTTGGTTTGTTTTAGTGAATGCTGATAAGTTCTATGAATTACAGATAGTTAAGATTTGGCGTTTTTCTCGGCTCGCAGAGAAAGGTACATGGGCACTATATAAGGTTAGGTGTACTAGATATGAGCATCAATTTCCGGCCGTTTAATAAGAGTGACGGTAACTACTCGAAAGTGATCGATCTTTATAAAGAGGCATTTCCCGGTGCGCAACGCATACCGACATTTCTGCTTCGTTTTAAACTGAGAAAGGATAAGAAGGGCTTTAGCGTACTTTATGATGGAGAAGAGTGGATTGGTCTTATCTATCTCACTCAATACAGAGATATTGTATTTGTACAATTTTTGGCAGTAACGGCATCAATCCGTTCTAAGGGCTATGGAAGTAAGGTCATGGATGCCTTAGGTGATCTGTACCCAGAAAAAAGGATGGTATTGAACATTGAAGAAGTTAATGAGCAGGCAAGAAATTATCAGCAACGAATAAAGCGCAAAGCCTTCTATGAAAAAAATGGTTTTATTTCTACCGGTTATCTCGTTAAAGAGCCAGACCAAATGCAAGAGATGCTCATACGTGGGGGAATCATAAGTAAGGAAGAAATAGAGCTAATGTACAAAGAGTTGCTTGGTAATATTATTGGTTCTCTCATTCGCCCGAGAGTAATCAAGGTCTGATCAATATTCTTGCCTATGGCGAGACTTCAACAATCGGCATGGCAGGCATTTTAGGGCGATACATGGAAGAGCCCAATCTCGTGATCAAAGGGTCGGTGACCTTCCCGACATCAAGCGGACTTTTTCCATATCCCTATGGGTTAGATGTGAAGGAACGACGCATCTGTAAGCACTCTTTTGGCACGCCACAAGCGCATCCATGTGGGCTCCGCGAAAGCTTCCTTGATTTCGAGGGCCAAAAGTATGCTTGCTCCGAGTTGTTCCCCTCTATTGATTTGGCGGCATTTGGTATCACGCACTTACTCACTCCCTGTTACTCTTTCATAGGTTGGCTTTTATCTGCTATCGACCTATTGCCTATTTATTGCCTAAGGCGGATCACCTAGCCTTGATTGATAGTATTTTGGGTAGAGTGTGTATATGGCAAACATTGGTAGATTGCGGGATTTTGTGCAGTCCTTTACCCGGCTGGTCGAGCAGGTCGGCGGCGATGAGGCACGTATCTTTTCCGACGGCAAGTCGCTGCTGTCGGAGCTTATTGCTCATGATGACTGGCTACCTCATGCCTTTGCTCAGCCGAGTATTGAGAGCTATCGGCAGTATCTGCTCTACTGCGATCCAATGGAGCGTTTCTCTGTGGTGAGTTTCGTCTGGGCGCCGGGGCAGACCACGCCTGTTCATGACCATACCTTATGGGGCATGGTGGGTGTGCTGCGCGGCGCCGAGCGCTGTGAGGAATATGAGCTGGATGAGGCTGCCAGCTGTCTGCGGGCCAGCGGCAGTCATGAGTTGCCCGTCGGCGGTGTCGATCTGGTCTCGCCCGATATCGGCGATATCCATAGGGTTTCTAATGCTCTATTGGAGGGAGTATCTATCAGCATTCATGTCTATGGCGGCAACATAGGTGCGGTGCAGCGGCATGTTTATGACCCCGATACCGGGGTCAAGAAGCCATTTATATCTGGGTATTCGAATGGTGTGGTGCCGAATATATGGGATCGCTCCGGCGAGTAGGTCGATTGAGATAGTTGGGTTACTAGCGCCTAGACTGAATATCCTTTACTGTGGCCATGCATCAGGAGTTAGCCAATTGGTGCAATTAGCTTAGAATGATGCATTGGCTAAGTAATAGATTAAGTAATAGACTAAGTAACGGATTGAAGTCATGGAAGAAAATGTTGTAAAGCAAGAAGGCTGTTACCTCTCTACTCTAGAGCATATGCAAACCTTTGTCGGCCGATGGTTTTATATCTATACCGATAGGGGTGAGCTAACGCTGACAGCTGAATCGATAACATTTAAGAGTCAGAAAAACGCATTTGTTATCCCCCTGAATTCAATCTCTAATATTGAATCTGAGATTTACCCACGCACGGCTAAACCTTTTCCTCTCAAGTACATAAAGATCACATACATTGATGAGGGAATAAGCCACGTTTTAATGTTAACGCCCTGCAAGTCAGGGTTCTCGTCTGTATGGACAACGAATAAGTCGGTAGAAAGTTGGTTGTCGGTATTGGATGGGGTGGTGTCGACACTCCAGGGTATTCATAGCTAACCTCACTACATTAGGGCTCTAGTTGTCACGGCTTAGCGTCTGACTGAGCTAATGTTTGATAGGGATTTGAAGGTCGATCATTCAAATTCTGTCAATAGCCTGCGGCTCGCTTATGTGCAGATAGATCTGCTACACGCCGTGAATCCGTCCGTGGAGGCTCGACGATGGCATCCCTGCCATCGACGTCCGCAGATGCATCTACACTCGGTATCTATCGTCTCTTCGATTTGGCGGTATTTGAATGAATTGGGAGTTGAAGCACTAAGTTATTTATGCCCCAAATTGAATTAGCTCGTTGTCGGTGGTTCAGTACCGAACTGATTTTCTGACCTAAAGATATTCATCGATACCCCCCCTGTGATGTAATTCACTACTCCCCATCAAAAACTGGATAAGGATACCGTCATATTAAAACCATAAGGATTTTGAACGATTTTCAGCCTGTATTCGTGCGCGTTTTCTCATTTCGCCTTAAATAAATGTATTTAAAATCAATCAGTTATGCCATTCGTTAAGTAGATGATAGGTTTGGAAAACGTGCATGCGCGTTTTTCCAGATGGAGTATTTTAAGCAAAGGTGATAACTTCTTTGTAATACAATCAGTTAACAATTGGCGTTTTCACTGGTTTAATGAGATAAACGCGCATGCGCACTAATAAAATGTTAGGTTTGCAAAGTTGAAATCTATTATTACGACAACAATTCTGCTCTTTTTGGCAGGATGTTCGCTGAACTACGACAAGGCAAACAGCTCTTATTTTGGTGGCGAGATAAATTCTCGTTCTCAAGGGTATGCTCATTACGGATATTCGGAAAGAGAGTTAGGAGCAGGCATTTATGAATTGTTTTACGTTGTGCCTGCGCATGATAGTGAACAATTACCCGAATTAATTGCGAAACGCGCCGGTGAACTATGTAGGCGTTTAGACGTTATTTCGTTTGATGAAGTAGAGTTACATAGTGATATTGGTGCTGATATGCCTAATACATATATGGTTTTTTCTCAGAGAGCGGTTGTAAAGTGCAAATGAAACCTAACAAGTTACTCAAAAGGACGCAAAACGCTTGGCTTGTGCTCCTTCGTCGCTAATTTTAGCCAAGCATTTTACGCTCATAAGTAAGGCGTTATGAGTAAAGGGTAAATCATGACCAATGAAGTTTCACCAGAGTTCTGGAAAAGAGCTGATGAAATTATTGCGCTAGCAAATGAGCAAGCGAAAGAATTTGATATAGGAAAAGTAAGTTCATCTACCCTTTATGCAGCTGCAAGATACAACGCATTTAATGTTGCATCTTCAGCAGACGATGTCGAAGAGATGAAAAGAGACAAAAAAGAGGCTATAAGGTATTGCGTAGAGGAGTATCAAAAAATGCTGATTGAAAACCTAGATGAGTACATAGAAAGTTACGAGAAATACAAGCCTCATGGCAATTAGAAACAATACTCATAACGAGCCGTTTAAATTCGTTTCGGCCGCAAAAAGCGTGGCCTCCACCGAACTCGCTACCGCTCGCCGTTTAGCGGGGCGTTATAACTACTCGCAAATTCGGCTGTAGAATCGATATCACGGAGAGATAAAATTAGTAAACTAATCACAAAAGAACACAAGCTACTTCTTGTATTCGGCATATCATTGCTTCTTGCAATTTTTGTCGTTAAATGGGTAAATGAAGATAGTCCAATTTATAGACCGCTAATTCAAGATATGCGTTTAGTTGACTCAGTTAAAATCGCAGATGTATTAGACCAAGAGCGTATTAACTACTATGCCGATGTGAAAAATCATATGCTTTACGTCAACCAAGACCAATCAGAATTGGCTCGTGTCTCGCTGGCAAAAATCGGTATTGTCATTGAGTACCCAGAAATTACTAAACACAATGACCTGAATAAAGCTTACGATGAATTCATCAAACAAAAGAAGCTAGAGGAAGAAAATGGAAAAATATGGCAAAGGCCATGGTTCTTTAAACTAGTTAAATTGGTTATGGGGGCACTCGTAATTATTGTTCTAATTCTTGCTGTTGTTCGCCCAGCCCTTGCGTCAATCATTTATGACGAAGATGAAAAGTAGTTATAACAAGCTGTTTAACAAGGGCGTTATATGGAGCATCAATTTGCGAGCATTGTTATCTTTAATTCTGTTACTTTTTCTTTCGTCTTGCGCTTCGAAAATGCCCATTTGTGAGAACCCAGTAACAATGAATGAAACCGTAAGCATCAACTATCTAATTGGTAACTGGATTTCTTCCCGTGTCGAAAACGAAGAAAAATGGACCAATAGCTGCAAATTTACCGATGATAGAAAGTTTTCTTGTGAAGAAAGCCATGTATACCCAATGTTGTTATCATCTGGAGAGGGTCTGTTGCATGCTGACATGTTGTCATTAAAAGGCCAATGGAGCATAGAAGGGAGTAGCTTAGTTTTGTCTACGTCTTCCACGGCGAAAGAAATTAAAATAGTTGCAACGAGTAATAATGCCTTTAAAACAACTGATAATGTTTTTTCTATATATACTCGTGAAGGGCTATGTATAGGCTCCATATAACAAGTTACTCAAAAGGACTCAAAACGCTTGGCTTGCGCTCCTTCGTCGCTAATTTTAACCAATCATTTATGCGCCCATTAGTAAGGCGCTGGGGGATCCTCTCATAACTCAGGTCTCCCAGCAGTGTGAACCAACTTGATGTATTCATGCATTGCCCAGTGTAAATGCCGCGCTGTTATTCGATAGTTTTTCCTTCGTCGAACTTCTTTCCCCAATCTGACAATCGACAGCACTGGCCGGTGCCGAATGGTGTTGGCCTGAAAGTGTTTTTGCCAGCCTAGATGTAAGGCAACGATACCAATTAACCATAAGGCAATTTCTGCCAGCATGGCGATGAGCAGCAACACATCTAGCCGCTTCGGACAACGACTTTTGCAGTGCCTCAGCCCCATGCCGTATTGTGGACTCTTCAAGTCTCGAAAGGTCTCTTCAATCTGCATTCGCTTAGCGTAGAGCTTTGTGACTTGAACTGAGTTAAAGTGGTTAGGTGGTAAGTTGGTTGCCAATAGCCACGGCTCTTTGCTGCTTCTTCCGTAGCTTGCTTGAGCGGTATGGTTTCTTCCAGCCTTTGAGGAACGACGGTCTTTACGACCTTTTTCTTTCGCTTTGTACAGGTGTAAATGACAGGGCAATGGGCTTTTCCTGGCGAGGTTAACACGGCCGATGTACTTGGCTTTGTTCGTTGCTGTTGGGTAAAGCGACTTATTGGAGTGCCATTGATGTGTTCCAACATACTGATAACTGACGTCACCACGAACACGCCCTAACCAAAACCAGCCGTGACTGGCGACTTGAGCAAACCAAGTATTGCGATAGCCAGCATCGGTGACGATTAGTGGACAGCAGCCATTCGGAAGCACCTTTGCCAACTCAGTGAGAAAAACATTGTGGCTGCGAGGTGCGTTGTAATCTTTGAATTCAAAAGTACGCTCATAAAGGGTCACGCTACGCCCTTGAACACTGATGGAGGCGCGCAATGTCATCAAGCGGAGTTGTTCTCTCACATCGGCCCAATCGACAAGAACTATAGGCATTGGGTTAGCACGGCAAAGATGCATTGCATGCCAGCGATATATCGTCAATCGGTCGTTATTGATGTGGCGATTACCGAGCAAGCGGTCAATGCGTTTGATACTGTGCTTAGGCGCCACATTACCAGAGATATTACGGCCTAGCTGGGTCAAAGAGAGTTGATCGCCATCTAGAAATGATTTAGTGGCAACCATAAGAGAATTAAGACGTTTTTTGTGGATGGAAGCGCATTGATTGCTAAGAGAGTCATGTAGTATCGTAATGTCACGCATGGTGTTGTTCTAGTTTGTTTTTGGCGAAATTGATTAGATCAAACAGCACCATGCGTGTCTACTAATTGATTGTAAAAGGAATTATCTGGGGATTCCCTAGAGTAAGGCGTTATGTGGCTAAGGACAGTCAATGAATGTGTCCGTAAAAGTTACTTTTCTAGTTATTGAACGACCTCCTCATAGGTTTAGGTATACAGGTAGTATTTGGCCAAGAGTCCACTATCTAGATGGTGTTGAGACTAGCTGCAGACTGATGTTTCCTGAAGACGTGGAAGCGTTTGATGGAGATACAGTCGAACTCAAAATGAGTTTTCTAGATGATGAAATTCATCAATCTAAAATGTATGAGGGTATGCCGTTTGAGCTTTACATATGTAATGTCAAAATCGCAGAGGGGCAGGTACTCAGACTTGAAGTATAGCTACATAACCAGTCGCTCAAGATTACTCCGCCAGCTACGGCTGGTTCCGTGAGACTGGCGCGTAGCGCCAGCCCTTAGCAAGGCGTTAGTTGATTATGGAGTATAAATGGGTAATTGGAACAATAATGGTAGCTCTAAAAATAATCCAATGGCATTTGGAATAGGTATAGGAATAGCTATTGGCTCTGGACTTGGAGTTGCTCTTGGGAATTTAGCTTTAGGTATTGGAGTTGGAATTGCAATTGGTGTAGCTATAGGCCTGGAACAAAAGAAAAAACAAGAAAAAAGTGACGATGAGTAGGCTAGTAATCAGCAACTAACAAGTGACTGTGGTGTTTAGTCAATATATTTATCCGTTTTTTGCGCACCACAGCTCCTCGCTTTTAAGCATGGTATTCAAGATCACGATGAGCTTTCGCATGCAGGCGATCAGTGCTACTTTCGGCATTTTTCCAGCCGCTTTGAGACGCTGGTAATAGCGCTTAAAAACAGGATTACACTGTATGGCAGACATCATCGCCATAAACATGACTGTACGTATTCTGTGGCGACCACCACGGATCCTGCGTTTACCCTTGTAAGAACCACTTTCGCGGTTCATGGGAGCGACACCAACTAGGGCGGCAATTTCTTTTCGGTTTAGTTTTCCTAACTCTGGCATTTCACTAAGCAGAGTGTAGGAAAGCACTTTCCCCACCCCAGGAACACTCGTCAATATTTCCGATTTGACGCGCCATTCTTTGACCTGGGCTACGAGCTTATCGAGTTTTTCCGTAAGTTTATCTATTTGCTGGTTAAGTGATTTAAGCAAAGTATTAATTGATTTATGAAGCTCTTTGGGCATGATTTGGAGACGATTTTTTTCCATCGTTGCCATTTCAAGTAGCTGAGTTCGTCTGATTAGTAAGTCTTTGATTATTTTTGACTGTTCATCCGGAAGTTGCTTTATCTCAGGTTTAATGATTGCCGAAAATTGAGCGATGACTGAAGCATCAATTCTGTCTGTTTTCGCCATGACACCGATAGCTTGGGCAAAGCGACGAACTTTGATTGGATTGACGATAACAACGGGTAAATTAGCTTTATCGCAGGCATAGACAAAGGCATGCTCATAACGACCCGTCGCCTCAGTGACGATACGTTTTACCGGATGCTTCTTAAGTACCTGAATGACTTTCTGGATATGTTCAGGGTCATTTGGGATAGATAAATGTAGGTCGAGTGAATGTAGAACGATATCGAGCTGTGACTTACCGACATCAACGCCGACATTGATTTCAGTTTGGTTTTTATGGTTGTTCATTATAAGCTTACTCTGCCTTGCTATACGGGCTCGAGGCCCCAATGACTGTTCGAGTTATTGCTAGGAGTTATGCAGCGCTACCCACTTGTTACCGGTCTCTCGTAAGAGGAGCCGCCATTCAATCGAGCTACTGCATAAAGACCCTCAACGGCCATTGAGGGTGGGCCTCCAATTTACCCTAAAATGGAACAGGATTAACCATACAAGCGCATTCAACTGGCCAAATACTGGTTGGCTCCTACGCCGTGCTTCGGATATTAGCCAAGCAGCATTTGCCCGTTAACGCGGGTGTTATGTAGAAATTTCACAAAGGAAGTTTATGATGAATTTAAACGCAACTCTCTGGGGGCAAATCCTCTTCGTCTTAGCGTTAATAGTCATTTTTTTCACAGTAAGGTTTGCACAGGGTAAAGCGAGCAATGTTCCTTTAGTTGGCTTTTATGCATTTCTACTAAACTTCTTAATTCCGCCTGGTGGCTGGATTTATTGCGGCTATTGGTATTTTAAAAAGTCCTAACTGAGAGCGGTTAGTTTCAATGTAGGCTTTCGAACGCCAACTCGTTTTTGTCCAATTGAATTTTAGTGTCAGGTTATCCATTAACGTTTAATCGAAGAGACGATAGATACCAGTGTAAGCACGCTTTTGGCTCTCGGCGGCAAGGACGCCGCCGTGAAGCCTCCAGGGACGGAATCTCGGCGTGCCAAAAGAGTGCTTGCACATAAGCCTGCCGCAGGCAATTGATACACCATGAAGCTATGGCTCAAACTAACGTTTCAAATATCAAAGTTGATTTGATATCCAGTAAATAAGGACTTTGCTTAAAGGCCATTCAGGTATCCATGCGCTGCACCTGCCGCAGGCAATTGATACACCATGAAGTCATGGTTCAAGGAAACCCTTTAAACAGCAAGGTAGTGTGATGCTCACATACTAAGACCTCAGCTGAAAGGCCATTCAGATCCCCTCGCGCTGCACCTGCCGCAGGCAATCGATTCACTATGAAGCCATGATTCCAAGCTCCCTTTTCAAGTTTCAAATCAGTTCGGTGCTAGCTACTAAGATAGCTGTCCCTTCATGAGGAATAGCGCCTGCTGAGATCCAGTCTCAGCAGGCTTTGGGTTGAGCCAGTTTGCTAGGTTAGAAGAAACCTAGCGGGTTGACGTCGTAGCTGACGAGCAGGTTCTTGGTGTTTTGGTAATGGCTGAGCATCATCTTGTGGGTCTCGCGACCTATGCCTGACTTCTTGTAGCCACCGAAGGCAGCGTGAGCTGGGTAGGCGTGGTAGCAGTTGATCCACACGCGTCCCGCCTGAATGCCGCGGCCCATGCGCTGGGCGCGGTTCATGTCGCGGGTCCAGACGCCGGCGCCCAGGCCATATTCGGTGTCGTTGGCGATGGCCAGCGCCTCTGCCTCATCCTTGAAGGTGGTGACCGAAATAACCGGGCCGAAGATCTCCTCCTGGAAGACGCGCATCTTGTTGTGACCCTTGAGTATGGTGGGCTCGATATAGAAACCGCTGCTCTGATCGCCAGACAGCTGGCAGCTGGTGCCACCAATCAGCACCTCGGCACCCTCGTTGCGACCTATCTCCAGGTAACTCAGGATCTTATCGAATTGCTCCTGGGAGGCCTGGGCACCTACCTGGGTGTCGGTATCCAGCGGGTTGCCCTGCTTGATTGTCTTGGCGCGGGCGATCACCTTGTCGATAAACTTGTCGTAGATGGACTCGGCGATTAGCACACGTGACGGACAGGTACAAACCTCGCCCTGGTTGAAGAAGGCCAGCAGCATGCCTTCAACTGCCTTATCCAGATACTCATCTTCCTGCTCCATCACGTCGGCAAAGTAGATGTTGGGCGACTTGCCGCCCAGCTCGACGGTAGAGGGGATCAGCGACTCGGCGGCGCACTTGAGGATATGGTGACCAATCTGAGTCGAGCCGGTGAAGGCCAGCTTGGCGATGCGCTTGCTGACCGCCAGTGCCTGACCCGCCTCTGTGCCGAAACCATTGACGATATTGAGCACGCCGGCTGGCAGCAGGTCTTGAATGAGTTCGACCATCACCAGAATGGAGACGGGTGTCTGCTCGGCGGGCTTGAGCACTATGCAGTTACCGGCGGCCAGCGCCGGGGCGATCTTCCAGGCGGCCATCAGTAGCGGGAAGTTCCAGGGGATGATCTGGCCGACGACGCCCAGCGGCTCGGGAAAGTGGTAGCTGACGGTGTTGTTGTCGATATCGGCGGCGCTGCCTTCCTGGGCGCGGATACAACCGGCGAAGTAGCGGAAGTGATCCACAAACAGCGGCAGATCGGCATTCAGGGTTTCGCGTACTGCTTTACCATTTTCCCAGGTCTCGGCTACGGCCAGAAATTCCAGATTTTGCTCGACGCGATCGGCTATCTTCAGCAGTAAGTTGGAGCGTTCGGTGACAGAGGTCTTGCCCCAGGCATCCTTGGCGGCGTGGGCGGCGTCCAGCGCCAGCTCGATATCGCGTTCGTCCGAGCGGGCCACCTGACAGAACACCTGGCCGTCGACGGGTGAGCGGTTATCGAAATATTCCCCGCCCACAGGCGCGACCCACTGCCCCCCAATGAAGTTGTCGTAACGGCTGTTGAAGTTAACTATGGCATCTGTCGTGCCTGGCTTGCTGTAGATCATCTTGAGCTTCCTTGTATGGTTTTGTCTTGTCGAAAGACGCCTCTGCCGGGCGTCCTATTTTTATGCTTAAAAAAACAACAGGTTTAAAATTTATATCTTTGCCCCATTTGTTGTCATGCTGGTGTTCATTAGGGCGCAGCTTCCTACTAGCTGTCGTAAGCACTAAGGCAAAGCCTAGGCCAAACTGGCAGGAGTTGTGATGTGGCTGGAGTAACAGTATGATGAAAAACTAATTTTTGATGTCCGAATGTGTGTGGTCCAGGAGGGAGTAGCACTGGCAGTAGGCATGCACTGTGACATAAGTGCGCACCTCGGGTGTGCCAAAATGGAACACTGTTATGACGATAGCTCCACAGACACAAGCTTGGTTGTCTGACTCATGGTCTCGTAGTCAGGGCGCAGGGTTAAGCGAAGCCAAGTTACCGCAAGAATTACGACTCAACGCCCAGGCGCTCGCCGAGCGGCATCACGCCAACAAGCAACTCATCAATCTCACCAAACAGCATGCATTGCCCCTGTTTAATCAGATGATGGCCCACAGCCAGAGCCGGCTGATCCTCTCGGATCGCGACGGCTATGTGCTCTGCCATTGGGGCGTGAGCCGCTACTCGGACAAGCTGGCCAACGTCGCCCTGGATGTGGGGGTCAATTGGCGTGAGGAGCACAAGGGCACCAACGCCATAGGCACGGCCCTGACTGCCAGGCAGACAGTGTCTGTGATTGGCGAGCAGCATTTTATTCGCCATCACAGGTTTATGAGCTGCACCGCTAGCCCTATCTTCTCTCCCGAGGGCGAGCTACTCGGCGCCATCGACATTACTAGCGAACAGCAGCGTCATACCCAGCAGACCTTAGTGCTCATCGCCAGCCTGGTGCAGCAGATAGAGACGGCGCTGCTGTGTCATCTGCCCGGCAGCCACTACCGCGTCGATCTTGCCGAGCAGCCGTCGCTGATCGCCTCCGGTTGGCAGGGCATAGTCGTGGCCAATGTCGACGGTAAGATCTTGGGCTGCAACGCCATGGCCAAACGCCTGCTACACAGGCCGCGGGTGGGTGACGATATCGACCGTCATCTGGGGGCAAGCTGGAACAGCGGTGAGCAGGTGTGTCAGGATCAACGTCTGCACCTTAAGACCCAGCAGCTGGTCGAAACCCGGCCAAGCCAGCTGGTGAGCCAGCAGATAGGCGTACGCTTTCGCGATCCTAAGTTAGAGCGCGCCTGGCAGCAGGCCAATAAGGTGGTGGGACGCAACATTCCTCTGCTGATCTGCGGTGAGACTGGGGTGGGCAAGGAGCAGTTCGTGAAGAAACTCCATGGCCAGAGTGCCCGCGCCCAGGCGGCCCTGGTGGCGGTTAACTGCGCCGCACTGCCCGCAGATCTGGTGGAGTCAGAACTCTTCGGCTATCAGGCTGGGGCATTTACCGGCGCATCCCGCCAGGGGTTCGAAGGCAAGATTCGTCAGGCCGATGGTGGTTTCCTGTTTCTCGACGAGATAGGTGAGATGCCGCTGGCGACCCAGAGCCGCTTGCTGCGGGTATTGCAGGAGCGCGAGGTGGTGCCCGTGGGCAGCAATCGTAGCTACAAGGTGGATATTCAGGTGGTGGCCGCCACCCATGCGGATCTGCGTGAGCAGGTGAGTCGGGGAGCCTTTAGGGAAGATCTCTACTATCGCCTCAATGGTCTGCAGGTCACCCTGCCGCCACTGCGCCAGCGCAGCGACATTGAGCGCATCATCCACAAGCTGCACAAACGCTATCGCCAGGCGACACAGCAGCTATGCCCTCAGTTGTTACAGCGTCTGTTGGCCCATGATTGGCCGGGCAATCTGAGGGAGCTGGATAACCTGATGCAGGTGGCCTGCCTGATGGCCGATGGCGAACCTGTGATGCAGTGGCAGCATCTGCCCGACACAGTGCAGGAACAGCTCAAGGAGGCGAGAGCGACCGAGGAGCAGATGCAGGATTGCGAGAGTGAGCTGAGTCTCATGGTCAATGCCAACATAGTCTCTAGCTATCACAGATTTGAAGGCAATGTGAGTCGCTGTGCCAAACACCTGGGGATCAGCCGTAATACCTTGTATCGTAAACTCAAAGGCTTAGGGTTAAAACCGTGACCTAGTTATGCCCCTTGTGCATACCGATCATGCAAAATGTGCAGTGTATTCACGGCGGCAGATCTACTAGTCTGTCGATTCACTTGTTTATAAGGAGGCCCCATGTTTAAGGCACTCGTATTGACCCAGCTAGATAAACAGACCCAAGCCGATGTAAAACTGCTACCTGAGAGCGAACTGCCCGAGGGCGACGTGTTGGTGGAGGTGAGTTACTCATCGCTCAACTATAAGGATGGCCTGGCGATCACCGGCCTTGGTAAGATCATTCGCGAGTTCCCCATGGTGCCTGGTATCGACTTCGCCGGTGTGGTGAGTGAGTCGGCCGACCCCCGCTTTCAACCGGGTGACGAGGTGATACTGACCGGCTGGGGCGTGGGCGAGAACCATTGGGGCGGTATGGCCGAGAAGGCGCGAGTGAAGGCCGACTGGCTGGTACCTATGCCCAAGGGCTGTGATGCTGCCAAGGCGATGATGATAGGCACGGCCGGCCTGACAGCCATGTTGTGTGTACAGGCGCTGCAGCAGGCGGGCGTGACCCCAGAAGATGGCGACGTGCTGGTCACGGGTGCTAGCGGCGGTGTCGGTTCCGTGGCCGTGACCCTGCTGGCTCAGCTTGGTTATCGCGTGGTGGCCAGCTCTGGCCGCGTCGAGGTAAACGGCGACTGGCTAACAGCCCTGGGGGCCAGCGAAGTTATCGATCGCAGCGAGCTTGAACAAGATAGTCGCCCGCTGGAGAAGCAGCGCTGGGCGGGTGTGGTCGATACCGTTGGTAACAAGGTGTTGGCGACGGCATTGGCGCAGATGAAATACGGCGGCAGCGCCGCCATCTGTGGTCTTGCGGGTGGTTTTGCCCTGCCGACGACTGTGATGCCCTTTATCCTGCGCGGGGTTAACCTGCTGGGTATCGACTCGGTTGCCTGCCCGATTGATAAGCGGGTCAAGGCCTGGGAGCAGGTGCTGGAGCTCTTGCCGGAGCAGTATTACCAGCAGGCCTGTCAGACTATCGGCCTGGAGCAGCTTGGCGAGTACGCCGGCAATATCGTTAAAGGCAAGGTGACTGGCCGGGTGCTGGTGAAGGTGTAAATCTAATGCTAGATCATAGATAAAGATTAAAGACAAAGAAGTGGCCTCATGGCCACTTTTTTTTGCCTGCTCGCCAACTAATGCTATTTCTATCTCTAACGCTAAGGCGTGGCTCGCCGCGCCTAGGGCTGCGCTTGCTGGGCAAGCATCGGCCTGATGAGGTCGGTGATCATGCCGCGCAGCCAGGCCTGGGCCTTGTCCAATTCGCAGCGCGAATGCCAAAACAGGCTGTAGTTGAGTGCCGCAATGTCGAAGGGGAGGGGTTTAACCCTGAGTCGGTGACGGGCGGCGGCCATCTCGGCGAGTCCCTCGGGTAGGGTGATGATGAGGGGATGAATCGCCAGCAGTGCCAGGGCGCTGTCGAGGTGGGCGGTGCGCAGGCACTCGTGCCGCGGTGGGTGCTGGGCAATGGCCGCATCCACGATAGCCTTGACCCCGTCGCTGATGGCAATGGTGGCGTGGGGATAGTGCAGATAATCCCTGAGGGTCATAGTGCGATCCGCCACAGGATGATCGCTGGAGACCAGGCAACTGACGCCGACACGTCCCAGGGGCGTGCTGGAAAGCGGTGACGCCTGACCCAGGGCGCGGCAGATCGCCATATCGACTCCTTGCACGCTGAGCTGTTCGGTGAGCGTTTGGTGCTGCACCGGCAGGATATTGAGCCTTATGTGCGGCGCCTGACGATAGATCTCCGGCAGGATGAAGGGCAGCAGACCCTGAATGGCAAAATCGGTGGCGGCCAGGGTGAAGGCCTGTCGACATTGGCTGGGCACGAAGGCGCTGGGCGTCAGCAGGGTGAGCAGTTCACTGGTTGGCCCCTGTAACTTACGATAGCAGTCCAGGGCATATTGGGTGGGTACCAGCTGCTGGCCCACCCGAGAAAACAGTGGATCGTCCAGCATCTGCCGTAGACGTCCCAGGATGCGGCTGGTGGCGGATTGGCTCAGGTGTAATCGTTTGGCGGCGCGGGTAACGCTGCGCTCCTCGACTAATACTTGCAGGGCGATTAACAGGCTTAAATCCTGACGATAGATAGCTTCGAGTTCCATGGGGCGGCCAAGGTAGATCTGAATATGACCTAACTTACCAGTGTGGTGCCCATCTTGTCTGACTTTTTCGCTTACCGTTGCGCTAAGTCGCAATCTCTTCAGGGGGTTATGGCTCCATATGTCGTGGTTTGGAACGACTTCCAAAATACCCACAAAGTAGTATTTTTGAGCAAATTTGAAGCTAGCTATTAGTTTAGCGATGTTAACAAGTTGTTTTGAAACTAACTGTTGATTAACTCCCGTTTTGGAACCTGTTCCAGTCCTAAGATGGCGCTGTCGAATAAAACAAAAAGGGTGATAACAGATGAGCAACGTAGATCTGCTAGGACGCCGTAATTTCATTAAAGGTATGGGTGCCGCTGCGGGTGTCGCAATGGCCGCGCCTGCGATGGCAGTTTCCGAGAAAGCTGACGGTGTGAAATGGGATAAAGAAGTTGAAGTATTGATTATCGGCTCCGGCTTCGCCGGCTTGGCGGCTGCTATTGAGGCGACGCGCAAGGGCGCAAAAGATGTGCATATCTTCGAGAAGATGGCCTACTTCGGTGGTAACTCCGCCATTAACGGTGGTCTGTTTGCGGCGCCTGGTACGCCGATGCAGAAGAAAGAAGGCGTTAAAGATTCGGTCGATCGTATGGTGGCGGATCAGCTTAAGTCTGGCCGTGGTATTGCCGACGAAGCCCTGCTGCGTCATGTGGCATCTCACGCGGTCGAGGCTCTGCAGATGACTATGGATGCCGGTGCCGAGTTCCATCCTTACCTGCAGCAGCTTGGTGGCCACTCGGTGGCACGTACCTATCAAACCACAGTGAGCTGTGGCGCCGGTATCACACAGCCGCTCTATAAAGAATGTAAGAAGCTGGGTGTTCATACGCACAACCGCTCAAAGTTCGAAGGCTTCCTAGTGGGTGAAAAGGGCGAAGTGGTTGGCGTTAAAATGCGTCAAAACTATCACTTCGGTGAAGACCAGCCTGGTAAGGTGCTGAAGATCCGTGCCAAGCGCGGTGTGATCATGGCCACCGGCGGCTTCGCGCAAAACGTCGATCTGCGTATGGCGCAGGATCCGACCTTGACCTCTGAGGTGGGCTGTACCAATGCCCCGGGCGCAACCGGTGAAGGCATGTATGAGATGTTCCGCCTGGGCGCGATTCCGGTTCACTTAGCACACATTCAATCTGGCCCATGGGCGTCGCCTGACGAAGGTGGATTTGGTTATGTGTCTAACTACTCTATCTACAACTTCCCGCATTCAATGGCCATTAACCGACTGACGGGTAAGCGTTTTATGAATGAAATCGCCGACCGTAAGACCCGTGCCGATGCCGAGCTGGCGTGTCGCGACGAGAAGGGTAATCCGCTGCCGCCAATTTTGATCACCAGCTACAAGGATTCTAAGAAGCATCCAAACACCAAGAAGGTGATCAAGTACAACGTAGGCTGGAAGTTCGACACCATCGAAGAACTGGCGAAGCACTTTGAGGTACCTCTGAAGCCGCTGAAAGCGCAAATCGAAGAGTACAACAGCTACGTGAAGAGCGGCGAAGATAAGCAGTTCGGTAAGAACATGACTAAGGCCAAGGATAAGTATATCGAGGCGCCATTTACCGTGGTACGTCTATGGCCGAAAGTGCACTACTGTCAGGGCGGTGTACAGGTGAATACCAAGGCTGAGGTGAAAGACAGCTTTACAGGTCAGCCAATTAAAGGCCTGTATGCGGCCGGTGAAGTCTGTGGTGGTATCCACGGCGTCAGCCGCCTGGGTAGCTGCTCAATTCCTGAGTGTATGGTAATGGGTATGACGGCTGCACGCAGCGTCATGAAAGCCTAAGTCGACCGGTAACTAAGAGGAATCAATAATGAAAAAGGTAAATATTGTACTCGCGCTGGTCTTAGGTGGCTTAGTGAGTCTGTCAGCTCAAGCGATCGATCAACGCCCTTGGCACAAAGAGGTGATCGGCAAAGATTGCAAGACATGTCATGACAATGGCATTAAGCAATTCCCGTCGGACCAGGCCTGTCTACAGTGTCACGATGTCGATGATTTAGCCGAGCAAACCGCCCGTAGTGAAGAGGATAAGTGGCAGAACCCACATAACAACCTGCACTATGGTAAAGACTTGCCTTGTCAGGAATGCCACGGCGAGCACAAGGCGAAGAAACCTCTATGCAGCAACTGTCATACCTTCAAGTTTGACAAGCATAAAGAGTAACACTCCCTGAGTGCGAGACCCATGAAGTCATGGGTCTCATCCCATCTTAGCTCCCCTTATCTAGGGGTCACAAGTTATGGTGCTCCCCTTGGCTTGTGGAAAAATTTTTTTAGCGACATTGACCGTTTTATTATCCCTGCAAAGACAATTTACTGTTAACAGTTTCGCTTCATATGCTCCTTGGTCGACATGACTTAGGGGCTTTTTTATGCCGCTAATTTTTGATGATTTTCTTTATAAACATTCTGTTAGTGAATATGTGAGCTAGGTTGTCCTTTCCCTGTTTAAATTGTTGCAAATATGTGCTGATTACATTTTTGGAACGGATTCCAAGCATATTATGCCGCTCAGCAAGTGGTGAAAAAATAATATGTAAATAAGGATGAGATGAATGAAAAAGACAATCATTGCTTTGTCGTTGTTATCGGCTAATGGTGCGATGGCGGCGAGCCTCCCCGATTTCCTTGATCAGCAGGATATCGATAGTGCCGAGTTCAAATGCCTGGGAGAACCTGTCAAGTACAGCGCGGCGGATCAGAAGTACGTCGATATGCTGTGGGACGAGACCCTGACCTACCTCAAAGCCTATGCTGTGGCCTTAACCAACGGCGAAAACAGTCACTGTCTCAATTCAGATGAGGCACTGTTCGATTCGACCCAAGGTGGCCAGAAGATGTGCATCATGGATCGTCGTGACATGAAGCTGATGGTGAAAAACATCTATCAGGTGATTAATAACCCGGACAAGGCTAAGCAGTGTTTCGGTGCCCGAGAAGAGGTCAACTGGATCTATAACCCAGGCGGTGAGCTCACCAAGCGTTCTCCTGTGGCCCAGCACTTTAAGCGCACCACTTTCGACGAGTTCTTCAAGACCAAGGTGACTAACAAGGATGTGCAGAAGCTAGGTAAGACGTTCACTAAAAATTTCGCCAAGATGGTTACTGGTGATGAGGTGAAAATGCCGTCGGCCTTCCCCTATGACATCAGTGCCAATGCTCTGCCAAACTTGTGGGCGGCGGCGGGCTGGTTCCCCATGTACGCCGAAGAGAGTAAGCGTAATGATAAGAACTTCAACAATATTCGTGGTGGCTATGCCTATGCCGAGATCTTCGGTCATTGGGGCCTGCTTCGCATCGACGAGATCAATGGCGAGAAGGTGGGTGCTGAAGTAGGTATGACGGTACAGTCTGTCGATACTCTTTATCCATACCATAACCATGCCATCTCTGAGATCTACTACAACATGCGCGTGCCGGCATGTACCAATCAGTTTAAGAGTTTTGCCATCCGCGCCGACTCACCGCTGCTGAAGACGGTGAAGCAGGACGACAAGATGCGCAGGGTGCAATTCGATGCAGCCCAGCACAATGGCCATACTCAGTGGCTCGCGGGTAGCTACCAGCAAGATCCGCTGCTCTATTTCCATCAAAACACCATCCACGCCTTCGATGTGGACGGCAGCTGTGAGGCCAAGCCTGAAGAGCGTGCCATCGTCTCCGTTTGGGCCAGAAGTAACGCCCATGATAAGCGTAATGACTATGGCACTACCTTGCTGTGTGAATCGGCGAAAAATCCAGGCACACCGGCGAATAAAGATGAAGTGATTCAGTGCGACCTGACCCATCTGAAGTGGTAACAGTACATAAAAAAGGCCAAGCATATGGCCAATTTAAGGTTCGCCGTGCGCCTTTGTTGCACGGCAATTAACAATAAAGGGTGAAATGATGAAGAAGTTTAATATATCTCTCGTGGCGGCGCTGCTGCCCCTGGCCTTGGCGGGAGTGGCCCAGGCACAAGAACAAGAAGATGGCATCGATGTGTCGGGCACAGTGAGGGTGAACTACGCCTATAAAGATTACAGCGAGAGCTCGAAAGATAAAGGTGGTGACTTTGCGTTCGACATGGCAGCGATCAAATTCAACGGCAAACTCGGTGAGTGGGGCTTATCGAGTGAGTATCGTTTCTTCGATGGCTGGCAGGCGCTACGTTACGGTTATGGTTTTTACGACCTGAACCCTGAGTGGCAGATTCAGTTTGGTGTGAATCAGGTGCCATTCGGTAATCCAGGCTTCATCTCTAACAGCTTCTGGTTTGGCGTGCCTTACTACCTGGGCTTCGAGGATGACTACGATCTCGGTATCAAAGGGGTATATAGCAGTGGTGCCTGGGGTACCGAGATGGCCTTTTATAAGAATGCCGAATATGGCGCTAGTCGCGCCGACCGTTACTCTACCGATCTATACACTGGTGTAGTAAATGGTACCGAGTACAACAACGAAGAGACCAACCAGTTAAACCTTCGTCAAACCTATGAGATGAGCTACGAAGGTGGCAGGACCTTGTTTGGCGCCTCTGTCGAATTCGGCCAGATCTACAACAATAAGACGGGCAATAATGGCGACCGTTATGCCGTTGCGCTGCACATGGATAGCAGCTACCAAGGTTGGAACCTGCAGCTGCAGGCGATGCAATATGAATATGACGCCGCCGATGCCGTAGATAGCAATAAGATCGCCGTGGCGGCCTACAACTGGCAATATGAGATTGCGGCTAAGGCCCAGGCCTATAGCGTTAACCTTGCCAAGACGATAGCGACCGATTGGGGTAGCCTGAAGTTCTATAATGATTTCGGCATGGTGACTCCAGATGTGGCCGATGACGGCTACGACACCAGCTACCAGAACGTCACAGGTTGTGCCATCGCCGCCGGTGCCACCTATACCATGGTCGATTTCATTGTCGGTAAAAATATGTATGCCTCGACCCGTGACAACGGCCATGTTGGTCTGCCAGAAGTGGGTGACAGTTGGGACAAGCGTATCAACATCAACTTTGGTTACTACTTCTAAGCGTTAACGCAATAGCGCTTAGAAGCGTGAAGCGATAGTCAGTATCTCTGTCATTAAAAATGCCAACCTTAGGGTTGGCATTTTTTTCTAGCAATAAAAGTATCTGATTTTAATCGATTAAGCTCTAATCGGCAGTCAGAGTCACAGCTTGGAATGGGTTCCGTCGATAAAGTAGGCGTCAGTTAATTTGCCCTAATGACGAGCTTAGCCCTGCAATGAAAACCATCGGTTTCAAGAAAACCATCACCCTGTCGGTGATCATCTTAGTGTCTTTGTGTTTGGCACTGTCTAACCTATTCTCTTATCTCAGTTTAAAGGCCAACACCGTCGAACAGGTGAACGGTAAGCTGCAAACCATGGCACGCTTCGAGGCTGAAGGGATACAGAATTGGTTTATGAGCAAGGCCAATAGTATTGATGCGCTAGCGGCACAATACAGGCGCGGTCAACTCAATGGTGACTATGTGATGCTGGCTAGGCTGGTCAAAGAGAATAGCCTTTTATACTCGGTTTTTTGGGGATTTGAAGATGGCAGCTCCTACGCCAGCGTAGTCGATGATGGGATTTGGCACAATGGCATCGCCGATCCCAGTCAATATGATCCTCGCCCTCGGGGCTGGTATCAGTTGGCCAGAAACAGTGACAGGGCGGTATTGACCGATATTTATGTCGATATGGTTACCGGGAACCCGGTGATCTCCATAGTCACCGATGTGGGAGATGGTGTGCTGTCGGGAGACATTGGCCTGGAGATCCTAGAGGACACAGTCAGTAGCATCAATTTTCCAGGTGCATCGGCGGCCATCATAGATGAAGCGGGCAAGGTGCTGGCCTCCAATATGACAGAATTACAGGCGGGTAAACTGATGAGCCAGCAAGGCTGGGGGCTGTTGGAACAAGAGATGGTGACGCGGGAGGAATTCGCCTCAGCGTATCAGGAAGCAGGCAAAGACTTGCTGCTCTACAGTCATGTCATTCCGCTATTACAGGGAAAGAAAAAGTGGTTTCTTGTGCTTAATATCGATCAAGATATCGCTTATGCCAAGGTCGATGAGGCGCTAGAGGCGGCCTTGATCAATTCCGGCATCATGTTATTGGTCAGTAGCATATTGGTGCTACTTATTCTGAATTGGCTGTATCGTCCAATCCTACAACTTAAGCAAGTGGTCACAGGTTTGTCACAAGGGCAAGCCGATCTCACCATGAGGCTACCAGTAAATAGCCGTGATGATCTCGGTGATATAGCCGCCGGCGTTAACCGTTTTATTGCGCATCTTGAGGGGATCGTGAAGGAGCTGTATGCCGACTCGCAGGATATAGGGCGGAGTATCGTCGCGCTGCAGGGGCAGATGGACGCTAACAGCCAGGTGCTGAGCAAGCATGTGCAAGAGACAGAGCAGATAGTGGCCGCCGTCGAGGAGATGAGCGCTACGGCAAACGATGTGGCTGGTAATACCTCGCAGGGTTCACAGGTGGCGACCTTGGCAAGTTCGCAGATCAATGACACCAAACAGATAGTGGCTAATACTCGTGAGACGGTTAAGCGATTGATAGAAGATGTCGAGGCGACCGAGAGTAGCATCAGTAATATTGCCCATGACGCAGCAACGATCACTAAGGTGCTGCAGGTGATTGGCGACATCGCCGATCAGACTAACCTATTGGCGTTAAATGCCGCCATAGAGGCCGCAAGGGCTGGTGAACAGGGGCGCGGATTTGCTGTGGTTGCCGATGAGGTGAGGGCACTGGCGGCCAGAACTCAATCGAGCACCGCTGAGATAGAATCAACATTGAGTCAGCTGCTCAAGGGGATCGATGCGACTGTCATTACCATGGTGCAAACTAAGGAAACCTGCGAGAAAACCAATCACTGGACTAACAATGTGACAACCAATCTCGATGAGGTTATTCAGTCGGTGGAGACGGTGAGCGATCTTAATACTCAAATTGCCACCGCAGCTGAAGAGCAAAGCATGGTGTCGGCGGAGGTGAGTCGCAATATGGCCGAGATACGCGACATGGTGGTGGTGTTAGAAGATAGCGGTTCGGCGAGTCGTGATGAGACGCTTAAATTGTCAGCCTCGAATCAGAAGCTGCTGGCAGTAGTGGATAAATTTACCTTAGGTTAACTCGCGTATAGCAGCTGTGCCGACTGGCACAGCCGTGATTGTGCGCCGCGACTTAGCCGGGATAACTCTCGGCTAGGTTGTTGACGTTGGCCTTGATCAGGGTGATCAGCTGCTGGGTCGCGTCGGTCTGGGTATCGGGATTGAGATAGAGGGACTCGTTAAACACTGGCAGTACGGGTAGCTGGTGTTCAACTGGATCCAAAATCTGCATCCTGTCGTTGATCCTGAACTCGGCGATAGGAGCTATGGTGAGATCGTTCTCCACCGCCATGCACAGCGCCTGCGGTGACGGGGTTGATAGCAATACGTTGATCGGCCTCATGGTGAGCTGGTGGTTGGCAAACACCTGAGCCCGTATCGGACAGTTTTCCGGGTAGAGCGCCATGGGAATGGTTTCGCGTTTGTGGGCATTACCCTCTTTAGCTGCCACCCAGTGAAACTTGCGTTCAAACAGCAATTCACCGTTGGCCGGTGGCTGCCAGTGGGTCGCGACGATAAGGTCGAACTCTCCCTGCTGCAGTCTTTTATACAGGTTGCCGCTGACATCTGTGTCGATCACCAGTTCGATACAGGTAAATTCGCGAATAAACTCCAGCAGGCAGCTGCCGAGGTAACGCTTGATATAGTCGGTCGGTACGCCCAGACGGATGATTTCGCGGTTCTGACATTCCTTGAGGTCATCCAGCGCCTGCGAGTTGAGCTGCAACATCTTGTAGGCGTAGTTCAGCAGGGTCTCACCGGACTCGGTGAGTGTGACGCCCTTGTTGTCTCTGATCAACAGCTCCTGCCCCACGCTCTCCTCGAGCTTCTTAATTTGCAGGCTGAGGGCCGACTGGGTGCGGCAGATCTTGTCGGCGGCTTTCGACAGGTTGCCCGATTCCGCGACGGCGATGAAGCTCTCTAGCAATTCGATCTTTAACATGGGCTATTGGCTTTGTTCATAGTGGTATCAGTATTACTCAATATCCCTGGTTAGAGAACACTGTTATCGTTTGATTGTGAAGTTGCAATTAAGATGTTTCGTAAAGTGTGATGAGGTCGATATGAGTAGCTGGGAGCAAAGAACAGATTATCTTGTTGAGGTGGCGCAGCGCTGCCTTAGGGGGCATCAGAGTTTCGATCTGTGCCGTTCTCATCTCGTTGCGGCCAGCCAGATCTCCAAGGGAACCATCTATAATCATTTCACCACAGAGGCAGACTTGGTGGTGGCGGTTGCCTGTGCCCAATACCAAGGTTGGCTCAAGGCGGCCGAATGTGAACAGCAAGGCGATACCGATCCCTTTGAATGCTACCTGTTCCATCACTGTCAGCGTTTGTATGATGTTTTGGCGCAGAAGCGCTTTGTGATAGAGCGCATGATGCCCAATCAAGAATTATTGCAGCAGGCATCAGAGGTGTATCGCGATAGATTTAATGATTTATTTACACAATATTGTCAGTGGAATCAGGGCATGATCTCAGCCGTTGGCGATCGTCCTGGCTTTGATCGCTACGAACTCCTTAAAAACTATATTCGCGGCACCATGATCAATAGCGATGATGGCCTTAAGCGCTGTGATGACGTGCAAACCTACTATCAATTTAGTTATGCGATGGCCCAGCTGATGGGACACTCAGACAGACGCATTCCCACCAAGCAAACCTTTTCAGTCTGGCTGGCACAGAGAGAGCCGCAGCAAACTAACGCGGCAGCCTGATAATCACTTCGAGTCCGTGAGGGGTGGCGTTGTTGGCCACTATCTGCCCCTGGTGGGCCTGTATGGCCGCCTTGGCGATCGCCAGCCCCAGTCCCCAGCCGCCGGATTCCCTCTCTCGAGCCGATTGCGGGCGATAGAAGGGCTCGAAGATCGCCTGCAGATCCGCCTCATTGTCTATGCCTGGACCATCATCCCTGATGCTGAGGATCACCCGCTCGGGCTCGGCGTAGGCACGTATGCTGACCTCCCGCTCGGCGTAGCGGATGGCGTTACGCAGCAGGTTTTCCACCGCCCTGGCCAGGGGGCGGGGATTGAGCATCAGCATCAGGCTGTCGTCTATGTCGATCAGCAGAGATTTCTGTTGCTGCTCCGCCTCGAACTCGGCGTCGTCTAAGACCTGTCCCAGGGTCTCGGCCAGCGACAACTTGTGCTTATGCTCATGAATATCCAGCTTCACCCGCGACAGCTCCAGCAGCTCGGCGATCATCGCCTCCAGCTGCTCCGCCTCATAGCCGATGCGCTCTATCTCGGTCGAGGTCTGGCCCTTCTTGCGGGTGAGGGCGAGGGCGAGCTGTAGCCGGGTCAGCGGCGTCCTGAGTTCGTGGGAGATGTCGCTGATCAGGCGCTGCTGACTGTTGACCATGGACTCGATGGCGTCGGCCATGGCGTTAAAGGATTGAGCCAGTTGGCCAATCTCGTCTTTACGCGCCGTGGTGCTGGCATCTGCCCTGTGGCTGAGATCGCCGCTAGCGACCGCTTCGGCACTCTGCTTAAGCGCGCGCAGGGGTTTGCCCAGGTGCCAGGCTAGTAGGCCACACAAGAGGCCCGAGAGCAAGATCGCCAGGGTCAGCGTGAGGGCAATATTCTCGGCGAAGAAGAAGAACCAGGGCCTGGGGTGCATCTCGGCGAGCCGACCATAGAGAGTGTAGCGTTTACCCTTGATCTCGAAAGGTTCGGGGCCAAACAGCAGCTCGCTCTTAAACTGATGGCTGATGGGGTGTCCTGCCTCGTCGGCCATCAGCATGAAGCGCCGTATGCCCCGTGAGACACGCTGGTTGTTGATCAGTTGGCCCTGTTCGTCCGCCACATAGAAGCGCACCGGCTTGTTGCCCATCTCCTTGAGTCTGTGCCAGCGCTTGTCGCGCTTGGTGGTTAGCAGTTCGGGGTGTTCCTGTAGGTGTTCAACGACACGTTCGAGCAGCCCCTGTAGATGGGGTGGAATAGGGGCCTGATCGTGATTCTGCTGCAGAAGGGGCAGCAGGCCGACGATGGCGATGATCAGGCTGCTACAGAGCCAGAAACTCAGCAGCAGCTTGATGAAGATACGATTGGGAAGACTGCTAATTTTCATCAGGTTAGCCAGATATAGCCCTTGCCTCTGAGGGTCTTGACCCTGGGGCGCCCGTCGGTGCGTTCCGGCAGCTTCTTACGCAGATTAGACAGGTGCATATCCAGGCTGCGATCGAAGGGCATCAGCTTCTTGCCCAGCACATTCTCGCTGAGGTTGTCTTTGCTTAGCACCTCGCCGCTGTGCTGGATCATATGGTAGAGCAGGCTAAATTCGGTGCCCGTGAGGATCAGCAGTTGATCCTGGCAGACCACCTCCTGACGGCTGGGATCCAGCTTGATGTCGGCAAACTCCAGTATGCCGGGCTGCTGCTCATCGACCTGATGGCCGGTGCGACGAATGATCGCCTTGATACGTGCCACCAGTTCCCTGTCGTTGAAGGGCTTGGGCAGGTAGTCGTCGGCGCCGATTTCGAGGCCCACGACCCTGTCTATCTCGTCGCCGCGGGCGGTAAGCATGAGCACCGGGGTCTGTTTCTTGGCCCGCAACGCCTTGAGTACCTCGAAGCCGTTGAGCTTGGGCAACATGACATCGAGTAGGATGAGATCGAACTGCTGCTCCAGCGCCAGGGCGAGACCGGCTGCGCCATCGTGGGCCAGCGTCAGATTAAACCCTTCAAGTTCAAGCAGTTGTGCTAGCAGTTCCGCTAGTCCTAGATCGTCATCGATTAACAGAATTTGGCTCATGGTACGTCTCTCTACACCTATAACAGCTTGAGTATACCCTTTTAGATGTCAATTGCAGTCTAAGAATGTAAGTCTAGGTAAAGGCGTGATGGACAGCAGATTCTCACTCTTTGGGCAAACTTTACAGAGGTTTACCTTAGGAAAACCCTGCATTACATAGGGGGGCGTACACTGTTAGTGTCGAAGCTCTTCCCAGAGCGAACTAACTATCCGCAATAAGCGTAAGAGGCAGATTATGAATAAGATGACCCTAAAATCAGGATTATTGGCGTTAATGACCAGTGCGGCCCTGTTAGCACCGGCTGTGTATGCGGCGGGCCCCGACGATGGCGGTTGTCGTCATGAGATGCGTGGCGAGCACAGAGGCCATCACGGCGATATGCATAAGATGTTTCGCGGTCTGGATCTCACCGATGCCCAGCGTAGCCAGATGAAGGAGATGATGCAGTCTCACCGCGAGGCGATGCAGGCCAAGCGTCCGTCGGACGAGGTGCGCGCCGCGCACAAGCAGCAGATGCTGGATATGATCACCTCAGACAGCTTCAACGAGGCCGATCTTAAGTCCATGATGGCGCAGCGCAGCGAGCTCAGGGCCCAGGCCGCAGTAGAACGCATGAAGATGCAACGCGAGATCTATCAAATGCTTACCCCAGAGCAGCAGGCGAAATTTAAAGAGAATTTCGCCAAGCGCGGTGGACGTAAAGGTGATCGCCGATAGGGCATAACTAAGTTACAATGGGTCATATTCTTCCCCTGCTAATTATTAGCTGTAATATGACCCTATGACCGACACTTCCCAATACGATTTTTGGGTAAAGCTGGCCAGCCGCGCCGCCGTGGCGACCGCGCTTACCCTGATAGTGATCAAACTGGCGGCCTGGTTCTATTCAGGCTCCGCCAGTATGCTGGCATCCCTCACCGACTCCTTCGCCGACGCCCTGGCATCCATAGTCAACTTCATCGCCATTCGCTACGCCATAGTGCCCGCGGATCAAGACCATAGATACGGTCATGGTAAGGCCGAGCCCCTGGCGGCCTTGGCGCAGTCGGCCTTTATTCTGGGCTCGGCACTGCTGCTGTTATTGCATGGCGGTGACAGGCTGATCAACCCAACCCCGGTCAACCACGCCATGGTGGGTGTGGTGGTGTCTGCGATCGCCATAGTGCTGACCCTGGCGTTGGTCTTGCTGCAAAGACGCGCCCTGGAGAAGACGGCAAGCACTGTGGTGGAGGCCGATGCGCTGCACTATAAATCGGATCTGTTTCTTAACAGCGCCGTGCTGTTGGCGCTTGTCTTGTCGCAGATTGGCTGGTGGTGGGCCGACGGCCTGTTCGCCATCTTGATTGCCCTGTTCATCGGCCAGCAGGCCGTGGACTTAGGCTATCGCTCGGCGCAGTCGCTGCTGGATAGGGAGCTGGATGCCGATACTAAGCTCAAGATAGTGCAGGCGATAGAGAAAGACCCGCGCATCAATGGCTTTCACGATCTGCGTACTCGCACCTCGGGCAAGACCACCTTCGTGCAGTGTCATCTGGAGTTGGATGGCAGGCTACCACTGGTGGAGGCCCACGCCATCGCCGATGCCGCCGAGGCAAGGGTGAGGAGGCTGTTCGAGCATGTGGAAGTGCTGATCCACCAAGATCCCATCTAGTCGATATCCGGCGGCGAGACCCGACTTTGCCGCCGAAAATTCTACACAACCCCGTCTTTAGGGGAATTATTTCCCTGCCAATTCAAAGGCTATTCTTCTAGTATTAATTCCTCAACAGAGGAATTTATATGGCAGAAGCTAAGAGTCGTGTCGGCCGTCCCAGTGGCGACACTCAAAATCGCGATAAGCTGATCCTGGCGGCGAGAAATCTGTTTATCGAACGCCCCTATGCCCAGGTCTCGATTCGGGAAATCGCCAGCATGGCGGGGACAGATCCTGGCCTGATCCGCTACTACTTCGGCTCCAAGGAGCGCCTGTTCTCTGCCATGATCCACGAGACGGCGATGCCCGTGATGGCCCAGCTCCACAAGGCGAGGAGAGAGGTGCGCCAGGAGAGTCCGGCGGACTTGCTGCAGACCTACTACAGCGTCATGAGCAAGCATCCGCACTTTCCCCGCCTGATGCTACGCCTCGCCGGATTGGACCAGAGCCTGCCGGAAAATGCCGAGGTGACCAAGGCCTTCTACGAGGTGGTTAACTTTGAGAATGTCGCCATATTTCAACGATTAAAGGAGAAGGACATGTTGAAGGACGATGTGGATGCGCAGTGTGCCCAGCTGAGTTTCTTTGCCATGATGGTGTTTCCCTTTATCGTGCCCGAAAACCTACTTCAAAGAGTCGGTATTGAGATCACGCCGACGTTTTTACAGCGGCTTGCCGAGCAAAATACCCGTCTGTTGCAGCGTGGCCTGATGGAAGTGAAGGATGAGAGTGATGAATAACAAGAAACGCTATCTATTGGTCGGTGTGGGCGTTGGCGTGCTGGCCATCTTGCTCGCGGTACTGCTGAAACCCTCACCCTCCTTAGTCGCCGGCTATGATAAGGCCAGGGCGGTTGAGGTGACGCCCTTAACCCAACAGGCGATCGCCCCCAGGGTGACAGGCTTTGGCCGGGTTGAGCCCAAGCATGTGTGGCAGGCGGTGGCCGAGGTGGGTGGCAAGGTGTTATACCGTCATCCGCAGCTGGAAACCGGGCGCATGCTGCCAAAGGGCACGCTGGTGCTTGAGATCGATCCCCTGGAGTACCAGCTCAAGGTCGCCCAGGCCCAGGCCAGCATGCACGCCACCCAGGCGCAGCTGACCCGCCTGGATCAGCAGGAGAAAAATCTCAACACCAGCCTGAAGATAGAGCAGCAGAAGCTGGTGCTCGCCGAGCAGGAGTATCAGCGCAAGCTGACCCTGAAGAAGCGCAACCTGGTGTCGAGTTCCGAGCTGGAAAACCAGAAGCAGTCGCTGCTGGCCCAGACCAAGCTGGTGGAAGATCTGCAGAGCTCACTCAAGCTGCTCCCGGATGATCGCAAGGTGAGCGAGGCGCAGCTGAGCGTCGATATGGCGCAGCTACAAGACGCCGAACGCCGCCTGAATCAGACCAAGGTGGTGCTGCCTTTCGATGCGCGGGTGTCGGACATCAATATCGAGCAAGATCAGGTGGTGGCCGCCGGCGCCGTGATGCTGGTGGCCCACAGGCTGGGCACCGCCGAGATCAAGGCGGAGTTATCCTTGCAGGACATGCGCGCCCTGGTCAGCAGCCTGGTGCAGGCATCACAGCCCAGGAGCATGCCCTCTATCGATGAGTTTGGCTTGCAGGCCGAGGTCAGTTTTCAGGCGGGTAATCATAGCTTTAGCTGGCCAGCCAAGGTGACCCGGGTCGCCGAGACGGTCAACCCTAATCAGGCCACCATAGGCGTCTATCTGGAGGTGGAGCAGGACTTTAATCAGATGGATCTCCTGCTGCGCCCGCCGCTGACCAAGGGGATGTTTGTCAGCGCGGTGATCAGCGGTAAACCCAAGCCACACTTAGTGATCCCCGAGCGGGCGCTGCGAAGCGATCATATCTATCTGATGGACGCCGAGCACAAGCTGGTGATCAAGCCGGTCGAGGTGCTGTTCCGTCACCAGCAGCTGGTGGCCATCACCGGAGACCTGAAGGCGGGCGATACCTTAGTGCTTAACGATCTGATCCCGGCCATCCCCGGCATGTCACTTAAGCCCGTCACCGCTAAGGGAGGGGCGCCGCTGTGATCGCTTATATCACCCGACATCCCACCCTGGCTAACCTCTTGATGTTGGCCTTCCTGCTGCTGGGTGTCGTCAACATGGGCAGCATTAAGCGCGAGACCTTTCCCGAGTTTGCCCCGCCCTATGTGATGGCCACTGTGGTCTATCCGGGTGCCTCGCCGGTAGAGGTGGAGGAGAGCATCTGCCTGCGGATGGAGGACGCCGTCGATGGCTTGGCCAATATCGAAGAGGTGAAGTGTGACGCCCAGGAGGGGGTCGCCTCCATGCGCCTCAAGCTGGAACCTAAGGCAGATCTGGGGCGCATGTTGGTGGATGTACAGACCCAGATCAACGCGATTAACAACTTTCCGGCGCAGATAGAGCCGCCCATCGTCAAGGAGCTGGATTGGGCCGAGCCCGTGGTGGATATCGCCATCGTTGCCGATACCAGCTGGCCACACCTGAAGAGTTATGCCGAAGATGTGAAGCGTCGCCTCAAGATAGACGCCGGCGTGAGCCTGGTATCCATTGCCGGTTTCTCGGACCATCAGCTGCGCATCGAGCTCAATCAGGCGGATATGCGCAGGCTGGGGCTGACCGCCGCCGAGATCGCCGACAAGGTCGGCAGGCAGAACGTGAAGATGCCGGCGGGGAATATCGAGCTCAAGGATAAGAATATCCTGCTCAGGTTCGACGAGCGTAAGGTTACCCCTGCCTCGCTGGCCAAGATCATCGTCGCCTCCAACCCCGACGGCAGCGTGGTGCGCCTTGGCAATATCGCCACTATCAGCGACAGATTCGAGCTGGATGAGGAGCATATTCAGTTTAACGGCAGCAACGCGGCGCTGATCAAGGTGCAGAAGAACAAGGCCGACGATGCGCTGCGGATCAAGGCCAGGGTGAGCGAGTTTATCGAACTGGAGCAGGCTCGCGCGCCAGATGGTGTGCGCCTGACCATGACCAACGATCTCTCCTCCGTGCTGCAAGACAGGCTGAAGATGATGATCACCAACGGCTGGCAGGGGATCATCCTGGTCTTCCTCAGCATGTGGCTGTTTTTCTCCCTGCGCTACTCCTTCTGGGTGTCGGCGGGCTTGCCGGTCGCCTTCATGGGCGGACTCTACCTGATGAGCCTGTTCGGCGTGTCCATCAACCTCATGAGCCTGGTGGGACTTTTGATGGCTATCGGTATCATGATGGATGACGCCATAGTGATCGCCGAGTCGATCGCCTCCCACATCGACAGGGGGATGTCGCCCCATGAGGCGGTGGTCAAGGGGGTACAGAAGGTCGCCCCCGGCGTGGTCTCCTCCTTCCTGACGACAGTGTTGATCTTCAGCGCACTCTTAGGGCTGGATGGCCAGATGGGCGCCGTGCTGTCGGCCATCCCGACCGTACTGATCATGGTGCTGACCATCAGTCTGTTCGAGGCCTTCCTGATCCTGCCCAATCACCTGAATCATTCGCTTACCCATGCCAAACCGGAAGGTAAGCCCAATCGCATCGGCGAGCTTAAGGCGAAGTTTCTGACTCGTTTCGAGGCATTCCGTAACGATCACTTAGTCAGGCTGGTGACCTTTATGGTGCGCTGGCGCTATGTGAGTGTCGGCGCCACCATAGGCCTGCTGCTGGTCTCTGTCTCCTTGGTGGTGGGCGGCGCGCTCAAGTTTGTGCCTTTCCCCGACCTGGATGGCGATATCGCCGAGGCGCGTATCATACTGCCGCCGGGCAGCTCCCTGAGTCAGACCCAGAAAGTGGTCGAGACCCTAATCGCCAGCGCCAAGCGTGTGGGCGACAGATACACCCATGAGGTGGAGGATGAACATGAGCTGATCCGGGATATCACGGCCCAGTATAACTTTAACGCCGACGCCGGCGAGAGCGGCCCCCATGTGGCGACCGTCAGGCTGGATCTGCTGTCGGCTGAGACCCGCAATACCCTGATCGAGGAGTTTATCCGCGATTGGCGCCTGGAGACCGGGGAGCTGGCGATGCCGCTATCTTTGGTGTTCAAGCAGCCGACCATGGGCCCCGCCGGGCGGGACATAGAGATCCGCCTGCAGGGTGACGATCTGGATATGCTCAAGCAGGCATCCGTGTCGCTGCAGAGCTATCTGGGGCAGTTTGATGGCATCAGTGGCATACTCGACGACATGCGTCCGGGCAAGGAGGAGATCAAGGTGAGCCTGCGTCCCGGCGCCGAGAGCTTCGGCATCGACGGCCAACTGGTGGCGGCCCAGCTGCGCAGCGCCTACTTTGGCCAGCTAGCCGACGAGGTGCAGGTGGGACCTGAGAATATCGAGATCGAGGTGCGGCTCAACAAGCTGCAGGCCGGTGATCTGCAGGCCTTGGCCAACTTCCCCATCATGCTCAGTGATGGCAGTCAGCTGCCGCTTTCGTCTATCGCCCTTTTGCAAGATCAGCGCTCCTATGTGCGTATCCAGCGCATCAATGGCCTGCGCAGCGTGACTGTGATGGCCGATGTGGACAATCAGCGCGCCAATGCCAACGAGACCATAGCCGCGATAAAGCGCGAGTGGTTGGCTCAGGTGCAGCAGCACTACCCAGGGGTGAGGGTGGACTTTGAGGGCTCGGCCAAGGAGACGGCCAAGACCGGCAGCTCCATGGGTAAAGGCTTCCTCATCGGCCTGTTTGGCCTGTTCGCCATCCTGAGTTTTCAGTTCAGGAGCTATCTGGAACCCGCCGTGGTGATGCTGGCGATCCCGCTGGCGTTGATCGGCGTGCTCTGGGGCCATCTGCTGCTGGGTTATAACCTCTCCATGCCCTCCATCATGGGCTTCATCTCGCTGGCGGGAATCGTAGTGAACGACTCTATCCTGCTGGTGCAGTACATACGCCACCATGTGGATGAGGGAGATAGTGTGCATCAGGCGGTGGTTAGCGCCAGTCGTGAGCGTTTCAGGGCGGTGTTTCTCACCTCGCTGACCACGGCGGCGGGCCTCCTGCCCCTGCTGTTGGAAACCAGCCTGCAGGCCCAGGTGGTGCAGCCCCTGGTGGTTTCGATCGTTTTCGGTATCTTCGCCTCCACCCTGCTGGTGCTGTTTATCATCCCCTGTGCCTACGCCATACTGGCCGACTTTGACAGGGTGAAGCCCCATACTCAGCTGTAGGCTTTACTGATGCCAATAGAAAGGGCGCCCTCTGTGAATCATAAGGGCGCCCTTTTTTATGTGACTAGATATGGTGCGCAGTTTTCCTTTTAGAGGGTGGCGGCCTCGCCCAGATAACTCAAGCGAGCCATCTGGCCCTGATCTTTAAGCTCCAGCGCCTTGATGGCGTAGGGCGCACCCAGGCCAGAGGCCTCGAGTTGCTCGCCATCAAAGCTCAGGGTGACCTGACCATCGGCGTCTAGCCACTGGGCCGTCTCGGTGCGCAAGATGTTGGCCTGCTTACCCTGAGCATCGGTACCCACTAACACGGCAGAGACCTGGTAGCGTCCCGGGCTGGCGACCTGCAGGTCGAACACCGCCTGAGTAGGCTTGTTATCCTGCCAGTAGATGCTGGCCTCATCCTTTAGTTTGGCTGCTGGCACATATTGCTTGAAGGCGGTCTTGACGGTGCGGATCAGTGGCAGGCCATTTACCCGGGTCTCCACGTCGACCTGGATCTCGCTCAGGCCTAAGTTGCTGCTGGGCATCGCCAGCTCATCCGGTAGCTGAGCCTGCCAGTTATCGCCCTGCTTAATCACGGCTAGTCTGTGGTAGCGACCATCGCTCTGCTTGAGCGTCGCGGTCGGACTAAGCGCTATGTCGCTGTTGCTCAGCTTAAGATCGAAGGCCAGCTGCGGTGCCTTGCTGCTCAGCCGCTTAGGGGCCGATAGGGCCAGCTGGTAGGGGCTGCCCTTCTCCTTGACGTTGATCAGATAGCTGTCGTTGGCACTTAGGGGCTGAACAACTTGCAGTTGATAGATGCCCGGCGTCGCCTGTTGTGACAGCTTCAGGGCACTGGAGTCGTCGACGATACCCGCGGTCGCCATCGCCTGAGGATCACTCATGGATTGGATCATAGATGCCGACTTATCTACCGTCTGCTTGTTGACCTTGTAGAGGCGCAGCTGATCCGGTGAGATGGCCGGGCTGTGGCGCAGCGCGCCCGAGCTGGCATCGCCCCGGGGGGCCACGCGGATCACGCTGTCGCTCTGGCTCACGGCGAGGTTAATTCCCTTGTTGAGTTCGGCGCCCGAGACGGTGCGCCAATACTGGTCGCTGCTGCTCTGCTCTAGCTGGGTGGGGGCCACTAGCTGCGCAGCGCTGGTAATGGGGGCGCTGAAGCTGACGCCGCCGCGACTACCATTTACCGGTGGCAGCTCGGTGGCTGCCAGGGTGTCTATGGTGAGATCTCCCGAGGCGGGGGCCAGCAGAGTCACCTGGGTGACTGTCATTGCGCTGGCTTCTGGGGCATTGTCTGCTGGGGTCTCATCGTTTTGACAGGCACTCAGCAGGGCGGACAGGGCGAACACACTCGCCATTTTGATTGATGGTTTCATCTTATGGCTCCTAGATATGGTCGCGGATCAGGGTATCGAGATTAAAGCAGGCGCGGCGGCTCTGCTGGTGGCTCAGGGGTTCCTTACCGGCGGTGCGCTGGATATCTTTAAACCAGACGCTGCCCGCCGCCGATTGCGACTGGCACTCCAGGAAGCCGTCCGAGCAGTCGTCGAGCCAGTTCTGAGTGGTCTCCAGGGCGACCTGATACTGATAGCCGGCACAGTAGCTGTCGCTGTCCCAGAAGGCGGAGTCGACATCTGAACCTACCACCACCTCGAAGGGGGAGGGCAGCGCCGGGCGACCCGAGGTGCCATAGAGCCAGCTGTTGTTATAGCTGCTCATCCAGCTGACCTGCTGCTGTTTCACCGCATCGCTGCCGTAGCCCAGCAGCCAACCCAATGAGGTCTCAAATACATTGCCCTGAGTGACGGCATCGGCCAGTGGCGTGCCGCCGCTGGAAGGCGCCAGGGCGATCACCCTGGAGGTGGCGTTGATGATCTTGGGATAGCGACTGTCCCAGGTGGGGTTGGAGAGGATCCAGCGCACCACGTTGCCACCGTTGGAGTGGGTCAGCAAGGTGAGGTCGTTAATGTTTTTACTGTCGATAAACTGGGTGAGTTGCCCGGCCAGACAGCCCGCGGCGGCGTCATCCCACATGTATTGGTCGAAGTCGCAGTTGATCACCAGGTAGTTATCGGGCGAGGCAGCACCCTGGCGGACGGAGTCGACAAATTCCCGCGTCCAATAGTCCGACAGCGCATCTGTTTGATGCCCGGTGCCATGGATAAACACGAGTCCGGAGGTGGCATAAGTCAATGGGCTGACAGCAAACAGACCCAGCATCATGAGCTTTTGGTAGATCTTCATTGGCTTATTTCTCTTATCTTGTTGATGTTGTTTTAGGTTTTATTACTCAGGTTTTTTTACTTAGATTTTACTACTGAGTTTTAATTACTCAGCTGCAGAGGTCAGACGTCGGACGTCAGACCTCTTAGGGGAAGCTAACGGCTGCAAAGTGAGGCGGCAAGGCTTTTTAACGGTACTTTAGTACCAGTTAAACTAAGCTTAGGTGGTTGATTGTTTTAAACAAAATGGCATGTTTACTGTCACCGTGCATCTGGGGCAGTGGCGAGCGTTTGAATCCTCGCTGAAAAAAATTGCACCTTTGTTGTGCAAGTGGGACCCGCCAGCACGATTACCAGTGATTCTATCTGTCCGTGGCCCAGTTATCAGTGTTAGATAACTTATTGTCAGCCTTTTTCGGCTGAAAATCCGGTAAATTTTAACCTTTATCAGGGGTGCAGATGGGCCTGCTCGCTGAGATCCAAAAGCGCCTGGGCCGCCGGTGTCAGGGGCAAGTCTTTACGCCAGATCAGCGCCAGATCCCAGGTGAGATTGGGGCGAATAGGCTTGAAGACCAGCTCACTGCCCTGCAACTTGTGGCAGATAGGCTCGGGCAGTATGGCGACCCCCATCTGGGCCTCCACCATGGTCGCCAGAAAGTCCCACTGGCCGCTGCGAAATGCGATGTTGAGCTGCACGCCCGCCTTGTGGCTCAGGCGGGTGATCAGCTTGGCCAGGGAGAAGTCCTCGTTGTAGAGGATGAAGGGGTAGGCCTCGAAGTCCTGCCAGGTCACGGCCTCTTGCTGAGCCAGGGCATGATCCTTGGGCAGGCAGGCCAGCAGCGGATAGCGGGTGAGGGCGCGGTTGGCCAGCTCGACATCGTGTGTGGTGGGCAGGGCGGTAAAGGCGATATCCAGGCTGTTGTTGAGCAGCGCCTGCTCACAGCCGAAGCCGCCATACTCGTACATCTGCAGCTCTATCCCCGGGTATTGCTGACGAAAGGCGGTGAGCAGGTCGATGATCAGGCTGCTCATCATGGGGCAGACCCCAAGACGCAGGTGGCCTGACTTGAGGCCGCTCAGGTTGGTGAGGTCTTCCTGCAGTCTATGCCACTGGCCCAGGATCTCCCGCGCGCTGTGCTCCAGCAGGATACCCGCCTGGGTTAGCTCTATCTTCTGGTTATTCCTGTGCAGCAGCTGTTGGCCCAGATTATCCTCCAGGCGCTGAATGATCTTGCTCAGGGTGGGCTGGGTGATGAAGGACTTTTCCGCTGCCCGGGTAAAGTTTCCCGTCTCAACCAGGGTGAGAAAATAATGTAAGGTTTTGATTGGTATGTTCATTCTAATATGGCATTTACGGGATACTATTTATTCATTTTACTAATAGTCGCTATAAGATTACTTTGATCCAGTTGGCAAAATGAGGGCAAGGTAAATGAAAGCGAATCAAAGTTTATGGGTAGGGGCTTTATGGCAGGCGGCTATGCCTCGTGAAGTCATCGAATCCGAGTGTCAGTCTGAGAGTGTTGTTGTTAGCGCAAACAATACGCCTTCGGAAGAGGCGTCAAAGCACCCAGCCTAAGGCTGGGTGCTTTCACTCAATCCATCTCGAGTTCTTTCAGCTTACGCGTCAGGGTATTACGACCCCAGCCCAGGCGCTTAGCTGCTTCCTGTTTGTGTCCCTTGGTGTGTTTCAACGCCGTCTCTAGCAATATCTTCTCAAACGCAGGTTGTATCTGAGTCAGCAGATCACTCTCTCCCTCACTCAGGCGTTGATCTATCCATAGGGTCAGCGCCTCCTGCCAGCCTCCGCCGCCCGACTGTGACGCGCTGTCTTGGCTGGTGCTGGGTGTCAGCAACTCGGGGGGCAGATCCTGGGGCAGAATCTCCTGGCCCGAGGCCATCACCATCAGCCAGCGACAGGTGTTTTCCAGCTGACGCACGTTACCTGGCCAGGGCAGGCTGGCCAGGGTGTCGGCGGTAGCCTTGGTGAGTATCTTAGGCTCGACACTGATCTCCTTGGCGGCGGTGGCCAGGAAGTGGCGTGCGAGCTGGGGAATATCCTCCCGACGCTGGGACAGCGGCGGCAGATGTACCCGGATCACGTTGAGGCGGTGAAAGAGATCCTCTCGAAAATCGCCCTTGGCCACCAGTGACTCCAGATTCTGGTGGGTCGCGGCTATGATGCGTACATCCACCTGCACCGGCGAGTGGCCGCCGATACGATAGAACTGTCCATCGGCCAGCACCCTTAGCAACCTGGTCTGCACATCCAGCGGCATGTCGCCGATCTCGTCGAGAAACAGTGTGCCGCCGTCGGCCTGCTCGAAGCGGCCCTGACGCACGTTGGCAGCGCCGGTGAAGGCGCCCTTCTCATGGCCGAACAGCTCGGATTCGATAAGCTCCTTGGGGATCGCCGCCATGTTCAGGGCGATGAAGGGCTTGTCCTTGCGTGGGCTGTGTTTATGTAAGGCACCGGCGACCAGTTCCTTACCCGTGCCCGATTGACCGTTGATCAACACGCTGATGGAGGAGCGTGACAGGCGGCCGATGGCGCGAAACACCTCCTGCATGGCCGGCGCCTCGCCGATGATCTCCGGGGCCTTGACCTCGGGCTGGCTGGCGGCCTTGGGCGACTGCTCCTTGGCGTGGCTCAGGGCACGCTCCACCAGGCCGATGGCCTCGTCGATGTCGAATGGCTTAGGCAGATATTCGAATGCTCCCGCCTGGTAGGCGCTGACGGCGCTGTCGAGATCGGAATGAGCCGTCATAATGATCACCGGAATATGGGGATAGTGCAGCTGCAGCCGATCCAGCAGGGTCAGGCCATCTGTGCCCGGCATGCGGATATCTGAGATGATCACCTGAGGTTGAGCCTGTTCCAGTGCCTGCCACAGGGATTCGGCGGCGGCGAAGCTGGCACAGCTTATCTTGGCGCCCTTGAGCGCCCGTTCGACGACCCAACGTATCGAACTATCATCATCGAGAACCCAAACTTTTTCTGTCATACACCTACTCTCTTAAGTTGAATGCTCTAAGGTCACCTACGCTAGCTCTTGAGCGGCAGCAATATGGTAAATTCTGTCTTGCCCGGCACCGAGGCGCAGTCGATGCGTCCGCCGTGGAGTCTGGCAAAGTTATGGGCAATGGAGAGCCCAAGTCCGGATCCCTGCTCCCTGCCCGTGACCATAGGGTAGAAGAGGGTATCCATCAGCTCGGGCTTGATCCCCGGGCCGTCGTCTATGATGGAGAGCGCCAGCACCAGTTTATGGCGTGTGGTGCCTATGGTGACTTGATGCTGAGTGCGGGTTTTGATGCGGATCTCGCCGCCTTCTTCCTCTGTCTCCAGCGCCTGAATGGCGTTCTGTACTATGTTGAGTACCGCTTGTTGCAGCTGCTCCTGATCCATCTCGATATCCGGGATCGAGGGGTCATAGTCCTGGATAAGGTGGATATTGTCCGGCAGGGTGACACTCACCAGCTTGAGCACCTTCTGGATCACCGCATGTATGTTGTGCAGACTGTGCTCCGTGGGTTTCTGCGGGCCGAGCAGCCTGTCGACCAGGTTTCGCAGCCGATCGGCCTGCTCTATGATGAGGTCGGTAAACTCGCGCTGGTCGGCGTCTTCCAGCTCACGTGATAGCAGCTGCGCCGCGCCTCTGAGGCCGCCCAGGGGGTTCTTGATCTCATGAGCCAGATTGCGCACCAGATATTGGGCCGCCTGTTGTTGGGCATCCAGGGTGAGCTGCTGGTGTATCCTTCGCTGCTGATCCACCTGACGCAGCTCTAGTACGCCCTGCTCGGGTTGATCCGGCTCGACCTCCAGCGGGGTCAGGGTCATGTCGACCGTGTGATGCTGTCCGTCAAGGGTGATCAGGTTGGTGGTGTTGACCGTGAGCCCTTGGTGTTCGCGAATGGCGCTGCGCAGCAATTGATGATCTATGCTGAGCAGCTGGCAGCAGTCTTGTAGGCTGTGCTCCGTGAGGCGGTGACTGCCTAACCCAAGCAGTTGCTCGGCCGCGCTATTGGCATAGCACAGCTTGAGATCATCTGAGACGACGAGTACGGCCGTCACCAGGTGATTGAGCAGAGGGTCTGTGTTCATTTACGGCTCCCGGAAAGTAGGTTGCACCATAATGGTGCACCAATTTGGTGCACGCTGCAAGCTGTCTTCACCGGGGGGATTTGGGGATGTAGTTTCCTAAGTTGTTAAAAATTATGATATAAATTTTTAACCGCCCCCGCGAGGGGTTGCCCTAGGAATCGCATATACACTGGCCCGGTGAAGAAATACGGTTCTAGGAGGGGTCGATGCAAGTTGTTTGCCGTTTTGTGCCAAGGCCCTGATTTCAAACTTATGCTCACCGCGATCCACATTCTCCAGGTTAAATACCGGGCTGGCCTGAGGCTGGCTGACGACCTTACCATCCATTACCAGCACCAGCCCATGGCCGGGGGCAAGATCTGGGGTGATGGCACCGATCACAGTGATATTACCGTTATTGTCGCGAAGGGTCTCCTCTTCGCTGGGGCTGGAGATGGTCAGCTTATACAGCTCCTTAGGCTCAGCCTTGGCGGGCGCCGAAGACTCACGTACCACGGGAGGCGGCAGCTTGATCTGGTTTTCGGTATTTTCCTTAAACTCGACCTGGGTGGAGTTTTCTACCGGGGTATCCGAGTAGTGAACCTTGCCATCCTTGTCGACCCATTTGTAGATGGCTGCCTGAGCCCCAAGGGTCAGTAACAGCAGGGTAAACAGCAATATCGGGCGCATTTGCATTCCTTTTATACCTGGTGTTTGCTACAGATTAGTCGCTTTCGCTATAAAAATCACCAGTCTCATACGACTGGGAGTTGATGGCGGGAGAAGGTTTGCTTCAGTACCACGGTCGACTCTATGCTGGCGATACATTTGAGGCCGCCGAGGGAGTGTTTGACGAAGCCTTCATATTCCAGCAGATCGTGGGCGACGATCTTTAGCAGGTAGTCGTGAGCGCCGGTGATCACCGAACACTCCTGCACCTGGGGCAGGCGGCTCATCTCCTGCTCGAACAGCTCGCCATAGGCGGCGGAGTTCTCGGTGAGGCGCACGAAGGCGTAGACGATCACATTGAGTGACAGTGACTTAGGGTCGAGCCTGGCGCTATAGCCCTGAATAAAGCCCGCCTGTTCCAGCTTCTTGATGCGCCTGAGGCAGGGGGTGTCTGAGAGGTTGAGGCGATTGGCCAGCTCGGCCACGGGGAGCCGCCCCTCCTCCTGCAGTATGCTTAAGATCTGCTTGTCTTTACTGTCCAGTTTCATCTGTGTGCTCTCTTGTCGCTGCCGCTCGATAGGCATTGGGGTAATGTGTCGGATAGCATTATTAAAGTGATTATTTTTGTCGGAATCCACCAAAAAATCTCTTTTTATGTAGGTGATATTGCAGGTTTGCCCTAATGGCTTAGTGGTAGCTTATTGAGTCATAATTAAAATAACCAAGAGATAGTCACCCTATGAGTCAAGATGTCGCGGCCTTCGATCACTGGATCAGGCAGGAGTTTGTCGAGATTAACTCGGCGCTGGAGCGCCTCTATATGCAGCAGAGCGATCCCGCCAACGTGGAGGGGATAGGCGATGAGCTAAAGGCGCGGCTGGAGGCCGATGGCCGAAGCTTGATCAAGGCGCTGCTGGATGAGGGCAATACCGACGAGGGCTTTGATGCCGCCTTCGATCTGTTGGGCAACGTGGGCCTCTACATGGCCGCCTGTCGTCGCCATGAGATCACCGAGCCCAGCCGCGAGACCAGTTCGCCCCTGCTTGAGGCCTCGGCGCTGGCGATGCACATAGGTGCCTCCATCGGCGTGACGCCGCGCTTTGCCACGGCGCATCTGACCACTCACAATCGTGCGGTTAACGGCCTCTACAAACGCTTTACCGATCTGGACGACGAGAAGCTGTTTGTCGACTACAACACCAAGGGGATCCTCGCCTACAAGCGCGCCGCCGATGCTTTGTTGAAGATTAAGCCGCTGGGGATCTCCCATCCCATGACCGCCGAACTGCTGGAGGTGGCTCGCGTGGCGCTGGAGCAGGTGATCGCCTCCAATCAGATCCTGTTCGATCGCCTCGATACCCAGGCGTTTTTCAACAGTGTGCGCCCCTATTACAAGCCCTATCGCGTCGGCCAGCAGGTCTATCGGGGTGCCAACGCCGGTGACTTTGCCGGCATCAATGTGATCGACCTGCAGCTGGGGCTCTGCTTCGCCAACGAGTCGGCCTACTCTCAGCTGTTGGTAGATAAGTTCCTCTACATGATGCCGGAAGATCAGCGCATCCTGCGCGACTGTATGCGCCGCACCAGCCTGATGGATGATTTTCTCGGTGCGATGGAGATGCGTGACCAGCCCTGGTACCGGGAGAATCTGGCGCAGTTCCTGCGGGTGTGTGAGGCCCATGGCCAGGGGGCGATACAACACCATGATCAGCTGGTGGAGAAGTATATCGCCCAGCCCGCCAAGCAGATGGAGAGTCAGCATATCGACAAGGTCACCGCCAGTGGCCCGCCGCTGCCTGTGCTGCTGGGGGCGCTGGAGAAACTCAGAGACAGACGCGCCGCCGCCAAGCGAGATGACATTCGTACCCGTTTCGACGATATCGCCAGGCTGCGCGCCAGCCTAGAGGGGTAGAGCATGTATCAGAATGATTTTGAGATGCCCAAGTCGGTCTACCTGTTAAATCACTCGGTGGGCAGGCCACTTAAGAGCCTGCGTCAGGCGTTCGATGAGCGATTCTTCCTGCCCTGGCAGGGTTCGGGGCGCGAGCCTTGGGGGGATTGGTTGTCTGTGGTAGAGGATTTTCGTGCCCAGTTGGCCAGGCTGTTTAACAGTGAGGCCAGGCTGTTTTGTCCTCAGGTTAACCTCTCTAGCGGCTTGACTAAGCTGGTGCAGTCCCTGCCTAGGTTGAGACGTCCTGGCGCCGTGATCCTGATGAGCGAGAACGACTTTCCCAGCATGGGCTTTGCCCTGCAACAGGCGCTGCCCGAGGCGCAGATACGTTTCATTCCGGCCAATCTGGATGTGAGTCTGCCCGAGGTGTGGCAGGCCTATCTGACCGACGATATCGATCTGGTGTTTATCAGCCATGCCTATTCTAATACCGGGCAGCAGGCGCCGCTGGATTATCTGGTGCCTAAGGTGCGTCAGCTAGGGGCCTTATCTGTGGTGGATGTGGCCCAGGCCGCCGGGGTATTACCTCTGGATCTTAGTGTGCTAAAGCCAGACTTCATGTTGGGGTCCAGCGTTAAGTGGCTCTGCGGCGGGCCGGGAGCGGCCTATCTCTGGGTCAATGCCGAGCAGCTGGCGCATTGCTCACCCCAGGATGTGGGCTGGTTTAGCCATGAGAACCCTTTCGAGTTCGATATTCATCACTTTCGCTATCACGACTCGGCGCTGAAGTTTTGGGGCGGCACCCCTTCGGTGGCGCCTTATGCCATCGCGGCCCACAGCATAGGCTATTTCGCCGAGCTGGGTAGCGACAAGGTGCGCCAGCACAATCTGATGCAGCTGCAGCGCATCTGGCGTCAGGCCGGCGAGGCCCTGGTGTCGCCCTCAGATTCTGCTCGTTGCAGCGGCACCGCCATCTTGAATTTTGGCGCGGCGCAGCAACAGGTGGTCGAGGAGTTGACTCAGGCCGATATCAGCCTGGATGTGCGTAAGCAGGGGATGCGTATCTCGCCGCATATTTACAATGGTGAGCAGGACATGCAGCGGCTATTGGAGGCCTTAGCCCCCTTCTGTCGTTAGTGGAAAGCCCATGATCGCTTACAAGAAGCCAGGCCTAGTGCCTGGCTTTTCTATGGGCGTCAGATCTTAGCGCTTAGCCTAATTCTTCTCTCATGTTTCTAGCGCCTCGCCAGACTCAACTCGACGAAGCGTTTGATGATGGCGGCGTTGGCCAGGATACGCTGGTCGAAACCTTGTTGGCCAGGCGTCTCGCTACACACGCCGACGCTGGCGCCCAGCCGTACCAGGAAGGCCTCGAAGGAGAGGTCGAAGTGGTTGAAGATGATGCCATCTTTGACCGGGCAGTCGTCGATCAAGCCATCCTGGGCGATAGGGAAATAGTGCCCCAAGGCGTCGCGCAGCTCACGGCTGAATTGGCCGGGGTGCTGGTTGGCCTCGAAGGAGTAGATGTAGGTGTCTGTCAGCAGCACATCTTCGTGGCAGGTGAGGATGCCATCTTTACTGGCGGCGGCCAACAGCTGAGAGTGGGTCAGTAGGATCTCACCTTCGCTCGAGGTGTCTTGATTGCTGACGCCGCGGCCGTTCTCTAACACGAAGCCGCGATTAGGGTTCTGTCCCAGCTTGTTGAACCTGTGGCCGCGCTTGAAACCGGTAGGATTTACCAGAGGCAGCAGGCTGAGGTTGATCTGGCTAAATAGCTCAGGCTCCAGTTCGTTGAGGAAGTAGAGCAGTCCCCAGGGGCCGGCAGCCTCCTCGCCATGGAAACCTGCACTGATCAGAATAGAGGGCTGATCAGCCTTCTGCGCCGGTGATTGATACAGTTCCAGCGGATGTGGCCCGGCATCGCCCAGCTTGCGCGCCTGTAGCCCAAGGCGACTCGCCTGCTCGGCCAGGCGGGCATAGAAGCTGCTGATATCATTGCTCTGACAGCTAAAAATATCGCTGTGCCAGGTGTAAGACTGGAAGGGATCGCGGCTAGACATAATGGGATTCTAAGGTAAGTGATTCGGCGTGATCATGATAGCAGTTTGGCCATAAAGTTAAATCAATTTTATGCCCGTCGTCAGGCGGTTAGGCCAAGTTTTTCCGTTGGTTAAAGGACATAAAAAGCCGCCTTAAACGGCGGCTTCTTCAAGCTGTGAGCTGAATTTACAGGCAAGGATGACAGGCAAGAGTTACAGGTTTTAGTAAAGCTCGAACTCAGCTGGGTGAGTAGTGCGAGATACTTTCTCTGCTTCTGCTGTCTTTGGTGCGATACATGGCAAGCATCGATGAAGTCTTTGCCGGAGCATTCTGGGGGCAGGACTGTCAGTCACAGACATAAAAAAGCCGCCTAAGCGGCGGCTTCTTCAAGCTATAAGCGGACTTACAGGCAAGGATGACAGGCAAGAGTTACAGGTTTTAGTAAAGCTCGAACTCAGCTGGGTGAGTGGTGCGTGCAACTTTCTCTGCTTCTGCCGTCTTTGGTGCGATACATGGCAAGCATCGATGAAGTCTTTGCCGGAGCATTCTGGGGGCAGGACTGTCAGTCACAGACATAAAAAAGCCGCCTAAGCGGCGGCTTCTTCAAGCTGTGAGCTGAACTTACAGGCAAGGATTACAGGCTGTAGTAAAGCTCGAACTCAGCTGGGTGAGTAGTGCGAGAAACGGTTTCAGCTTCTGCTGTCTTCAGGGCGATATAAGAATCGATGAAGTCATCAGAGAATACGCCGCCCTTAGTCAGGAACTCACGGTCTGCATCCAGGTTCTCCAGCGCATTTTCCAGCGAAGTCGCAACCTGTGGGATCTCAGCCGCTTCTTCCGCTGGCAGATCGTATAGATCTTTGTCCATGGCTTCGCCTGGGTGGATCTTGTTCTGGATACCGTCAAGACCAGCCATCAGTAGTGCAGCGAACGCCAGGTATGGGTTAGCCGTTGGATCTGGGAAGCGAGTCTCGATACGACGAGCCTTAGGGCTTGGCACTACAGGGATACGGATAGACGCAGAGCGGTTACGTGCCGAGTAGGCCAGCATTACTGGTGCTTCGAAGTGAGGCACAAGACGCTTGTATGAGTTGGTGCTTGGGTTAGTGAAGGCGTTCAGCGCGCGAGCGTGCTTGATGATACCGCCGATGTAGTAAAGTGCAGTTTCACTCAGACCCGCATACTTGTCACCAGAGAAGAGGTTAACACCGTCTTTAGCCAGTGATTGGTGAACGTGCATGCCGCTACCGTTGTCGCCAACGATTGGCTTAGGCATGAAGGTCGCCGTCTTACCGTAAGCGTGGGCCATGTTGTGAACCACATACTTAAGGATTTGGATTTCGTCGGCTTTTTCAGTCAGCTTGTTGAAGCGAGTCGCGATCTCGTTCTGACCGGCAGTCGCCACCTCGTGGTGGTGAGCCTCAACTACCTGACCCATCTCTTCCAGTACCAGACACATGGCGCTACGAAGATCTTGTGATGAGTCAACCGGTGCTACTGGGAAGTAACCACCTTTTACGAATGGACGGTGACCTGTGTTGCCGTCTTCGTAGTGAGTGCCTGAGTTCCAAGCCGCTTCTTTAGCGTCTAGCTTAACGAAACAGCCTGACATGTCGGTGCCGAACTTAACGTCGTCAAACAGGAAGAACTCTGGCTCAGGGCCAATGAGTACGGTATCGGCGATGCCGGTAGAGATCAGGTACTCTTCGGCTTTCTTAGCGATAGAGCGTGGGTCGCGGTCGTAACCAGTCATAGTGCCTGGCTCAAGAATGTCACAGCGGATCAGGGCGGTGGTTTCTTCGGTGAACGGGTCAAGTACGAAGGTCGTTGGGTCTGGCATCAGTACCATGTCTGACTCGTTAATGCCCTTCCAACCAGCAATAGATGAACCGTCGAACATTTTACCGTCTTCAAAGAAATCGGCATCAACCTGATGAGTAGGAATAGATACGTGCTGCTCTTTACCTTTAGTATCGGTAAAACGCAAATCAACAAACTTAACTTCAAGTTCTTCTAGTTGTTGTAAAACTGATTCAACTGACATTCTAAAGTCTCCGAGTAGAGTAGAGGGGATGCCCTTCTTATATCATTCAGCGTTGCGACCAACGCGGTTCTGGCATGAGTAAAGCGAGACTCATGCCAAAAGTTTAAGGTATTGATTTTTATGGTAACGATAAAGCAGGCGGGTGGCGGGAATCTCGATATTGCACCATAAAGGTGCATTGATTGCCTCTTAATGGTGCGCTCACCAAGATGGTGCGCACCAATATAAACATGACTATTCATAGCTGACTAAAAAATAATCCTGTGCGAGAGCCCCTCGCTAGAGTAGAATGGCACGTTTTTTATTGCAACAGCTATTATTAGGGCTGTTATCAATACCCTATTTTTTCGATGGTAAGAGGTTTATCCGTGTTAGAGAATTTACGTAACATCGCCATTATTGCACACGTTGACCATGGTAAGACGACCCTGGTTGATAAGTTGCTGGCACAGTCTGGAACCCTTGAGACTCGAGGAGAGGCCGCTGAGCGGGTGATGGATTCCAACGATCTTGAAAAGGAACGTGGAATCACGATTCTGGCGAAGAATACTGCCATCAAGTGGAACGATTACCGTATCAACATTGTTGATACCCCTGGCCACGCCGACTTCGGTGGCGAGGTTGAACGTGTACTTTCTATGGTTGACTGTGTGCTACTGCTAGTTGATGCGGTCGATGGTCCAATGCCACAGACACGTTTCGTGACTAAGAAAGCCTTCGCTCAAGGCCTTAAGCCTATCGTAGTGATCAACAAGATCGACCGTCCGGGTGCGCGCCCTGATTGGGTTATCGATCAAGTATTCGATCTGTTCGACAACCTGGGTGCTACCGACGAGCAACTAGACTTCCCAATCGTTTATGCCTCTGCACTGAACGGTTTCGCGACTCTGGATCCTGAAGAGACTGGCACAGACATGACGCCACTGTTCGAGACCATCGTCGAGAAAGTGTCTTCACCTGACGCCGATGCCGAAGGTGCCTTCCAGATGCAGATCTCTCAGCTGGACTACAACTCATACGTGGGCGTTATCGGCGTTGGCCGTATCAAGCGCGGTAGCGTTAAGGTGAACCAGCAGGTTACCGTAGTGGGCGCCGATGGCACCACACGTAACGGTAAGATCGGCCAGGTACTTGGCTACATGGGTCTGGACCGTCACGAAGTGGCTGAAGCTAATGCCGGCGACATCGTCGCTATTACCGGTCTTGGCGAGCTGAAGATCTCTGACACTGTATGTGCCGTGGGCAGCGCCGAAGCCTTGCCACCTCTGTCTGTTGACGAGCCAACACTGACCATGACCTTCCAGGTAAACACCTCGCCATTCGCTGGTAAAGAAGGTAAGTACGTGACTTCACGTAACATTCTTGAGCGTCTGCAACAGGAACTGGTACACAACGTGGCACTGCGCGTCGAAGAGACTGACAGCCCAGACCGTTTCCGTGTATCTGGCCGTGGTGAACTTCACCTGTCTATCCTTATCGAAAACATGCGTCGTGAAGGCTACGAGCTGGCCGTATCACGTCCTGAAGTTATTGTTAAAGAGATCGATGGCGAGAAGTGCGAGCCATACGAGACCCTAACCGTAGACGTTGAAGAAGAGCACCAAGGTGCGGTGATCGAGAAGCTAGGTACCCGTAAGGCCGACATGCGCGACATGCAGCCAGACGGTAAAGGCCGTGTGCGTATCGACTTCATCATTCCTAGCCGTGGCCTGATCGGTTTCCAAACCGAGTTCATGACAGCCACCTCAGGTACAGGTCTTATCTACCACTCATTCGACCATTATGGTCCAGTGAAGGGTGGCGATATCGGTCAGCGTCAGAACGGTGTGTTGATCTCTAACGCTACCGGTAAGGCACTGACCTTCGCCCTGTTCGGTCTGCAAGATCGTGGTCGTCTGATGATCGGTCACGCCGCCGAGGTTTACGAAGGCCAGGTAGTGGGTATCCACTCTCGTGCCAACGACCTGACAGTTAACTGTCTGAAGGGTAAGCAGCTGACCAACATGCGTGCCTCTGGTACCGACGAAGCTCAGGTACTGACGCCGCACATCCAGATGACCCTTGAGCAGGCGCTTGAGTTCATCGATGACGACGAATTGGTAGAAGTGACTCCGCTGAGCATCCGCGTGCGTAAGCGTCACCTGACCGAGAACGATCGTAAGCGTGCCAGCCGCGCCTCGAAAGACGCCTAATCTGACCCGCACCTTTTAGGTGCAGTCGATTAGCCCAAAGCCCCGACCATGCAGATGGCCGGGGTTTTTTGTATCTGGCGTAAGCTGGCCAGATATTCAGCCGTGGCGCCAAGTTGGATACCTTAGGGGGCGTAGATGATATGGGTGTATAGCTGAGTTATTTGACACCATGGCTGCATGGTTAACCTATCGCCTGCCCGGCGAGGGATGAGTTGGATTTTAGCTATTGAGCTTCTGGCTCATGCAGTTGTTTGGCTGAGTTATTTAACACCAAGGCTTGGTGGTCAATCTATTGCCTGCGGCAGGCCCAAGTGCAAACACATTTGTGACACGCTACGAGCACATCCTTGTGAGCTCTGCCTCGGCATCCATGCCTCGGAAGGTCACAAATGTGTTTACACCGAGTTCAATCGTCTCTTCGATTTAGCGTTAATTGATGCCTTCCAGGTGCTAGTTTTGCTTGTATTAGAAGGCGTTGGAGATCTCGCCTCTTCTCAGTAATAAGCCAACTCTCTCTTGTCTTGGTTGTGGTAACTTTTGTATTGAAAAACAGCACTTAAATTGTTATACAATTCAGAGTCTTATTGTTTTCATTGTCGAGTGCATTAGGGCTTAAAGATTTTTATATTCGGCTTTTACGCTAATAAGTATCTTAAGACATGGAAGAATCATAAATGCAGGAAGATAATTCAATATATGTAAACTTTTTTATTAGCTGGTTTCCCCTACTTTTAGTATTGATATTTTGGCTTGTGCCCTTGGTTGTAATTGGCAAGTCAAAAAGAGTAGGAAGGAAAGAAAAAGCCATTTGGTTATTTGCCACATTTTTTGTTAGTTGGGCCAGCTTTATGCTCTATTTAATTATTGCCCCAGTAATGCAAAACGACGACTGACATGTCTGATAACAAACTGATGAAGTCATGTGCCATGCACTTTTGCTAAGAGAAGTTTGCACATGGGCACATCGCAGGTGTGAGGTTACAGCGAAGGTAAGGTCTTCAAACATATATCATAAATTCAAAATGATCCAAAAAGTTAAGCCTCTCAGCCTTACAAACGAAGCCAAATCGAAGAGACGTTAGATACTGGTGTAAACACGGCTGCGGCCTTCGCCAACATGGATGCTGGCGTAGAGCCCACAGGGAGGTGCTTGCGGCGTGTCGCAGAAGTGTTTGCACATAAAGCCTGCGGCAGGCAATGGGTAGCGATGAAGGTGCGAGCTTCAAACTGACTCAATTAACACCAAATACCTAAACCCCACCGCAGGCTATAGGTTGCAATGAAGGTGCGACCTTCAATTCTCGCCTAGATAACGATGTTCCTGAGGGCAAAATTATCATGGGCCCTCAGCCAAAAGGGTACCCCTTACCCAAAGGCCCTAATGCCCAATTGCCCCCAAATGCTGTATCAAATACATCCTAATCTCGGTTGGCGTCTGGCTGACCCAGAATCCCCCGACATAGGCGATAAGCGGGATCATAAACAGCAGCAGTAACAGCATGATGGTGAGGCCGCGGGCGGAGAGCTTGATGCCGTTACGAGTGCTGAAGTGCAGCGCCTCCTGCTTAGGACAGGCGGAGACGCAGCGCATGCAGGCCTGGCACTCGTCGGAGCGTACCGTGCCTTGCTCATGTACCTTGATGTTGGCCGGGCAGGCGCGAGTGCACTTGTCGCAGTTCATCCCCTTGGTTTCGATGAGGCAGTGATGGGTGCTGCGGCGGATCTTAAACGGACTCAGGAAGCTGGTGAGGCCGAGCAGGGCACCGTAGGGGCAGATGTAACGGCAAAAGCCCTGACGACGCCAGGCGGCGAGCATTAATATGACGGCGAAGCAGGCCAGGGTGATAAGCCCTGGGGTAATGAAGAAGAGCGCCATCTTGAGATCGGCGATCTTATGATAGTTGCCCTCGAGATAATGAGGAATACTGGCAGACGGCATGCCGAGCACGATATAGAGTAGGCCCGCCAGCAGCAGGTATTTCAGCATACGCAGCGGCCAATCGAGCCAGGCGGGCGGCAGCAGTTCACGCTTGATGAAACGCTTTCTCAGCTTATACAGGTACTCCCCGGCGAGCCCCAGTGGGCAGGCCCAGCCGCAGAAGGCGCGTTTGCACAGCAATCCGGTGAGGATCACCACGGTCAGCATCACGGCGGCGGCCGGGTGGTTTTGATCCCAGATATCCAGTGTGATGATCGCCTTCAGCTCTATGGCCCCGGCGATAGGCAGGAAGGCGTCGCCCACGTCGGGGCGCATCAGGTAGGGCGTAATGCCTAGCTTTAGCATGATGGCATTGGCCCCATACTGAAGGCCTACCAACAGCATGGAGAGTGCCAGTAGGTGCTGCACCCATTCTCTGAGCGTGTTGGCGCGTACATCTCCCTTGAGCAGCTCGGGTTTGACCCTGTGGCCCAGGGCCAATAGTCCGCCAGCCAACAGCAGGGCGATAAACAGTGGCCAATAGAGGGTCACCAGCGCGGCGCCCATTAAGGCTGCGCCACTGACGACGGCGCCCCAGCGTTTGCCGCTCCAGTAGAGCAGGCTGACACTATAGAGTAAGGCTAAGGCGAGGGTAAGGGATTCGATAAGGCTCATACTGGCTTGCCAAGTCACTGAATGTATTAGTAAGAGGCGCTGCCGGCGTGGTTAGTTCATGGCGGTCTGTGGTTTTGTGCGCTGACTCGCGAAATCGAGCCGATTCGGCATGGGGAAGGAGATCTATATCCGGTTGTTATATCAATCACAGTAAGTAAATGCTCGGAAATAGCGCAGCAAAAACGATCGAGCACAAAGCAGGTTTTTCTAGATTATTAATAATGGTCTGAAGCGAAAGCGCCCAGGAAATCCCGGGCGCCTTTAGGCAGAGTGTTACTGGTTGCCTTCCATCGATTGGATGAAGCGATTGGACTCGGCAATCGACTTGTTCATTTCTTTGATCAGGCTTGAGATATCGGTTTGCAGGCTGGCAAACTCGCCCTTGATGGCGCCTATGGCCTGGGCGTTGAGGTTGTGCTTGAGGTAGAGCATGTTGTCTTTCATGGCCGTCAGTATAGGCGGCATCTTGCTTTCGGCGCGGCGCATGGTGCGTACCAACTGCTCGTAGGAGCGACGGGTCTCGCGCAGCTTGGTTTCGCTGTTGCGGCGTAGGCTGGCCTTGCTGATCTCGCTAATTTCCGCCTGCCACTCGTCAAATAGCGCCTCGGCGACATCTTCCACCTTGTCGATACGGCTGCTCACCTCGTCGGCGGCCTCCTGAGAAGATTCATATTCGTCTCTGGCCTTCTCGTAGGCGCTCTGCAGATCGCCACCGTCGTGGTTCAGCAGGGCCTGCATCTCTTCCAGTGCCGAGCTGAACTGCTCTTGGGCTTCTTCCTGAGACTCTTTGGCGGCGTTAACGCGATCCACCATGATGTCGCGCTTATGGTAGCCCACCTTCTCCATGGCACCGTAGTAGGCGCTCTGACAGCCGCTGAGCATGACGACGGCGCCCAGGGCCGCTGCGGTGATGAGTTTTTTCATCCTGACGATTTCCTTGTTAGACGGTTAGTCGGCCTTGAATTTAGCGGCGTCTATGATGCTCCACAGGTGAGCGATACCGCCTATGATGGCAGGGACGATCAACCACCACAGGGCATAGCCCACTATGGTCACGACACAAAACAGGAGTGCCGCCAGGATGCGTCCTTGTACTAATTGGCCCAGGCCTGGGAAGAAGAAGCTTGCGATGGCGGCAATCACGTTGCCAGCCGAACCTTGTTGGGACATCAATTTATTCCTTACACTTGTATCTAGTGTCTTTAAACTTGTAATCTTACTGTACCAAGATACGCAGTTAACCCCACTTGAATCAAGAGAATAACGTGATAAATAGAATAGATGTGAGCCTGCTTCGTTCGATCATGCTGGGTATCTGGCAGTTCATGATACATCTAAAGCAGCGTGTCGCGGAAGACCAGATAAATATGCGGGCGGGTCACCTGGCTTACGTTACCTTGCTCTCTCTGGTGCCCATGGTGGCGGTGACCATGTCTATGCTGTCGGCCTTCCCTGTGTTTAAGGGGATCCGCAGCCATATCGAGACCTTCATCTACGACAACTTCATCCCCTCTGCCGGGGATAGCGTGCAGATGTATATCAACGAGTTTGTCGCCAACGCCTCTAAGGGCACGGCTGTGGGTATCGGCGCCTTGGTGGTGGTGGCTATTCTGCTGATCTCCAACATAGACAAGTCCCTCAATGGCATCTGGCGCACCACGGAGAAGCGCTCCATGGTGGTCTCCTTCTCCATGTACTGGATGGTGCTGACCTTAGGGCCCGTGTTGATGGGGGCCAGCCTGGTAGCCACCTCTTATGTGGTGTCGCTCAAGCTGTTTAGCGGCACGGATCTCAGTGGTGTGGTGCCGCTCCTGGTAGAGCGTCTGCCCATGTTCTTCTCGGTTGCCACCTTCCTGCTGATCTACATGGTGGTGCCCAATACCAAGGTGAAGTTTTTCCACGCCCTGCTCGGCGCCATCGTTGCGGCGTTGCTGTTTGAGCTGGGCAAGAAGGGCTTCGCCCTGTACCTCACCGAATTTCCTGCCTATGAGGCCATCTATGGTGCCCTGGCGACCATCCCCATCCTCTTCGTCTGGGTGTATCTCTCCTGGATCATCGTCCTGATCGGTGCCGAGATCACCGCGGCCATGCCTGAATATCTGGATAAGCGTCTGATGGATCTGGTGAACAAGGAGCTAGCCGACGATGAGCCTGATGAGCATTTCGACGAGTCCAAGCGGTGAGTCCGGCTAAGTCGCATCCGCTGATCCGTCAGGATTGGATAGATGTCGGCGAGGGGCACCAGCTGTTTCTGGCGCAATATGGTGATCCCCAGGGCATTCCCGTGCTCTATCTGCATGGTGGGCCAGGTGCCGGCTGTAATCCTCTCGAATTGAGGCTGTTTATCGACCGCGGCTTTCATATCTACCTGCTGGATCAGCGCGCCGCGGGTCGTTCCAAGCCCTGTGGCGAGCTGGCCAATAATGACTTTCCCAGTCTGGTCAAAGATATCGAGCGCGTGCGTCATTGGGCGGGTGTCGAGGCCTGGTGTCTGCTCGGCGGCTCCTTTGGCGCGACCCTGGGGTATCTCTACAGCTGCGTCTATCCTGAGCGGGTGCTGTCACAGATCTATTGGGGCATGTTTATTCCTTCATATGAGGGGATGCAATGGCTCTATGGCCGGGGCGGTGCGGCGCAGATCTTCTCCGGTGAGTATCGCCAGTTTGCCGCCGGGCATGGGGAGTCTCTCGAGCAGTTGTTTGATCATTTCGAGACCGGATTTAGCCATCAGGATGCCGAGGTTCGCCGTAGCAGTGTATGGCGTTGGCTCCGTTGGGAGCTGGCCCTGGCCGTCCCCGGCTTCGAGTTAAGCGAGGCCCTGGCCGAGCAGGGCGGAGCCTTGGCGAGAGTGGAGCTGCATTATGCCCGCAATCAATATTTTGGCGGCTATCAGCTGATGAAGAAGGTAGGTGGGGATCTCACCTGCCCAACCATCATACTGCAGGGGGAGCTGGACTGGGTCTGCCCGCAGCGTCTGGTGGATGAGTTTCTGGTGGAACACGGTCCTAGCCTATTGAGGTCACGCCTGGTGAAGGGGGGCTATCATACCCTCGCCGACAGTAAGATGTGCCTGGCGGTTGCCGAGGCGGTGACCCAGATGGGGCGCTATCTGGCCGCCGGTAAAGAAGACAAGTAATAGACAAGTAAAGCGGTATAGCCTAAAGGAAGCAGATAACATGAAGAAGAGACTGATCGCCGTTTTGGCGCTTGTGGTATGCACTAATGTGTTGGCGACCGAGCGCACGCCTCAGCCGGTGCCTGAGCGGGTCTATTTCAGCGGCATGAGCGATGAGCTGGCTACAGATGCCCTGCTGGTGTCGCTGATCAACAAGAATTATCTGGCTAAGAAAGTGGGGCCGAATAAGGTGGGGGTGCAGCTGGGAAATCATCAATTTGTGCTGCAGCCAAGCCTGAATCCAGAGGGAATAGACCGTATCTTGGCGAGCCGTTTCTACGCGGTGAGCCCTAAGCTGGTGGGCTCCCAGGAGCTGGTGGCGCTGATCGGCACCCTGAACGATAAGCTGAACTTTGCCAAGTTTACCCTGAGGGAGGAGGGCAAGGTGATCCAGGTGCAGGGGGCGGCGACCTTCGTTGGCACCCTGGAGCTAGAGGAGCTGCGTCGTTTTCTTATCTGGACAGATGATGCCCTAATCAGGGTGGGGCAGGCCCTGCCCAACAGCGCCGAGCAGTTGATTAAACCCATTCCCGTGATGTCAGCCAACTAGAAGCATAAGGGCTACGGGCGTAGCCGTGATAAGCGTTAAGCAATAGGAGTCGAGCGGTAGTGATTGCCTTAATACAGAGAGTGAAGCAGGCCAAGGTCGATGTAGATGGCCAGACCATAGGCGCCATAGATAAGGGCCTCCTGGTCTTGCTGGGGGTCGAACGTGAAGACGACCAGGCCAAGATGGAGAAACTCGCCACCAAGGTGATGAGCTATCGCGTGTTTAGCGATGAGCAGGGCAAGATGAACCTGAATCTCAAGCAGGTGGGCGGGAGTCTGTTGGTGGTTTCTCAGTTTACCCTGGTGGCGGATACCGGCCGCGGCCTGCGCCCGAGTTTCTCCGGCGCCGGAACCCCAGAGCAGGCCAAGCAGCTCTATGAGGCGTTTGTCGATTACTGCGCCGCCCAGGGCGTGCCCGTGCAGACCGGCGAGTTTGCCGCCGACATGCAGGTGAGCCTGATCAACGACGGCCCGGTCACCTTTAATCTGCAGGTGTGATCACTATGTCTAAGGCAGAAGAACCAGAGCAGATACAGGAACTACTCGGCGAGCTGCAGCGCACATGGCATGAGACGATCCCCGTCAGCGCCTTCATGCAGATAGCCCCAAAAACTTATGAAGGGCAGACCCTGACGGTGAGTGCGCCGCTGGCGCCTAACATCAACCTGCATCACACCATGTTTGCTGGCAGCATCTATACCCTGATGACACTGACCGGCTGGGGCATGGTTTGGTTGCAGCAGCGACTTGCCGGCGTCGAAGGGGATATCGTCCTAGGCAAGGCGGATATTCGTTATCTAGCCCCCGTGGGAGAGTCGCCCCAGGCGCGGGTGGCCTGGCCCAAGGCCAATGAGCTGGATGGGGATCTGAGCCTGTTAGGCCAAGGTAAGCGGGCCAAGGTGAAGCTAGAGGTGAGCCTCTACTGCGGCGAGCAGTGCTGCGCCCAGTTCCAGGGCACCTATGTGAGCCTGCCTAAATAAGCTTGTCTTAGCGTCTATCAGCGTCGCCAATCACGGCGCACAGTTTAGGTCGCAAAAACAAAAACGCCTGATGACAATCATCAGGCGTTTTTCGATCAAGATTGCAATTTTAGATTGCCGTCAGGCTGGCGAATTATCCCTTAGGATAAGGGTGAGCTACGCCTTTGTGACAGTCTACACAAGTCTTACGCTTGTCAGCATCTTTCTTGAAGTTGTTGGCGTGCATTCTCTTCGCCATCTTCTTCATGGTTTCAGGCTGGTTCTCGTAGATGCGAGTGTGACAGTGCTGGCAGTTAGCGCTGTCGTTAGCGCGGAAGTATTTAAGTGCCAGGTCAGCCTGCTCTTTACGGTTTTCATCCAACCACTCTTGAGTGTTGAAGCCGTCGATAGTGAGGAAGCCGTATAGATCTTTAGATACGATGATCTTCTTGATCAGGTAGTCAACTGGGCCGTGTGGCAAGTGACAGTCTTGACACTGAACGGTTACGCCCGCACGTCCGCCGCCGTGAGCCGACGCCATCACCTCATCTTTCAGAGAGTGGTTGCTGTGGCAAGACATACAGAATTCATCTGTACTGGTTGCATGTAAAGTTTGTTGTGTTGCAAAGTAGCCCACAACACCGACTACAATACCCACCACGAGTAGGGCAAATATTGAGTATTTCGCGCTAGGTTTAAATAGTGCACGCCAGTTCATCACTCTATCTCCAAAATAATATGTTTATTATATCTATTATATTTAATGCATCTCTGTAGCTGAGAGTATAACCAGAAGACGCCGCTTGATCTGGCTTTAAAACCGTAAAATGAGAGCTAGCTCTAACTCTATCTTACATAAGCAAGATTTTGTGAAATTGCTCATAATATATGCGCATTTACTAAAGTTATAGTAAAGACCATGACATGACAAGTTCGTCGCAACTTTTATTATTTAGTAATGATTTTGTTGGATTTTATGGGGTTATTATCTATTGCTAATATGACGATTGTTCGCGAAATGGAAAAATAATTTAATGTGTGGTGAACCTTTTTTAAAGGCGTCTGTCTATCATGGTAATTCCAGTTCAATTAATGACGTTTTTCTCGCTTATATGACACGTATCTTCGGCAAGTTTGTATTGATCATCGCCCTACTGGGTCAGTTTATTCTGACACCAGCCATGGCCATGCCCAGTGCACTCATGTCTATGATGCAGGGCGATCATATGGCGATGGCTCAGAATATGAGTCAGGTCATGAACCAGGAGATGACAAAGGTCACCCAAGCCGTAAAGACCGGCATGCAGATGTCTCATCAGGGGCAGGCATGCAAGATGTCCGGCGACAACTCACTGGTGGATTGCGAGGCTCTGTGCGCCGCCATGGGCCCAGGCGATTGCATGACCCACTGCGCCTCGACCCTAGGTAACCTGAGCGCCAGTGTGCCATCATTGGCCATTCAGCCTATGTCTGGTCTGATTGTGACCACTGGTTGGTCGCTACAGACCGCCGATCTCACCCCCCTATCACCCCCTCCCATTGGTTAATGGTTCGTCTTCAACCCGCGTAACACGCACATACAAAGCTCGAACACGAATCTGCCGCGCCGCTAACCTCATATGGCGTGGCCAACAATTTGCCAATTTGTCAGGCCTATGCCTGATGGGAGTCGATTATGAAAACACGTCAAATCTTTGCCAGCACACTCTTTACCACCACACTGAGTGCTTTCTTTGCCCTAGCCATGGTTAACGCCGCTAGCGCCGCCAGCCTCACTCTGCCCGACGAGATACAGGTGCAAGGTGGAGACGTTAAGCTAGGTCATCAGCAGAGTGTCTTAACCTTAGATTCGGGTAAGCAGCTGGTCGAGCTGGTCTATCGCGACATCTTTGCCGACAACGCCGATGATTCCGGTGTCTGGGTGACCTCGCAGCCGCTCTATTTAACCTTAGATGTCAAAGCTGATGATGCCTATCGCCTGGTGTTGCCCGAGATACTGAGTCAGCAGGACGCCCAGGCCTTCATTGATGCGCCTAAGGCGCGCCTGGTGTCGCAAAATGGTCGGCAGCAGGAGCTTACCCTGATGAACCATCAGGAGTTGATGGAAAAGATCTGGCTGGCGAAGTAATGCCGCTCGATTTAGATGACCTTGATATATTGGAAATGTGAGTTTTATCAAGGCCTCATCTTGATATCGTGATAGACTTGGATCATCTCATTATAGGGTTACATCATGCGTCAAACGCTTAGGCATCACACGTTAGTCATCTTCACACTGCTCGCTTTGCTGGGCCAGGTGTTGTTGGCTAATGGCATGGCGATGATCCCCTACGCGCAGGCGGATGAAATGCCTATGATGCAGATGAATAATGGCGATAACTGTCATGATGACGGTGCAAAGATGCAATCTCACTGCTGCGATGATGAGCAAAATGTGCTTCCCGCTGCTCAGCATTGCTGTGAAGGCAAAGGATTTTGTAAGGGAGATTGTAATCACTGCATGGTGATCTCTGTGACAGGCACGCTGTTTACCGTTACGCCCTGGCCTGGCGTAGCCGGTTCCGAGTCTATCCTGGCCACTCAAATGCCTCATTTCCACTCTATCTCTTTAGGCTCAGCCTTCCGACCGCCGATCGCCTGATCCTCTGTGGCGCCTGGTAGACGGGCCGTCCGAGTCTAAATCGATATACCTATTGTTTATCAACGTTTTACTAGGTGTATTGGCGTATTTAACCCCGCAGTCTTGGAGACTCTCCATTCGCCGGGTGCGCCTCAATATTTACTTCACTGATGTTTAACGAAAAATGAATTATATTAGCCGCATATTAATTAGCTTAATTTAACTGTTTTAGGCTTAAGTCGCGTAAGCGTTACGCGTGTTATGCGGTCATCCTTTGATGGAGTCCATAGATGAAAACCCTGATCAGTCTGATTTTAACTGCGTTTATCTTTGTGAGTACGGCCCCAATGGCCTTCGCCGAGCAGCATCATGCTGCGGCGGCCGAACAAGGTTATGACTGCCCCATGCATCCTGAAGTGAAAGGCGCCAAGGACGATACCTGTCCTAAGTGCGGCATGAACCTTGAGCCAGCGGCGCACCATGCCACGGCCAAACACCATGGTAAGGACTGCGACAAGTGTCCTCACCATCAACATGCTAAAGCCGACAAGGCTGGCGGTTACGAGTGTCCTATGCACCCAGAGGTGAAAGGCGCCAAGGGCGACACCTGCCCTAAGTGTGGCATGAACCTGGAAAAGGCCAAGACGGCCAAGGCCGGTAAGTCATGCGACAACTGCCCTAAACATAAGCATCAACACGATATGGCTAAGCAAGGCTATCACTGCCCTATGCATCCAGAAGTGAAGGGGGCGAAAGGGGATTCATGTCCTAAGTGCGGCATGTTCCTTGAGCCTGTGGCGAGCGCCGATAGCGGCCACAAGCATCACTAGTTTATGAGTGGAGATGAGGCATTATGAATCAGGTAAATTCGAAAAACAGAGGCCAAAAGCTCGCTTATCTTTTGAGTCTTTTTATGGTGGCGACTCCGCAGCTGGGCCATACCCAGGCGCTAGAGGCCAACACGGCCCACGGACACGAGGCGCATCAACATGCGGCGGGAGAGAAGACCTATGTCTGCCCCATGCATCCCGAGGAGACCAGCCACGAGCCCGGTAGTCGTTGCCCTAAGTGCAACATGTTCCTGGTAGAGCAGGAAACCGAGACGAATGAGAAGAGTTTGACGGCCGGGCATGAGCAGAAGACCTATGTCTGCCCCATGCACCCCGAGGAGACCAGCCACGAGCCGGGAAGCCGTTGCCCTAAGTGCAACATGTTCCTGGTAGAGCAGGAAACCGAGACGAATGAGAAGAGTTTGACGGCCGGGCATGAGCAGAAGACCTATGTCTGCCCCATGCACCCCGAGGAGACCAGCCACGAGCCGGGAAGCCGCTGCCCCAAGTGCAACATGTTCCTGGTGGCCGAGGAGGAAGAGGAGTCGACCAGTACTAAGGTTGAGCCCGAGATGGATCATAGCCAACACGATCCCTTGGCCCAGGCCAAGCCTGCTCCCCTTACCGGTGAGCCGTCGATCAAATATGTCTGCCCCATGCATGCCCATATCGTTAGCGATGTGCCTGGTACCTGTCCTATCTGTGGCATGAATTTGGAGAAGGTGGAGATGTCGGCCGATGCGCAACAGATTGAGATAGATGTCTCTGGCAGCATGCAGCAGGCCCTGGCGCTTAAGGTCGCCAAGGCGGAGAAAGATACCCTATGGAAGTTTGTCCAGACAGTGGGTCAGATTGGTTACGACGAGAGCCAGATCAACCATGTGCACGCCAGGGTCAACGGCTGGATAGAGAAGCTGGCCATAGATTCAGTGGGCGACAAGATCACCAAGGGGCAGCTGCTGTATGAGATCTACTCGCCGGATCTGATCAACGCCCAGGATGACTATCTGTTGGCGCTTAGCAGCCTGCAGAGCTCCAAGGAGAGCCGCAATTATCAAGACCTAGTACGTAAGGCGGGGCTACGCCTGGAGTTACTGGGGATGAATCAGGCGCAGATTAAACAGCTCGCCAAGACCAAACAGACCCAGTACCGGGTGCCTTTCTACGCCAAGACAGACGGTATCGTCAAGGCGTTGACCGTGCGTGATGGCATGTATATTCAACCCGCCACAGAGGTGATGTCTGTGGTGGATCTCTCCAAGGTGTGGGTGATTGCCGATGTGTTCGAGAATGAGCAGAGCTGGCTTGCCATAGGCCAACCCACAGAGGTTTCTGTGCCAGCCATGGACCTTAAGGGCATAGAGGGCAAGATTGACTACATCTATCCCGAGCTGGATCCCGTGACCCGCAGCCTTAGGGTACGTATTGTGCTGGCCAATAACGAGGTGGCCCTGCGTCCCAATACCCTTGCCAAGATAGAGATCTACGGCGGTCCGAACGAGGATGTGCTGGTGATCCCTCAGGAAGCCCTGATCCAGACGGGTAAAGAGAACCGCGTCATCGTCAAGCAGGGTGATGGCAGCTTCCTGGCCCGCAAGGTCACCGTCGGCATGATGTCGCAGGGCAAGGCGGAGATCTTAAGCGGTATCGAGGAGGGCGAACAGGTGGTGACCTCGGGTCAGTTCCTGCTCGATTCAGAGGCGAGCCTGAAGGGCAGCCTGATGCGTCTTAGCAGCGGTCATCAGCACTAGGGGGCGCTATGTTAAAGAAAATTATCGAGGCCTCCATCGCCCAGCGCTTGATGGTGCTGATCATCGCCTTGATGATCACCGTCTGGGGCGTGCAGGAGCTGAGAAAGACCCCCCTGGATGCGCTGCCGGATCTGTCGGACGTACAGGTGATCATCAAGACGCCTTACCCAGGCCAGGCGCCCAAGTTGGTTGAAGAGCAGGTGACCTACCCGCTTTCTACCGCCATGCTGGCGGTGCCCGGCGCCAAGACGGTGCGGGGCTACTCTTTCTTCGGCGATTCATACGTCTATGTGATCTTCGAAGATGGCACAGATATCTACTGGGCACGCTCACGAGTGTTGGAATACCTGAGTCAGGTCAGCAGCCGACTACCCCAGGGCTTGCAACCCTCACTGGGGCCAGATGCCTCGGGTGTGGGCTGGATCTATGAGTATGCCCTGGTGGATCGCTCGGGTAACCTGGATCTCTCCCAGCTCAAGAGCCTGCAGGACTGGTATCTCAAGCTCGAGCTGCAGAGTGTGGCCGGGGTGTCCGAGGTGGCGACCGTCGGCGGCATGGAGCAGACCTACCAGATAGTGATCGAACCCGACAAGCTGGCCATCTACAAGCTGGACATTGCCGCGGTGAAGAACGCCATCAACAAGTCCAATACCGAGGCGGGCGGCTCAGTGATCGAGATGGCCGAGGCCGAGTATATGGTGCGCGCCAAGGGGTATCGTCAAACCCTGGATGATTTCAGGGAGATCCCTCTGGGGGTCACCAGCCCATCAGGCACGGCGCTGCTACTCAAGGATGTGGCGACAGTGCGTAAGGGCCCAGCCTCTCGACGCGGCATTGCCGAGCTCGACGGTGAAGGCGAGGTGGTAGGCGGCATCATAGTGATGCGCTACGGCGAAAACGCCCTGGCGACCATAGACGCGGTCAAGGCCAAGCTTGAACAGCTCAAGGCGGGTCTGCCTCAAGGGGTGGAGATCATCCCCACCTACGACAGATCTGAGCTGATCAACAAGTCGGTAGAAAATCTGTTCCACAAGGTGATCGAAGAGATGCTGGTGGTGGGCTTGGTGTGTCTGCTGTTCCTGCTTCATGCCCGCTCGACCCTGGTTGCGGTGATCACCCTGCCACTGTCGATTCTGATCGCCTTCATCGTGATGAATAAGATGGGGGTTAACGCCAACATCATGAGTCTGGGCGGTATCGCTATCGCCATCGGCGCCGTGGTCGATGGCGCTATCGTGATGATCGAGAACATGCATAAGCATCTGGAGCACTTCAAGGATGAGTACCGCAGAGATCCGGACAACAAGGAGCATTGGCATATCGTCGCCAAGGCCTCCATCGAGGTGGGCCCGGCGCTGTTTTTCTCGCTGTTGATCATTACCCTCAGCTTCGTGCCCGTGTTTGCCCTCGAGGCCCAGGAGGGACGCCTGTTTAGCCCGCTGGCCTACACCAAGACCTTTGCCATGGCCGCGGCGGCGATTCTGTCGATCACCTTAGTGCCCATCCTGATGGGCTACTTTATTCGCGGCAAGATCCCCAAGGAGACCAGCAACCCCATCAGCCGGGTGTTGATCGCCCTCTACAAGCCGTCGCTCAAGCTGGTGCTACGTTTCCCCAAGATCACCCTGCTGCTGGCGGTTGTCGCACTGGGCAGCGCCTGGTATCCGGTGACTAACATGGGCAGCGAGTTCATGCCTGAGCTGGAGGAGGGGGATCTTCTCTATATGCCGACGGCGCTGCCTGGCATCAGTGCCAGTAAGGCGGCCGAGGTGCTGCAACAGACCGATAGGTTGATCAAGACGGTGCCCGAGGTGAAGCGGGTGTTTGGCAAGGTGGGACGCGCAGAGACGGCGACCGACCCCGCGCCGCTCACCATGCTGGAAACCACCATAATGCTTAAGCCCAGGGAGGAGTGGCGTGAGGGCGTCGAGCTGCAGGATGTGATCGACCAGCTGCAGAAGACAGTTAAGGTGCCTGGTCTCACCAACGCCTGGGTGCAGCCGATCAAGACACGGATCGACATGCTCTCGACCGGCATCAAGACCCCTGTGGGGATCAAGATCACCGGCGCCGATGTCAATGAGCTGCAGAAAGTAGGGGCCGACATCGAGGCGATCCTCAGTCAGCTTCCCAATACCAAGTCGGCCTACGCCGAACGTGTGGGCGGGGGTCGTTATGTGGACATCACGCCTAAGCTGGATGTGGCCTCGCGCTATGGCATGACACTGACGGATATTCAGGATGTGGTGCGTTACGCCATCGGCGGCATGGACATAGGCGAGTCGGTTCAGGGCGCCGAGCGTTACCCGATCAATCTGCGTTATCCGCGGGCGCTGAGGGACAACATAGAGAAGCTCAGGGAGCTGCCGGTGATCACTAAGTCGGGCCACTATCTGCCGCTGCGTAACCTGGCCGATATCGAGATCACCGACGGGGCGCCTATGCTCAAGAGTGAGAACGGTCGCCTGATCTCCTGGGTGTTTGTGGACATTCAAGATACCTCTATAGGTGAGTATATCGAGGAGGCCAAATCGGCGCTGGATCAAGAGCTCAGGGTGCCACCGAGATACAGCTATAGCTTCGCCGGCCAGTATGAGTACATGCAGCGGGTCGATGCCAAGCTGAAGAAGGTGATCCCTATGGCCCTTGGGGTGATCTTCATCCTGCTGATGATGACCTTTGGCTCGCCACTGCAGGCCTCTATCATCATGCTGAGCCTGCCTTTCGCCTTGGTAGGCAGCACCTGGTTGCTGTTCGCGCTGGACTTCAACATGTCGGTGGCCGTGGCGGTAGGGATGATCGCGCTAGCCGGGGTAGCAGCCGAATTTGGGGTAGTGATGCTGGTCTATCTCAACAATGCCATCAAGCATAGGCAAGAGACTGGCGGCTACGAGTTTGTGGCGGATCTCAAGGAGGCCCTCATTGAGGGCGCCGTGATGCGCATTCGTCCCAAGGCGATGACGGTAGCAACCATCTTCTTCGGCCTATTGCCCATCATGTGGGGGGCGGGCTCGGGTAACGATGTGATGCAGAAGATCGCCGCGCCTATGGTGGGCGGTATGATCACCGCGCCGCTGCTGTCGCTGTTTGTGCTGCCGGCCCTCTATCTGCTCATCTATGGTCGTCGCCTGAAGCATTCGGCCGAAGGCTAGGTGTTTTTAGCGGATACAAAAAAGCACTGCAATCGCAGTGCTTTTTTTCTATCTTAATACGGTTATTTCTGACAGCGGCCTATATTAGAGCCTGTCGAGCGAACTCGTTTGCATTGCTGGCTAGCCTTGTTACTGCCGTTATCGGCGGTAGTTTCTGTCTCAGATTCTTGGGTTGACGCACAACCGCTGAGGCCGATAACGAGTGTCGTTGCCATGATAGGCATCCATTTTTTAAGCATGGTTTACATCCCTGATTAGTGGTTAACAACATTGCCAAAATACATTCGCAATGTTTAGAAGCTAACCAAAACAAAGAGTTAAAACAATGCCTGATCCCCATCCCAACTCAAGATTAGCGCTTTACTACTAGAGAATTAGGTCATGTTGAGTCTTATGACTGACAGTGTGCCACCTTGGGGATCGTTAATCACAGAGAAGCGTCCCACCTCGGGGATATCCGTCGGCGGCACGCATACCTGGCCGCCTATCTCCGTGGCCTTAGCGACCGTGGCATCGCAGTTGTCTACCATGATATAGGGCATCCAGTGTGGCGGTGTATCGCCCCACTCCTCAGTCATGGCCATCATGCCGCCGACGGCGCGATCGCCCTGTAACCACTCATAATAGGTGAAGTTTTCCATCTGAGACTCGCGCACCTGCCAGCCCATCACCTGGGTGTAGAAGGCCTGTGCCATATTGACATCGCGACAGCAGAGTTCGGCCCAGCAGAGGGTATTAGGCTCGCCCATACGCATGGATCCAATATGCGCACCCGCCTGCCAGAGAGAAAAGCTGGCGCCTTCGGGATCCCGGCATTGGGCCATCTTGCCCGCATCGCCTACGCTGTGGGGCCCGAGGATCACCTGGCCACCGTTTGCCTTAACGGCCTCTAGGCTGGCGTCGAGATCGTCGACGGCGAAATAGATGCTCCAATGGGTCGGCACCTTGTCTTCGATCATATTTTGCGGCAGCTGGTACATGGCCCCTATGTCATCATCCTCGATGGCAAACATGGTATAGACGCCGTCGGGGATCGGCATATCCTTGAGCTGCCAGTCAAACAGCGCGCTGTAGAAATGTTTACCCGAGGCTGCCTCGTGACTGGCCAGTTCGATCCAGCAGGGGTCGCCATGTTGATAGCTAGTAATCTTCATCTTTGAGTCCTTTGCTAAGGAAGGTGCGAATAAGTCCCGTGCTTGCACTGCGTGTGCTTAAAGTGGATAGATGCAAGGCACAGTTTGCAGCGAATGGCCCTAGTTCTTCGCAAGCTTCCCTAATGAAAAATATGTCTTGATATCAATTTAGTTAAGCCTGTTTTGCCATTTATGTCTATGCTGTGGGGAGAGTTATTGAGAAGAGTTAGTTATTGAGAAGAGTTAGTTATTGAGAAGAGTTAGTTATTGAGAAGAGTTAGTTATTGAGAAGAGTTAGTTATTGAGAAGAGTTAGTTATTGAGAAGAGTTAGTTATTGAGAAGAGATAGTTATTGAGAACAGATAGCTATTTAGAAGAGTTAGCTATTAAGAAGAGATAGTGATTAAGAAGAGATAGTGATTAAGAAGAGGGAGCTTCGATGAGCCTGACGTCCACCCAGATAGATCTTGTACAAACCTCATTTAAACAGGTTGAGCCGCTCAGCGAGCAGGCATCGGCGATTTTCTACGACGCCCTGTTTCAGATAGACCCAAGTCTGCGGCCCCTGTTTAAGCAGGACATTCGGTCTCAGGGGCGTAAGCTGATGGCCATGTTGAAGGCGGCGGTGGAGGGGCTTAAAGATCTCGATGCCTTGGTGCCTCAGCTACATGAGCTGGCGCGAAGGCACCAAGCCTATGGCGTCAGACAGTCTCACTTTACCCCCGTGGGCAATGCCCTGCTCTACACGTTGAAGACGGGACTGGGCGAGGCCTACACCCGGGAGGTACGTGAGGCCTGGGTGGCGGTGATCCATCTTGTGGCAGATACCATGAAGCCGGCTCTGGAGCGATAAATTAGCACGGCTAGCGTAAAGGTATATATCAATAAAAAAGGCGCTAAATGAGCGCCTTTTTTGGGACTTGTACAGGGCATCTGGGCTAACCGTATACCGGCAGCAGCTCGGCCATGGCCAACAGGTGGCAGGCCGCAGTGAGCAGGCCGTAGAAGATCACTATGGCGATAACCACAGTGCCGCCAGGCACCCTGAAACTCTGGCTGTCAGGGAACATCTGCCTAGCGCGATAGGCCATCAGGGCCGGGACTATGGCGGCCCAAATCGTGGCGGCAAGCGCGGCAAAGCCGATGGCGATCAAAAAACCATTAGGGAACAGCAGGCCTAATAGCGTCGGCGGCAAAAAGGTTACCGCCGCCGTCTTGAGGCGGCCGCTGCGGGACTCATCGAAGCCAAATAGGTCGGCGAGATAGTCGAACAGCCCCAGGGTTACCCCCAGGAAGGAGGAGGCTACCGCCAGGTTGGCAAACAGGGTCAGCATAGTCGTTAACCAGTCGCTGGCCATCACATCCGACAGCGCTGCCACCAACACGCCCATGTTACCGCCCTGAGCAATCACCTCGACGAAGCCGCTGCGGCTGATGTTGCCCATGGTCGCGACCAGCCAGCACAGATAGATCACAAAGGCGATGAGGGTGCCCAGGGTGATCGCCTTGACGATAGTGCCTGGGTCCTTGCCATAGTATTTCACCAGGCTGGGGACGTTGCCGTGATAGCCGAAACTCACCAGACCGAAAGGGATGGCGGCCAGCATATAGGGCAGATAGCTGGCTTCACCGTCGGGCACAAACAGCTTGGCGGGCTCCACCTCGATAAGCAGATTCCCAATGGCGAGGAAGAAGGTGATGATCATTCCCCCCAGCATTATGGTGGTGATGCGATCCACCGCCTTGGTGCTGATGAAGACGATGATCGCCAGACCCACCGCAAATACCAGACCTGCGAGACTCTGGGGCAGCTCGACACCTAGGCTGCTCAGGCTGTGGTTGACGATAGAGCCGCCGCCACTGATATAGGCATAGGCCAGAATATAGAGCACGAAGGCGATTGAGAGGCCATTGACGATACGCCAGAAGTTACCCAGGGTATCCCGGGTGAGGGTATCGAAGCTGGCGCCGGGCTCGTAGTGCAGGTTAGTTTCCAGTAGCAGCAGGCCTGAGACCAGCATGCAGAACCAGACGCCCAGCATCATGAGCAGTGAATAGCTAAACCACATTCCGGCGCCGACCACAGGCAGCGAGAACATGCCCGCGCCTACGGCCGTACCGGCGATGATCATGGCGCCGCCCAGCAGCGACTTATCCGAGACCTTATGCTTGGCCGCGTTCATATGATTGGCCATTAGGCTTGATGCTCCGCGGCGACGCTGTCGACTATGGTTTGTCTGACCGAGGTACGCAACAGGCTGTTGGCCCGGCTGCGGATACGCTGAACATCCTCGCCGTGGCTGTCATCGGCCAGGTAGCCCAGCTCCTTGAGCTTGACGCTCAGGGTGCCGTAGAGCTTCTTGTCGTAGAACTCTGGTGCCGTGATGCCGTGCAGTGCCCCGAGACGCTGAGCCAGCTGATGGCTGTCGCTCTCCAGTTCCGAACGCTCAATCTTAGGCGAAGCCGCCAGCAGGTTGAAGATGATGGCGTAGCGCTGCATGGTCTCGCTGATGGTGCCGGCCAGCAGCAACAGCTGGTTGAGACCGTCTGACTTGACGCTGAAATGCTTATCTTCGTTGATTAAGCCTTCGGCCAGCAGCTGATCCAGTAGCTGATTTACATAGGTCTCGAGGTTATCGATCCCCATAAATAGCTCGGCCTGTAGCAGCGGGTAGAAATCTTTCACCGTGGCGATGATCTCTTCTCTGGTGCAGTGGTCCTGCTGCGTCAGGCAGCTGGCGATCAAGGATGGGATCACCAACAGGTGGATGATGTTGTTGCGATAGTAGGTCATGGCAACCGCCAGGTCTTCATCGATGGAGATGATGTCACCCAGCGGGTCGCTGTCCAGCTTGAGCTTCTTCAGCTCCAGACCCTGGGTGATCAGCTTGGCGCCGTCGCCTTCGACCACAGAGGTGTAGCCTGTGTAGGGCACGCTCTTGAGCAGCGACAGGTAGAGATCCAGCTGCTTCTCCAGCTGGCTACGCTGCAGGGCATTCTGCTCAGAGGCAAGCAGCACTAGGCTGGTCAGGGTGATCGAGCTGACGGCGGCGGCATCGTTGATGCGGGTCATGACGCGATTGGCCAGGGTGTTGACCACAGGGGTCAGCCAGCTTGGCTTCTGCTCGGGATCCAGGGCCAGCTCCTCGCGCCATTCTGGCACCTGCTCGTTGAGGTAGGTATGCAGGGTTATCGGCTCGCCGAAGTTAACATAGCCCTGGCCGAAGTTGCCCAGCTTGCGAATGGCACCAAACACCTGCCAGACAGACTCTTTCTGTTTCTTCTTACCGCTCAGCTCCTTGTGGTAGGTGGCCACCTCCATCACATGGTCGTATCCCAGGTAGACGGGCACCAGGGTGACCGGGCGCTCGACGCCACGCAGCACGCTGTTCAGCGTCATGGCGATCATCCCTGTCTTAGGTGCCAGCAGGCGACCCGTGCGGGAACGGCCGCCCTCGGTGAAGTACTCGACCGAATAGCCCTTGGCAAAGAGCTGATCCAGGTACTCACGGAATACCGCGGTATAGAGCTTGTTGCCGCGGAAACTGCGACGAATAAAGAAGGCGCCACCGCGGCGGAACATGGGACCGGCGGGCCAGAAGTTGAGGTTGATACCGGCGGCAATATGCGGCGGTACCATGCCCTGATAGTAGAGGATGTAAGAGAGCAGCAGGTAGTCCATGTGGCTACGATGACAAGGCACGTAAACGATCTCGTGGCCGTCGTGGTGTAGCTGACGGATCTGCTCGGCGCCCTTGATGTTGATCCCCTTGTAGAGCTTGTTCCACAGCCAGGTGAGGAAACGCTCGGCGATACGCACCAGGCTGTCTGAGTAGTCGGCGGCGATCTCGTCTAAGTATTCCATGGCGGTCTCGCGGGCCTTGGCCTCGGAGATCTTCTTGCTCTGAGCCTCTTCCAGAATCGCCTTCTTCATCGACTCGGATTTCAGCAGGGCGTGGAACAGGTTCTGGCGGTTAGGCAATACCGGCCCTGTCATCACCTTGCGTTGACGGCTGAAGTGCACCCTGGCCACGCGCGCCAGCTTTTGGGCGATGCGCTTGTCGGTGCCATGTTCGTCGGCCATGTAGCGCAGCGACATGGCATTGGAAAACTGCACAAAGTTGTGACGGCCGAGGAAGAGGATCATCAGACACTTTCGCAGCCAGGTGGGGTTCTCTCGCTCCAGCACCGCGGCCTTCATGGTGTCATCTTCCTTGCCCGGGGTGCGCCCCCAGTAGAGGCTGACGGGCACCAGCTGAATATCCAGCTCAGGATGTTTCTTGTGGGCGCTCAGCAGGCGCGAGAAGCTGTCGAGGTAAAACTCGTTGCCTTCGCGCTGGCCAAACAAGGGCTTGGCGCCTTCGACGCAGACCACTCGCGGGGCAGATTCGCCCTCGACATCCAGGCTTTGATAGGGGCTGGGCAGGCCGAGTCGCTCAGTCACCTCGCTTAGGGCGGCGATGTCACTGATCGATTCTGTCTTCATCACATAGACCAGGGGTCTGTCTGAATCCAGGTTGAGATCGGCAAAGGGATCCTGAGGCACTACTATGGTGTGCACGAGTTTCTTCTGGATCCAACGTAAGGATTTAAACCAAAGAGAGTCTTGTTTGGACATTATTCTTTATGCATAGGAGTCATGTTTAATAACGTCATAGAATACCAGAAAAGGAAGATGAATCCCTAATTTGTCTGCTTGGATGCGACATCAGCGGCAGAGGCGATCTAGCTGGTGCGGATAAGCCGTAAGAAGCGCCCTAAAAAGGGCGCTCGGCTTGGTCTTGGTAATAGTATTGGTCTTAGTCTTAGTCGCGAGAAGCGAATCGCTAGACTACATAGCGGTGACAAAATCATCCGTGAGGATCACGCCAAGTGGAGTGCTGCCGCCCACTGCATCGACGGCGGCCACGCCATAGATGCCACCTGCGGCGAGATTAATATCGAGTGGACCTATGGCAACCGTCTTGCTCCCGGTTGGGGTAACACTGACGACATAGTTTCCTGGGGCCACCGACAAGCTGCCCGATGCCGCCATGAAAGGAACATCGCTCAAGACGGGGGGAGCGGACGAGATATCGGTATCCTGGGTGAGATAAATATCCACATTACCGGCGGAATAACTGGCATGGGCAATGTTGAGCTTAGCCTCGGTCGCGACGCGGCGACTATCTTCCATGATCACCCAAGGCTTGATATCCATGTCGGCCAGGGAGCCTATTGCCAAGACGCTGTAACTCTGTCCCTGATCCAGGCTAAGGGCGGCCTCATCGATAACCACCACGCTATTATCCGCATCGGCTGCGACGGTTACCGTGTGGGCGCCATCGGCGACATTAAGATAGTCGGTCACCGCGGCAAAACTCAGCATGTCGACAGCCGGCGTATTGGCACCATCGAGAAAGAGATCGACCGCAGGTGCGTCTGCGACCGCATGAATCACCCGCACATCGCTGCCACTCATCTTATCGAGCAGCAGTGCCTGCTGGTCAGCCAGGGCCACCAACAAGGCAACGGGAGCGTCCCCGCTCCAGGCATTGGCAATTGCGGTGATGAAATAGTCAGTATCGGCCATCAGGGGCACAGTGCCCGAGTCGAAGACGGGAGTCTTCTGTCCCGATGCTGTGATACGGATCTGATAGTCACTGGCGGGGACTTCCAGCTGGGTGCTGGCATCTAGGTAGTTAGCCGAGAGTGTGGGTGCAGTATTGCTGATATCAGCGCCGGGTGCGGTGACATACACATCGACCAGGCCTACGTCAGATGCACCGTGCAACACCTGAACGCGGGCATAACCTGCGGCGATATCTGCACTGGCATTGGCCACGAGCTTAAGTTGCAATGTATCGTCGCTAACCCTACCAAGGGCGACGGCCGTATATTCCATGTCGGCGGATAGATCTAGGTCGGCGCTGAGTACTTCGAGTAAAGAACCGTCGGCTATTTGCGCATCGACATCTATGTCATACAGGCCAGCTGTGACGGTTAAGAAACCACTCGATATGCCGTAGTCGACATCAGCCAGGAGCTGGGTATCGTTGGTCATCACGTTGACCTTGGGGGCGTCGATGCCAGCGTGAATGACACGAACATGGGCTTCGGCGACAGGCGCGGGCGCCATGTTGATTACCTCATCTGAATCATCACTGTCACAGGCTGTGATACCCAGCATGGCGCCTAGCATGAGCGCCGGATAGATCTTATTCATCAGCTTCTCCTTAACGAGGGTTGAGTTCCATTGCGTTACGAACAGAGAAGCCCAAGGGATCATAACGACAGCCTAATACGAGAGACTTGCTCTTTGAATCTGATGGCAATCCTTTATTAATCAGTGGATTATATTTCCTGTCGCCTGGGGCGATCGCTATCTTAGCCGAGGGCTAGCACTTTTTAAGCCCACACCTTTCGTTTATTCAGAACGTTTTTGCGTATTTTATGCGCTTATCTTTCGTTTAAATGCCGGATAAACTGGCTTCAATTGGTTGTAACAGAGATTTGAATTGGAGCAGATTATGGCAAAAGTACTGGTATTGAAATCAAGCATCTTAGGGGACTACTCACAATCGGCTAAGCTGATCGACCACCTGCAGCAACACTGGCAGGGTCAGGGCGCCGAGGTAACGGTCAGGGATCTGGCGGCGCAGCCACTGCCGGTACTCGATGGTGAGATCGCCATGGGGCTACGTGGTGGTGACGAGCTGACGGCGCGTCAACAAGAGGTGCTGGCCCTGTCAGACGAGTTGGTGGCCGAGTTGAAGGCCCATGACACACTGGTTATCGCCGCCCCTATGTATAACTTCAGCATCCCAACTCAGCTGAAAAACTGGATCGATCTGGTCGCCCGTGCTGGCGTGACCTTCACCTACACAGAGAACGGCCCTAAAGGCCTGGTAGAAGGCAAGCGCGCGGTCTTGGTGACCACTCGTGGCGGCGTGCACAAGAATGGCGCGAGCGATCACGTGGTGCCTTACCTCAAGACAGTGCTTGGTTTCATCGGTATCGATGAGGTAGAAACCGTTTATGGCGAAGCCCTCAACATGGGTCCCGAGGCGAATGAGCAGGGGATCAGTGAGGCCAAGCAGAGCATAGAGCAGCTGGTAGCTTAAGGTACTGCCTGTTAACAGTTTTCATTGTCGACCACATTTAAACCATCTCTAGGTTGAGGCGCTCACATCGGTGAGCGCCTTTTTTTACCTGCTAACGACTATTGCGCCAACTCGCACAGGGTGCACTCGTCACTCTGCTGACTTGTTTCCACATAGCGAACCCTGTGGCGTCCTTGAGTACGATTGGCGCTAAAGCTGTACCTGGGCCTGGGCGTTTCTAGAGCCGAGTGTTTGGCCTGAAGAATAGGCTGCTCGGTTTCAGGTCGAGTTTTGGTGTTAGCCATTGGCGACGCCTTGTGGCTGATAACAGAGCAGATCTTTGAGGGAGCCGCCATTGATGGCGCAATTGAACCCATTGGCTCTGAGGATGTCGCAGCCTTTCTGGGCACGGATCCCCGCACCGCAGTAGAGTACGAAAGGTGTCTGTTTATCGCTGTGTTGAGTCAGCCACTGGGCCAGTTGATCCAGCGGCACGTTGAGCGCATTTGGCAGGTGACCACCGGCATATTCTTGGGGAGAGCGCACATCGATGACCTGTACGCCCTGTTCGATCAGTTGCCAGCATTGCTCGGCAGGATGGCTGCCAGAGAGCTTGGCTAAGAGTGATTGAAACATGGTTTGCCCCTACAATTAGAATCGAGTCTATAAGATTTACTTCAATAAGATTATTCTAATTGAACTGTAAGTGCAAGTCGGACTTATGCTAGAGGTGCTTGGTCATGAAGACGCTGTTGGGATCCTCCTGATAGTGACCGAAGGGGGCGCACTCCATGAAGCCAAACTTCTGATACAGGCGCCGGGCCGGGAGAAAGAAGCTCATGCTGCCGGTTTCCAGGCTAAGGCGCGTCATCCCATTTTGGGCGGCATCTGCCTGAAGATGGTGCAAGATCCGCTCGCCTATGCCACGTTGGCGATAGTAGTTGGCGACCCGCATCGACTTGAGTTCGCCATGCTCTGGCGAGAGGCGCTTGATGGCGCCGCAGCCGCAGAGTCGGTCGGCCTCCCATAGGGTCCAAAATCTAATATCGTCTTGTTTTAATTCGCTTAAATCTAAGGCGTGTACACTCTCAGGTGGCGAGGTGGCATACATGTCTTCCAGGTGTTGTTCTAGCATCTTGACGACGCTGGCGTGGCTGACGACACCGAGCACAAATTGCATCTTAAGCTCCATCTTCTAATTAAGGACTCAGAGCCTAAGCAAAGCCTGTGCCAGCAGATGTTGACCGCCATGGGGGGATTGCCAAGTGGCGGTCATTTCGCGGCGCTCAGGTTTGGGGGCCTTAGTCGTGCCAGCGCTTGAAGATCAGTGAGGTGTTGATGCCGCCAAAGGCGAAGTTGTTGCTCATCACGTAGTCTGTGTCGAGCTGGCGAACCTCATCCTTGATGTAGTCCAGTTGACCACAGGCAGGATCGACATTCTTAAGGTTGAGGGTGGGGGCAAACCAGCCGGCATTCATCATCTCAATGCTGACCCAGGCCTCTAAAGCCCCGCATGCGCCCAGGGTATGGCCTGTGTAGCTCTTGAGGGAGGAGATGGGCATGCGCTCGCCAAAGACCGCCTGAGTGGCTAGGGTCTCGGCGATGTCGCCGCGATCCGTGGCAGTGCCATGGGCATTGACATAGCCTATCTTGTCGGCGTCTAGACCGGCATCCTTTAGGGCTAGGCGGATCGCCACCTCCATGGTCTCGGCGTTAGGCTGAGTGACATGCAGACCATCGGAATTAGTGCCGAAGCCGACCAGCTCGGCGTAGATCTTGGCGCCGCGCGCCTTGGCGTGTTCCAGCTCTTCCAGCACCAGTGTGCAGGCGCCTTCGCCGATCACCAGGCCGTCTCTGTCGCGATCGAAGGGGCTCGGCGTCTCGCTTGGCGTATCATTCTTGGTGCTGGTGGCAAACAGGGTATCGAATACCACGGCCTCGGTGGGGCAGAGCTCCTCGGCGCCGCCGGCCAACATGAGATCCTGCTGACCATATTTGATCGCCTCATAGGCGTAGCCTATGCCCTGACTGCCCGAGGTGCAGGCGCTGCTGGTGGTGTGCACCCGACCCTTGAGGCCGAAGAAGACACCGACGTTGACCGCAGTGGTATGGGCCATCATGCGGATATAGCTGGTGGCCGTGACCCCTGACATGTCGCCCTCTTTGAGCATGTCGCCGAAGGCGATGATGGGGTCTGTACTCCCTGTTGAGGAGCCGTAGGCGATGCCCATGGCGCCGGAAGTCACCAGGGGATCGTTTAGCAGGCCGGCATCCATCAGGGCCTTCTCGCTGGCCCAGGCCGCCATGACGGAGACGCGCCCCATGGAGCGTATCTTCTTGCGTGAATAGTGGGCCGGTTTTTCAAAATCTGTGACCGGCGCGGCCAGGCGGGTGTTGAGACCGTCGAACCTGTCCCACTCGTCTATGCGCTGCACACAGTTTTGCATCGTCTGCAGGCGCTGGGCGATGCTTGGCCAGTCGTGGCCCAGGGCGGTGACGCCGCCGGCGCCGGTGATCACTACGCGTCGAGTCTTGTTATTCATCAGATCATGCCACCGTTTACCGAGATCACCTGGCGGGTGATGTAGGCCGCGTCGTCAGACATGAGGAAGTTGGCCAGGCCGGCGATCTCCGAGGCCTTGCCCATGCGGCGTATAGGTACTAGCTCCTTGACCATCTCCTGGGGGAACGACTCCACCATGTCTGTCTCTATCAGCCCGGGGGCGATGCAGTTGACCGTGATCTTACGCTTGGCCAGCTCCAGGCTCAGGGCCTTGGTGGCGCCTATGATGCCCGCCTTGGAGGCGCTGTAGTTGACCTGGCCACGGTTACCCGCGATGCCTGAGACAGACGCCATGGTGATGATGCGACCACCCTGGCGTGACTGGATCATCGGCATGGTGCAGGGATGGATAACGTTGTAGAAGCCATCCAGGTTAGTGTGGATCACCCCGTCCCACTCCTCGTCGCTCATGGCAGGAAAGGCGGTATCCCGAGTGATCCCGGCGTTAAGCACCACGCCGTAGTAGGCGCCGTTTTCGGCGATATCGGCCTCGATGGCAGCCTTGACTCCGGCTCGATCGGCCACGTCGAACTGCAGGCGGCTCACCTTGGCGCCGAGCGCCTCGAGTTCGACCTGAGTCGCTTCGGCCGCCGCCTGGTTGCTGTGGAAATGCAGGGCAATATCATAGCCTGCCCCGGCCAGCTTGAGGGCGATGGCCTTGCCTATGCCGCGACTGGCACCTGTGATCAATACACGTTTGTTCATCTTGCTTTCTCTTCTTCTTTACCCGCCTGGCTCTCTAAGATATAGGCCTGGGTGTCCTGAGGCTGGAATACATTGACATTAGCCTCAGCCACAAGTTGATTGTTGTGGAATATTTTACAATCAAATACCGCCAGACCGTTATCTTCCTGATAGAGGCGGCTGACTCGTGTCTGATAACGCTCGCCGAGTCGGTAGGCGGGGATCGCGAATGTTAACTTGCGCGTGCCGAGCAGGAAGCCGACACGAATGGGTTCGCCTCGGGCGCTGGCCTCCAGGCCTGCGAGGGCGGCGATGCTCTGCGCCATATATTCTATGCCCACATAGTTGGGCACAGACTGGCTGGCAGCATCGAAATAGGCACTTTCTGCGCTTATGTTCACCTCGGTCAGCAGGGTATCTGGTGCCTGCTCGAGCAGCTTGTCGATCAAGATCATAGGTGCGCGGTGGGGCAGCACGGCATCCAGCGGGATCTCTGCCAGGGGAGTATTTAGCTGTGACATTGGCTGTGACTCAGATTCTGGTGTTAGTGGTGTAGACATTAGCCCTTGGCTCCTTTGCTGAAGATGACGCTGGCATTGCTGCCGCCAAAGGCAAAGGAGTTACTCATCACATAGTCGAGCGCTTGAGTCTGCCCCTGTGATACGAAGGGCAGCGCCGGATTGTCATCATCCCACAGGCCGTCTCCCACCTGGGGCGGCAGCCCGTTATCTAGATTGAGATCCGAGAGAAGCAGCAGGCTGAAGGCCGCCTCCAGGGCACCGGCAGCGCCGAGGGCATGGCCTGTCAGCGGCTTGGTAGAGCTTACCGGCGGCAGTTGGTCGCCAAATACCTTAAGCAGGGCACGGCTCTCCATGGCATCGTTTTTCATGGTCGCCGTACCGTGAAGGTTGATGTAGCCCACCTGAGATGGTGCTATCTCTGCGTCCTTGAGGGCCATCTCTATGGCGACCACGGCGCCATCTCCCTCGGGGTGGGGCGATGATATATGGTGCGCATCGCTGGATTCGCCTACGCCCGCCAACATCCAATTGGCCTCGCCTAGGGTGAGGGTAAATAGCGCGGCGCCCTCGCCGATATTGATGCCATCGCGATTACGGCTAAAGGGTTGGCAGTGGGTCTTGGAGACAGATTCCAGCGAGTGAAAACCGTTCAGGGTCAATTTACACAGGCTGTCGGCGCCGCCGACGATCACCATGTCGCAGACGTTGGCTTCTAGCAGGCGTTTGGCGCTGGCGAATACCTTGGCGCTGGAGGAGCAGGCGGTAGAAACCGTGTAGCATGGGCCTGAGAGCTCGAAATAATGCTGCAGAAAGTCGCAGCTGTTACCCAGCTCCTGCTTGGAATAGAGGTAATCGCCTGGCAGCACCCCGTGTTCGGCGCGGTAGGCCAACGCCTTCTCGCCCCTGGCGATGCCCGAGGTGCTGGTGCCTAATACGATGCCGATACGAGCGACACCATATTGTGTCTTGGCAGCCTCTACCGTGGGGGCGATCTGCTCCGCGGCACGCTGTAGCAACTGGTTGTTACGACAGTCGAATCTCTGTAGGTCAGGCGCTATCTCAGGCAACTCTGTGGTGACCATGCCCACCAATACCCGGCTGTCGGGGATCAGATCGTCACGCCACCGCATGCCCTGGGTATCGCCATCGAGCAAGTGGCGCAAGACTGTGTGGGGATCGTCTCCCAGCGGGGTACATAATCCTAGGTGGGTGATAGCTATCTTTGTCATAGTGTCCGTTCTTATGGCTATTAAGCGCTTGTTTACTCTAGCGGCTGGATGTTCAGCGTCAGTTGTGCCTGGCGAAACTCCAGCGTTACCTCGGCTGCCCAGGGCTGTGCTTGGCTATAGCGGATATCCATTATGGTCTCGCCATCGCTAGCATATAATCTTCTGCAATAGGCTGCATCACAGGTGTGGTCGGTCAGTGCCGCCCCCTGTAAATGGCGATTTACATCGCCCGGTTGCCAGTATATCAATTGCAGCAGCCCAAGGAGATACTCGGCCTTAAATTGCTCCCCCAATAAGACGCTCTGCTCGCTGGTGAGTTGCTGGCCGTCATAGGTGAGGGTAAACAGTGGCTGGCCCAGTGGTGCCAGCCCTACTAAGGTAAGCGAGTCTGGCGTCAGATCCAGCTGGCTGAGCAGCTGATGCCTGGACTGTTTCACCTTGAGTTTCACCAGCTGACTCTGGCTGACCGGCGTCGATGCTGGCAGGGGGGCCAGGCAATAGTCGACTCCCTCAGCCAGGGCCATACAGGTCTGCCTGTCTAGCTTTTGGGCGCAGGCACTCAGCATGAGCGCCATGCAGATGAAGAGACTCGCCCTTAACGGCATAGCTCGACCACCATGTTGAGGCGACGCTCAGACTCGGCGACAAACGGGTTGCTCTCGTCCCAAGCGTAGCCCGCTAGGATAGAACAGATCATCTGTTTAATCTTAGGGTTAGGGTCCTGATAGAAGATCACATCCTGGAAGCGACCATCATACCAGGCCTGCACATAGGTTCTGAAGGTATCGACGCCGCGCATCAGCGGCTGGGCATATTCTGTCTGCCAGTCGACCACCTGACCATTGAGTTGTCTCACGACACATTTAGCCGCAATTGAGGCTGATTGCATCGCGATAGTCACGCCTGAGGAGAACACGGGATCGAGAAACTCGCCGGCGTTGCCCAGCAGGGCAAATTTATCGTTAGCCAGGGTGCTGACATTAGCCGAGTAGCCCTCTAGCTTGGCGGGTGTGCGTACTATCTCGGCGCGACTGAGCAGCTGCTTGAGGCGCGGCTCTTCCCGCACCAGGCGCATTAATACAGTCTCGAGATTTGTGGCCTCTAGATCGGCATCTTCGCCCAGCAGGTGAGGCTCGCCCACCACACCCAGCGAGCAGCGACCGTTGCTGAAGGGGATCAGCCAATACCAGATGTCGCGATTATCCGGGTGAACGCTGATCAGGATCTTGTTGCGATCGAACTGATAGTCGCCCATGTCGACGCTGTCGATATTGTCCTGGATATGGGTAAATATCGCGGTGCGGCTGGGCAGGTTAGAAGGACGCTCAAGGTCCAGTAGCCTGGGGAGTACCCTACCGAAGCCGCTGGCGTCCAGCAGGTAGTCGGCGCTCAGCTCATAGCTTTGCCCCTGCTCGTCGCTGATGGTGAGCCTGGGCTGTTGGCTCAGATCCACGGCATCGACACGCTGGCCATAGCGGATCTCGACCCCTTGGCTGACGGCAGTGTCGGCGAGTAGCTTATCGAAGTCGCCACGCTCGACCTGAAAGGTGGTGCCCGGCCCAGGGGTGAACTTGTCGGTAAAGTCGAAGTAGGTCGAGCGGCCATTGGCGTTGAAGGCCGCACCGTTCTTGAATTGATACCCCGCCTGATTGACGGCATCGAGCATATCGGCCTCGGCAATCACCTGCATGCAGCAGGGCAGTAGGCTCTCGCCGATGGAGAAGCGGGGGAAGTGCTGCTTCTCCAAGACTAAGACACGCTTACCCTGTTGATGCAGCAGGCTGGCGGCAACGCTGCCCGAGGGGCCCGCACCTATCACTATCACATCATAATGGTCCGTATGAGCGGCTTTTTGCGCGAAAGGGGTCACTTATCAATCCTTGTTAATGTGTGAATAAAGGGGGAAAGCATGAAGGTGAGGCCTATCCCCAGGAGTAATGTCAGGCCGAAATAGTGGATGGCTGGTGTCTGGCTGAAGGCCAGCAGACCGAAGGCCATGAGGGTCGAACAGGCGGACATGAATACCGCCATCATCACGCCTTCGCCTCTATGGCTCTCGGCGAAAAACAGGCTGTAGTCGACGCCTATACCGAACACCAAGATCAGTGCCAGAGCATGAAACAGGGTGAGTGGCGAGCCGGCTAATCCCAGTCCTGCCAGGGTGAGCAGCGCCGCCAGGGCGGGCACGGCTGTGATCCATAGGGCCATCTTGAGGCCGAAGCGCAGCGAGAAGATGAGTCCGGCAACCAGGAGTGCCAGCGCCAGCAGGCTCAGGGTTAGGCTGCGATACTTGGCCATCACATCCGAGATATCCTGCACCTTGTCCACCAGGCTGACACCATCTAAGGGGGTGATTGCACGGGTCAAGGTGCCGAGGTTTTTGATGCCACCCAATAAGACAATAGCGCCGTAGGCATCTGAATCGGGTGTCTTTATCTGGGTTTGAGTATCAGTTCCACGCGATAGCCCAAGTGATAGCTCTGGTGACAACTTGGACGACAACTCGGGTGCCAACCATAGCGGCGCGAACAGCTCGCCCGCCTTATCGGCGAAGAAATTGTCTGGGGTAATCACCTCATTGGCGCTGGCCTCGAAGCTTGCCATCAGGACTGGAGCTAAGTCGTCGTCCAGTCCCAGGCGCGCTAACACCTGGGGCAGCTTGTGATAGATCTCCCCCTGCAGGCGATAGGCCTCTTGCTGGCTTGCCTGACTGGGCAGGTAGCGGGCCAGATTAATCGAGTTACCCAGCACGCCCTGGTGTTGCAGTGAGTTGAGCGTCGGCGTAAGTGCCTCAAGCCGTGTCAGCAGCGCCTCCGGGGTCTCGGCTCTTACCAGGATAAATTGGTTATCTGTGCCGCCGCTCATCACCTGGCGCAGCCTTTCCTCACTCTGGGTGACGCTCAATGGACTCTGCTGCAGGGCGCGAATATCATCGTTTACCTCAAGCTTATTCAGGCCCATCACGGTCACAAGCAGCAGACCAAGGGCGATGACTACGCCCTTGATGCCGCGCATGGGCCGCGCGATGAGCTGCATGGCATTGAGGTAACGCGCCGCTAAGCTTAGTGCGCGCTCGCCCGGTGTCATGGCGCCGTTGGCAAGCTTAGGATAGGCGAAGATCAGCGTCAGATAGGCGCCCAGGAGGCCGGCGGCACAAAATACCGCGACCTGCTGCATGCCGGGAAACGGCGTTAAGCCTATGGCCAGGTAGGCGATGACAGTGGTCAGCAGCGCCAGGCTGGCCGCCGGAAAGACCCGGGTGACGGCCGAAGTCGCGGTATTAGTGGCGGTATTGGTCTCGGCCTGCCTATCTTTATTGGCATCGTTTTTCTGTGCCTGCAGCCGCTCACAGTAGAAGTGAAAGCTGTAGTCGATGGCGATGCCGATCAGGCTGGTGCCGAATACCAGAGTGAGCAGATGAACTTGAGTGAAGATCCACAGGGTCGCGCCCAGGGCAAACAGCAGGCTGGTGGCTATGGTCAGGGCGGCGATGGTGAGCGGCATGATAGAGCGAAATGCCAGCCATACCAGCAGGATAACGCCGATCAGCGAGGCAAGCCCCAGGCTGGACACCTCTTGTTTCGCCTGCTTGGTCGCCGCCGCGGCATGAAACAGGGCGCCGCCGCGTAGCACGTTCACGTTTTGTTCTGTCCCGAGATTTTGCTGCATCTGGGCTATTGACTCTTCAAGCCGGGCGAGCTGAAGTTCCTGCGCCTTAGGGTTGAAGGCGCTGCCGACTCCCTGGGCCATGACGATGGCAACACTGCGCTTTTGCCCATCTGGACCAGGTGTCGCTTCCTGGCCAACCAGAATGCCGTCGACAACCTTGAGGCGACGCTGGGGCGAGAGCTGTTTCAGCAGCTCTGGGTAGAGTAGCAGGGGGTCCTGGCTCAGCAACTGGCTGTTGGCGTAGCCGAAGGCATTGTAGAGTTGAGCTAGCGTATTAGCCTCTAACTTGGCTAATTGTCCACTCTCTAACAGGGCTCTCTGCTGCGCGGTAAGCAGGTGAAAGCGATAGGGAAAATAGAAGCGGTTGAGGGCCTGTGCGCCCTGCATGTCAGCGCTTTGAACCTGGGTAAAGGCCTCGGGTGCGGCCTGCAGCGAGGCGAGTAAAGCCTTAGCCCCGGAGACGGCGCTGGCCTGATCTGGGCTGACGACGCCAAGATAGATACGATTGGCCAGCTGTTGCTCGACTCTGTCTATCGCCTTCTGGGTGAGGAGATCTTCCTGGATCTTGGGGAGCATGGCCAGGATGTCGCTCTGCACCCCGGCGCCGCGGCTCAGCGCCTGGGCGGCCAGCAGCGCCATGGCGGCCAGCAGCACCAACCAGATAACCAGGCGGGTATTGACAGAGAGGCGACCCAGGCGGTCGCTGAGGTTGAGGATCATTTAGCCTCTGTCGCGGGGCGAGGGGCGGCGTCGAGTTTAAAATAGGCCTGCTCCTCCGCCGTCAGCGGACGTTGCGCCAGGGCGTTAAATTCGATCACGCTGAGATCGCCGCGGCTATCTAACAGGCTGAGAGACTCTAGCTGCTCGCTTCCCTGTAGCACTATGTGTGGCATCGCCTGTTTGATGAGAGGGTCTATCGGCTCCAAGCCTAACTGCCAGCACTCTGCTTGCTGTATCAGGTGCAGGGTAAACTGCGCCTCCAGGGGGGCGAGATCGCCGCCTAGCAGCGCGCTCATCAGGTTAGGCATCATCTGCGCCATGGCACCCGCCTGAGGATTGTCATCGGCGTGGCTCACCTGACGGTTGCCATCGGCATCTATCTGCACCAGGGTGTTTTGCGTCAGCACCAGGCCAGAGGGAAAGGGCGCTGTCTGTAGCCAGGCGATCCCCAGTTTGTCCTGAAACAGGAACTCGCCGCGGCTCACCAGCGGCTTCTTCAGCACCTTTAGGTAGCGGGACTGGGTAAACTCACCTTTTGCCGACTCACCGCCGCCAAGGCGGGTTACCAGCTTGGATAGGGTTGTATTGTCTGCTGGTGCTTTAAAAAGTGCCTCGTAGTCGGTTGATTGTTCTGCGTGAGTTACGAAACTAACGAGGCCCAGGCAGAACATTGGACAAAACAGCAGGCAAAACAGGCCGGTCTTAGCGATGCGGTGAAGGCTAGTGATGCGGTGAAGCAAAGAGGTCATCATGCCAGCGCCTCACTTGGCAGCAGGTGGGCAATCTTGTCTCTGAAACAATCCGGGGTGACCAGGCAGAGTTCCTTAGTGTCCATCTCGACAGCTGCCTGTACGGTATAACCCTTGGTCAGGCGCTGGTTAGTCTCGGCGTCGCGCACCTGATAGGTGATCTTGAGGCGATTTTCCCATTCCACTAGGCTGGCTATTACTTTGACCTTCTGCTCGAAGGTGCTGGCCTGCACATATTTTATCTGCAGATCGATAATGGGCCAGGCATAGCCGGAGGCCTGCATCTTGCGGTAGCCGTAGTCTATCTCGTCCAGCAGCTGACAGCGGGCTATCTCGAAATACCTGAGATAGTTACCGTGCCAGGTGATCCCCATGGAGTCGACGTCGTGGAAGGGGATGACCATCTCCATCTCTGTGGTGAGCAGTGCCTTCATCTCGCGCCTCCTAGTGACACACTTCCCACAGTCCCTGCTGGATCTTGTCGACCGTCTGCCTAAGCACGGTCTCTAGGGGTCTGTCTTCGGTGAGCAGTTCAAAGTCGGCGCTGATCTGATCGAGTGTCTTGGCGACAGAGGTGGTCAGCGAGGCATGACACAGCTCGCCCTGGGCGATACGCAAGTGAATGCCCTGGGTCATGGCCAGCAGCGCAGCCGCGGCCACCTGTTCGGTGAGCTGCAACACGCGCATACAGTCGCGGGCGGCGATAGTGCCCATGCTCACCTTGTCCTGGTTGTGACATTCGGTGGAGCGCGAGAAGACGCTGGCAGGCATGGTGTTCTTCAGTGCCTCGGCGGTCCAGGCCGATACGCCTATCTGCACCGCCTTGAAGCCGTGATTGATCGCCTTGCGGCTGCCCTGAGCACCCGAGAGGTTGGCGGGCAGGCCGTTGTTAAATTTAGGGTCCATTACCAATGCCATCTGGCGGTCAATCAGATCGGCAATATTGGCGATGGCGTTCTTCATCGAGTCCATCACGAAGCCGATGTGACCACCGTAGAAGTGGCCGCCGTGGAGCACGTGTTCACCCTCGCCGTCGACGATAGGGTTGTCATTGGCGCTATTGAGTTCGGTCTCGATAAATTGGCGCATGAAGGGCAGCGCATCTTGCAGCACGCCTATGATGTGCGGCGCGCAGCGGATCGAGTATCTGTCCTGCAGGCGGTCTGAGTTGCGCGGGTGCTCGTGGTGGTTGAGGTCTTCCCGTATCCAGGCCGCTACCTGATTTTGGCCAGGATGTGGCTTGGCCGCAAACAGGATATTGTCGAAATGGTTAGAGTTACCCTTGAGAGTCAGGGACGCCATGGCGGTGATTCGGCTGGCCAGACGGTTCAGGTATTGGGCCCTGTCGTAGGCAAGACAGGCCAGCGCCGTCATCACCGCGGTGCCGTTCATCAGAGCTAGCCCCTCCTTGGGGCGAAGGGTCAGCGGCGTGATGTTTAGCTCACTGTATACCTCTGCGGTAGCGCGACGCTTGCCTTGGTAGATCACCTCGCGCTCGCCCACTAGCACGGCGGCCAGATAGGAGAGGGGGGTGAGATCGCCGCTGGCGCCCACTGAGCCTTCTTCCGGGATCACCGGGGTGATGCCTAGGTTAAGCAGGGTCTCGATACGCTTGAGCAGCTCATAGCTGACCCCAGATTTACCCACGGCCAGCGAGCTTAGACGGCACGCCATCACGGCCCTAGCCTGCATGACGGAGAGAATGTTACCCATGCCACAGCCGTGGAAGCGTGACAGATGCAGCGGCAGTTCGTGCACCAGATCCAGTCCCACGGTGACGGTACAGGAGTCGCCGTAGCCCGTGGTGACGCCATAAACCACGCCCTCTTCGGCCAGCAGGCTGTCGATAAAGCGGGCACCTTTCTGGATATATTCCTGATAGTCGGCGCTCTCCTTGAGCTGGGCTTTGGCGCCCTTGGCGATGGCAACGACCTCCTCGAGATTGAGATTACGCTGGCCAAATTCGACCAGGGTGGCGGAGGCGGGGGATTGAGTCGTCTGTGTCATCTATTTCTCTGTCCTATTGGGCGTGTGAGGCTTGGCCTCGCGCAGGAGTTCATCGTCCTTGCGCCAAAAATCGAAAAAGTTAAACCATTGCAGCGGTGCACGGCGGGCGTAGTGTTCAAGACGCTCGGCGTAACGATTTACCGCCTCCTGCAGCCTCTCCATGCGGCCGGCACGCGGCCCCTTGAGAGTATCGGCAAAGTGTTCTACGTGGACGCGGTAGCGGCCGTTTTCTCTGAGGCAGAACATCAAATAAACCGGGCAATCCAGCAGGCTGGCGAGGATGAAGGGGCCTTGTGGGAAAGGCGCTTCCTTACCCATGAAGGGGGCGTACAGTACCCGCCCCTCGCTGCTGGTGGAGGTGCGATCGCCGGCGATCACCACGAGTTCCCCCTGCTCTATCTTCTGCTGCAGCAACATAGAGGTGCTGGGGCCCAGTTCGGTCACCTGAATCAGGTTCAGCGCGCTATTGGGGTTGAGCTGTTTGAGCACCCGATTGAAGTTCTCTGCGTTCTGGGTCAGCACCATCACATTGACCTTCACCTTGCGTTGGTGAATCGAGATGGCGCGGCATAGCTCAAGGTTGCCCAGGTGAGAGACCAGCAGTACGGCGCCCTGGCCCTGTGCCAGCGGCTTGGCCAGTACCTCGCGGTCGGGGAAGTCGACCTGGCTGAGTTTGATGCGATCGCACCAGGCGTCGATACGATCCAGCGCCGCATTACCGAAGGCGATAAAGTGCTTGAGGCTATGACGCCAGTTTATCTCGCCCTGGAGATCGGGATGCTTGGGCTCGAGTCGCTGCACCTGACGCAGGAATGTCTGGCTGGCGCGCCGCGCCGTGCTGCCTGTTGCGAAGAAATAGCAGATCACCGGATACATGATGGCGCGGCATAGCCAGTGGCCACCTAATTTATAACTGGTGGCCAACAACTTAATGCCCCAGTAACTGCCGCGCTCGCCCATGCGAGACCAGTGTTTCACCTCCTTGGGGCGGCTACGTTTATGACGCAGCAGCTGAGGAACACGTCTTAACATGCCGAAGAAGAGCTTGCTGTGCATGGCGGAGATGCGCACATTGTCTTTGAAGCCCTGGAAGTGGCTGGTGCCATCTTCCGGGTAGATCACCCTTGTCGGCAGGTGCTTCACCTCGACGCCCTGCCAGTAGAGCTTGACCAACACCTCGATATCGAAGTCCATGCGCTCGCCCAGTGCCTCGTTGAGAAACAGCTGCTCGGTGGCGGCCAGAGGGTAGACGCGAAAACCGCACATGGAGTCTCGAATATCCAGGCTCAGGGTCTCGACCCAGACCCAAAAGTGGGTGAGGTAACGGCCATAGAGGCGTCCCTTGGGTACTGACTCATCGTATTGCGGCAGGCCTGAGATCAGCGCCTGGGGCTGAGCCTTAGCCGTCTCTATCATCTTAGGAATATCGTCAAGATCGTGCTGACCGTCGGCGTCCACCTGCAGCGCATGGCTAAAACCATCGGCATAGGCGGCCCTGAGCCCCGTCATCACCGCCGCGCCCTTGCCCCGGTTGAAGGGATGATGCAGCAGTCGCACCCAGTCGTGCTGCGCCGCCAGCTGGCACAGCAGGTGACGGGTCTCGTCGTCGCTGCCGTCGTTGACTAGATAACAGGTCAGTCCCAAGGGTTCCAGGCGTGCCAGGGTGGCCTTGATCGCCTGGCGATGGTTGTAGTTGGGGATGACCAACGCCAGTTGCATCAGCCTCTCTCCTCAGTATCGTTCGGCGTCAGGCAGATACGGCCCGATCCGAAGCGCTGATCGTCCTGATAGTAGGCGAAGGTGAGCTTGTGCTTGGCGCGATTGAGGCTAACCTTAAGCTGCACCTCGCTACCCGGCAGGATCAGCTGTTGAAATTTAAGCACCTCAAGGCTCTGCACCTGGGGCGCGTAGCCGAACTCGACAGCGCCTAGCTGTACCGCCCAATCTAGTTGAGTCACACCAGGGAGCACCGCCTGCTCGGGAAAGTGGCCCTCGAAATAGGGCAGGTCGGCGTCGATGCGCAGTTGCCATTCGACACCATCTTCCAGGCTGCGCTTGGCCAAGATGGGGGGGAGGTTTGACTTAATCATGTGTAAACAACTCCAACAGATCCTTGTGGATACGCTTGCCCTGGGTGTTGAGTGGCAGCTCGGCAGGATAACGCCAGCGTCTGGGCAGGGTGACTCGCTCGAACTGACTCAACAGATGCTGTTTGAGGGCGTTGTTGACCGCTAACTTGCCTTCCTGGGCCAACAATGTTTTGCCCTCGAAAGATAGGCTGATGGCGGCGCCCAGGCTTACCCTAGGTTGCTCCAGTACCACAAGCGCGGCCTGATCCACCAAGGGGTGGCTCTCCAGCAATGCCTCCATCTGTACCAGCGAAAGGCGCTTCTCCTCAATCTTGACGATGCGGTCCAGTCGTCCCTGCAACACAAACTCGCCGGGGGCGATAAGCTGTATCTTGTCGTCACACCTGAGCCAGTCTTGGCTTTCCAGGTAGGGGGATTTGAGCCAGAGCGCACCATCCTGGGGATCTTGCTTGATCTCGTGGGTGGCAAAGGCGCGCCAGCTCTGCTGATTGTCTTGCTGACGACGATAGGCGATGCCACCGGTTTCCGTGCTGCCAAAGACCTCGATGGGCGGCTTGCCATAGCAGTGGGCGATGGCATTGGCGGCCTCAAGGCTCAGCGGGCCGCCAGAGCTGAAGATCAGGCTGGGCGCGCGCAGCTGCGGCTGATGCTCCAGGGCATCGGGCAGACGCGACAGCTGCGCCGGGCTGCTGATCAGGCAGAGGTTAGGGAACAGGTTGGCGTAATAGGTCAGGGTCTCGGGGTACTCCACCAGATCGCTGAGGAAGGGGCGGCTGGCGGCTAGGGGCCAGAGTACCTTAAACAGCAGGCCGTAGATGTGCTGATGGGAGACGGTGGCGATCACGCTGCATTGGGGCAGGTGATTGGCAAAGGTCTGTTCCAGCACCGTCACCTCGGCATCGAGCTGATCCAGCGTCTTAGTGATCGCCTTGGGCTGACCACTGGAGCCAGAGGTGTAGAGAATGAGCTCGCCAAAGGTCTGGCTGGTCGGCCAGGGCCCAGGATGTTTAAGATCCTTATGCAGGGCGACATAGTCTTTGGCCTCGCACAGAGGACGGTCTGCCAGTACGGCATCGAACTCATGGGTGAGCTCGCTCAGGGTGCCGCCCTGGGTGTTGGCGGGCAGGATAAGCTGCTTGCCCGCCAGCAGGCCGGCGCAAAGGCCCACCGCAAACAGGTCGCTGCTGTCGCAGGCCAATAACCAGCGCTTCGCCTCATGTTGGCTCAGGGCCTCGAAGATGGCGGCCACCTGGGCGGTAAAGGCCTCACCCGTCAGGATATCGTGGTGATTGAAGCTGATAAGCTGCTGGCTCGCCGGCCCATGCTTGAGCCAATGTTTGAGTAGGGCTGTCATGACTTTTTCAACCAGAAGGTGCGATATAACCATTCTCCGCCGAGCAGCGCACCGATCAGCAGATAGGCGATAAATCCATTATAGAGGGTCCAGGTCGCCAGGCTAGTGGCGCTGGCGGTGTAGAGTGCCATGCTACCGTTGAAGATAAACAGTCCACACCAGATCTGGGTGACCTTACGCAGGTAAGGGATCGCCTCTTCGGGCAGATCCGGCTCCTTTAACCTGGCAAGACGTTCTATCATGGTGGGACCATGCTTGAGCGAGTAGGCAAACAGCGCCAACATGCTCAGGTTGATCACCACGGGATAGTAGAGCAGCCAGGCGTTCTGTTTCGCCAAGTAGCTGCCTGCAGTCAGGAAGATGCCCACGACTATGGGCAGCATCATAGACCTTATCTGTTGCCTCTGTAGTGCCAGCCTCAGCAGCAGTATGCTGCACAGGGCGAGGGCTATTACGCCCGGCGGCAAATAGTTCAGGCCGAAGTAGACGGCTAGGGGATACCCCAGCACGACCAGGCCGGTGACTAGTTGCAGGAACAGGCGCATTACTGCTTCACTAGGCCTTCGATGGCCGTGACGACGTCGTCGACGGTACGTACGGCTTTAAACTCGTCGGGCTGGATCTTCTTGCCCGTGAGTTGCTGTAGCTTAATCACCAGATCCACCGCATCTATGCTGTCGAGATCCAACTCTTGATACAGTGACGCCTCTGGGGTGATGTCGTCGGCATCGATTTCAAACTCATCCACCAGGATCTGAGTCAGCATCTGAAGAATTTGCTCACGATTTTGCATGCTGCCTCCTAACCGCGCTGAGATTCGATGAAGCTTGCCAGGCTGGCAACGCTGTAGAAGTGGGCCTTGGTGGCTTCAGAGTTCGCTTCGATCTTGACGTCGAACTGCTTCTTGATGGCCAGTCCCAGCTCTAGTGCATCGATAGAGTCAAGCCCAAGACCGTCGCCAAATAGCGGCGCATCGGTATCGATATCTTCGATACTGACGTCTTCGAGATCCAGGCAATCTATGATGAGTTGTTTAATTTCGTTTTGTAAGCTCATAATTTTTATCAAGTTGTTGTTTATAATATTCTTCGAGATCCCGCGTCAACTGACGGGCCATCTTGGCGTCTCCACCCGTTTGAGCATGATACCTGATATGCTCGATAGTTTCGCCTACTTCGACATTCATGCCTATGGTTTGGCGAGGTATCTCATACCAGGGTTCCTGCTTGGTCAGGCCGACCGCATTGGTTCTTAATACCACGGGGATTAGATCGGTATCGGTGCGCAGGGCGATATTGGCCGCGCCCCGGGCAAATTCGTTGACTATCTGGCCCTTAAGGGTACGGGTGCCCTCGGGGAAGATGATCATATTGCTGCCCTGCGCCAGTACCTCGCTGCAATCCTTGAGCAGGAGATCGGCGCCGCGATTGGGAATATAACCGGCCGCCGACACCACACCGCGCAGAAAGGGGTTGCGCCACAAGCCTTGTTTGACGATACAGCCGACATTAGGCATCAGGCTGATCAAGACCACCACGTCGACCAGCGTCGGGTGGTTGGCGATAATCACCTTGCCCTGGGCGCTTGCCAGTCTTTCAAGATGTTGGGTGGTGACCCGAATCACTCCGGCCCAGGTGAGCATATGCACGAAGCCGCGAAACATCAGGTGCACCGCGCGCTGCACCCGGGCGATACGAACCTCTCTGGTGCCTGGCCAGAACCTCAGCAGGGGCAATATGGTCAGCGAGCTTAGCAGGCCGCCTAGTCCGAAGGCGATATAACAGCTCACCCCACCCAGCCAGCGAGGAATATAGGCGATGCCGGTCAGGCGCTTGGCAACCACCTGGCTAGTCATGACAGATCCGCAGCAGATAGCGGTTGAGACGGCCTTCGAGCGGCTGCTTGGCGGCGATGGCGTGAATAAGCTGGCCAAAGCCTATGGCTGGTGCCTCGGCCAATTCGCTGGCCGAAGGGCTGGTCTCTATGAGTAGTTGAGTGCCAGCAGGCGCTTCCTTGGCGAGCGACAGCTGCAGGGCCAGGGCGATTGGCAGTTCTGGCTCCTTGGTAAATTCTTTGTAGATGTCCGAGACGGGCTCGTCGCCGAAGACCAACAGCAGCGGCGCGTTATCTTCTGCCAGCTGGCCATATGCCTCGATAAGCGCCTGAGAAAGCGTGAACTCACCGGCCGCTATCGATGTAGAGGGTGCACGGTTGTCAGTCAGTATGCTGAAGATGCCGCTGGCGGTGTTGTGCACTGACTGGCTAAAGCCGATGGGCGAAATGGGTTGCTGGCGCACTATGTCCTGCAGCAGATCGACCGTGCGGTTAAGTTCGCCATGGCGGGAGGCAAAGATGGTACGGCTTTGGGGCGGCACTTCGCATTGAAAGGCGACATCCAGCAGCATCTTAGTGAGCTTACTAAAGCGTCGCCTTTGCATGGCGGGCACTTGCTTGAGTGCCGGGGCGGCCTGAGCGAGCTGCTCGGTATCCGTCGGCGGCGTTGGCCATGTCTGCCAATCCCGCAGCTGCTGGTATAGGGGAGACCAGGCGCCCGCAGAATGAATGTGAAAGTGTAACCGCACTACTTTGCCTCTAAATACAGCGATTTGCTGATGTTTTCCTTAACCAGAAACTGAGCCACAAGAGAGATTTGTGGGGCGGCTATTGTACACCCTTTGACGGGTGACATAAATATGTGATTGTTCTGTTAGTGATTACTGAGAAGATAGAGGAGGAAGTCGCCCGCCATGAGGCGGGCGATCTTGGGCTTAAGGCTGTTTGAGCTGCTTCTTGAGCTTACGCAGGGCGGCTTTGACCTTCTTGCTGTTTTCCGGTCCCATGCGGATCATCAGCTTCTGGGCATTGGGCAGGCTCTCGAGCTTAGGGTCGACAAACTTATAGTTTACGCTGACGCTGTCCAGCTCAATCGGTGCGTCGATAATCGGGGCGGATAACATGACGTCGATCGCCTCTATCATGCGGTCATCGAAATTCATGTCGGGATAACCTAACTCGGCGAAGGCCTCGCCTAGCAGAGGCTTCACCTTTTTATAGGTGCTGAAAAGCTGTTCTTCGTCCAGGTTATCGACAAAGTTCGCATAGAGATCATACCTATGGTAGCTGTCGGGATTGAGGTAGGTCTTATCTGTCACCTCGGAGACGGTAAACTTGCTGTTAGGCGCCTTGAGCGGGCTCACCTTGCGGGCCAGCTCGCCCTGGGCCAGGTTGTCGACGAACACCACGAAGTGCCTGACGATATCTTTCTCGACCAGCAGCGGATCTATCTTCATGCCGTTGGCGACGTCGACCGTCTTGTCGTGGACAAATTGATCGCTCTCGGCCAGTGTAGGCAGGGCCTCCACCGTCTCGATTGGTGCCTCTTCAACCTGAGCTTCAGGCTCGGGCGCCAGGTTTTCGGGTTCTGGCAGCGCCGCATCCGTCGGTAAGGGCTGCTCTGGCTCGGGTTCCGGCAGGGTCACAGGGGCGGGCATCTCTGGCTCGGGTGCGGGCTCGTCGCCACCGAGGAAGTAGTAGGCGCCACCGGCGAGCAGCAGCAATATGACGACCACGGCAATGCTGAGCGCATTGATCCCGCTGCGCGATTCCTGTGGGGCAATTCTATCTTCTTGACTGACTTGCATGAGATTTCCTTGAATTGTGGCTGGAGTAAGCCCTGTGACCACAGAGGCCTCTTTCCATTCTGCAAAATTCACCGGGCTTGTCTAGGGGCGGCCAGTGAAATAAAAAATATTTAATTGTTAGCCGAGTTAGGCCTGCACGTATTGCTGGCGCTCCCCTAACCAACGCAGCACTATGGCGTCAACGTTTTCCGGCACCTCTTGCATCACATGCTGCGCCAGTTTCTGTATGTGAGGAATGAGGGCCTGATCCCGCACTAAGTCCGCTATCTTCATGTCGGCGATACCTGTCTGCTTGGTGCCTAAGACCTCACCCGGTCCGCGGATCTCGAGATCTTTCTGGGCGATCACGAAGCCGTCGTTGCTGTCTCTAAGCACCCCCAGGCGCTGGGTGGCGGTATGGGAAAGCGGCGCCTTGTAGAGCAGCACACAGTGGCTGGCCACGGCGCCACGGCCGACACGCCCCCGCAACTGATGTAGTTGGGCCAGACCCAGGCGCTCGGGGTTTTCGATGATCATCAGGCTGGCATTGGGCACATCGACCCCTACCTCGATCACTGTGGTGGCCACCAGTAGCTGTATGCTGCCGGCCTTAAAGGCGTCCATGATCGCCTGTTTCTCAGTGGGTTTCATGCGGCCATGCACCAGGCCGATGGAGAGCTCGGGCAGTAGCTGTTTAAGCTCTTCGGCCGTGTCTTCGGCGGCCTGACATTCCAGCACCTCGGATTCTTCGATCAGGGTACAGACCCAGTAGGCCTGACGCCCATCTTGCAGCGCGGCCCGGCGCACGCGATCGATCACCTCACCGCGGCGATTGTCTGAGATGGCGACCGTGGTCACCGGCGTGCGCCCCGGCGGCAGCTCGTCGATGATGGAGGTATCGAGATCCGCATAGGCGGTCATCGCCAGGGTGCGGGGGATAGGGGTTGCCGTCATGATCAGCTGATGTGGGTGGAAGCTCTGGCTGATCCCTTTCTCTCGCAGCCCCAGGCGTTGATGCACCCCGAACCTGTGCTGCTCATCGATGATGATCAACGCCAGGCGATTGAATTCGACCTGCTCCTGAAAGATGGCGTGGGTGCCGATGACGATATGGGCCTCGCCGCTCTTGATCTGTGCCAGCGACTGAGTGCGGGCCTTGCCCTTGAGCTTACCCGCCAGCCAGCCAACGGTGAGGCCCAGAGGCTCAAACCAGGCGCTAAAGTTGTTGGCGTGCTGCTCGGCGAGCAATTCGGTGGGCGCCATCATGGCCACCTGATAGCCGCTCTCTATCGCCTGCAGCGCCGCCAGCGCCGCCACCAGTGTCTTGCCCGAGCCCACATCTCCCTGCACCAGCCGCATCATGGGGTGTGACTTGCCGAGATCTTGGGTGATATCGGCAACCACCCGCTGCTGGGCGCCCGTGGGCTTGAAGGGTAAGAAGGTGAGGAAGGGGTTGAGCAATTGCCCAGTGGGCTGCATCGCGATGGCCTTATCATGATTGCTGCGGGCCCTGAGCTGTAACATGCTCAGGTTGTGGGCCAGCAGCTCCTCCTGGATCAGCCTTTGCTGTGCCGGATGTGTGCCCTGCTCTAGGGCAAAGGGGCTGACCTCGCTCGGGGGCCTGTGCAGCAGCTGCAGCGCGTCGACCAATGAGAGCTGATTGGGCCTCAGCTGAGGTGGTAGCAGTTCGGTCAGGGCACCATGGGCCAGCAGGGCGAGGGCCTGATCTGTCAAACGGATCCAGCTGGCCTGCTTGAGCCCCTCCGTGGTCGGGTAGATAGGTGTCAGGGTATCGCTGAGGCTGAAGTCGCTCTCGCCGTGGAGCATCTTGTATTCCGGGTGGATGATCTCCCGGTGAAGCTTGCCCCGGCGCACCTCGCCATAGGCCCGAATGCGCTCGCCCTCTTCGAGGCCGTTACGCATGGCGGCGGAGAAGTTGAAGAAGCGCAGGGTTATGGTGCCCGAGTCGTCGCGCACAGTACAGGTGAGCATGCGCTTGCGTCCCTGAACGATCTGGGTCGACTGTATGACGCCCTCTATGGTGCCGTAGCTACCTGGATAGAGGGAGGCGATAGGATAGATCTGGGTACGATCTTCGTAGCGCAGCGGCAGGTGAAACAGCAGATCTTGGACTGTGTTGATGCCGAGCTTTTCCAGCCGCTGCGCCATCTTGGCGGCAACGCCCTTTAACTCTGTCACCGCCATGAGATCGAGTCTATCCACGCTTTGTACCCATTTGATTTAGCGTTCTATTTAACCAGAACCTGAGTCTATTACTGTAAATATATACATATACTATCAGAGTTCGGCATGAACGCAATCTTGTCGCATGTTTTGCGGTAGCTGGGCGTTATTCGGCTAGTCACCCGAGGTGAGGATCAGGTAACCCAGGTAGACGAGGTAGCAGAGCAGCAGCAAGGCGCCCTCGCGCCGTCCCACGCGCAGGCCGCTCCAGGCCAGAGGCAGAAGCAGCAGTGCCAGCGAAACCATCACCAGCATGTCCAGCTTGGGCACGCTGGCGTTGATGGGGTAGATAAGGGCGGTGATCCCCAATATCCCCAGGATATTAAACAGGTTAGAGCCCACCAGGTTGCCGATTGCAATATCGCTCTCGCCGCGTCTGGCCGCCACCAGAGAGGTGATAAGCTCTGGCATGCTGGTGCCTATGGCGATGATGGTCAGGCCGATGAGTAGCTCGCTCATGCCCAGCTGTCTGGCAAGCGCCACGGCGCCGTCGACAAAGAGTATGCCGCCGCCGACCAACATGGCGATCCCCAGCAGCAGTAGCACCACGGCCAGCAGAGGCGCGAGGGGCTTGAGCTCCATCGACTCGGTATCGGCCTGCTGCTTATCGAACAGGTAGTTCATCCCCAGATAGGCGATCAGCATGGAGCAGAGCAGGGCACCGTCCAGCTGGCTGAGGCTGCCGTCGCTGATCAGCCCCCAGAAGAGCAGGCTGGCGAACAGCATCAAAGGGATGTCGCGCTTGACCATCATAGATTGCACGCCGATGGGACGCACCAGGGCCGTCAGGCCGAGGATTAGGCCTATGTTGGCGATGTTGGAGCCGACCACATTGCCAAGGGCGATGCCTGAGTTGCCGGCCAGGGCCGACTTGAGGCTGACCGCCAGCTCGGGGGCGCTGGTGCCGAAGGCGACTATGGTGAGGCCGATGATCAGCGGGGTGACACCGAGCCTGAGGGCGAGGGCGCTGGCGCCACGCACCAGGGATTCGGCACCAAGAATAAGAATGAGCAGACCAGCGATAAGGGCTAGCGGGGTGAACATGATTGACTCTCAATAGTAGTGGGGCGCCAAGCATAGAGCTTGCACAGTTTTAGGCAACTCCTATTTTGGATTTGCCGATTAAACTTTATTCACTCCGCTGTGGGCGAGAAAATAAAAAACACGCCAGATGGCGTGTTTTCTGTTAGCGAGATATCGACAGAGCCTAGAGCTCATCTTCCCAGCGAACCACGCCGCCGCGCTGACCATCGACCTTGGCGCTGAATCTCTGCTCCAGCACGTGGCGCTTAATCTTCAGGGTCGGCGTCAACACGTCGTTATCCACATCCCAGGGTTCGCTCACCACTATGATGGCGTCGACCGTCTCGTGGGACTCCAGGTTAGGGTTGATGCTGTCCAGGGTCGCCTTGAGTGAGGCGCGAACCTCCTCCTTGGGTTGCAGGGCGGCGCCCTCGGAGAGCTGCACCAGGGCAACAGGGTGAGGCAGGCCAGAGCCTATGATGCAGATCAGCTCCACATGAGGATCCTGGGCCAGCTTGCGCTCGATTGGCACGGGGGCGACATACTTGCCCTTGGCGGTCTTGAAGTTGTCTTTGACCCGGCCCGTGATGGTGACGCAGCCATCGGCGTCGATTGAGCAGAGATCGCCGGTATGAAAATAGCCATCTTCGTCGAAGCTGGCCTGAGTGACTTCCGGCTGCTTGTAGTAGCCGCTCATTAGCCCTGGGCTCTTGACCATCAACTCGCCATTGTCGCCCTGCTTGACGCTACAGCCCTCAACGGCGCGCCCGACTGTGCCTATCTTGCTGGCATCGAAGGGGTGATTGATGATGGAGTAGGCGCTGTTTTCCGTCATGCCCCAGGCCTCACAGATATTCAGGCCAATCTTGTGATACCAGGTAATCAGCGAAGGCGGAATAGGCGCCGAGCCAGAACCGAGCAGATGACAGTGTTGCAGACCCAGTCCTTCATGAATTTTCTTCTTCACTATGCTGTTGAGAATGGGCACCTTGAGAAGGAAGTTGAGCTTAGTGTAGCCAATCTTGTCGATAATATTCTTCTGGAACAGGCTCCACAGGCGGGGCACAGAGAAGAAGACGGTCGGTCTGGCTCGCTGCACGTCGGCGACGAAGCTGTCGAGGCTCTCGACGAAGGCGACGCTGCTGCCGGAGTAATAAGAGGAGCCCTCGATGGCGACACGCTCGGTGATGTGAGCCAATGGCAGATAGGAGAGCAGCCTGTCTTCCACATCTGTCTTGAGGTCACGCACCACGGCGCGGCAGGTCCACTCATAGCTGGCGAAGGTCTGAATTGCCCCCTTAGGCTTGCCGGTCGATCCCGAGGTGTAGATGATGGTCATGATCTGCTCGGGCGTAGGTGCCTCGGCGTCGGTCAATGGGTGACCCAGTTTCAGCAGGGTGTCCCATTGGTATTGTGCCGGCATGGTGTCGTAAGGCATGGCGAGGCGCAGTATGTCGCCGCCAACCCCGGCTTCCTGATCGGCCCAGTAGTCCAGCTTGCCGATGAAGATCGCCTTGGATTCGCTGTGTTCCAGCACGTAGCGTATGGTGTCGGCATTGGCCGTTGGGTAGATGGGCACGCTGATATAGCCGCCGTGCATCAGGGCAAGATCGGTAATAAACCATTCGGCGCAGTTCTTTGATAAAACCGCGACCTTGTCGCCCGGCTCCAGGCCGAGATGGCGCAGTGCGCCGGCGATCTGTAGCATCTTCTGCTGCACTTCACGCCAGCTAAAATTGACATACTGGCCGTTTATGGGCTGTTTCAGGTAGGTGTTATCGCCATATCGCTCGACCCAGTGTTGCAACATGTCGACCGGTGATTTGAATAGTGAGTCCATCTTGCCATTCCATAGTTATTCTTAGTGTTAAAGGAGACGCAACTTGGTTCGCCCGACCTGTGCCGGTGCGAGACTCAACAACCCCCATTATTGAGTGGGCCTGTTGTCTGTGATGAGAGCGCCTGGCCACTTTTTATGCGCGTCTTTGAGTATGGCGAAGAATGTGATCTATGACAATTGTTTTACCGGAATAAAAGGCCAATTGTCATAGTCTTAGGAGGCGTGGTCTGTTAGGTGAGTGCAGGAACTGTGTCGCAGGAGGCCGATTTTTGGCTTATCTCGCGTAGCGAGCTTATGTTTCTGATTCGGCGTCGGGATCCGGGGCGCGCATTCGCTGCCACCAGGTCTCGTCGGCGACGATCTGCCCCTGGTCGTCGATGGCGGGATAGGGGATCTTCTTGCGCCGACAGGCCTTGGCGTACACTGGGTGGCCCTGCTCGAACAGCATGGTTTGGCAGTAGGCGTCGTCTAGGGTGCGCTGGCCATACATGCCGGCCTCGGCGCGTTGACGCTGTGCTTCATACATCACCAGGGCAGAGGCCACAGACACATTGAGGGACTGCACCATGCCTATCATGGGGATGATGATCTGTTTATCGGCGATGGCCAGGCCTTCCTCGCTGACGCCGTCGCGTTCGTTACCCATGATCACCACAGTCGGCTTGGTGTAGTCGATGTCGCGAAAATCGACCGCATTTTCTGAGAAGTTGGTGGCCAAAATCTGCATGCCCGCCGCCTTGAACTGGGCCGCGGCTTCATCCATGTGGTAGTGCTTGATGGTCTTGACCCACTGCTGGCTACCCGATGCGGTATTGCCTGAAACGCGCATCTCGATATCGGGCCAGACGGCGTGGATTTGATGTATGCCGACGGCGTCGGCGGTGCGGATCACCGCGGCGATATTGTTGGTCTTGTGTACCTTGTCCAAACACAGGGTGAGATCGGTCTGGCGGTTGTCTAGCATCTGGTTGATGCGTTTGAAGCGTTCTGGACTCATGATGTTTCGTTTGTAATGTTTATCAAGAACAAAGGGCGCCGCAGCGCCCTTTGGTGTCAACTTAGAGCTTACAGCTCCATCACGCCATCCATCTCAACCAGAGAGTCTTTCGGCAGCTGCTTAACGCCGATGGCGGCGCGGGCAGGGTATGGCTGCTCGAAGTAGCGACCCATGATCTCATTGACCGTGGCGAAGTTAGCCAGATCTGTCATGAAGATGTTCAGCTTAACGATATCCTTCAGGCTACCACCGGCGGCTTCACATACGGCTGTCAGGTTGTCGAACACCTGCACCACCTGGGCTTCAAACTCGTCGCTGACCATCTGCATGGTCTCAGGATTCAGCGGGATTTGGCCAGACAGATAGACTGTGCTGCCCACTTTAACAGCTTGAGAATAGGTGCCGATCGCCTGCGGGGCCTTGTCGGTTGCAATGATAATCTTCTCTGCCATAACGCTCTCTCTACTTAGGTTAATAGTGGTGGAACTAACGATTACGCGAGGTGCGCAGCACTTCCGGCAGTACCCTGATACGGCGCATCACGTTGGCTAAGTGGACTCGGTCGGTGACCGAGATCCGTAAGTTAATCAAGAATACCCGGCCGTCACGCTCTTCTGTGCTCAGGTTATGGATATTCGAGCCCTCGGCGGCCACGATAGAGGTGATCTTGGCCAGTGCGCCCTGATGGTTGACGATCTCGATGCGCAGGTTAGCCTGGAACTCGACGCCCTCGGCGTTGTCCCAGTGCACAGGAATATACTTGTCTGGTTCGCCCTGATAACCGCGGATGTTGGCGCAGCTCTCCATGTGCACCACCAGGCCCTTACCCGGGCTCACATGGGCGATCACCGCATCACCCGGGATGGGGCGACAACAGTTGGCGAAGGAGACCAGCATGCCTTCGGCGCCGCGGATCGGCATCATGTTGGATTCTTTATGTTCGTGCTGCTCGACGCGATCGCCCTTGAGACGCTGGGCGATCACTATGCTCATGGCGTTGCCAAGGCCAATGTCGGCCAGCAGGGAATCTAGGGTGGCGTGTTTGGTCTCGCTCACCACCTTATCGATCTGCTCCTGAGGGATATCCTTGAGCTTGATGTCGCCCAGGGCGTGATTGAGCAGACGCTTGCCTAGCAGTACGGCATCATCTTCTTTGAGGCTCTTGAGCAGCTGGCGGATCTTGGCGCGTGCCTTACCCGTCACCACAAAGTTGAGCCAGGCGGCATTGGGCCGCGCGCCCTTAGCGGTGATGATCTCTATGGTCTGGCCTGAGATGAGCGGCTGGCTCAGCGGATAGGCCTGACGGTTGACTCTTGCACCCACACAGGTGTTGCCCACGTCGGTATGAACCTCGTAGGCGAAGTCCACCGCGGTGGCGCCCACAGGCAGCTCGAGAATACGTCCCTCAGGGGTGAAGACATAGATCTCTTCCGGGAACAGCTCTGTCTTAAAGTTCTCGACGAATTCGAATGAGGTGCTGGCGCTCTGTTGTAGCTCAAGCAGGCTTTGCATCCATTTACGGGCACGAACCTGAGTCGTGGTGCCTTGCTGGGCCGAACCGGCCCCCTTGTAGAGCCAGTGCGCCGCGACCCCCTTGTCGGCCATCTGATCCATATCCTCGGTACGTATCTGGATCTCTACCGGCACGCCGTGAGGCCCAAATAGTGAGGTATGCAGCGACTGATAGCCGTTTGCCTTGGGGATAGCGATATAATCTTTGAAGCGGCCGGGGCGCGGCTTATACAGGCCGTGCATGGCGCCCATGACGCGATAACAGGTGTCGATGGAATCGACGATCACCCGAAACGCGTAGATATCCATTACCTCTTGGAACTGGAGTTCCTTGTTGCGCATCTTGTTGTAGATGGAGTAGAGGTTTTTCTCGCGGCCCTTGACCGTGCCCTGAAGACCTGTGTCCTCGAGACGTGTCTTGATGGCGCCTTCGATATTCTGGATCAGCTCTTTACGGTTGCCACGGGCAGACTTGACCACCTCTTTGAGCACCCGGTAGCGCATGGGGTAATAGGCCTGAAAGCCCAGATCTTCCAGCTCAGTCTTGATATTGTGAATGCCCAGACGGTTGGCGATGGGGGCGTAAATTTCCAGGGTTTCCCGGGCGATGCGACGACGCTTGTCGGGACGCAGGGCGCCTAGGGTGCGCATGTTATGGGTGCGGTCGGCCAGCTTGATGAGGATCACCCGGATATCCTGGGTCATGGCCATCATCATCTTGCGGAAGTTTTCCGCCTGGGCTTCTTTCTTGTCTCTGAACTTAAGCTTGTCCAGCTTGGAGACGCCCTCTACCAGCTCGCCCACAGACTCACCAAATAGCTCGGAGAGCTCTTCTTTGGTGACAGGGGTATCTTCGATGGTGTCGTGCAGCAGGGCGGCCATGAGCGTCTCGTGGTCGAGACGCATATCGGCCAGGATGCGGGCAACCGCAACCGGATGGGTAATATAGGGTTCGCCACTCGTGCGCATCTGCCCTTCATGAGCATCGCGCGCTACCTGATAGGCCTGCTTGAGTAATTCTACCTGCGTAGCTTCTAAGTAACTTGACGCAGACTCCTTGAGACCTTCAAACAGATACAAGTGGCTTCACTCCTTAGATAGTGTTGCGGCCTTCGGCGATGGCGGCAACGGCAGCAATCTCGGCTGCTTCACGTTCGCGGACGGTCTGACGCTCATCGGCGTCCAGTGTGTCGGCGGTAACCAGGCCAAGTTCGATTTCGCGTAGGGCGATAACCGTTGGCTTGTCGTTCTCTTCTTCAACCATAGGGTCTTTGCCCTGCACAGCGATTTGGCGAGCACGACGCGCTGCAACCAGGATCATATCAAAACGGTTGCCGATTTGGTTTACGGCGTCTTCTACAGTTACGCGAGCCATGTATTGAAACTCCAGTGTTTATGGGTGAAAAAATGACGCAAAATTGTACACGATGACAGTTAGTCTGCCAACAGATCATTAAGCATATCATTTTGAGCATGAATTTGACTAGCACGAGTGAGGCGTTGGCTGCGAATAATTGCCTTTAAATCCACCTGTGCCTGTTCGAAATCATCGTTCACTATGATGAAGTCGTATTCGTCGTAGTGGGAGATCTCCGACGTCGCCTGGGCCATACGTCCGGCAATGACCTCGGCGCTGTCCTGGCCGCGTCCCGTAAGACGACGCTCAAGCTCGGCCTTCGAAGGCGGCAGGATGAATACGCCAATCGCTTCGGGCATCATCTCTTTAACTTGCTGTGCCCCCTGCCAGTCGATGTCGAGAAAGACATCTATGCCCTTTTCCAGCATCACCTCGATAGCCGCCTTAGAGGTGCCATAATAGTTACCGAATACCTCGGCCCATTCGAAGAAGGCATTCTCTTCGATCAATGCCTTGAACTCGTCGACCGAGACGAAATGGTAGTGCTCGCCGTCGACTTCGCCGACTCTGGGTTGGCGTGTCGTGTGTGACACAGAGACCTTCATATCGGCGGGTTTATCCTGCAAAATGGCGCTAAGAAGTGAAGACTTGCCGGCGCCACTGGGCGCTGAAATGATAAAGAGGTTTCCGCGAGCGGTCATGTATTTGCTATCCAAAGGCTGTATGGTTTTAGGTAGCCAGACATTATACAGGCTTGAGGTAAATTTAGGCTAGTTAATCTTGGCCCCTAGCCGCGTGGCCGCATGGGCGTTAGCCGCGTAGGTGCATGGGGGGCGAATCATCACAGCTGGCTTAGGCGAGATAAGAAAATTAACCAAAATTAAGCGTTATCCAGGGCGAGATCCAGTAGACTCTCTGCTGAGATAGCCGTGAAGTGAGATTTTTTATGTTGTTAAATACCTTTTTCTGTCGCCAGGGCACAGATACCAGCCTGCGTTTTCTTGTCATCAGTGGCGCCTCACTCTGCCTCATCTCCCTCTTCTCCCTGCTGTTTGCCGGCCATGGCATACTGCTGTTGTTGGCTTTTCCGCTGATTGCCGCCACGGTACTGAGTGCGGCCAGGCGTCTGATACCTTCCCAGCGCTTGCTGGCATTGGCTGTGATCCCCGGCCCCCTGCTGCTGGCCGCGAGTCTGGTCTTTGCCGAGCAGGCCTGGCCCAGTTGGGTCGCCGTCATGCTGAGTCTGTTGGCGACGGGTTATATCGTCTCTCGCCCGCAGCCTAAGGCATCCGCCCCCTTCGATAGTCTGGGCTATAGCGGCCCGCTGATGGCGAGTGCGCCTCGCCGCACTCGGGTTGAGCCGACCCTGGCCGGAGGTTCACCGAGCTTTGCCCATGCTGCAGATGTCTATGGCGCAGATGCCCATGCTGCCGAGCAGAGCCAAGAAATGGCGCGAGGGGATGAGCCAGCGTTCGAGCAGGCATCCACCACGGCATCGGCGCGACAGCCGAAGCATTATCTTAATGAAGCCCAGGCAGGTTATCAGGCTCAAGACAAGCTGTCTCAGGGGATGCACTCACTCGGGGCGCAGCTGACTAAGCTGTTTGACTTGAGCTTTACCGCCATCAAGCGTCATCCTCGTGGCGCCCTGTTAGGGTTTGGCTGTCTGTCGCTCTTGCTCGGCAGCCTGTTTTGGCTTGGTGGCGATGAGGCCACAGAGCAGGTGGCGAGTGAGGCTGAACCCGAGGCACCGATTGCCCTGGCGCCTGCCGCAGCGATCAAGCAGGTGGCCATGCCGGATGGCTTTAAGGTACAACTCGAGGGCAAGGTATTGATGCTCAGCTGGCTAGGTGAGCGGGGAGAACCAGGGACGCTATGGTCACTCGCCAGCGCCGAGGGTGACAGCAGTTGTAAGAACCTGACCTTTAATAATGGCGTGAGCTATCGGCCGATGACGGTGAGTCTGCTGGCCGACACCTCGACCCAGGCGCGTTTCTCTCCTTTGGATACGCCCGCCATCATCAATGATATCGCCATGCGCGGCAGCCTGACTCTATGTGGCTACGAGTTTAGCCTTAAGGGGAGTCAGGCGGCGCTGGCCAAAGAGCCGGCCTTCAGGCCTTATCTCTAATTTTCTTATTCTATGACTTATGACATGGGCGGTTACACGGCCACCCCTGTCTTCTTTTTTAAGACGAGCCATTGGTTCGTGTGGTTAGATGTCGATGAAGTTAACTGATGCAGTGTCCTATGGGGATGATGATAATCCATCCCTGACTCTAGTGATCATGGCGGCCGGTCTGGGGAGCCGTTTCGGCGGCGATAAGCAGCTCGCCGAGTTAGGACCAAAGGGCGAGACCATGTTACAGCTCTCCATCGCCAGCGCCATCAAGGCGGGTTTCTCGGCGGCGGTGATAGTGACCCGCTCCGAACTTATTCCGAGCCTTGAGGCGCGCCTTGCCGATCTACCTGGTGGTTTTGCCCTGCAGTTCTGTGTGCAGCAGATGACAGACCTGCCTGAATCCTGCCGCGAGACAGTACAGGGCGATAAGCTTGCCGAGCTGACAAACGCCCGTCGCAAACCTTGGGGCACGGCCCATGCGCTGTGGAGTGCCCGCAAGCTAGTTGCTGGCCCCATGGCGGTGATCAATGCCGACGATTACTATGGCGATCAGGCCTTTGCACTGCTGACCCAAGGTTTTCAGCAGCGGCCTGATAAATGGCAGATGGTGGCCTATCCCCTCAAAGAGACATTGTCAGATCATGGCGGCGTGAATCGCGGCATCTGCGTGACTCAGGATAATCTGCTGATTTCTGTCGAAGAATGGCTGAATATTGCCTGGCAAGGTGATAATCTGGTGGGCTCGCATCTGGGAAGGCAGGGCCAACTGTCGCCCGAGGCGATGGCCTCGATGACCTGTTGGGGATTTACCCCGGATATTTTCGATCTCCTGGGGGAGGCATTGGCGGATTTTGTCGCTCAGCCTGGGCTGGCGCCGAACAGCGAATGTTACCTTCCCGCCGTGGTACAAGCCGCCTTGAGCGCCGAGGCGAATGCTAAACAGGTATTCGTGAGTCAAACCTTGGATACCTGGTTAGGTGTGACCTATCCGCAAGATATTGACTGGGTAAAACAAAAATTAATGGAGTTACTGGGTGATTGATTTTATAAGGCAGCAGGTGCTGCCGCGCTTTGGCGTAACCGCTTCGGCCAAAGTGAGTCCCCTTGGGAACGGTCATATCAATGATACTTTTCTCGTGCGCTGGCCAGAGGGTGAATTTGTGCTGCAGCGCCTCAACACGGAAGTCTTTACTGAGCCTCACGCCCTGGTGCGCAATGCTCAGAAGGTGGCGCAGCACCTGCAATCGAAACACGAGGCCGGTGAGTATCGCCTGAGTGTGGTGCAGCCGGTGACAGACTCACAGGGTGAGCTGGCGCTGGATTTGGGCGAGCAGGGTTTCTGGCGCGCCATCACCTATCTGTCTTATAGCCACAGCATTGAGGTGGTGGAAGATGCGGTCCAGGCCGAGTCGGCGGCCAAGGCCTTTGGCCATTTCTCTCGCGCTTTAAGCGATCTCGATGCCAGCCAACTTGAAGATGTGATCCCGAATTTTCATCATCTGCCCGGACGTATCGCCCAGCTGCAACAGGCCGTTACCAAAGACAGCCTGGGGCGTCTTAAAGCCTGTCAGGCTTGGGTGGACTTTGCTTTGTCCCAGGATGATCTGCTGAGTGAACTTAGCGAAATAGAGACCAAGCTGCCGCTACGTGTCTGTCACAACGACACTAAGATCAATAACATGCTGTTTGATAAGCGCGACATGAGTAGCATGGCGATAATCGACCTCGACACCTGCATGCAGGGACACCTGATGTACGACTTCGGTGACATGGTGCGCACCTTTACCTCGCCAGAGGCCGAAGACTCGACCAACCTGGCTAAGGTCGAGGTACGCGAGACCATCTTTGCCGCCATCTGCCAGGGGTATCTCAGCGAGCTGGGCGAGGTGATGAGTGATATCGAGCGCCAGAGCCTGTGGCTAGGCGCCAGGGTGATCTGCCTGATGATCGGGGTGCGTTTCCTAACCGATCACCTCAATGGCGATGTGTATTTTCATATTCACCATGAAAATCATAATCTCGAGCGAGCGGCTAACCAGTTTACCCTCTATAAGAGTCTGTTGACCCAAGAGGATAGCCTCAAGGCTTACCTTAAATAACTCAAGAGAAGGGGCCATGAGCCCCTTTTTTGTGCCGCCGATGCATTTATTTCGCGCCAATATTTCGCGCCGAGTCGATACTCTCTTGCTCAAGATCAACTTAAGGTGAACTCATTGATAAGTTTGCTATCAAAGCGTTAAGTTAGTTCGTACACTGCACTCAGTTTTCCGACTATAGGTGAGATAGATGCCACCCATTATCTGTAATACTGCGAGAGAAGCCGTTTCCCTGATCGAGAGCGGTGAAACCCTCTGGACCCACTCCATGGGCGCGACCCCGAAGTTGTTGCTCGATGCCTTGGCTGAGCATGCGCTGACCCGCCAAGATCTAACGCTACTACAGCTGCATACCGAGTGTGCCGAGTCCCTTAGCGATCCGCGCCTCAAAGGCCATCTGCGCCATCGCTGTTTCTTCGGTGGCCTGCCGACTCGCCTGCTGTTGCAACAGGGGGATGCCGATTATGTGCCTATCTTCTTGTCCGAGGTGCCTAAGCTGTTCCGCTCGGGCGAGCAGCCCATAGATACCGCCATTGTTCAGGTGTCGCCGCCGGATAAGCACGGCATCTGCTCCCTGGGGATCTCGGTAGAGGCCACGCTAGCGGCCTGTCAGGTGGCGGGTAAGATCATCGCCCATATCAACCCACAAATGCCGCGTACCCACGGCGATGGTTTCATTCATTACGATAAGTTTGCTGCCGTGTTCGAGCAGAGTACGCCGTTGCCGCAACATCCGCTGGCGGCCAGCGACGAGACCAGCCTGGCCATCGGCAGACATGTTGCCGAGCTGGTACGAGATGGCGATTGCTTGCAGATGGGGATTGGTGCCATACCCGATGCCGTGCTCTCTTGCCTCACGGACCATAAAGACCTTGGGGTGCATACCGAGCTGTTTTCCGATGGCGTACTGAATCTGGTTGAACAGGGGGTGATTAACAACAGCCGCAAGAAGGTGCATCCGGGTAAGTTGGTGACCGGGTTCGCCCTTGGCAGCCAGCGATTGTATGACTATGTCGACGACAATCCCTCTGTGGTCTTTATGGATATCGAGCAGGTCAATGACACCTCGATCATTCGTAAGAATCCTAATGTGATGGCGATTAACTCGGCCCTGCAGGTGGATATCTCGGGGCAGATCTGCGCCGACTCGCTCGGTACCCGCATCTATTCCGGAGTCGGCGGCCAGATGGACTTTATCCGCGGCGCCGGGCTTTCCGAAGGTGGCCGCTCGGTGATCGCCCTGCCCAGCACGGCGGCGGGCGGCAAGGTGTCGAGAATCGCCTCGGTACTCTCTCCCGGTGCTGGTGTGGTCACCACCCGTGCCCATGTGCACTACATAGTCACTGAATATGGTGCGGCTAACTTGCGCGGCAAGTCGCTTAGAGAGCGCGCCCGGGCGCTTATTGATATCGCTCATCCCGACTTCAGGGAGCAGCTTTGTCAGGAGACCTTCGATATGTGGGGGTTAAGGGTCTAGTCTGCTCGGCTAACGATAAAAAAGCCCCGTCTTGCTCGATACCGCAGATGGGGCTTTTTTTATCTCGATTGCTATCTCAACTTAACTTCTGTCTCAACACCTATCACAACACCTATCACAACACCTATTGCAACACCTATTGCAACACCTGTCTCAAGCAATCGGAGTCTGTATCGGGAGGGAAGCGGAAGCTGAGAAGTGCAGCGTTAGGGGGCAGTCTGTTTAGGCCTCGTCATCAGTATATTGGAGGCGATGGCGAACAGGCTGTAACCGGTGAAAAACCAGAAACCGATCTCCAATTGGGCGTGCATCACTATCAGTTCACCCATCTGCCCTTTGGCATTACCGGCTAAGTAACTGACTATGATGGCGACCACAAACACATCGGCCATGCTCCATTTGCCGATGGCGTCGATAAGCCGTATCAGCGTGGCCGCCGTGTTGCCGCGTGCGAAAACCAGCACGGCCTGCGCCAGCAGCTTTAGGGTCGGCACTATCACCGAGAAGGTGGCGATCAAGATGCCGACCAGCAGGTTACCGCTTTGCATCAGGTCTTCTACCGTTCCCAGGATACTGCGGTGCTTGCGATAGATTTCCACCTGGCCCTCAAGTTCGTTAAAGCCGAGGAAGGCCGATACGGATCCCAGCAGGCCGCGCACTTCGCTGTCTTCCGTCATCAGCTCTATGCTGGTCTGGGCAAACTGGGATTTTTCGGCCTGGCCGTCCAGGCTCAGCATAGGCAGGCTGAGTCCTGGGATAAGCAGGGCCAGGGCGATAAGAATTACCAGTAATTGAGGCCATTTACTCCGTTGTGACATGGGGTCTCCATCTTTCCTGTGTCGCCTAGGTTGCAGCGTTGGGATTTGGTTATACATTGATTGAAGTGAATACAGGCTGAATGTCGCCGCTCACTTGAGAGCACTTTTTTACCATGCCTTGTCTCGGCTTTGAAGCCCGGTCATTGGAGTGAACAATACTCTTTGTCCGAGTGTGCCGGGAAACTCAGCTTATTTTATATGCGATATGGGGAAGTATGAGTATTTAGGCTATTCATTTAGAAATAAAAAAAGCCTCAATAATGAGGCTTTTAGTAAGGATGAAGCGCTTATTCCACGTTCTGGATCTGAATATAGTTTAAAAATAATTTAATCGAATAAAATCAGTGTTTTGAGATTTGGTTTTGTTGGGTTTTCGATTGACACTCACCATTTTGCCCACCGATTTAGTATTTCAAGTTTGCAATGTGTTTAATTTTCTATAGTTTTGAACTCTTTAGATATAAGCCACTCTATGGTTTCGTTTATTTTCTTATTGTGGTGCTTGGCTAATGAATCTAATTGGCTTTTTATTTCCGTACTCATGGCTATGTTGTAGTGCTTTCTTCCATTGAGACTATCCCTATGTTTCTTTTGACTCCAAGCTTTTTTTAACTTCATTAGAAATAATAAGTTTGTGTCTATAGGCGCGTTCCAAGAGTCGACGGAAGCAATTACTGCCCCACAAGTCTCAGTGGAATTTATGGGGGAAACAAACTGATGAAGTCTATTGGCTTTGCGAAGGTAGTCCATAGCCCACTCACAATTATCGTCATTTAACCAAGTAAACTTATCGGATTTACTGAGAATTTCTGCCCATTTGTCTTTTAGCATATTGTTAAGGTTGGATTTTCGGTGAATTTCCACATCCCAGCAGTCAAAGAAATTAATGATAGCTTGATACCTTTCTGCAGTATTAGTTGGCTTGCTATTAAGGTTTAGAGCTTCATATATATAGGTTGGTTGACCTGGTAATGTACTTTCTTCATAAGGATTCGACATGCGTAAAACACACCACACAAAGTAGCAGAGTCTTTCGTTTTTTGGGTCTATCCATTTTAAATCATCATCATTCAATAGCCTTTGATCAGCCGAAGTCAGTATGTTGTCTATGTAAACCTCCTTTTGATTAATTGGAGCATTCCAATCCTCTAATGATTGTATTATTTCTTTTCTACGTTCACTTACCGACCTGGCGTTTGTGTGTAATAGCACCTGATTGTTTTGGTTATTTAAGTAGCCATAAATATAATTGCATAGTCGATCACTAGCTTGCGTTATTAGTTTTAAATTTCTGATGTCACTCGTCATTTCTATAACCCTATGGCTGTTTAACTTAAGATTACTGCGTAGTTTTTATCGTGTTTTTATAGTTGCTTTATAGTGCTTTGTTAGCGGGTTTTCAAGTGTTTTTATAGTAATAATTAGCCATCTAGTTACAGTAAAGTAAGGGCTTTAGCCCCATTTAGTATGGGCCCAGCGGTAATTCCCCTATCTGGGAGAGGCTAAACCAGATTGACAAGAAATAATGCTCACCTATTCGTTTACCGAAGAGCTCTGTCAGGACTCGGGGGAAGAGGACATTGCGTCTAAGCCTCGTTGGTTTCAGAACGCACCCCTTTGAAGTCTCGGACTAGCTTGGCTAACTTCAATAAACGCTACAGTGCTATCGACCCTAACGATACTATTGATGGGGTTTTCTATAATTGGTTTAGTTGCCAACATTCTATAAAGCTAAATTTAATTTCTAGGTAGTGTAACGGTTTATTTTATGAATACATTTCCAGAGTAACTATTAACCGACATGCTCTAAGGTATCTCGGCTAAGTCGATTTTTAACTATCTACCAGGCTGCATTTTCTCAAGGTCAGTATGTCGGTTTGTTAATACTACTTAGCTTTTCATTGTCATGTCGAAGACTAATGACAATGCTAGTAGTGTGGAATAACTAGCCATCACTTTAAGGGTGATGGCTTTAGGTAACATGAGAACACGATAAAAAAATAGTAATTAGACATCTCTTATGAACTTAATCATAGGAGAGTAAGAATGGCTTTAAGACATTGTGATAACAAGAACTTAGTTTTACTTAATGGTAGTGTGTTTAATGGCGTAGCCGTTAATCATAACTATCAGTTAATCGAGAACCACTTGTGCTCTATTCAACGTGTTATTGGATACTCACTAGAAGATCATAGAAGAACCTTTGTGGTTCGAGTTGATCTACATTTACCAGCAAGACCTGATTGTGTTGATTATCCAATGGAATTCGATACTAACGTTATCTCACGTTTTATGGCTTCGCTTAAAGCTCAAGTCGAAGCAGACTTACTGAGGAAGATGCAGCAAGGTATTCGGGTGCATCCATGTACTGTCAGGTACGTATGGGTCAAAGAAAGGAATGATGCTCTACAGGATCATTATCATGTAGCATTATTCTTTAATCGGGATAGGTACTTTAATCTAGGGGATTATAATCAGCTTGGTAATAATCTCAGTACTAAAATCACTAAGGCCTGGGCTAGCGCGCTACGTAGAGAAGCATTTCAAGCCGCACCACTTGTTCACTTCCCGAAAGATACACCGTATTACACTTTAGATATCAATGCTGTTACTTTCCATCAGGATTATCAATCTGTATTCAACAGGCTTAGCTACTTGGCTAAAGTCGATACCAAGCATTATGGTGATCGTACTCATTCATTTGGCTGTAGTCGCAAATAAGCTGAAAATCGTTTTTAGAAGATAATATATACCTGAAGGCCTTTAGGGTACTAACTAGCATTTTAAAGGTTCCAGGTTCATTAGTCTTGTTGTATTACTTCTGATAAAACCAATATTCATCACCAAATAAAATAGCTAGAGGTCAATGAGTGAACGGGCGATATATGACCAAAAAAGAAATGGAGGTAACCCCACTTCTTAGTATGGATGATCAACGAGGCTGTGCTCGTTGAAGCATCTTCTGCTCAATCCACTCTTTTATTTCACTCTCTACCCAGGCAGCATTTCTTTTGCCAAGTTGAATCGGTTTGGGAAAGTTGTTGTCTGCACAGTACTTGTATACGGTTGAGCGAGCCAAGCAAGTCACCTTCATGACTTGTCGTATCTTCATCAGCTGAAAGTGCTTAGATGTTGGTTGTAGAGTATTCATAATTCAAGCTCCTGAAAGTCTTGGTCGACATCATCCTGCTCAATGCCGATGTATCGCAATGTAACGCCCTCAGAGCTGTGCCTAAGCATCTTCATTACACGACCGATATCTTTAGTGTTTTGGTAGAGATGATAGCCCCTGGTCTTTCTCATGGAGTGTGTACCTAGGGCTAGTTTTATTTCTTCACCTACCATCGCTAGTGCTCTACAAACGTAACGCCGAGAAAGCGGTGCAGGCTTCACGGTCTTAGATCGTTGATTACGGTAGGATTGAAAAAGATAGATATGGTTAGGATGTTCTTGGCGAATACGTGCTATACGCTCAAGGGTTGTCGAGTTGAGTTTAATGTTAGCGAGTTTACCGGTTTTGGACTCACGGATGATTAACCTGTCGTCTTGGATATCATCAAACTTAATTGAAAGTAGGTCAGAGATGCGTAACGCTAGGTTTAGGCCGATATTCCACACATCAGCAAGTTGTTGGCTAAACTGTTTCTCAAGCAAGAAGCTAATGAGTTTAACCGTATCATGATCTTTAACTGCTTGAACCTCTGGCATGGGCAAGTTCCTTTTTTCTGCTATATCGATGTTTTGGGCACTTTGGTTTCGCAAAGGCCCATGAGGTAAGGGTTTGCTTGTTCCCGTTTTACCAATATGGGAACTTGGGATTTAAATGGTGTTATCCCAGTGCAATTTGCACCTGATAAACATTCATATGGTGATAGCTGGTGAAGTTGTCACTAAATAGTTCAATCAGCTCTGCTCCTTCATCATGGCTTATCCATCCGCCAATCGAGCTATAGACCTGCTTACTGTTAAAGCAGATATCGATATCCTTGATTAGCTCTGGGGAGTCATGCCCATGAAAAGCGAAATCAGTCACGTAAACTAATCGCCAGTGATCAACTTGTTTCTCAAGCCTCACTTCAACAGGATGAAATCCACCTCGCTGAGGTGAGTAGTCAGGATCTCTAAAGTACAAGGTGATGGCATTTGCGTCCTTTGGATTAGTGTGAATTAACTCTTGTGTTAGTAACTGATAGAAAGGGGCCGGCATAGCGGGTCTTTGATTGGTATCAATTGAAATTGTCATATAAACGTCCTTACTGAATAAACGCGCAACAGCAAGAGATTAGGAGCACACGCTCCTAATCTCTTGCTGCTGGTGGTTGAGTTGTTTTGAGTTACATCGAAATTGATAGGCTTCGAATGCTATTAACCTGAAGCTTTCGAAATAGAAAATACTGAATGCTGAAACAGTTAGATTAGACCTCTTTCCGCCAGTGACACTGGGGATTTACCCACAATTATGTGGTCTAAGACACGCACGTCAATTAACCCTAAGGCTTCGGTGAGCTTCTTAGTGATGAGCTTATCTGCTTGAGATGGTTCAGATACACCGGAAGGGTGATTGTGAGAAAAGATCACAGCAGCGGCATTTACTTCAAGTACGGCTTTCACTACTTCTCTTGGGTAAACACTGGCAGCGTCAATGGTGCCAAAGAATAATTCACGAAACTCTATGAGCTGATGTTGACTGTTGAGCATCATCACCCCAAATACTTCTCGCTCATAACCACCCAACTTGTAAGTAAGGAAGTCCTTTGTGCTTTGGGGGTTAGTGAACACATCCTGATGGTTCAGTTTTTCTGCAATGATACTCGCAGCACTCTCAAGCACTTGAAGGGCTGTCGTGGGCCAATGTGACGTTGTTTGATTGGTAAATCTGTTGTGCATATAAGCCTCCTTTAATCAGTTATTTGCTTATGCACAGTAGTGATATATATCTGAAATTTATTGGCTTCGTATTTATCTAGGTGATGACAACCGTAAATTTTTACAAGCTCAACTCATGTTGTGAATCAAACATGAGGAATTCACAATGAGATTTTTAAAACTACAGCAAGTTATGGACAAAACAACATTGTGCCGCAGCAGTATCTATCTCTTAATCAAAGCAGGCGATTTCCCTAAAAACGTTACTGTGATGGGCAAGCGTAAAGCCTGGTTAGAAAGTGAGATTGACGATTGGATGATGAGCAAAATTGAGAGTGAGGAACTGTAAATTAGATAGCAAATGACGGTAGTTTGGTTTATATTATTCAAAGTTTAATCATTTTTATAAACCAAGCCGTTGCTTGAGAGGATACCATGTTTGCAGAACGCCTAGAACGAGCCCGCAAGGCTGCCGGGCTATCAATGAGTGCATTGGCTAGTGAAGTTGGCCTGTCCGCTAACGCCATTAAGAAATACGAACATGGCACAACTATGCCCTCTTCTTCAAACCTGCTTAAGCTTGCGAAAGCGCTAGAGGTTCGTACTGAGTACTTCTTTCGACCGACTAAGGTGAAGTTAGAAGGTGTTGAATATCGCAAGCGTGCTAGCACACCAAAGAAGGTGTTAGACCGAATCAATGGTGATGTTCTAGATCAGGCTGAACGTTGGCAAGAGCTTTTAGAACTCTACCCTGACTCAGTAAAACCAATACCTGAGTTTTCTCTGCCCGATGAGCTACCAGAGCAAATCACCAGCCTAGGGCAGGTCGAAGATTTGGCGATTCAAATGCGTCAGGCATGGGACCTCGGCCTAAACCCGATCCACGATATGATCGATACCCTTGAAGCCAAAGGGGTGATGATTATTACCACGGATGTGGAAACGGATAAAAAGTTCGATGGATTAGCTGGCAAGATTGGTAATACCCCAGTAGTGGTTATCTCTACTGCTCAAAGTGGAGACCGCCAGCGTTTCACCCTAGCTCACGAGCTAGGTCATTTGGTAGTGCATGGGCGTTTAGCTGAAGATATTGATGAAGAGAAGGCTTGTAACGCTTTTGCGGGGGCATTTCTTTTACCTGCTCAGACGCTTATTGAGCACTTAGGTGAAAAACGTCGCCATATTGAACCACGCGAATTATTCATGCTCAAGCATGAGTATGGCATAAGCATGCTAGCAGCACTTTATCGTGCAGGGCAGTGCGAGATTATCACGCAAGCTACTCAGCGCAGCATTTTCATGTTCTTTAGTAAAAACGGCTGGCGAACTGCAGAGCCAGGTAAAGCCTACCCGCAAGAAACAACTTATCTGCTCAAGCAGCTGGTATATCGTGCACTAGGAGAAGAATACATTGGAGAATCCAAAGCGGCTGAATTGCTTGGCATGTCACTATCCAGCTTCCATAAAGAGCGCAAGCTGGAGGTGCTGAGTGCAGCAGCTTCTCATCAGTGATGCCAATATCCTCATTGACATGGAAGAAGGCGGCTTGTTGGAAGCCATGTTTCAATTACCCTTTGACTTCGCAACACCAGATATTCTGTTTTTTGAAGAACTGGAAGAAGAACATGCACACTTACCCGATTTAGGGCTGGCGTTAAAAGAAGTCTCTTCAGAATCAATGATGTATGCCATGCAGTTAACTGGTACCTATACCCAGGCAAGTAGAAACGATTGTTTTGCCCTTGCTTTAGCTAAGCAAGAACAGTGTCCTTTGCTAACGGGAGATATGGCGCTTAGAAAAGCAGCAGAGAAAGAAGCCGCTATTGTCAAAGGCACCATTTGGCTCGTTACGCAGTTGGTGGTTCATCAGAAAATCAATATCGAACAAGCAAAAGATGCATATAACCAGATGAAAGCAAATGGCAGGCGTTTACCGTGGGTTATCGCAGAGCAAGAGTTAGAAAAGCAAAAGGACAATGGATGATCCCCAATTACCAAGAGTTTATGCGTCCATTCCTTGAAGTTGCAAAGACAGCCAAAGGAAAAGAAGTCAAACTACGGGATGTTATTAATCAGTTGGCGGTACGGTTTAACCTCTCAGAAGAAGAGCGAGAAGAGCGACTGCCTAGTGGTAAACAAACCATTCTAGACAACCGTATTGGCTGGGCTCGCACATACCTCACTAAAGCAGGTTTGCTTGAAGCGACTAAGCGAGCACACTTCATTATTACAGATAGAGGCATTCAAGCGCTGCAAGATAAAGATGCAGTGATCAATAATCAGTACTTAAAGCAGTTTGATGAATTTGTTGCGTTCAAAGAACAAAAGAATGATTCCCCAAGTTCGCAAACAGCCTCTACTGAAGTAATTGAAGATTCAGTGGATGAAACCACTCCTGATGAAGTGCTAAGAGCCGCTTATAAGCAGATTAATGATGCATTAGCCTCAGATATCTTGTCTCGAACACGCAAAGTATCTCCAGCTTTCTTTGAGCAACTGCTTATCGATCTGCTATTGGCAATGGGTTATGGCGGAAGCAATGAGGGTATGGCTCACACCTTGGGTAAAAGTGGTGACAACGGTGTTGATGGCGTCATCAACCAAGATCCATTGGGTGTTGACCAGGTATACATTCAAGCGAAACGTTATGCAGAAGGAGCCAACATCAGCTCTGGCAATATTCGCGACTTCTTTGGCGCACTTAACCTCAAGAAAGCACAGAAAGGTATCTTCATCACTACCTCTGATTTCACGCCTTCCGCTGTTCAAACCGCTAAAGATTTAGGTATGCGCATCGTACTGATTAATGGCAAAGAGTTAGCCACATTGATGCTCCGCTACAACATTGGCAGTCGGGATGAAGATGTTTTGTATTTAAAGAAATTAGACGAAGAATTTTTTGAGAATTAATAGGGACGCTATGATCAAACAAAATGAAGATACACGGGTAAAGATACCGACCATTCTCCACCTAACACGCCTTGGATATAAGTACCTATCTTTAAAGCAGGCAACCTGGTGTACAGACACTAATATTTTCCCTGATATCTTCATGGAGTCCATAAGTCGAATTAACCCTGAAATGAAGGCTGAGGACATTGAACGTTATTTAGATGAGCTAAAGTTAAGTTTAGATAATGAAGATTTAGGTCGAGCTTTTTATGACAAGTTAGCGAGTCGCTCTGGGACAAAATTAATCGACTTCGATGACTTTTCAAAGAACAGTCTTCATGTAGTGACAGAACTGACTTACAAGAATGGTGATGAAGAGTTTCGACCAGACATCATTCTACTTGTTAACGGTATGCCTCTAGTCTTTATTGAAGTTAAAAAACCCAACAACAAAGATGGTGTTTTAGCTGAACGAAATCGTATTAACACTCGTTTTCAAAATCCTAGATTTAGGCGCTTCGTCAACATCACTCAGTTCATGCTATTTTCAAATAACATGGAATACGATGATGGAAGCCCAGAACCAATCCAGGGGGCGTTTTATGCAAGCTCTTCTTATACAAAGCCCATCTTCAACTACTTCCGAGAAGAAGAAGTCCTTAACCTTACTAAGCTGCTCAAGCCGTTAGAAGATGAAACAGAGAACGTTGTTTTAAAAGACAATAACTATACCGTTATCAAGCATAGTCCGGAGTTTATTACCAATAAAGACCACAATGCGCCGACAAATAGGATCTGTACATCCTTACTTAATCCTGAACGTCTTGCATTCATGTTGCGTTATGCTCTCGCTTACGTCAAAGAGAGTGACGGTTTACAAAAACATGTGATGCGCTATCCGCAATTATTTGCGACTAAAGCGATTGAAAGTAAGTTAAGTGAAGGTGTTAAGAAAGGTATTATCTGGCACACTCAAGGAAGCGGTAAAACAGCACTCGCTTATTACAATGTAAGATACTTGACCGATTACTATCAAAAGCAAAACATTATTCCTAAGTTTTACTTCATTGTAGACCGGATTGATTTGCTTAATCAGGCACGTAGAGAATTTACGAGTCGCGGTTTGATGGTGCATATGGTTAACTCTAAAGAAGAGTTTGCGAAAAGTATCAAAGCAACCAAAGTTATTCATAACGATTCAGGGAAGCCAGAGATCACTGTTGTCAATATTCATAAGTTTGAAGATGACCCCAGTGTTATGCGAACGGTCGATTATGACATCAGTATCCAACGCGTTTACTTTTTGGACGAAGTACATCGCAGTTACAATCCTAAAGGTAGTTTTTTAGCCAACCTAACTCAATCAGATCCCAATGCAATTAAGATTGGTCTTACAGGCACTCCGTTATTGCTAGAACAAAAAGATAAGGATCCTACGAAAGAGTCAAAAGCATTTAGCTCCAAACAGATTTTTGGTAACTACATCCATAAGTACTACTACAACGCATCAATTGCAGATGGCTATACATTACGTTTGATTAGAGAAGAAATTGCTAGCAACTATGTAATGGCAATGCGCCAAGCCCTACAGGAAGTCGAGGTACAGCAGGGCAGTATCGATAAAAAGCAAGCTTATGCTCATCCGAAGTTTGTAAAACCAATGCTCAAATACATAGTAGAAGATTTCGAGAAAAGCCGCTCTTCCTGGGGGGACAATAGTATTGGTGGCATGGTTATTTGTGATAGTTCTGATCAAGCCAAAGAGTTGTTCAAGCAGTTTAATGCTACTTACGCCACTAAGCCGATTCTACCTGTAACCTCAAAGACAATAGAGGAGGTTGCATCGCAAGCAGGTGCTTTTTATGAGTCAAAAATCAGCAACAGAGAAGAGCTAAAGCGAGATAACCAGGTACATTCAGCAGCTTTGATTTTACATGATTTTGGCAATAAGAAAGAGCGTGACGACTGGGTCGAGCGATATAAAGCAGGCGAAATAGATTTTGTATTTGTTTACGACATGCTGCTTACGGGGTTTGATTCTAAGAGATTGAAAAAGCTGTATTTTGGGCGAGTTATCAGAAAGCATAATCTACTTCAAGCATTGACTCGAGTGAATCGTACCTACAAAGAGTTCCGTTATGGTTACGTCGTCGACTTTGCAGACATTAGCGCTGAATTTGATGCGACTAATAAAGCCTATTTTGATGAACTAAAAAGTGAGCTTGGCGACGAGATGGACAGTTATTCAAACCTGTTCAAAAGTCATGAAGAAATACATGAAGAAATAGATCACATAAAAGATGTTTTATTTCAATTTGATACTGAGAATGCAGAGCTGTTCCAACAGCAGATTAGCCAAATCGCAGATCGCAAGCAGATACTCGTCTTAAAAAAAGCCTTAGAGAGTGCCAAAGATCTGTATAATCTCATCCGCCTTCAAGGAGATGCTGAGCATCTTAAAGAGCTAGATTTTGCAAAGCTTAACCTATTGTACCGATATACAAATGACCATCTGAGTAACTTAAATCTAAAAGAACAATTAGAGAACCGTGCTGATACAACTAACTTACTGAACGCGGCGTTAGAAGATGTTGTGTTTATGTTCACTAAAGTCGGAGAAAGTGAGCTCAAATTAGCGGATGAGCTCAAAAACACATTACGCAAAACCCGTGAAGCGCTAGCGGGTAATATAGATCAAGCTGACCCCAAGTTTATTGCTTTAAAAGAAGAGTTAGAGCGCTTATTCAAAACCAAGAATTTGAGTGAGGTGAGCCAAGAAGAAATGGACAAAAACATTGGGGCTCTGCGAAACATTCATGAGAAAGTAAAGGTGCTTAATCTTGAAAATAGCCGCCTTAAGTCTAAGTACTTAGGGGATGAAAAGTACGCTAGAACTCACAAGCGGCTTCTTGAAGGTAAGCGTGGAGAAAGTCAGCATAGTAAGTTGTTTGAGAGTACTGAGAACTTAGTTGAACGTCGCATTTTCGAAGCGTTAACGGCGATAAAGCAACTAACCGATGAGCAGGTATTGAATAATCAGCAATTATTAAATAATGAGAGCTATTTTGAGCGTACAGTGATGCCGAACACCATAAAGCAGTTCAAAATGGAACAAAAAATTAATTTAACTCCTTTAGCAGCTAAGCATATCAATGCTCTGGTAGTACGTGAGTACTTAAACGAATTTAATGGTAGAACACCGTGGTAGAACAAGATTTTCAAAGTAAAACAAAGCAACTAATTGATGATTTAAAATCGACATGTGCGCGGAATGGTTTAGGTAATGATGCTAGCGAATTCAAGATCATTACTCAGGTATTCTTGTATAAGTTGCTGAACGATAAGTTCACTTATGAGACCAAGCAAATTGAACCAAAACTGGCAAGTAGTGACAACTGGGAACAAGCTTTTGTCGCACTGAGCGATGATGAGCGAGAAATGCTGGCGATGCAGTTGCCAGCTGATGCGGCAGAGCTAAAGCAAGAGCACTTTATTTCAACGTTGTTTGCAAAACAAAACGAAGCCGATTTTGCTAAGTTGTTCGATGATACATTGCGTGATATCTCAATGCTCAACAGTGATACTTTTTCCGTAATGACAGATTCGGGTGAAAAAGTTGCTCTGTTTGAGCCAATCAGTGAGTACGTGACAGTTAACAAACGCGATGATTTCTGCCGCGCAATCATTAATAGCATTGCTGAGTTTAGCTTTGAACGTATTTTTATTCAAAAATACGACTTCTATGCCGTGATCTTTGAATACCTTATCAAAGACTACAATAGTAATTCAGGCGGTAAATACGCGGAGTATTATACACCCCATGCTGTCGCTCGTATCATGGCAAATATTCTTGTGCCAGAAGAGCAGCAAGGGAAAGTCAGCAACGTAAGTTGTTATGACCCTTCAGCGGGCTCTGGTACTCTTCTAATGAACGTTGCGCATGCTATTGGTGAAAGTCGCTGTTCTATCTTTACTCAAGATATTTCTAAGAAGTCATCGAATTTACTACGACTTAATTTAATTTTGAATAACCTTGTGCACTCAATCCCTAATGTAATTGAAGGTGATACTATGCGTCACCCTCACCATAAAGAAGGGGCTAGCCTAAAGCAGTTTGATTACATTGTTTCTAACCCTCCGTTTAAGCTTGATTTCAGTGAAATCCATGAAGAACTCAGCGGTAAAGAGCATCAAAAACGTTTCTTTGCTGGAGTGCCAAAAGTACCAGCAAAAGCGAAAGATAAGATGGCAATCTATCAATTGTTCTTGCAACACATAATCCACTCTTTGAAAGCAAATGGGAAAGCAGCAGTCGTTGTGCCTACTGGCTTTATTACTGCTAAGTCGATAGATTTGAAAATCCGAAAGCACTTGATTGACAATAAAATGCTGGCCGGTGTTGTATCAATGCCATCGAATATTTTTGCTACAACAGGAACTAATGTTTCTATTTTGTTTATTGACGCCAGTAACAAAGGAGACGTTGTTTTAGTTGATGCTTCTAGTTTAGGTACGAAAATCAAAGAGGGTAAAAACCAAAAAACGGTTTTAAGTAGTTCTGAGGAAAAACAAATTATTGATGCTTTCAATAATTCAAAGAGCGTAGATGATTTGTCTGTAGTTGTGAGCTACGAAGATATTGCAGCTAAGAATTACTCTCTGAGTGCTGGTCAGTATTTTGACGTAAAAGTCGAATATACAGATATCACTGAGGAAGAGTTTAAAGAAAAGATGACAAGCTATTCTTCAAGCTTGGAAGTCCTTTTCTCCCAATCAGATCTTTTAGAAGCCCAGATTAAGAAGGGTTTGAAGGGTTTGAGATATGAGTAAACTAAGAAAGTATAAGTTTAGTGACTTATATACTATGTCTTCGGGCATTTCTTCTACAAAAGAACAAGCTGGGCATGGCACTCCATTTTTGTCTTTTTCAGCAGTTTTTAATAACTACTTTGTTCCAGATGAACTAACAGAACTTATGGATGCGTCGGAAAAGCAGCAAGAATCGTATTCTATAAAAGAAGGGGACATTTTCTTAACTAGGACGAGTGAAGTTGTCGATGAACTCGCTATGAGCTCAGTGGCTATTAAAGATTATCCTAGTGCGACGTATAGTGGCTTCCTTAAACGCTTACGCCCTACTCAGGTCAACGTTAGTTACCCTAAGTTTATGGCTTTTTACTTAAGAAGCTCGTTGTTTAGAAAAACTATGACTAACAACGCTGTTATGACTTTGAGAGCAAGCTTAAATGAAGATATCTTTTCATATCTTGATCTTTTACTTCCAGAGTTCGATGAACAAGTAAAAATTGGTGATTTACTCTACGCGATTAACCAGAAAATTGAACTGAATAAACGCATCAATACTGAACTGGAGTCATCGGCGAAAATGCTATACGACTACTGGTTTGTACAATTTGATTTCCCCGATGATAATGGTAATCCATATAAGACATCTGGTGGGAAGATGGTTTATAACGACATTTTGAAGCGTGCAATTCCTAAAGGCTGGGAGATAGGTACAATTTCCAGTATCGCTGATCTAGTTAGAGGTGTCACATACAATAAAGATGATATCACAAGTTCTTGTGATGGCGATGCAGTTCCAATTTTGAGAGCTACCAATATAACTGGTAACCAAATAGATACTGACGATATGGTATATGTAGACAAGGGATTGGTTGATAAGAAGCAGTTTCTAAATAAACTTGACATTCTGATTACTATGTCAAGTGGTAGTATCGATCACATTGGTAAGAACGGTCTTTACTATTTTGAAGAACAAGTGGCTTTTGGAGCGTTTTGCGCAAAACTTGTAGCTAAACAAGACTACCGGTATTTTCTTTTTGGTTATACTCAATCAAACTTTCTTCAACAAAGCATTAAAAATGAATGCCTTGGCACAAACATAAACAATTTAAATGCTTCTTTAGTTAAGGGGTTTAAGTTGGTTATTCCAAACTCTTCAACGATTGACTTGTTCAATCAAAAGATAGCGTTAATTTATAAAATGATTGAAATTAGACAACAAGAAAGTAAGAAACTTATTGAGCTTCGAGACTGGCTTCTACCAATGCTAGTTAACGGTCAAGTTAAAGTGCAATGATGAATATTGTGTATCGGCTACTTCTTACAGTTACTGCAACATCTTTGTTGTTGATAATTTTTGTTGTGCAAAAGAGCTACACTCTAAGTTACTTTTTTGAACAGTGTGCCTACTTAGCCACATTGCCGAGCGCAATGTCATACATTCTATATCTCTCAGTACCAATAGCGTTAAGTGGTTTGAGTATTTATCTTAGCCGATACCTTGGTAAAGATGAGTTCAAAGCAGGTCAGGTCGTAGAGATTGAGCATGCAAATAACAGTTTTCTACCCAGCTATTTAGGCTACTTTTTTGTTGCATTAAGTGTCGGGAACTGGGAAACCTTGGTTTTCGTTTATGGTGTATTGTTTGTGTTTACCTTTCTTTCGCAAGCACTCTATTTCAACCCTCTATTTTTATTGTTTGGATTTGAGTTCTATAACATCAAAACGAAAAACGGCGCAGCAATCTTCCTGATAAGCCGCGAGCGGTACAAAACGCCTAGTGATATCATTATAGATAGAGCTTACCGTATTAATAATTATACATTTATTGAACGAGGATGATTCGTGGATTCAGTTCTTGCTAAAGTTAAAGGCCATAGTAAAAAGAATGTATTTAAACTGCTGTCAGAAGTAACACTGTTCGATGAATTGGAAGTGGCTGATGGTGCTTGTGTTGATTATGCTCCCGACCATAATTTGGACGAAGATTCGTGGTTTAAAATTGATCACTTTAGTCAGCAGCCATACTGTCTTGAAATTTTAAAAAAAGATTTTGATTCAAAAAATTATGATGATCTTCCAAAAGCTAAGTTCAAGGATATTTCTCAGCTTTACGCGATTCAGGGTGATAACTTTTACTTTCAAAAGATAACGCCTTCCCTTTTTGTTACTAAGAAGATGATTGCATTTGGTGAAACTGCAGAGCTTGAAAACACTGAAAAACGTTTGGTTGTTAATCAAGTTGCTGATGCTGTCTACTTTAAAGCGCAAGACAGATTGGTATTTAAGAGTCTAGCGACGATATCCAGTATCTTTAAAGGCATCGATGAACTCTATAAGGAAGCAACGAGAGAAGAAGTTGAAGCTTTCTTAGAAGAGGATTTTATTGAGCTTGCCGATGGCTATGATACGTCAAAGGTATCAAAACCAAACCGTAAACGCATCGCACTAGCAATGGATACACTTGCGGCGCTACCAGTTGAAGAGCGAGACCAAATGTACTCCTATATTCATAGTTACTGTGAGCAAAAGCTAACCTTTGATAAAGAAAACAGTAAGTTTCAAATCAACTCTGACGATGAGTTGAAATACCTGCTCTACGGTATTGAACAGCGTTTTTACACTACACCTCTAGGGCATGAAAAACGTTTGGCTAACTCTGTACAAGCAATGGATTAATTATTTATTACCTTTAAGGTCTGTCATGCTTTTGTGCAAGGATGAGGCGAGTTTATCCTCCTTTCATGTCACCAATGTAGCGATTTAATGAGCTTGTGCATTGTAATTGCTAACGTAACTAAAGCTTCTCTTCGCTCTTCCAGATAGTCGTACTGATCATAAATACCTTCAACACCCTTCAACTTGTGATTCAAGCATCTCTCGGCTACATGGCCGGGAGTGCCTTGTTTTGCTAGTAACGTTCGACAAGTACGGCGTAGGTCATGTACGGTAAAATGCAGCATGTCACCCATTAAATTAGGTGGTTGCTTCTTCTTTCCTGCTTCATGGCCAAAGAGCTTGGTAATGGCTCTATTAAGCGTGTCAGCGCCCATGTGAGGGCTCTTGCTTGCTCTACGACTTGGAAACACATAGTCAGATTTAAACCCTCTTACTTTCAACTCCTCAAGCCATTTCAATACTTCTGGTGCTAAAGGGATAGTAAAGCCTACATTGGTTTTGCTACGTTCCTTTGGTAAGTGCCATAAGCCTTTCTCTAGCTCAAACTCTTCCCATTTAGCTTCACACAATTCAGATTTACGCACCCCTAAACAAACCAATAATGCACAGGCCAGATAGTTGTCACGGCTGAAGCTAGTGCTGTTCTCTCTCGCAATACGGAAAAACAATGTTAACTCTTCTTCGCTTAATGCGCGGTCTTTGCTTTGCTCTATGCCGCCAGCGTCTCTCACAGTAAAAGCAGAAGCCGGATTGCCTTGCAGAAGGTCCAACTTCATCCCGTGATTAAAAAGCTGCTTACAATGACCTAGAGCGTCATTGGCGATGGTCGGGCGACCTGAATCATTAATCGCTGTGATTGCTGTGCGAATATCTCGGGCCGTAATTTTATCGAGTGGTATTTCACCGATATGTGGGGAGATATCTTTAGTGTAAATACGTTTGGGGATATTCGGGTGCTTTAGACGTTTAACTAAAGACGGGTACCAATCTTCAAATAAGTCGTTAACGGTTTTGATGCTCTCTTGTTCGGCACGTTTGCGCTGCAAGAGGGGATCAAAGCCTTCACGGACTTGCTTCATTTTGGTAGCGGCTTCTAGGCGGGCATCTGATAAGGTGAGATCTTTAACCTTACCAAGCGTCATTTCACGGCGCTTTTTATTGGAGGTAAAGCGCAGCATCCAGCTCGCGGTACCTGATGCCGGAACCACAAGGTACAAGCCTTCACCATCAGCGTGGCGTTGTGTTTTATCGCCACCAGCCTTTATGAGCGCTTTTACTTTATTAGCATTCAACTTACCCATAACCCACCTCTAACCATGTATGATCTGGGTAATAATTATTTTACCCACCACTTACCTTTATGGTAAGTCTATCACACCCACCACATTAACCACCAGTTGGCGGTGGTTAATAGCGTATTAAAGAATACGGTGGTAGAAAGTTTATTAATGTAAGTTGTTGTATTTTAATGGTTTGAATGCAATAAAATACTGCTATAACTATTATTCCACGTTTTGGATCTGCTCTCTCATCTGCTCGATAAGCACTTTGAGTTCTACTGCGGCGGCGGTGACCTCTGAGCTGATGGATTTGGAGGCAAGGGTGTTAGACTCGCGGTTGAATTCCTGCATCATGAAGTCGAGGCGTCGGCCCTGGGCGCCGCCTTTTTTGAGGATGCGGCGGGTCTCGGCGACGTGGGCGTCGAGTCTGTCCATCTCTTCGGCGACATCCATCTTCTGCGCCAGTAGCACCATCTCCTGCTCTAGACGAGCGGGATCCAGTTCGCCCTGGATCTCGGCTAAGCGGTTGGTGAGTTTGTCGCGCTGCCACTGCATCACGGTAGGCATGTGCTGGCGAACGATGGCGACCTGTTCCTCGATGGCCTGCAGGCGGGTTTCCAGCATGGTCTTGATGGCGTCGCCTTCGCGGCCACGGGCCTCGATAAACTGATCGACCGCGCTGTCGAAGGCGGAGAGTAGCTCTTTGCCGATGGCGTCCATATCCTGCTCGCTACCTGACATCACACCCGGCCAGCGAAGCACGTCGACTATGTTGATCTCGCCTTGACCGGCTTCCTGCTTGACCCAGTTGGCTGCCTGAATGATCTGGCTGGCCAGCGCCTGATTGAGTTGCAGTTCGTTATTCTTTTCTTCGCCAAGATCGTAGCGCAGGTTGACCTCGATCTTGCCGCGATTTAAACGTTTACGCAGACGGTCTCTGAGGACAGGCTCCAGGCTGCGCAGCTGTTCTGGCAGTCGCAGGTAGGTTTCCAGGTAACGTTGATTGACCGAGCGGATCTCCCAGGAGGCGGTGCCCCATTGTGCTTTGTGCTCGATGCGAGCATAGGCTGTCATGCTTTGGATCATGGGTAATTCCAATAGTTTAAATCGATTTAGTGACCTTGGATTATAGTCCGATGAGGTGCAGGGTTAAAGCAAACTCTCCTCCCTTTACGCTTTGGGTCATGATTAACATGGCATCGAAGCGCGCAAGCCCCTATAATATGCAGCCAAATCTGCTTATCTCTATTTCAAACAGGAAATGCCAATGCGCCCAAGTGACAGAACCCCAGCTCAATCTCGTCCGGTAACCATTACGCGACAGTTCACTGCCCATGCAGAAGGTTCTGTATTAATCGAATTTGGCGAAACTAAGGTGCTGTGCACCGCGAGCTTCACCGAAGGGGTGCCACGTTTCCTGAAAGGTCAGGGCCAAGGTTGGGTAACCGCCGAATATGGCATGCTGCCACGCTCGACCCACAGCCGTATGGATCGTGAGGCTGCCCGTGGTAAACAGTCTGGTCGTACCCAGGAGATCCAACGTCTTATCGGTCGTGCTCTGCGCGCCGCGGTAGACATGAAGGCGCTGGGTGAGAACACTATCGTCATCGACTGTGACGTGATCCAGGCCGATGGTGGCACCCGCACCGCAGCCATTACCGGTGCCTGTGTGGCGTTAGTTGATGCGCTCAACTGGGCCCGCGGTAAGGGACTGATTAAGACCAACCCCCTTAAGTTTTTGATTGCCGCCGTTAGTGTGGGCATCTACAAAGGTGAGCCCATCTGCGATCTCGAGTATGTGGAAGATAGCGCCGCAGAGACCGATATGAACGTGGTGATGACAGAGACAGGTAAGATCATCGAAATCCAGGGCACTGCCGAGGGCGAACCCTTCAGCCATGAAGAGTTGCTCAGCTTGCTGGATTTGGCCAAGCACGGCATTCGCGAGATCGTCGATGTGCAGAAGGCGGCATTGAGTTAATCATTATTTTGTTGATCAGGACCCTACGGGGTCCTTTTTTTAAATCGAATTGAGCGTACCCCTACATTTTAAAAAGGAGAGATTGTGAAAGCCTATCAACGTGAGTTTATTGAGTTTGCCCTTGAGCGTCAGGTATTACGTTTTGGCGAATTTACGTTAAAGTCAGGCCGCACTAGCCCTTACTTCTTTAATGCCGGCCTGTTTAACACCGGGCGTGATCTGGCGCGTCTGGGTCGCTTCTATGCGGCGGCGCTGGTGGATTCGGGTATCGAGTATGATCTGTTGTTTGGCCCCGCCTACAAAGGGATTCCTATCGCGACTACCACGGCGGTAGCTCTGTGCGATCACCATGATATCGACATGCCTTACTGCTTCAACCGTAAGGAGAAGAAAGATCACGGCGAGGGTGGCAGCCTGGTGGGCAGCGAGCTTAAGGGCCGTGTGATGCTGGTGGACGATGTGATCACCGCTGGTACCGCGATTCGCGAATCTATGGAGATCATCGAGGCCCACAATGCCGAGTTGGCGGGCGTGTTGATTGCGCTGGACCGTCAGGAGAAAGGCAAGGGCGAGCTGTCGGCTATTCAGGAAGTCGAGCGTGACTTCGGCTGCAACATCGTCTCTATCATCAAGCTGGAAGATCTGATCAACTACTTGTCGGAAAAACCTGGCATGGAAGCGCAGTTGGCGTCGGTAAGCGCCTATCGCGACCAATACGGTATCTAATCGATATCAATTGTCGTGAAACAAAAAAACGCTGCCTAGGCAGCGTTTTTTATTGGGTGGAGTTCGCTTAAAGTCATTGGCTTAATTGCTTAGGAACTCGGCGCGGGTAGCAGGGTTTGACTTGAAGATACCGCCCAGGGCCGTGGTGGTCGTGGTGCTGGTAGAGTCCATCACGCCGCGAGATTTAACGCAGTAGTGCACCGCATCCATCTTGACTGCCACATCTTTGGTCTCAAGTAGCGTCTGCAGCGCCACCAGAACCTGTTGCGTCAGGCGCTCCTGCACCTGAGGGCGCTGGGCAAAGAAGCGCACGATACGGTTGATCTTAGACAGGCCTATGATGTTCTTGCGCGGCAGGTAGGCCACGGTCGCCACGCCGTCTATGGTCACCAGGTGGTGCTCACAGGTGCTGGTGAGGCTGATGTCGTTGACCTTGACCATCTCATCGAAGCCCATCTTGTTTTCGATAACTGTGATCTTAGGGAAGTTCTCGTAGTCCAGGCCCGAGAAGATCTCATCGACATACATCTTGGCGATACGCTTAGGGGTCTCGACCAGGCTGTCGTCGCGCAGATCCAGTGACATTAAGGTTAAGATCTCGCGCATATGGTGCTCAATCTTTTCCTTGCGCGCCTCGCTGCTCAGTCCGCACGGGACCATGGGCGTCTCGAGACCGCGCTCTAATAATGCAGTTTGCACCTGCTGTGCTGCTTCACTTAATGCCATCGTGTCCTCCACCATCAGATAGTGGTCTATTCAGTAAGGTTAATTTACTAATTTTTTTAACAAATTAACCTTTAAGATATTCATTATAGCCTGTCCGGCGCCAGTAAACATAGGGCGGCGGGTCAGGGAGGATACCCTGAATTGCGGGTAATTTATACCCAGAATTACTAGGGGATTAACAAAAAAGCCGATTGTGGCAATCGGCTTTTGGGGTTTTTAAAGGGTTTAGAGCTTAAGGTTGTCTTTGAGGAAGCTCATCATCTGGCGGTAGTATTTCGCCCTATGTTCGTCGTTATAGAAGCCATGGCCCTCATCGTCCATGACCAGTTTTTGATAAGGGTAGTTGTGTTTCTTGAACCCTTCTTCCAGCGCTTCGAGCTGTGCGATTGGTGTAAGTTACCTTTACCCGTTGTTAACTCTGAAGTAATTGTTGCTGAATAAACTGCCACTGCTCTGCGAAGTGTTCTGTGGGCTTGTTTTTGAAGTCGCTGCGAACGAATTGGGCGATGCGGCCTTCGGCTACCGCCAGTAGCAGGTTGGCTAGGATGGCCTCGTCTAAGTCAAAGCCTTTGCCTTCTCTTAGTGTCTTCTCTCTCAGGATCTGTTTCAGATGAGTCTCCACCTTGGAGAAGATCTGCCCGGTACGGTTACGCAGTCGTTCGTTTTCCCCTAGCAGCGCATCGCCGTTGAGCACGCGGGAGATCCCTGGGTTGCGCTCGGCAAACACCAGCAGGAGTTGCAGCAGCAATTGGCAGCGTCTCATGGTGTCTTTCTCTTCATCCATGATGAGGTTGATGCGCGACAACAGTGATTCTTCGATAAAGTCGATTAGCCCCTCGAACATTCTCGCCTTGCTGGGGAAGTGGCGATACAGCGCCGCCTCAGACACGCCTACCTCGGCGGCAAGTTTTGCCGTAGTGATTCGCTGGCCAGGGCTGGTTTCCAGCATGGTGGCCAGACATTGAAGAATATGTTCGCGTCGGTTGATTTTAGGGCTTGCAGCCATCTAAGTGTCCTTTACTTAATTACTACAGGAGCCGATGGGCTGGTGTTGCCCATGGCTCTCTAATTGTTCTGTGTGGCGTGTCGAGGTTGTGAGTGCCGGGTGCTCGCGTATCTGGCTATCGAGTACCTGAGTGACCGAAGCCGCCATCGCCTCGATCTGAGGTGTCGAACTCATCGACCAGCTTAAATTCGGCCTGTACTACGGGCACAAACACTAGCTGGGCCAGGCGATCTCCTATCTCCAAGGTGAAGGGCTCGCTGCTGCGGTTCCAGCAAGAGACCATCAGGGGGCCCTGATAGTCGGAGTCGATCAGGCCAACCAGATTACCTAGCACTATGCCATGTTTGTGGCCAAGGCCTGAGCGTGGCAGGATGACGGCGGCCAGGCTGGGGTCGGCGACATGCACGGCGATCCCTGTTGGGATTAGCTGGGTTTCGCCCGGCTGAATCACCATAGTGGTCTCTATCATGGCACGTAGATCCATGCCTGCGCTGCCAGGGGTGGCATAGGCGGGCAGGGGGAACTGTGAGCCGATGCGCGAATCGAGGATTTTGAGTTCTATGGGCGTCTTCATGCTGTCTTCATCTGCTGTGCGATCAGGGTGAGTAATTGCTTCGCTAAGGTATATTTATCGGTCGCGGGGAGTTCATACTGGCCGTTCGACCAGAATACCTTGAGGGCGTTGGCGTCGCTGTTAAAGCCCAATGCGGGATCCGATACATCGTTGGCGGCAATCATATCCAGTTTCTTGCGCGTTAACTTATCCTTGGCGTATCGCTCTACATCTTGGGTTTCGGCGGCAAAGCCCACGGTAAAGGGGCGTGTATCACAGGCCGCGACCGTGGCTAAGATATCAGGATTGCGTATGAGCGCAAGTGACATCTCTGTGGCAGATTTCTTGATTTTCTCGTCGGCAATATCCATGGTGCGATAGTCGCAAACCGCGGCGCAGCCGATAAAGATATCGCTGTGATGCACCTGTTGCATCACGGCGTCGAGCATCTCTTGGGTCGAGCTGACATTGAGGCGATTAACATTCATAGGTGTCTCGAGATTGACCGGGCCAGAGACCAGGGTCACCTTGGCGCCCATCTCGGCGGCGGCTCTGGCCAGGGCAAAGCCCATCTTGCCCGAGCTGTGGTTAGAGATGTACCGCACGGGATCGATCGCCTCGCGGGTGGGACCCGCCGTGAGCAGTAGTGACACACCCTGAAGTAGCTTGGGGGCAAAGAAGTGTTCGACGCGTTCGGCGATCACCAAGGGCTCCTCCATGCGACCCGGGCCAATCTCGCCGCAGGCCTGACTGCCCGATGCCGGTCCCCAGATGGTGAGGCCACGTTTTCTGAGGTTATCTAGGTTGTCCTGAGTCGCAGCGTTGCGATACATCTGCTGGTTCATCGCCGGGCATAGCACCACGGGGGCCTCTGTCGCCAGGCAGGTGGTGGTGATGAGCTCATCGGCCATGCCTGCATTGATGCGGGCAATCAGGTTAGCGGTCGCCGGGGCGATCAAGACTAAGTCTGCCCAGCGGGCGAGCTCGATGTGGCCCATCGCCGCTTCGGCGGCCGGATCCAGCAGGTCGGTGGCAACCGGATGGCCCGACAAGGCTTGCAGGGTCATAGGGGTGATAAAGGCCTGAGCGCCCTGACTCATGACGACGCGAACATCCGCGCCACGCTCTTTCAGGCGGCGGACCAAATCGGCAGACTTATAGGCGGCAATGCCTCCGCCAATTCCCAGCAGTATCTTTTTATTGGTTAGACTCATGGTGATCATTAACAGTATTTCATTTTGCCCGCTAACCATATCACACTCGACTCTGGATTGAGGATACAAGTTTTTAAAAACTAGACCATACTCTAAAGCCTGAGTAGGAACTGAGTGCCGTGACAAGGAGTGTTTATGGCGATTAAAGATTGGCCCCAGGGTGAAGGACCGCGCGAAAAACTCTTGCGTAGTGGCGTCGACCAGCTCTCTGACGCCGAACTACTGGCCGTGTTGCTAAGAAACGGCCTCAAGGGGCAAAGTGCCGTGTCGCTGGCCCGAGTGATGTTAAGTCATTTTGGTGGCCTCAGACCGCTCTTTAGCGCCTCCTTGAGCGAACTGTGTGATATTCAGGGAATTGGCCCAGTGAAGTATGCCCAATTGCAGGCGGCCATCGAGTTAAGCAAGCGAATCGCGAAAGAAAATCTACAAAGAGGAAAGATTTTGTCAGATCCTGATTTAACTCGGGACTATTTAATGAGACAATTAGCGGATCGTGCCTACGAAGTGTTTGCCATCTTATTGCTCGATAGTCAGCATAGGGTGATTCAGTTCGTCGAATTGTTCCGTGGCACCATAGATTCAGCCTCGGTTTATCCGCGAGAAGTGGTAAGCCTAGTGCTTGAGAAAAAAGCCGCAGCTGTCATTGTGTGTCACAACCATCCTTCCGGGGTGGCTGAGCCCAGTCATGCTGATAGGCGAATTACTGAGCGATTGAAATACGCGTTGGCGACTATAGATGTTTCGCTGCTAGACCATATGGTTGTAGGCGATCGTGAGATAGTTTCGTTTGCAGAGAGGGGATGGATAGATTGAATATCCCTTGATCTTTGATTTTAGATCCTGTATAAAATGCGCCCTCTTTGTGTGCCTCGGGCGACGGCCATATTCGAGGTACATTAATGCTCGAGCGTTAAATTGTTTTTGGAGAAGATTGACATGTCAAGAGTATGCCAAGTTACTGGCAAGAAGCCGATGGTTGGTAACAACCGTTCGCACGCTAAGAACGCGACTCGTCGTCGTTTTTTACCTAACCTACAGAACCACCGTTTCTGGTTAGAAGACGAAAAGCGTTTCGTACAGCTACGTGTATCTACTAAAGGTATGCGTATTATCGATAAGAAAGGTATCGAAGTTGTTGTTGCAGAACTTCGTGCCCGCGGCGAGAAGGTGTAATAAACCATGGCTAAAGCTAAAGGTAACCGTGAGAAGATCAAGCTAGTTTCTAGCGCTAAAACAGGTCACTTCTACACGACTGAGAAAAACAAGCGTAACATGCCTGAAAAGATGGAGATCAAGAAGTTTGATCCTGTTATTCGTCAGCACGTTATCTACAAGGAATCAAAAATCAAGTAATGCTTGGTTGATGTTTCTGAAAAGCCCCTCATTGCAGGGGCTTTTTTTTGCCTCTCGTTTAGCGGCGTGTCAGCCTGCTTACTGTTTTTTTTGATTAGCCAGCTAATCACTTCCTCTCCCCATCCAGCTGAATACCTAAGCCACTGATCTTAAGCTGTTCTGCTATGCTTAATCAGACTGCTTTGCCATGATGAAAAAATATCGCATCAGATGACAACAAATGCTTTTAATGTGAATTTAAATGCAATAAAATCGTTTTGTTATTCGTCTGGTGGCGATATTTTTACATATTTATTATTGGGGTTACGCGCGTGCGCACTACTGAGTTAGTCGAGGGGTTTCGTCATTCTGCTTCCTATGTGAATGCACACAGGGGGAAGACATTTGTGGTCATGTTGGGCGGTGAGGCGCTGGCACAGAATCAGTTTCGCTCCATCATCAACGATATCGCCCTGCTTCACAGTCTGGGGATCAAGATAGTCCTGGTGCATGGTGCCAGGCCACAGATCGATGAGGCGCTGGCGGCGCATAATCTCTCACCCGAGTACTACAACGGGGTACGCATCAGCGACGAAGAGTCCTTCAAGGTGATCAAACAGGTGGTTGGCGGTCTGCAACTGGATATTACCGCGCGTCTGTCGATGAGCCTGAGCAATACCCCGATGCAGGGGGCGCAGATCAACGTGGTGAGCGGTAACTTCGTGATAGCCCAACCCTTAGGGGTCGACAATGGTGTCGATTACTGCCTGAGCGGCAAGGTAAGACGCATCGATGTGGCGGGCCTCAGACGTCAGCTGGATAATCACGGCATAGTGCTCTTAGGCCCGGTGGCGGCATCGGTGACGGGGGAGTGCTTTAACCTCACCGCCGAAGAGGTTGCGACTCAGATTGCGGTGAAGCTCAAGGCCGATAAGATGATAGGCTTCAGCGCCAAGGAGGGGATTCTCGACGGCAATGGCGAGGTGATTGCCGAGCTGATGCCGACCGATGCCCAGCGGATCCTCTCAGAGCTGACCGAGGAAGACAACTGGTGCGTGGGTACCCGCGCCTTCTTACAGGCCAGCATAGACGCCTGCCGTAATGGGGTGGCGCGCTGCCACTTTGTCAGTTATCTCGATGACGGTGCCCTGCTACAAGAGCTGTTCTCCCGCGATGGTATCGGCACCCAGATAGTGACCGAGAGCGCCGAGCGGCTGCGCCGGGCAACCATTGCCGATATCGGTGGTGTGTTGGATCTTATTCGCCCGCTGGAGCAGGCCGGGGTCTTGGTGCGTCGCTCCCGTGAGCAGCTGGAGATGGAGATCGAACAGTTTATGCTGATCGAGCGTGACGGCCTGGTGATCGGCTGCGCGGCACTGTATCCCTTCGAGGAAGACAATGCCGGTGAGTTTGCCTGCCTGGTGGTGCATCCCGATTATCGCGACGCCGATCGTGGCAGCATCTTGCTGAAGAACATCATAGGCCAGGCCAAGGTGCGTGGTTATGCCCGCCTGTTTGCCCTGACGACCCGCAGCATTCACTGGTTCCTCGAGCATGGTTTTCAGATAGTCGAGGTCGATGCCCTGCCTGACAAGAAGAAGCAGCTGTATAACTATCAGCGTAAATCTAAGATTCTCGCCTTAGATCTTTAAATCCGCCTGGATAGAGAGTGCTGGTAAAAGGCCACCTTCGCGGTGGTCTTTTTAATGCGTCAGCGACAGAGCAAGAGAAACCGAGCATTAGGCTAGTAGCATTCGATTCGGAGCATCAGTCTTATAGCATCAGCCTTATAGCACCAGTCTCATGGCACCATTCTCATGACATTAGGCTTGTTACATGAATCCTTTAACGTCAAAAAACAGATTGACATAATATGTCGTTAAAACCAGACTCTATCTGTTGATTTTTGCTACGGTCCACAAACCACCCTGCTCTTCACGGCTAGGGCTTTCTCGGCCAAGGTTTTCTCGACTAGGTTTTTTTCGGCTAGAGTCTTCTTGGTTAGGCCGAGATACTAAGCGGTAACTGTTAGCGAAGGTGTAAGCCTATCTTTTCTGGAGGATATATAGAGATGGATACTCAAGTCTTTCAACTCACCACCTTTGATTCGACGACGAGCGCTATGTTCCTGTCTATGCTGCTCGGTGTGGCCTTGGTGCTATTGCTGCTGAAGGTGAAGCCTCTACCTAAGGGGGCGAAATACGCGGCCTCTGGGATGATTATCGCCGTATTGGGATTGCTCTCCTGGGTGTTCTACAAGGCCCATGATGCCAGTATTCGCCTCTCGCCGACGACTATGCTTGTCGATATCCCGCTTTATCGGGTCGAATTATCACGGGAGAGCTTACTGACGTCCGAGGCCAAAATCCTCAACCTAGATGAAGACGGTGCGCCCAAGCTGAGCTATCGCAGCAACGGTGTGGGAATGCCGGGCTATTCCCTGGGCTGGTTTAAGCTGGCCGAAGCCAGCGAAAGCGTAGCTAGTGAACACATAGTTAGCGAACACATAGCCAGCGAAAACATAGCCAGCGCCCTACTGTCTGTCACCCACAGAGAGCGGGTGCTGGTGTTGCCAACCACCGAGGGTTACCTGTTGATCTTGAGCCTAGAGCAGCCGGAGGCCTTGTTAGCCAGCCTGCTTACGCCGACTCTTTAAGGCTAAGTCCAGGGTAAAGATCACCAGCGCACTCCAGATAAAGGCGAAGGTGACTCCCTTCTCGAGATCGAAGGGTTCGTTAAACAGGCTGACGGCCAGGATAAACATGATGCTGGGGCCGATATATTGAAAAAAGCCTAGTATCGACAGCGGGATACGGGTTGCTGCGCCGGCAAAGCACAACAGCGGAACCGAGGTGACGATGCCGGCCGCCATCAGCAGCAGGTTCATCTGCCAGCTGTTTTCCAAGATGCTGGTGCCGTCAAGATTCGTCATCAGGTAGAGTAGGGCTACCGGCACTAAGATGGCCGTCTCGACCAGCAGACCCGTCTTGGCGTCGACATTGACCTTCTTGCGCAGCAAACCATAGACGCCGAATGAGGCGGCGAGCCCCAGCGACACCACAGGAATCGAACCGAAAGAGATCAATTGGATCAGCACGCCGGCGCAGGCCAAAGAGACGGCGACCCATTGAAGCCTGCGCAGACGTTCCTGTAAGAACACCATGCCCAGCAGCACGTTGACCAAGGGATTGATGAAGTAGCCCAGGCTGGCATCGAGCATATGCTCGTTGTTGATTGCCCAGATAAACAGCAGCCAGTTACCGGCGATTAGAATCGAGGTGATCACCAGCACGCCAAGTTGTTTGGGCTGTCGAAACAGGGCGCGCAGCTTGGCAAAGCCACCGATAAATTGCATCAAGATCAGCATGAATACGAAGGACCAGATCACACGATGCAGCAGGATCTCAGTCGCCGACACATGATTTAGCAGCTTAAAATAGAGGGGAGCGAAGCCCCACAGGCAGTAGGCGCAGATGGCGAGCGCTACCCCTTTACGATACTCAATATCGGCCATAGTTTAGGATTTAGAAAAAGAGCGGGAGAGGCATTGTAGGCGCCTAAACGGCATGACTCAAGCGGCGAACGCCAATCTTTTATGCCCCGGCACTGGTACGGTCCATTGCCAGGGCGTCTCGCTAACTTGACGGGATAAACAGGGCGGTGAGGCTGCTAGCCCACCATGTAGGTGCCCGTGCCGAAGGCGATATGAGAGCCCTTCTCGTTGTGCAGCTCCATACGGCAGACGGAGACCCGATTGCCGGCCCTTATCACTGTGCCCGTGCCGGTAAAGATCTCGCCGCGTCCCGGTCTGAGATAGTCGATACGCAAGTCTATGGTGCCCAAGGTTTGCAGGCGTTTCTGCAGATCTTCCAGACGCCAGTCTTCGCGGCTGGCGACCAGGCCGGAGAAGGCCGTCAGTCCGCCCACCACATCCAGTACAGTTGCCGTCACGCCGCCGTGAAGGATCTGCTGATGGATATTACCTATGAGGTCTTTATGCATCTTTACCTCGACCTCGACGCCCTGAAGATCATAGCGTTTGATATCCATGCCTAGCAGGTTGTGAAAGGGGACCTTGGTATCGAAGATGTCGGCTACGCTAGCCAGGGTCTGGGCTTGTATGGGCGTCGTCATAGGGGCACTCCTTGTTTTGTCCTACGCCGCTTGCGGGGTACAAGAGGGTTAAATTTGGCACTCGTTAGCACGATGGCTAGAGCATTTAATCTATCGCTAATGCACAGGGTGAGGCAAGCCTGCGGACAAAATTTCAGCAATCGATGGGGGCCAGGTGACAATTAATACCCGGATAGATGAGACAAGCCGAGCCGCCTTGATTAGAATAAGCGGCCAAATTATTGATTACTGAGCACCATGGACTTAGCCTTAACCTCTGCCGATGTGACCCAAAGCGATCCGCTCGCCGACTGCCTGCAGACGGTGTTTGGCTATCGCACCTTCAGGACGGGTCAGCGTGAGGTGATAGACACTGTCTGTGGTGGCCTGGACGCCCTGGTGATCATGCCAACCGGCGGGGGGAAGAGCCTGTGCTATCAACTACCGGCACTCGTCTTACCCGGGCTGACGCTGGTGGTGTCACCGCTTATCTCTTTAATGAAAGATCAGGTCGATAGCCTGAAACAGATGGGGGTTGCGGCGGCTTATCTTAACTCGTCACAGTCGCGGGAAGAGGCGCTGACCATCTATCGCCAGCTGCATAATGGCGAGCTCAAGCTGCTTTATGTCTCCCCGGAGCGCCTGCTGACCGACAGCTTTATCGAGCGGTTACGCAATCTGCCGCTCTCCCTCTTTGCCATCGATGAGGCGCACTGTATCTCTCAGTGGGGCCATGACTTCAGGCCCGAATATGCGGCGCTTGGTCGACTGAAGCAGCTGTTTCCTCAGGTGCCCATGATGGCGCTGACGGCCACGGCAGACAAGGCGACCCGGGTGGATATCTGTCAGCGGCTGGGGATCGCGCCTTTCGAATTGCTCACCAGTTTCGACCGGCCCAACATTCGTTATACCGTGGCGGAGAAGCTGAATGCCGCCAATCAGCTCAGGCAGTTTATTCAGGCACAGAATGGCAACAGCGGCATCATCTACTGCAGCAGTCGGCGCAGGGTGGATGAAGTGGCCGAGCGTCTGCGCATGCAGGGGTATCAGGCCGATGCCTACCATGCGGGTAAGACCCAGGAGGAGCGCGCCGATATTCAGGAGCGTTTTCTTAAGGATCAACTGGATATCGTGGTGGCGACCGTGGCCTTCGGCATGGGGATCAACAAGTCCAACGTGCGTTTCGTGGTGCATTACGATATTCCCAAGAGCGTCGAGGCCTATTATCAGGAGACAGGTCGCGCCGGCCGAGATGGCCTGGATGCCGAGGCCTTCATGCTGTTTGACCCCGCCGATATTGGGCGCGTGCGCCATCTTATCGAGCAGCAGGAGCCGGGGCCGCAGCAACAGGTGGAATACCATAAGCTCAATACCATGGCGGCCTTTGCCGAGGCGCAAACCTGTCGTCGTCAGGTGCTGCTGCATTATTTCGATGAGAGTGCCTCAGAGCCCTGCGGTAACTGCGATATCTGCCTGGATCCGCCTAAGCGCTATGATGGCGTCGAAGATGCCCAGAAGGTGCTCTCCTGCATCTTCCGTCTGCAGCAGAAGTTTGGCGTGAATCATCTTATCGAGGTGCTCCGGGGTTCCAAGGCAGCCTCTGTGGTCGATCGTGGCCATGACAAGTTGTCGACCTGGGGCATAGGCAAGGATAAGAGCCATGAGTTCTGGCTCAGTATCATTCGTCAGATCATCCACCTAGGCTTCGCCAGTCAGGATATTACCCGAGGCTCGGCCATAAAGCTCAATCCCCAGGCGCGGGCCGTGCTCAAGGGCGAGTTGCCGCTACAGCTCGCCGAGCCGCGTATTAGCATCACCACACATGTGAAGCGTCGCAGCACTAGCCGGGCGCCAATCAATTACGACAGGAAACTGTTTGCTCGCCTGAAGCAGCTACGTCGCAGCCTGGCAGAAGAGTTGGATGTACCGCCCTATCTGGTGTTTAACGATGCCACCCTGGCCGAGATGGCGGGCATGCTGCCGACCAGTCCTGGCGAGATGCTGGCGGTCAACGGCGTGGGAGAGACCAAGCTTGAGCGTTTCGGCGGCGACTTCCTCGACGAGATCAACGATTACCTCACCCGTGGCTAAGTAAGTCGCTGCCTGGCTCGCGGATCAGTGTGCCTGCTGGCCGCTGTATTTACTCAACTGATCGACACTGGCCCGCTTAACCAGTGAGGAGAGGGTGTCGTGATGCTGCATCACTGCCATCCCCATGTTGACCCGGGTACCGTTTTGGAGCGGCGTGATGATCTCGCTTAGCTGACGAGCGATGAGCTGTGCCCCCGCCAGCGAGGTGAAGGGTAGCATGATCAGTATCTGATCGGCGCTGGTGCTCATCAAGATATCCTGCTGACGTATCTTCTGTGACAGGCGGGTCAGTAGCCTGTCCACATCGGCTTTGGCCAGATGACTGGGGTTGATCAGCAAGATGGTGATAGGAAAACCTATCTGTTTGGCACTGGTCAGCAGGGCTTCCATCTTCTCCTGGGTGCTCATGGGTTCATCTCTCTGGCTCACCGGCGGCGGTGCCTTAGGCATTCTGATACGGTTGAGCAGAATAAACAGCGTCAGCAGCAGGAAGAGCACCAGGATACCGATTAACCCATAGCTGTCGCTAATGTTGGCGTCGAGCTTGATGGGCTTTGGTTGACTGGCCTGGGCAAGTTGCTGGTAACGTCCCAGCTGCGCCTTGATCTGCAGCAGTCGGGTGTCTTTGAGAAATTCGTAGCTGCGCTGGGCCATCTCGAAGCGTTTCAGCTGATACTGATAGGCCTCCTTGTACTGGCCGATGTCGGCAAAATAGCGGCTCAGGCTGCCATAGCAGTAGACGAGCTCGTCAAACTGATTAGTGCGCTCGCCGATGGCGATCGCCTTTTGCATCAGCTCGGTCCCCAGGGCCTGATTGCCATTTGCTAACTGAATATTGGCCAGTAGACGGTTGGCCCTCAGGGTGTCGTTGATCTTCTTCTGCTTGTCGAAGGTGTTGAGGGCGATATTAAGTAGCTGGATGGCGCTCTTGTCATTTCCCCTGAGAAACTCTATTTCCGCCAGTTGGGTGTAACTCTCTGCCAGTTCGGTCGCCGTGGCTAATTCGGGCAGTAAAATCTTGGCCTCGAGCACCATGTCATCCCTGAACTTCACCTCTTGGTTGTAGTGGGCAATCTTGGCCAGGGTGAGCAGCACTGTCAGTCGCACCTTGCCCGTGGTCTGTTCGCTATCGAGCGCGACTCTGGCATTGTTGAACGCCTGGTTATAGAGCCCCTTGGTTCTCAGCAACTCGGCCATGGCCAGTTGCACATAGGGCCTTGGCGGGGTAAGCCATTGTGGCCTCTGCTTCTCGGTATCGGGGTAGATATCTTGGGCCAGGCGCAGATCTTCCAGGGCACTGCTCTGGCTCTCGATATGAGTATCTATCTTACCGCGTAGCATCAGGCCGTTGACTAAGGACTGAGGCTGCTGCTGTTCGCGAGAGAGGTAGATGGCCGAGTCCAGAAGAGTCAGCGCCTGTCTGAGGTCGCCATAATCGATATAGGCCGCGGCCATACAGTTGAGAAAATAGGGGCTGAGCTGGTTGAGCTTTAGGGACTTAGCCTTGGCTTCGCTCATACGGCCCAGGTTGATGGCGGCCTCGTTTTCGCCCAGCTGGACGAAGGCCTCACACTTGAGCAGCGCGAGCCTGAGACGATTTTCGTCAGACGTGTCTTCCTGATCCAGGCGTTGTTCCAGCGCCGAGATCTGTGTCAGTGTCTTGTTGGGATATTGGTAGACGGTTTGGGCCAACTCATCTAACTCTGTCATAGTGTCCCCATAAGCGGGGATCAGCCACAGGCTGAGACTTAACACTATGAGACGAAAATCCATTTTTAAAAGCTCCGGAACGAGTGTGCTATATCTGTTTCCATTGGCGGCATTATACTGATTTTTCATCAGCAATTGCATAAAAAATAGTACCCGCGGTTGGAATCAGAGGGAATGCTCGACAAATGACCTAGTATGCTGAATTTAATCACTTAGTCACTCTTGTGAGCAAATTAATGGTTAGATTTGCGCAGTTAATCAAGATTTTTATCTGGTCTAATGTGGCAAACATGAAAAATATGGGGTTGACTATTGAACAGACACACGTTAAATATTAATCAATCTTTCGAAGCGAAACGAATAATTAATTACTTTTATTGAATACAATGACGACTATTAACCGTGCACTCCTCAGCCTCCTTATTCTCATTCTCGCAGGTCCTGCGCGGAGAATGTAGTGTTGCACGCTTAATAACACACCCAGCATTCATAAACCCCGCGCCCAACAACGCGGGGTTTTTTTGTTTATGGATTCGACGAACACCCAAAATTAGAGCCTAGACGTACCATGGAGAAACCAGATGTCTAACCGAGTGATAATATTTGATACGACCTTACGAGATGGTGAGCAAGCATTAGCGGCGAGTTTAACGGTTAAGGAGAAGCTACAGATAGCACTGTCACTCGAGCGTCTGGGGGTGGATGTGATGGAGGTGGGTTTTCCCGTCTCATCGCCGGGTGATTTCGAGTCGGTGCAGACCATTGCCCGCACCATCAAGAATAGCCGAGTCTGCGCCTTAGCCAGGGCATTGGAAAAGGATATCGACGCCGCGGCCCAGTCTCTGTCTGTGGCGGATCAGTTCCGTATCCATACCTTCATCTCTACCTCTACCATACATGTGGAGAGTAAGTTGAAACGCTCCTTCGACCAGGTGTTGGATATGGCGGTCGGCGCGGTGAAATATGCCCGCCGTTTTACCGACGATGTGGAGTTTTCCTGTGAAGACGCAGGTCGTACCCCCATAGATAACCTGTGCCGCATGGTCGAGGCCGCTATCAAGGCGGGCGCTAAGACCATCAACATTCCCGACACCGTTGGCTATACGGTGCCGAGCGAGTTTGGCGGTATCATTCAAAACTTATTTAACCGTGTGCCTAACATCGACCAGGCGGTGATCTCGGTGCACTGTCATGACGATTTAGGCTTGTCAGTGGCTAACTCCATCACCGCGGTGCAGCACGGGGCACGTCAGATTGAGTGTACCGTCAACGGCATCGGCGAGCGCGCCGGTAACTGCTCCCTGGAAGAGATCGCCATGATCATCGCCACCCGCAAGGCCAGCCTGGGGCTGGAGACGGGAATCAATGCCAAAGAGATCCACCGTACCTCTAACCTGGTGAGCCAGCTGTGTAACATGCCGGTCCAGGCCAACAAGGCGATCGTCGGCGCCAATGCCTTTACGCACTCCTCGGGTATCCATCAAGACGGCGTGCTGAAGTCGCAAAACACCTACGAGATCATGACGCCAGAGAGTATCGGCCTTAACCGCAACAACCTGAACATGACCTCCCGCTCCGGCCGTCACGTGATCAAACATCGCATGGAAGAGATGGGCTATGGCGAGCAAGACTACGACATGGACACCCTGTATGAGGCCTTCCTGAAGTTGGCCGACAAGAAGGGCCAGGTATTCGATTATGACTTAGAGGCACTGGTGTATGTGGAGGCTCAGGCGGAAGATGAAAACCACTATGGCTTGCAGCAGCTGGTGGTGCATTCGGATTCTACCCAGGGGCAGGCAACCGCCACAGTGACCTTAAGCATCGACGGCGAGTCGGTGACCGAGGCCGCCACAGGTAACGGCCCGGTCGATGCGGCCTACAAGGCGATTGCCCGCGCCAGTGGCTGTGAAGTTAACATCAGCAGCTATCAGCTCAGCGCCAAGGGCGAGGGCCAAGACGCCCTGGGGCAGGTGGATATCACCGCCAACTACCATGAGCAGAGTTTCCACGGCGTCGGCCTGGCGACCGATGTGGTCGAGGCCTCGGCGGCAGCACTTATTCACGTGATGAATCTCACCTGGCGTGCCGACAAGGTGGCCGAGAACAAGCATAAGCTAAAACAGGCGCGCACCGAGTTGGGCGGCGTATAACAAATTTCAAATTTAACAGTATAAAGACAATTAATTGCAGGGAGTTACTTGAGGTATGAGTTATCAAGTCGCGGTATTGGCCGGTGATGGGATAGGTCCCGAGGTCATGGTCGAAGCACGTAAGGTGCTAAAGGCGGTAGAAGAGCGTTTCTCGTTGGACATAGAGTATAGTGAGTATGATGTGGGCGGTGCGGCCATCGACAATCATGGTTGTCCGTTACCCGAGTCGACCCTAAAGGGTTGTGAGGCGGCCGACGCCATCTTGTTTGGTTCGGTAGGTGGCCCTAAGTGGGAACACTTGCCGCCTAACGATCAGCCAGAGCGTGGTGCCTTGCTGCCGCTGCGGGGGCATTTTGAGCTGTTCTGCAACATGCGTCCGGCCAAGCTGCATGGCGGACTGGAGCATATGTCGCCACTACGGAGCGATATTTCGGCCCAGGGCTTCGACGTGCTGTGCGTGCGCGAGCTAACCGGTGGCATCTATTTTGGCAAGCCAAAGGGGCGTCAGGGCGAGGGAGAGCAAGAGGAAGCCTTCGACACCATGCGTTATAGCCGCCGCGAGGTGCGCCGCATCGCCAAGATAGCCTTCGAGGCGGCTCGCGGTCGTCGTAAGAAGGTGACCTCTGTGGATAAGGCCAACGTGCTGGCCTGCTCAGTGTTGTGGCGTGAGGTGGTCGAAGAGGTGGCCAAGGAGTTCCCCGATGTGGAGCTGGAACACATCTATATCGACAACGCCACCATGCAGCTGCTGCGTCGTCCCTTCGATTTCGATGTGATGCTCTGCTCTAACCTGTTTGGCGACATCATCTCAGATGAGATCGCCATGCTGACCGGCTCCATGGGCTTGCTCTCTTCGGTGAGCCTCAACAGCGATGGCTTCGGCCTTTATGAACCCGCCGGGGGCAGTGCGCCGGATATCGCTGGTAAAGGCATTGCCAACCCGATTGCGCAGATCCTGTCTGCGGCGCTGTTACTGCGCCACAGCCTCAAGGAGGAAGCGGCAGCCAAGGCGATTGAAGATGCGGTCGCCAAGGCATTGAGCGATGGCTATTTAACTGGAGAACTCTTGCCCGCAGCTCAGCGTGACAAGGCAAAATCAACCCGCGAGATGGGCGACTATATTGCCCAAGCAGTCAGAGAGGCAAACTAATGGCGAAGACACTGTATGAAAAGGTATGGGACAGCCATATCGTAGCCGCCCCCGAAGGGGAGGCGCCGCTTATCTATGTGGATCGCCATCTGGTGCATGAGGTGACTTCGCCTCAGGCCTTCAGCGGCCTGAAAGTCGCCGGCCGTAAATTACGGGCGCCAGAGAAGACCTTTGCCACCATGGATCATAACACCTCGACCAAGAGCGCCAGCCTGGATGCACTCAGCCCCATGGCGCGCACTCAGGTGGAGACGCTGGCACAAAACTGTAAAGAGTTTGGTGTGCGTTTATACGATATTCATCATAAGAATCAGGGGATTGTCCATGTGATGGGCCCCGAGCTTGGCATCACATTGCCGGGCACTGTGATTGTCTGCGGCGACTCGCACACGGCGACCCATGGCGCCTTCGGCGCCTTGGCCTTCGGCATCGGCACCTCAGAGGTGGAGCATGTGATGGCCACCCAAACCCTGCGTCAGCTCAAGGCCAAGACCATGAAGATCGAGGTGCGCGGCCAGGTGGCCGAGGGGATCACCGCCAAAGATATCGTGCTGGCCATCATAGGCAAGATCGGCATGGATGGCGGCACGGGTTATGTGGTGGAGTTCTGCGGCGAGGCGATTGCCGCCCTGTCGATGGAGGGCCGCATGACCGTCTGTAACATGGCGATCGAGATGGGGGCCAAGGCGGGTATGATAGCGCCGGATCAGACCACTATCGATTACCTCGAAGGCCGTGAGTTTGCCCCTAAGGGCGAAGCTTGGCAGCAGGCGGTCGCCGCCTGGCAGGCGCTGAAGTCTGATGATGATGCCGTGTTCGATGCCCATGTGGTGTTGGAGGCGAGCGATATCGCCCCGCAACTGACCTGGGGTACCAATCCGGGCCAGGTGGTGGCCATAGATGAGAGTGTGCCTAACCCCGCAGATGAGTCGAATCCTACGGTTAAGGCCAGTATCGAGAAGGCGCTCGATTATGTGGCGCTGACTCCTGGTACTCAGATGACAGACGTCAGCATCAACAAGGTGTTTATCGGCTCCTGTACCAACTCGCGAATCGAAGATCTGCGCTCGGCGGCTCACCAAGCCAAGGGGCGTAAGGTGGCTGAGGGCGTCACGGCAATCGTGGTACCCGGATCTGGTCTGGTAAAAGAGCAGGCGGAGGCGGAAGGTCTGGATAAGATCTTCATCGACGCCGGATTTGAATGGCGCCTGCCGGGTTGCTCCATGTGTCTGGCGATGAACGATGACAGGCTGGAGGCGGGGGATCGCTGTGCCTCCACCAGTAACCGTAACTTCGAGGGGCGTCAGGGACGCGGTAGTCGCACTCATCTGGTGAGTCCTGCGATGGCGGCCGCTGCGGCGATTGCCGGTCACTTTGTCGATATTCGCAAGCCATACTAGGAGGGAGCGATGCAACCATTTACTACACACACAGGGCTTGCGGTGATCATCGACAGTGCCAATATCGATACGGATCAGATCATCCCTAAGCAGTTTCTCTCTAAGGTCACCCGTGACGGTTTTGGGGTTCACCTGTTCCATGACTGGCGTTATCTGGATGATGCCGGCGATCAGCCTAACCCAGAGTTCAGCCTGAATCAGCCGCGCTATCGGGGCGCCTCCATCTTGCTGGCCAAGGAGAACTTTGGCTGTGGCTCGAGCCGCGAGCATGCACCCTGGGCGCTGGCGGATTTTGGCCTTAAGGTGATTATCGCGCCTAGCTTTGCCGATATCTTCTATGGCAACGCCATCAACAACGGCCTGTTGCCGGTTCGCCTGACCGAGGCGGAGGTGGTGCAGCTAATGCAGGAAGTTGAAGGCGAAGAGGGGGCGCAGGTGAGCGTTGATCTGCAGGCGCAGACGGTGACCTCACCCTCGGGAGCCAGTTTTAGCTTCGAGATCGCTCCATCGGCGCGCCATAATTTGCTCAACGGCCTAGATGCCATAGGCATCAGCCTGGGTTATGCCGATGCAATAGCAGGTTATGAGGCAGAGATCCCAAGCTGGCGTGCCTAACTTCTAGTGTCTGGTGCCTAATGTTTAGTGCCTAAAACCAGAAAAGGTGAGTCGGTTATAGCTTCTGTTATAGCGGGCTCATGCCAGTTGGCGTACATCTGTACCTTAGAGGATATGAATCAAGCCGATCGCAGTTTTCTGCGGTCGGCTTTTTGTTTACATTAGCGGCGGTGAATCTTATTAAGCACTTAAATTTCAGGTGTTTATGTTTGGCTTTTGTCGTGAGATTGCTAGGTGTTCAACAGCCTAGTGATTTATGCTGGTGGTTTTGTTGTTTTCAGGCGTACAAGTGTCATTTTAATGTTTTGTACTTAGTTGTTTGTTTTTATTTATATTTGTCTGTTTTTCTTGATTTGCTTGAATCCCATTAAGTGAACGTTGATCACATTTTTACGCTTTGATGAGTGTTTAAAAATCGGTTGCGGTCGGTTTTTGTATGCTATTTAAGCGCCTCGGTCAGCATAATTCGCTTAAATTGATTATTTGCTTGTAAAGATATTCTGCATCAGTAGACTGCGGCTCACTCAATGACTGGAGCCTTTGCTCTAGGTTGTCATAATAACAAGAGAGCCATGATGAAGAAGCATATTTTATCTTTAGCTGTTGTTGCCGCTATCGCTGCACCGCTGTCTCAAGTTCAGGCCGCTGGATTTCAACTTGCCGAATATTCTGCCACGGGTCTAGGCCGTGCATTTGCGGGTGAGGCGGCCATGGCCGACAACGCCGCCGCGCAGGCGCGTAACCCTGCGATGTTGACCTACCTCGAGGGACGTCAGCTATCACTGGGTGGTATCTATGTCATGCCAAACGTCGATGTCGAGGGTGACGTCACCCTGGCTTCGCCGGTACTCGGGCCACAGCCTGTCACTATGAACGCCGATGCCTTAGACGTGGCGGGCGACGCGCTGGTCCCCAACTTCTACTACTCGAATCAGCTTAACGATCAGTGGACCTGGGGTTTAGCCGTTAACTCTAACTATGGTCTGGCGACCGAGGTGCCGAGTACACATCCTACCGCGATCTTCGGTAAAGAGACCTCTGTAACCACAGTCGAGTTTAATCCTAACCTGGCTTATAAGATCTCTGACGCCTTCTCTGTGGGCGCGGGTCTGCGTATCGTCTATGGCGAAGGTAAGATTGGCGCTTCGACACCGGCTTGGGTTGATGGTATCAAGGCGATACCTACGCTGCCCGCCGAGGTGGCCGGCGCGCTACCACCGGGTGGCACTAGCCTGAAATCGATGGAAGGCGATGATATCGGCTATGGTTGGCAGTTGGGTGCCAGCTGGCAGATCAACCCGGCGCACCGTATCGGTCTGGCCTATCACAGTGGTGTCGAGCTGGAGCTTGATGGTCACGCCTCTGGCCTGATCTACAACGGTGGTCAGGATGTGGAGATCGAGGGTTACATGCCGCTCGAACTACCGGCCTTCGCCGAGCTTGCCTCTTTCCATCAGCTGACCGAAAACTGGGCCATGCATGCCAGTGTGAACTGGACCCAGTGGAGCGTGTTCGATCGCTTGGTGGCTTATTTCCCTGGCGAGCAGAAGCCAGTGGGTGGCCTGGAGTCTGACCTGGTGAAAGTCGAGAACTTCAAAGACAACTGGCGTTTCGCCCTGGGTACCAGTTATCAGCTAAACGATAAGTGGTTGGTCCGTGGCGGTGTAGCGCTGGACAAGACGGCGGTAGAAGATGAGTATCGCACCATCACCATCCCTGATTCTGATCGTCTGTGGTTCAGTGCAGGCGCTGGCTACCAAGCCTCTAAGAACCTGACGCTGGATTTTGCCGTGACTTACATCAAGGCCCACGGCGATGCACCGATCAACGAGACCATGAACCTGATGAATCTTGCTCAGGTGAGCTTTAGCGGTGACGCGGGTGGCGATGTCTGGCTGGTAGGTGCTCAGCTAAGCTATAAGATGTAACTCGCCTACGGGTTATAGAACGAAAACCGAAATGCCTCACCTGTGTGAGGCATTTTTTTATCTGAATATTTATTGGCTATCTGAACTTCATCGGATTATATTCGTCTAATTATCAACATTTTTTTAGCTTAATTGCATTCATTGATTGCCGCTCGGCTGAGGCTCTTGGGGCAATAGGTGCGATAACCAACAATAAGAGGTGTCCCATGAAACCCTATCTTCTGGCTGCAAGCATAGCGTTACTGCCACTGTCGGCCTTGGCCGACCCGAGTGCGACGCAAGTGGTGAAAGGGTTTATCGACGCCTACAACCAACACAGTGTCGAGCAGATGCTGACCCATGTATCGGACGATGTGCGCTGGATGCATATCTCTGGCAGCAAGATAGAGGTGGAAACCTCGGATAAGGCGCAGTTCGGCGCCGCCATGACAGATTATTTCGAGACCCTCACCGGCGCCCAGGCCAGCATCATCGAGCTGATCGAATCGTCTCACTTTGTCAGCACGGTAGAGCGTGTGACCTGGGAAAACGATGGTGAGCAACTCAGTCAATGCAGCATAGGGAATTTCCGCGTGCAGGACGGTAAGATCGCCGAATTCTGGTATCTGCCCGCCCACGCCTGTGACGAGCAGCTCGAGGCCGTACAGGAAGTTGAGCCTGCACCTATGGTCGATCCGAATCAGCCTAGCCAGCAGTAGCGGAGGCGTTCGTGCAGCAGAAGTATGTTATCGCGCTCGATCAGGGCACGACCAGTTCACGTACCATCATCTTCGATCATGACGCCAATGTCGTGGCCATCTCCCAACGAGAATTTTCTCAGATCTACCCTAAGGCGGGATGGGTGGAACACGATCCCATGGAGATCTGGGCCTCTCAAAGCTCGACCCTGATCGAGGCTCTCGCCAGGGCGGGGATCCACAGCGATGAGGTGGCTGGCATCGGCATCACCAATCAGCGTGAAACCACCATCCTGTGGGACAAGACCACAGGCAAACCTGTCTATAACGCCATCGTCTGGCAGTGTCGTCGCAGTCAGCCTCTGTGCGAGTCTCTGAGAGAGGCGGGTTATGAGGAGTACATCAGGCAAAATACCGGTCTGGTATTAGATCCCTATTTCTCCGCCACCAAGATCCGCTGGATCTTAGACAATGTCGAAGGCGCCAGAGAGAAGGCCGAGGCTGGTGACTTGCTATTTGGCACCATAGATACCTGGCTGGTGTGGAAACTCACCGAGGGTAAGGTGCATGTCACCGACCCTACCAATGCCTCGCGCACTATGCTGTATAACATTCACCAGCAGGCCTGGGATCCTGTGCTGCTCGAGGCGTTGGATATTCCCGCGAGTATCCTGCCCGAGGTGAAGCCTTCTTGCGCCGTGTATGGCAAGACACGTATCGCCGGGGAGGGGGGCGAGATCCCCGTGGCTGGCATGGCGGGGGATCAGCAATCGGCCCTCTTTGGCCAGCTGTGTATCGACGAGGGGATGGCCAAGAATACCTATGGCACAGGCTGTTTCCTGTTGATGAACACAGGTCTGCAGGCGGTGCAGTCTAACCATGGCCTGTTGACCACCATAGCCGTGGGACCTAAGGGTGAGGTTAATTATGCCCTAGAGGGCTCGGTATTCATGGGGGGCGCTACCATTCAGTGGCTGCGGGATGAACTGGGGCTGATTCGCGATGCCCAGGACACCGAATACTTTGCCCTCAAGGTCAATGACAACAATGGCGTGTATCTGGTGCCGGCCTTCGTGGGACTCGGGGCGCCTTATTGGGACGCCAGCGCCCGCGGTGCCTTGGTCGGCCTTTCCAGAGGCGCCAATCGTAACCATATCATTCGCGCCGCACTCGAGGCGATCGCCTACCAGAGTCGGGATCTGCTCGATGCCATGACCAAAGACAGTGGCGTCGAGTTGAAACAGCTCAAGGTCGATGGTGGTGCCGTGGCCAACGATTTTCTGATGCAGTTCCAGGCGGACATTACCGATGTCGAGGTACAGCGACCTAAGGTGACGGAAACCACGGCCATGGGCGCGGCATTCCTGGCGGGCCTAGCCGTAGGATTCTGGCAATCGACGGCCGAATTAAAACACAAGGCGGGTGTCGAGCGCTGCTTTAATCCTGCTATTGCGGAAGAAGAACGTGAGGCCTTGTATCTGGGCTGGAAACGCGCGGTTGCCCAGGTGACCAGCGAGTCACTGAGCTAGGAATATTAGACGTCGATATCGATATGGGGCAGTGGTGAGTTTAGTGCTTCTTTTTCGGCCTCTTCTTCGGCTTGTTTCTGCGCCTGTAGGCGTCTCGCCTGGCCGCGTCGATCGTCGCGTCCGGGTCTGGGGTTGATGCGTCTATCAGTTTGACGACGACGCTCCAGATGGGGCGGCAGCTGCGACTGGGGCGCCTCATGACTGTCGGCATGGATGGCATCTATGTGCTCAGTCTGATCCACCACGCGCTTACGTGTTACCACACGTTGTACCGGTCTGGCTAACATGGCGTACAGGCTATCTAGGGAAAGCATCTCTCCTCCTTTTTAGGTTAGGTGTAACTCCTCTAACCTATCTATCGGCTGCATTTGCTTAAAATTTAGACACCTGTTTGTTATTTTTGTTCAGAGAGCCGTTTTTACTCAAGAGGGCTGTTTGGCCTGGGCCGGATTTAAGGCGGGTTTGGCCTCTGCCTGCGCTTTTTGCCAGTATCTTAGCTGGGCGCGGCTGGTGAGGGCGAGTTTGCCTTGGTGGCCGTTATGCTGACAGCTGAGGCGAATCCCCTGAGCCAATAGCTCTTCCTTGAGACGCGCGCGCTCCTCTGGAGTGGCCTTGGGAGCTTGGTCCACAAAGCGCACGCGGCACATGCCACAATGACCGCCACCGCCGCACTGACTGGCGATCCGATTTCGGTCGTAATTGAGGTTATCCAGCAGATTGCCTGGCGCCAGAATGATGTTTTCAAGTAGCTCTCCATCGGGGGAGAGTAGCGTCAATCTACTCTCCTTCTTGCTTGCGCGGCTAATTAGCTGCCAACTGATATAGTCGCCTGCGGCAAGTTTACGTACCAGTACCCAGGTGCCGCTGAGTCCGAGTAGCAGGGCGGCGAAGGCAATCAGCTGGGTGGCGAGATGATTGAAGCTCACGCCATTGTCGGGGTAATAGTCGATAAAATGCAGCATGAAGAGTAGCTGCTTGAATTCTGAGCCTAAATTCTCATGGGCCTTGACCTGGCCGCTCTGACCATCGATGAAGATCTGCGTGCTCCGCTCATCATGTGTGTCGATGCGGTAGAAGGCCGGATTGCCCCCATAGCGCTGCGCCGCTGCCTCATCGAGTATCGGCTCGGATAAGACCGCCTCTCCCCGGTAACTCTGCTTGGCAAGTCGCGTCAATTGCTCCCTATTGAGATTTACCGCCTCGCCGGTATCGGCCCAAAAGGCGTGGCTCCCGCTGCTTGTCTTGATGCGATAGATGGGGCGACCGAGTAGTGTATTGAGCTCGACCCGTTTAAGGTCTATCTGCTTGGTGCCACTGCCAGTGAGCTGCGCCGTTATCTCGGCAAGCGTCACTTTGGGGGAAATCAATAGGGCCTTTTCGGGCTTGGCGCGCAGGGCGTTGGCATCTAGCAATGGATCGTCGATCAGGTTAAATGCCAGGCCGGTCAGGGTCCAGATGAGAAGCTGGGCACCGACGATGAGGCCCAGGATGCGATGTATGCTTCTCGCGTTAATCGTATTTAGACTCATGCGCACTCCTCCTCGCCCCGTTTAAAGGCGATGAGCAGAAGCAGGGCACCGGAAAGCACTGTGAGTAGCGCCAGCAGGCTAAAGCCGGTCAGCAATGGATTATGCACATCTTCTCGGGTGTCATAGTCCATGATGTGTAGCATCCACATGACATCGAACAGGCGCCAGAAGTCGTGGCGCTTGGTGACCAACTCACCGCTACTGGCCGAGATATAGAGGCGTGAGTCGAAGGCATCGTTTAGGTTTATCTGCCACAGAGGCAGGTGTCGCCCGCCGACTTCGGCTGGTGCCGATTCGGTTAACAGCTCAGCGCTGGCGCCGGATAAGTTGCCAGGGTAGAGGCGGGCGGCGATCTTCATGGCCGCCTGCTGGCTTAATGGTTCAAGCGGCTCACCATCTCGTCCCGAGAGGTACAGGGGCTTACCTGTTAGATTGAGTTTATAGACGGGGCCGAGCGCGGTAGGCAGCAGCTCTAGCCTGGTTGCCTCGGGATAACGCGAGAGGATCGTCTCGGGTGATATGGTTAGCTGACTGGCATCTAACGTGAGTCTGGAATCATCGACGAGATGATCGCCATGGATATAGTCGATATCCATCAGCACCATGTAGAGACCGGAAATTAACCAGATGAGCAGTTGTGCCCCGAGAAAGAGGGTCAACCATTTGTGTGATTTTCGAAGCCAGCGGCCTTGTTTAGGAGTCAGCATAATTTTGTGTTTTTATTGGCCATCATAGGGATCAAGCGGTGTTTGAGCAAGCCATAATGGGTCTGAGTCCAATCGTTTAGGGTCGAACAGGCATACACGTTTCATCAGCCCAGACGGATCTTGGCGATCATGGCCTTAATTTGGGACGGCGATCCACTTATCGATCCACTAAAGCCTGTAGGTCCTCCACTTCTGTTTGTTTTTTCAACATATTTGTCCTCGAAATTCCCACAAATCTCCCCTGGATTGACTGTAGTTACAAATTTACAAACTGGCTGCTAACCCGCTTGAATACTGGCTTTATAAATGGTTGCATCCCTTGACAATGCTTGCACACTATCTCTAAACTTAGCATTTGTGGGAAATTGTGGATATTTGTGGATCTATTAACCAAAAAAACAAGGACGAGCTAACGTGTTTCGTGGAGCGAGTGCTATTAATCTTGACGCCAAAGGCCGGATCGCGATCCCCAAGCGATACCGCGAAAGCCTGCACGTCGAATTTAATAGCCAGCTGGTGATCACGGTCGACTTCGATGCCGCCTGTTTACTCATCTATCCACTCGAGGCTTGGAAGCAGATAGAAGCCAAGCTGTTATTGCTGTCAGATACCCAGGGACCCGAGCGCGCCATGAAGCGGTTGCTACTCGGTTATGCCCATGAGTGCGAGTTAGATAGCAATGGTCGCATTTTACTTCCCCCACCGCTACGTCAATACGCCAACCTGGAAAAGCATGCGATGCTGGTGGGCCAGTTGAATAAGTTTGAGCTGTGGGATGAGGCGGCCTGGCAGCAACAGATTGAACTTAGCCGTGAAACGATTCAAAGCGATGCCTTTGCCAACAGCGAGCGTTTGGCGGACTTCTCTTTGTGATAAGAGAATAACCATAAGTTAAAGAAGAGAGCGATGACTCAAGAATTTGCGCATTTATCCGTGCTGCTGACGGAAACGGTAGCCGGACTCAACATCAAGCCTGACGGCATCTATATCGATGGCACCTTCGGTCGCGGCGGGCACTCGCGCGAAGTGCTCAAGCAACTTGGCCCCAATGGCCGCCTGGTTGCCATAGATCGCGATCCTCAGGCGATCGCTGCCGCAGAGCAATTTGCCGATGATGCGCGTTTCTCTATCGTTCACGGTGGATTTGGCCAGTTGGCCCAATATGTCGACGATCTGGGCCTGAGAGGCAAGATCGACGGCATACTGTTCGATTTCGGTGTCTCTTCCCCTCAGCTAGACGATGCCGAGCGTGGCTTTAGCTTCCTGCGTGACGGTCCGCTGGACATGCGCATGGATAACTCCCAGGGGGAGACGGCCGCCGAGTGGCTGGCACGCGCCGAGATAGAAGATATGGCCTGGGTATTTAAGACCTATGGCGAGGAGAAGAACGCTCGCCATATTGCCCGCTGCATCGCCGCCGACAGAGACAAGACGCCTTTCCTGCGTACCAAGGAGCTGGCGGATCTGATTGCCAGGGTGAGCAAGAGCAAGGAGCGCAACAAGCATCCGGCCACCCGCGTATTTCAGGCGATCCGTATCTATATCAACAGCGAGCTGGAGCAGATCGATCAGGCGCTGGAAGGCGCGGTGACCGTGTTGGCTCCTCATGGACGCCTGTCGGTGATCAGCTTCCATTCGCTGGAAGATCGCATGGTGAAGCGCTTCATTCGCCGCCATAGCCAAGGTGAGTCGGTACCCCATGGGTTGCCGCTCACCGAGGCGGAAATTAATAAGACACGATTACTCAAGGCCGTGGGTAAGGCGATTAAGCCATCGGCCGAAGAAATTGACCGTAATGCCAGGGCGCGTAGCTCAGTGTTGCGGATTGCCGAGCGATTAGAGTACTAATCCTGTCGAGCAGACGTGAGAGACTAGGGGAACGCTAGTGAGTAAGTCACAACTTAACCTGACTCGTATCGTATTACTCGATCTTTGGCATCACAAGTGGGTGCTCTTGATGGCTTTTATTGTGATCGCGAATGCAGTTTTGGTGGTTTACACCAGCCATTCCAGTCGCAAATACACCAGCCAGTGGGATCAGTTGCTGCAAGAGCGCGACCGCTTGGATATCGAATGGCGCAACCTGTTGCTGGAAGAGCAGTCGCAGTCGGAACACAGTCGGGTGACACGGATTGCCACGAAAGAGTTGGACATGAAGCGGCCGTTACCCAATGAAGAAGTGGTGGTGAGAGTACCATGAGCAAGCAGGCGAAACGTAAACAGAAACCACAGCTGATCCACTGGCGTCTCTACGTCGTGGTTGGTTTCGTGTGTCTGCTGTTTACCAGCCTGGTGGGCCGAGCCGCTTATATTCAGATCATCGAGCCGGAAAAGCTGCGTCACGAGAGTGACATGCGCACCCTGCGCACCACGAGTAACGAGGTGCATCGCGGCATGATCACCGATCGCAACGGTGAGATGCTGGCGGTCAGTGTGCCGGTCAAGGCTGTGTATGCCGATCCTAAGGTGGTGCATGATCGCAACGGTTTCGCCGATATGCGTCGCTGGCAGGCGCTGGCCGATGTGCTGCACGAGCCCAAGGAGGAGATCCTGGCGCGGGTGCAGTCTAACCCCAAGAAACGTTTTACCTACCTCAAGCGCCAGGTTACTCCGGCGGTGGCCGAGTATATCAAGCAGCTTAAGCTGCCCGGCGTCTATCTTAAGGCCGAATCACGTCGCTACTATCCTACCAGTGAGATCAGCGCCCAGCTGGTGGGCCTGACCAATATCGATGACGTGGGTATCGAGGGGATCGAGAACACCTATAACGACTGGCTCACCGGTACGCCGACCAAACACAAGGTGCGTAAGTCCCGCGATGGTCACGTGGTGGAGCGCCTGGATACGGTGCAAACCGGCGAGAGCTCTAACGATCTGGTGCTGAGTATCGATCAGCGCATCCAGCAGTTGGCCTATCGCGAGATTAAGCGTGCCACAGAGATCAACCAGGCCACCTCAGCCTCAATCGTGGTGCTGGACGTGCATACGGGCGAGGTGTTGGCCATGGCGAACACCCCAAGCTATAACCCCAACTCCCGCGATAACCTGCAAAGCTATCGTATGCGTAACCGTGCCCTGACCGACGCCTATGAGCCGGGATCCACCATCAAGCCCTTCGTGGTCGCCGCGGCGCTCGAGGCCGGCACCATCAAGGAAGATCAGATCTTTAAGACACATCCGGGCCGCGTGCGTATCGGCGGCAAGATAGTGCGTGACGGCCGTAACTACGGCGATATGTCCCTGGGTGATGTATTGGTGCATTCCAGTAACGTGGGGATGACGCAGATCGCCCTGTCGATGCCGGTACAGGAGCTGCTGGGTTACTACCAGGCCATGGGACTGGGTAACTATTCGGGCATCAACCTGCCAGGTGAGAGTGCCGGTCTCATCCATGATCGTCGTCGTTGGTCCGATTTCGAGCGGGCCACTTTGTCGTTTGGTTATGCCCTGACGGTGACACCGCTGCAGATCGCCCGCATGTACGCCATGCTGGGCAGTGGTGGTGTGTTGTATCCCTCTTCGATTCTCAAGCTTAAGAAGGCGCCCGAGGGGGATCAGGTGATCTCGCCCGAGGTGGCTCGCAGCGTGATGCAGATGCTGATCGGTGTCACCGAGCCTGGCGGTACCGCCAAGAAGGCCCATATCGACGGCTATCCGGTTGCGGGGAAGACGGGTACCGCCCGTAAGGCCGTGGCCGGTGGCTATGGCGAAGATTATGTCGCCCTGTTTGCTGGGGTCGCGCCTGTGCACAATCCAAGACTCGCCATGGTTGTGGTGGTCAATGAGCCTAAGGGCGATCGTTATTATGGCGGCGATGTGGCCGCTCCCGTGTTTGCCAAAGTGATGTCAGGGGCACTACAGATGTTAAATGTTGAGCCGATCAGTGCTCGAGAAAAAGTTCAATTGGCCGGTAATGTCAGGAGGGGCGAATAATGCAGCTGTGCGATCTCCTTGCCCCCTGGTTTCACTACGCCGGCGGTGATTCACTCAGTCATCTGACGCTGGATAGTCGAGAGATAGGCCAAGGCAGCGTGTTTGTTGCCGTGCCGGGCCACAGCGTCGATGGACGGGACTTTGTCGATGCCGCCCTTTCACAGGGAGCCGTGGCGGCGCTGATTCATACCGACGATCCGGCGCTGCATGGCAAGGTGAGTCAAGAAAACGGCCTAAGGATCTACTTTTTTCAGCTGCAACGGCAGCTGTCGGCACTCGCCTCCCAACTCTATGTGCTGGGGCGGGACAGAATCAAGCTGATCGGCGTGACGGGCACCAATGGTAAGACATCGGTGACCCAACTGATCGCTCAGTTGAGCCAAGGTTTGAGCCAGCCGAGCGCCGTCATGGGCACCCTGGGCAACGGCATGTGGGGTCAGCTGGTCGATAGCGGCAACACCACGGCCGACCCGATCACTGTGATGCGTCAGCTCAACGAATTTGACCAACAGGGCGCGGCTGTCTGTGCCATGGAGGTCTCCAGTCATGGCCTGGTGCAGGGACGTGTCGATGCCGTGCCCTTTGACGTGGCCGTGTTTACTAACCTAAGCCGGGATCATCTGGATTATCACGGCTCTATGGATGCCTATGGTGCGGCCAAGCAGCGCCTGTTTAGATTCAGCTCACTGAGCCACGGCCTGATCAACCTAGACGATCCTGTTGGGCGTCAGTGGATCCAGGATAAACGCTGCAAGGGCTTGGTGGGCTTTAGCATTCAGGGCCAGGAAGACGCCTCTATCTATACCAAAGCGGTCAGGCAACATGCTCAGGGCGTCAGCGCGACGCTGGTCTGGCCCGAAGGCGAGGCGAAAATCGACTCGCCGCTACTGGGCACCTTTAACCTGTCTAATCTGGTGGCGGCCCTGGGGGCACTCTATCTGAGCGGATATTCGATGGCGCAGCTGCTGACTCAGGTATCCAGCCTTAAACCTGTGGCGGGACGCATGGAGCGTTTCACCACTCAAGACGGCGTCACCCTGGTGGTGGACTATGCCCATACGCCGGATGCCATAGAGCAGGCGCTTAAGGCCCTGCGCGGTCATTGCCGCGGTAAGTTGTGGTGCGTCTTCGGTTGTGGTGGTGACCGTGACAAGGGCAAGCGTCCCCTGATGGCCCGCGCCGCCGAAGACAATGCCGATTGCGTCATGGTCACCAGCGATAATGCACGTAGCGAAGATCCCATGGTGATCATCAATGATGTGCTGGCCGGTCTAAACAAGCCGCAGGTAGCCTTGACTCAAGTCGATAGACAAAAGGCGATCCGCGAGGTGGTGACCCTGGCATCCAGCGGCGATCTAATTTTGCTGGCCGGCAAGGGCCATGAGACCTATCAGGAGATCGCCGGCAAACGCCTGGATTATGATGAACGTGCCCTAGCGGCAGCCATTGCGAGGGGCGGCAAATGATTCCACTGCGACTGTCAGAGCTCGCCAAGGTACTGAATGCCAAGCATATCGGCGACGATCTTAGCGTAAGCAAGGTCTCTAGCGATAGCCGTGTGGTGGACTCTCAAACCCTGTTCGTCGCCCTCAAGGGTGAGCGTTTCGATGCCCATGATTTTGCCAGCAAGGCGGTGGCTGATGGCGCCAGCGCCCTACTGGTCGAGCGTGAGCTGCCGATCGCGGCGCCTCAGCTTGTTGTCACCAACAGCCAGAAGGCCATGGGCCAGATAGGTGCCTATGTGAAGCAGTGTGTCGCGCCTAAGAGCGTGGCCCTCACCGGCTCCAATGGCAAGACCAGCGTCAAGGAGATGGTGGCGACCATATTGTCGACCCAGCATCAGGTGCTTTATACCGCAGGCAACTTCAACAACGAAGTGGGCGTGCCTTTAACCCTGCTGCGTCTCGAGCCGCAACACGAATACGGGGTGTTCGAATTAGGCGCCAATCATCTCGGTGAGATTAATTACACTTCATCTTTAGTGCAACCCGATGTGGCGATGGTTAATAATGTCGCCTCGGCGCATCTCGAGGGATTTGGCTCGCTGGAAGGCGTGGCTAAGGCCAAGTCGGAGATCTTCCTCCACCTGGCTAAGGATGGTGTCGCCGTGATCAATGCCGACGACGCATTTGCCGATGTGATGCGCCGCGCGGCCGCTAGCCATACCCAGTTGAGTTTTTCATCCCAGGGGAATCCAGCAGATGTCAGCGCCGACGAGCTCAGAGCTGATGCCTTGGGCTGTTATCGCTTTTGGCTCAGTTACCGAGGCGAGCGGCGTCAGGTCAGCCTGCCGCTGTCTGGTCGTCATCAGGTGAGCAATGCCCTGGCGGCAACCAGCATCTGTTTGGCGCTGGGATTGTCACTGGATGAGATAGTTCAAGGACTGATGCAGCTGCAACCCGTGAAGGGCCGTATGCAGCCGACCCGTCTGGGACGCTTCTTGCTGATTGACGATACCTATAACGCCAATCCGGCCTCTGTGGGGGCGGCAATCGACTGGCTTCAAGAAATTGAAGGAAATCGCTGTTTAGTGCTGGGCGATTTAGGCGAATTAGGTGACAATGCGTCCCTTTTACATCGGCAGCTGGGCGAGAAGGCCAAGCAGCAGGGGATCGATGCCTTGTATTCACTGGGAGAGTTGAGTCGGGCGAGTAGCGAGGCTTTCGCCGGCAAGCACTTCACCGACTTAGATGCATTGGTTGTTGATTTAGTTAGTTATTTTAACCAGTTAACCGGCAAGGTGACTGTGTTAGTTAAGGGGTCTCGAAGCGCCAAGATGGAGCGGGTTGTCGAGGCCCTCATTGCCGCCTTTGAGCGCAAGGAGTTGTTTTAATGCTGGTTTATCTGGCTGATTATCTAACCCAGTTTTATTCTGGGTTTAACGTTTTCTCTTATGTGACCTTCAGGGCTATCCTGGGGCTGTTGACCGCCATGGTGTTTAGCCTGTGGTGGGGGCCTAAGATGATCGAGCGTCTGCAACTGCTGCAGATAGGTCAGGTGGTCCGCAACGAAGGGCCCGAGTCGCATTTTGCCAAGCGCGGCACGCCAACCATGGGCGGCCTGTTGATCTTGGCTGGCGTCTTCATCAGCGTGTTGCTGTGGGGCGACTTGGGTAGCCGCTATGTGTGGGTCATGCTCTTCGTGCTGGGCGCCTTTGGCCTGATCGGCTTTATCGACGATTACCGCAAGGTGGTGCGCAAGGACACCAAGGGGCTTATTGCGCGCTGGAAGTATATCTTGCAGTCCCTGGCGGCTCTGGCGATCGCCTTCTATCTGTATGCCTCGGCGGGCAGTGAAGGTGAGACCCAACTGGTGCTGCCCTTCTTCAAAGATGTGATGCCGCAGCTGGGTGCCTTCTTCATTCTGCTGGCCTACTTCACCATTGTCGGCTCGAGCAACGCGGTGAACCTGACCGACGGTCTGGATGGTCTGGCTATTATGCCTACCGTGATGGTTGCGGCGGCCTTTGCGCTGATTGCCTATCTGTCGGGCCATGTGCAGTTTGCTAACTATCTGCATATTCCTTATCTGCCAGGCTCGGGTGAGCTGGTGATCGTCTGCACCGCCATCGTCGGCGCAGGCTTAGGTTTCTTGTGGTTCAACACCTATCCGGCTCAGGTCTTCATGGGCGACGTGGGGTCGCTGTCTCTGGGCGCGGCGCTGGGCACCATCGCCGTGTTAGTGCGTCAGGAGATCTTACTGGTGATCATGGGCGGCGTATTTGTGATGGAGACAGTTTCTGTGATCCTGCAGGTCGGCTCATATAAGCTGCGCGGTCAACGTATCTTCAGGATGGCGCCTATTCATCACCACTACGAGCTGAAAGGTTGGCCTGAGCCTAGAGTGATCGTGCGTTTCTGGATCATCTCCCTCTTCCTGGTGTTGCTAGGCCTAGCAACCTTAAAGTTAAGGTAATACGCCATGGCGAGTCAGTACACGCACATAGTATTAGGATTGGGGGCCACAGGGCTCTCGGTGGTGCGTTATCTCATTAAGCAGGGGATCACGCCACTGGTGATGGACAGCCGCGAGAATCCGCCGGGTCGCGAGACCCTGAGTCAGGAGTTTCCCGAGGTGCTACTGCTCACCGGCGGTTTCGATTGTCGCTACCTGGTGCAGGCCAGTCAGATAGTCGTTAGCCCAGGCATCCCGCTGGATACCGCCGAGGTGCGCGCGGCAGTGGACATGGGGATAGATATCGTCGGCGATGTCGAGCTATTTGCCAGAGCCTTGCAGGGCCGTGAGCCCTGCGTCATAGGCATTACCGGCTCTAACGGCAAGTCGACCGTGACCACGCTCGTGGGTGAGATGGCGGCTAAGGCGGGCATCAAGGTGGCCGTGGGCGGCAATATCGGTGTGCCTGTGCTGGATCTGCTCGAGGGTGATAATGAGCTGTTCGTGCTTGAGCTGTCGAGTTTTCAGCTTGAGACCACGGCTAGCCTCAACTGCATCAGTGCCACCTGTCTGAACATCAGCGAAGATCATATGGACAGGTATTCGGATCTCGAGAGCTATCGTCAGGCCAAGCTGCGTCTGTATGACCAGACCAAGCTGGCCATCTTCAATCGTGACGATCTGCTGACCCGCCCCAACGAGCCGATGAACCAGAACAGTTTCGGCCTCTCTCTGCCCGAGGGCGACGAGTGGGGTGTTAATCATGGCATCTTAGTCCATGGCTCGACCGAATATGTCGCCGCCGATCAGGTCGCGCTGGTAGGTAGTCACAATCAGGCCAACTTGCTGGTTGCCATGGCGTTGGCCGATAGCGCTGGCGTGGAGAAGGCGGCCATGGTCGAGGTGGCAAAACAGTTTAAGGGGCTGGCACATCGCTGCGAATTGGTGGGCAAACACCTGGGCGTAAGTTATGTCAACGATTCCAAGGCGACCAATGTGGGCGCGACCATAGCGGCCCTGCAGGGGCTGAGTGAGCATCAGGGGCAGATTATTTTAATCGCCGGCGGTGACGGCAAGGGCGCCGACTTCTCGGCGCTGCATGGCGTGCTGCTGGATGTGGCTCAGGTGATCACCTTGGGCAAGGATGGTGACAGGATCGCCGAGCAGTTTGATGGCGCCATTCGCGTCGAGTCGATGCAAGAGGCGGTGACTCAGGCGGCCAGCTTGGCCAAGGCTGGCGACCTCGTGTTGCTGTCACCGGCCTGCGCCAGTTTAGATATGTACGCCAATTTCATGGCCAGGGGCGATGATTTTCGTGCCCAGGTAGCCGCGTTGGCCCAAGAGGTGATGCATGCGTAGCGACGAGCGTCAACTAAGCCTGTTTGGTAGCTCCCTTAGCTGGTCGCTGCCGAACCTGTTTAGTCAACGCGAGGCGCCGGGCATGCAGCTCTATGACAGAGCCCTGCTGTTTGCGGTCATCTCTCTGATAAGTTTCGGCTTCATCATGGTGATGTCGGCCTCTATGCCCGAGGCCACGAGTCTGACGGGGAATCCCTATCACTTCGTGTGGCGCCATGTGGCCTACCTGGTGGGCTGCGCCCTGATTGCCGCCGTGGTGTTACAGATAGAGATGCATAGCTGGCAGCAGCTGAGCCCGATCATGCTGCTGGTCGTGGGAATCATGTTGGTGGCGGTGCCGATCGTCGGGACCACGGTAAACGGCGCGACCCGCTGGTTGTCGGTTGGCCCTATTCGTATTCAGGTCGCCGAGTTGGCCAAATTTGTCTTTGCCGTGTATATGGCTGGCTATCTGGTGCGTCGTCATCAGGAGGTGCGGGAAAACGCCAAGGGTTTCTATAAGCCGATTGCCGTGTTTGCCGTGTATGCCTTCCTGATCCTGCTGCAGCCGGATCTTGGCACTGTGGTGGTGCTGTTTGTCGGGACTGTGGGTCTGTTGTTTTTAGCCGGTGCAAGATTGCTCGACTTCTTCGCGCTGATCTTGACCGGGGCCATGGCCTTCGTCGGCCTGGTATTACTGGAGCCTTACCGTATGCGACGGGTGACCTCGTTTCTGGATCCCTGGCAGGATCCCTTCGGTAGCGGTTATCAGCTTACCCAATCGCTGATGGCCTATGGCCGCGGCGACTGGTTAGGGCAGGGCTTGGGTAACAGTATTCAGAAACTGGAATACCTGCCCGAGGCCCACACAGATTTTATCTTCGCCGTGATCGGTGAAGAACTTGGATTCCTCGGCATTATTGCCGTGTTGTCGGTTTTGCTGTTTGTCGCCCTGAGGGCGATAAAGCTGGGCAACTTGTGCTTGCTCGGTGACAGGGCATTCGAGGGCTATCTGGCCTATGCCATCGGCATCTGGATCTGTTTCCAGACCGTGGTCAACGTAGGCGCCAGCATAGGCATGTTGCCGACTAAAGGTTTGACCCTGCCCTTTATCAGCTACGGTGGTAGTAGCCTGTGGGTGATGACGGCGGCGGCAATGATATTGATCCGTATCGATCATGAGAGAAGATTAAGCCTGATTCAGGCGGTACAAGGCAAGGTGAAGTAGATGGCGCTAGAGAAACGTATTTTGATCATGGCAGGCGGCACGGGTGGACACGTGTTCCCGGCGCTGGCCGTGGCCAAAGCGTTAGCCAAACAGGGCTGGCAGGTACGCTGGCTGGGCACCGCCGATCGTATGGAGGCGCGTCTGGTGCCTCAACATGGTTTCGATATCGAATTCATCGATATCAAGGGGGTGCGTGGCAACGGCCTTATCCGTAAGCTCGCGGCGCCCTTTAAGATCTTGCGTTCCATCATGCAGGCGCGTGAGGTGATCAAAGAGTTTAAGCCCGATGTGGTGCTGGGCATGGGCGGTTTTGCCAGTGGCCCGGGTGGGGTTGCCGCCAAGCTAAGCGGTATTCCCTTGGTGCTGCACGAGCAAAATGCCATCCCTGGCATGACCAACAAGTTGTTGTCGCGTATCGCCAGCCGTGTGCTGTGCGCCTTCGAAAACACCTTCGAGGGCGGTGCCGAGGTGGTGGGTAACCCGATCCGCAGCGAGCTGATTGCCCTGGGGCGTAGCGAGCAGACAAGTGTTCAAGACGATGCGCTGCGGGTCTTGGTGGTCGGTGGCAGCCTGGGGGCCAAGGTATTTAATGACCTGATGCCGAGCGTGACGGCGGCGGTGGCTCAGCACCATTCGATGACGGTATGGCATCAGGTGGGCAAGGGCAACCAGGCGCAGGTGGAGGCGGAATATCTGCAGCTGGGGCAGTCCGGCAGCGTCAAGGTGGCCGAGTTTATCGATGATATGGAAGCGGCCTATCGCTGGGCCGACGTGATCTTGTGCCGTGCGGGCGCCCTGACGGTGTCAGAGGTAGCGGCGGTGGGGCTACCGAGTCTCTTGGTGCCTTACCCCCATGCGGTAGACGATCACCAGACCAAGAACGCCCAGGTCTTGGTGGAAGCGGGCGGCGCATTTTTGCTGCCGCAGACAGTATTAGATAGTGAGAAGTTGATCAGCAAGTTGCAGATCTTGGCATCAGACCGTAAGGCCCTCATCGAGATGGGGCAGCTGGCCAAGAGTGTTGCTGTGTTAGATGCCACAGAGCGGGTCGCCGATGTGTGTATCGCGCTGGCAAGTAAGGAAAAAGATGATTAAAACCGAAGAGAAGTACGCCCAATTAAGAACCATCATTCCAGAGATGCGTCGCGTCAAGCGGATCCACTTTGTGGGGATCGGCGGCGCGGGTATGGGCGGTATTGCCGAGGTATTGGTAAACGAAGGTTATCGTCTTAGTGGTTCCGACATCGCCGAGAACGCCGTGACGGCGCGTCTTAAACGACTCGGCGCGGCGATCTTCATCGGTCACCATGCCGATCAGGTTGAGGGTGCCGATGTGGTGGTGGTTTCCACGGCTATCGATGCCAGTAACCCAGAAATTTTAGCGGCGCAGGAGCGACGCATCCCTATCGTGCGCCGGGCAGAGATGTTGGCCGAGCTGATGCGTTATCGTCATGGTGTGGCGGTGGCCGGTACTCACGGCAAGACGACTACGACCAGCCTTATCGCCAGCGTCTATGGTCAGGCCGAGCGGGATCCTACCTTCGTGATCGGCGGCCTGCTTAACAGTGCCGGTACCAATGCCCGCCTGGGTAAGAGCCGTTACCTAATCGCCGAGGCGGACGAGAGCGATGCCAGCTTCCTGCATCTGCAGCCCATGGTGAGCGTGGTGACCAACATAGAAGCCGACCACATGGATACCTATGAGGGAGATTTCGAGAAGCTGAAATCCACCTTTGTCGATTTCCTGCATAACCTGCCCTTCTATGGGGTGGCCGTGGCCTGTATCGATGATCCTGTGGTGAGAGAGATACTGCCACGCATCGGTCGTAAGGTCGTGACCTATGGTTTCAGCGATGATGCCGATGTGCAGGCGCTTAACTTCGAGCAGCAGGGCTACAGTTCACGCTTTACCGTGCGCCGTGAAGGCATGACGGATCTGGAACTGCGGGTTAACCTGCCCGGTCGTCACAATGTGCTCAACGCCCTGGCCGCGATTGCCGTGGCGACAGAAGATGAGATTGAAGATGAGGCGATCATCCGTGCCCTGGATGAGTTTCAGGGCATAGGTCGTCGTTTCCAGCAGCTGGGTGAATTTACCACGGCCGCAGGCGAGGTGATGCTGGTCGATGACTATGGTCATCACCCTAGCGAGGTGGCGGCAACCATTAAGGCGGCACGTTCCGGCTGGCCAGACAAACGTCTAGTGATGATCTATCAGCCCCACAGATATAGCCGCACCCGAGATCTCTATGATGATTTTGTCGAGGTGTTGGCCCAGGTAGATTGCCTGCTGTTACTCGATGTCTATAGTGCCGGAGAGGCGCCTGTGCCGGGGGCGGATAGTCGTGCCCTGTGCCGCTCGATTCGTCAGCGTGGCCAGATAGATCCTATCTTCGTGGCCGAACCTGAGCAGCTGCAGACCATTCTGCCTGGTGTGTTGCAAGAGGGCGATCTGCTGCTGACCCAAGGGGCCGGCAATATCGGCGCGGTGAGTCGTCAACTGGCCGATGCCGGGTTGCAGTTTGAGTCGGAAAACCAATGAGGTTGAGGGCATCTTGCCCTGGCCTCGATGAAGCTTTTGACGCTAGAGGTGAGGTAGTTATAATGGCCGGTTCCTTACGACTGCCCTCTGGTAGTAAGTTGATTGATTTTTATACATTAAATGATGCGTTAGGGCGATAAGCAGTGTCCTTAAGAGAGCTAGGTAGCCGTTGGAAAAGTAGGTTGGGACAGGTCGATTGGTACCTGTGTTTCGGCTTGATTTTTCTTTTCCTGGTGCTGTGTGGCTTGTCGATGGGAGGCTGGAAGCTACACCTGGTGTTGAACGATGCCGATGCCCTGCCTATCGAGGCGGTGGCGATAAAGGGTGACAGGCAGTTTACCAGCGATGCCGAGATACGCAGTGCGCTGCAGGATCTGATGCAGAGAAGCTTCTTCTCGGCGGATGTGAACCAGGTGCAGCAGGCGCTGGAGAATCTGCCCTGGGTCTACCACGCCTCGGTACGGCGCGAGTGGCCTGCAAAGTTGAAGGTGTATCTGGTGGAGCAGACGCCGGTCGCCCACTGGAACGAGACAGATTGGCTCAACGAGCAGGGGCAGGTGTTTAAGGCGCCGCTGCGTGAGGGTATAGGCCAGTTACCCAATCTGGTCGGCCCGGAAGACCAGGCGAAGTCAGTGTTGACTAACTATCGCCAGGTGAGTGAATTATTGAAGATCAACGGGTTCGATTTGGCCCGTTTAGAGTTAAGCCCCAGACATGCCTGGCTAGCCGTGCTGGCCAACGGCATAGAGTTGAAGCTGGGAAGGGAAGATAAGATGGCAAGGGTGCAGCGCTTTATCCATGTGTATCCCACATTGGTGAAACAGGATAAGCCCGTTGCCCGAGTCGATTTGCGCTACGATACCGGATTGGCCGTAGGTTGGGATGAAGCACAAGATGAGAGCCGTTAATTAATGACCAAGAATCAAGATAGAAATCTGATCGTTGGATTAGACATAGGAACGTCCAAAGTTGCTGTGATCATCGGTGAGGTATTACCCGATGGCGAGATCAGTGTGGTCGGCCTCGGCAGTCACCCCTCTCGCGGCATGGATAAGGGCGGGGTGAACGATCTCGACTCTATCGTGCGTAGTGTGCAGCGTGCACTGGATCAGGCCGAGTTGATGGCCGACTGCCAGGTAGCCTCGGTCTACCTGGGGATCTCGGGCAAGCATATCCAGTGTCAGAACGAAAACGGCATGGTGTCGATTAACGACGAAGAGGTAACTCAGGAAGACGTGGACAACGTCATCCATACCGCCCGCTCGGTGAAGATCCCGACGGAGCGTCGTATTCTGCACGTCTTGCCACAAGAGTACGCCATCGATGTTCAGGACGGAATCCGCAGCCCAATAGGTATGTCGGGTATGCGTATGGAAGCCAAGGTGCATATCGTTACCTGCGCCAATGATATGGCCAAGAACATTACCAAGAGCGTCGAGCGTTGCGGCCTGAAGGTAGATGACCTGGTGTTCTCGGCGATCGCCTCGGCAGATGCCGTGCTCACCGATGATGAGAAAGATCTGGGTGTCTGTCTGGTAGATATGGGTGGTGGCACCACAGATATCACTATCTACACCAATGGCGCCCTGCGTCACTGTGCCGTGGTGCCTGTGGCGGGTAATCAGGTAACCAGCGATATCGCCAAGATCTTCCGCACGCCGTTGTCACACGCCGAGCAGATTAAGGTGCAGTACGCCAGCGCCAGAAGCGCCATGGTGAGCCGCGAAGACAGCATCGAAGTGCCATCAGTGGGCGGACGCCCATCGCGCACCATGTCGCGCCATACCTTGGCCGAGGTGGTTGAGCCAAGGTATCAGGAGCTGTTCGAGCTGGTGCGTAAAGAGTTGCGAGACTGCGGCCTGGAAGATCAGGTCGCCGCCGGTATCGTGTTGACAGGTGGCACAGCCTCTATCGAGGGGGCGGTAGACGTCGCAGAGGCGACCTTTGGTATGCCGGTTAGGGTGGCTGAGCCGTTGCCGGTGAAAGGATTATTTGAATATGTGAACCAACCCATCTACTCCACGGGTGTTGGGTTGTTACATTATGGTGCAAGACGAGTGCTCGAGCGACAGTTCGAGCGCCCAGAGCGCCAAGGGGTGACCAGTCTTTGGAATCGGGTCCAGAGCTGGTTTAAGGGTGAGTTTTAAGGTTAATAACGCAGACTAAAACGGAGAAAAGACCATGTTTGAGATCATGGATAGTCATTCCGATGAGGCGGTGATCAAGGTCATCGGCGTCGGTGGCGGTGGTGGTAACGCCGTCGAGCATATGGTGAAACACAATATCGAGGGTGTTGAGTTCGTTGCAACCAATACCGATGCCCAGGCGCTACGCAAATCGGCGGCGGGCACCACCATTCAGTTGGGTCGTGATGTCACCAAGGGCCTTGGCGCAGGCGCCAACCCAGAGATCGGCCGTCTGGCGGCTGAAGAAGACAGAGAGAACATCCGCAGCGCGATTAAGGGCTCGGACATGATCTTTATCGCCGCCGGTATGGGTGGTGGTACGGGTACAGGTGCCGCACCTGTCGTGGCCGAGATCGCCCGTGAAGAGGGGATCCTGACTGTTGCCGTGGTGACCAAGCCGTTCCCATTCGAAGGTAAGAAGCGTATGGCTTATGCCGACCAGGGCATCGAGATGCTGGCTAAGCATGTGGACTCGCTGATCACCATTCCAAACGAGAAGCTGCTCAAGGTCCTGGGGCGTGGTACTTCGCTGTTAGATGCGTTTGCGGCGGCCAACAACGTGCTACTCGGCGCGGTACAAGGTATTGCCGAGCTTATCACCCGTCCGGGTCTGATTAACGTCGACTTCGCCGACGTTAAGACTGTGATGTCTGAGATGGGTAATGCCATGATGGGTACAGGCGTCGCCAGCGGTGAAGATCGCGCCGAAGAAGCCGCCGAAGCTGCCGTGGCCAGCCCGTTGCTGGAAGATATCGACCTGGCTGGTGCCCGTGGCGTATTGGTGAACATCACAGCCGGTATGGACATGAGCATCGAAGAGTTCGAGACAGTGGGTAACCATGTTAAGGCTTATGCGTCAGACAATGCGACTGTGGTTGTGGGGGCGGTCATCGACCCAGAGATGAGCGATGAGCTGCGTGTAACGGTTGTGGCAACCGGTATCGGCGCCGAGAAGAAGCCTGATATTCAATTGGTTTCTAAGCCTGCGCCACGTCCTGAGCCAGCGCCAGCACCTGAGGTCAAGATTGAACTTCCAGTGGAAGAAGCTGTCCCACAGGCGATGGGAGCGGGCAATGTTGTGCAGGTGGCACAACCTGCTGCGGCTGCCGCGCCTAAGAGTGACCTTGATTACTTAGATATACCGGCATTTTTGCGTAAGCAAGCTGACTAGTCTTCGGGTACGAGCGTGCTAGTCGGCGCCATATACCAGGATGTGGTACGACGATTTTCGTCGGTAAAATTTTGGTGAATTGGCAAAGATATGCTAGCATGTCCGACCTGCTGCGCCCTTGTGCGCCGCTTTGCTGTGCAGAAATAAACGCTTTTTTGTTGTGATATAACGGGTAACTAAATGATTTTTCAAAGAACTGTTAAAGAAATGGTTAAGACCACCGGTGTCGGATTGCATTCCGGTAACAAGGTGACTTTGACGATCAAACCCGCGCCAGTTAATACAGGGATCGTGTTGGTACGTACCGACTTGACGCCAAGCGTGGCCATTGCCGCCAAGGCGGATCAAGTGCGTGAGACGACCATGTGTACGGCGCTTGTGAATGACGAAGGTGTTCGTATCTCGACCATTGAGCATCTATTTGCCGCATTGGCAGGTTTAGGCATAGACAACGCGACAATCGAAGTCGATGCCCCTGAGATCCCTATTATGGATGGCAGCGCCAGCCCATGGGTCTTCCTGCTGCAATCAGTCGGTATTCAGGAGCAAACCGCAGCAAAGAAATATCTAAGAATCAAGCGCCCCGTGCGTGTTGAAGACGGTGATAAGTGGGCCGAACTGCGTCCATTCAAGGGGTTCAGAGTCGATTTCGCGATCGATTTTAACCACCCTGAGATCGCCAGAAGTCAGCAGCATATGGTGATGGATTTTTCCTCTTCTGCCTTCGTGCGTGATATCAGCCGTGCCAGAACCTTCGGGTTTATGCGCGACATCGAATATCTGCGCGCCAACAACCTGGCATTAGGTGGCAGCATGGAAAACGCCGTTGTGCTTGATGAATATCGCGTCCTCAACCCCGATGGTCTGCGTTATGAGGACGAGTTTGTTAAGCACAAAATTCTCGATGCGTTCGGTGATCTCTATGTCGCCGGCCACGCTATCGTCGGTGAATTCCGTGCGTTCAAGACAGGCCACGCGCTGAACAATCAGCTGGTTCGTGCCCTGTTAGCCGAGCAAGATGCTTGGGAATTGGTAAGCTTCGAAAAGGAAGAAGAGGTACCAGTCAGTTTCGCTGTGCCAGCCGGTGCGGTATTGGCGTAACGCCTATTTGGATTGCCTTGAACGGCTGGCTAAAGCAGCCAGCCGTTTTAGTTTTTGGCCTAGGGAACCTTCTATATGCTCGGCCAAGGCGTCGATATGCGCCGCAGCGGTTTCGCTTATCTGGTTGTGAGCCTGCTTTGATTTTGTCTCATACATTTTCAGGCTTGGGTTGACTTTAACCTCGATAGCGGACAGCATGGGGAGCGTTTCGGCTTGTAACTGCTGTAAAAGTTTGGGTTTTTGGAAGTTTATTCTCGCAGCCCATGCGGCGGTACTGGTTTCGATAACGAGCACACCTTGACGGAAGTTGGCGACTTTTAGTTGTTCCGAGACAGGACCGGTGATCACCTGTTTAACATAGTGATCTAGGTGAAGCAGTAGTTCTGCTTTTTCGGCGATAGAGGGCAATTGACCCTGCTGAAGCAGTAATTGACTGAGGTCCTGCGGGGGCTTTTTCATAACATAATAAAATGGCTTAATGAGGCTATGAGTGTAACAGTTTTTATTCAAGGTCGGAATGGTGCGACGCGCTGGCAGCCGGGTAAGCGTTGGCTATTATTACCGGTTTTGCTTATTGCCGCAGGCACTGGCTTATATCAGCATAACGCCAAACAAATTCAGCAACAGCAGGCCAGCGTCGATAACGAACGTGTCGCTCGTGAAGAGCAGAAAAACGAGCTTATCGAACTTAAAGGCGCGACCGAATCGCAATTGGCGATTTTGGTTACCCATGTAGCAAAGATGCAGGCTAAGGTGGCTCGTCTCGAGGCCTTGGGCCAGCAAGTTGCAAAAGATTACAAACTCGAAGATCAATTCGATTTCTCTTCTGAAGTCGGTGTTGGCGGCCTGAGCGAACTGGGCAGCAACATCGAACTCGATCAGCTTATCCAGGACATGGATAGGCTAGTGTCACGAATAGATAACAATAATGTTCAATTATCACTACTTGAAACGGTGACATCTAATCTCCATATAGATGAAGAACGTTATATCTCGGGGCGTCCCATCCAGAAAGGTTGGTTATCTTCGCCCTACGGTTTACGCAATGATCCCTTTAACGGCCGCAGAACCATGCACAAAGGCATAGACTTTGCCGGCAAAGAGGGAGCCGATGTTGTCGCCACCGCGGGCGGCGTCGTAACATGGGCAGGCAATATGTTTGGTTATGGTGAGTTGGTCGAGATAGATCATGGCAATGGTCTGCGAACTCGCTATGGACACAATAAGTCTTTGTCAGTAGCTGTAGGTGATGTGGTCGCAAAAGGCGAAAGTATTGCCAAAATGGGGAGTACGGGTCGTTCGACCGGTCCCCATGTGCATTATGAAGTGTTGCGTGGTGGACAGCAGATAGATCCTAAGAAGTATGTCTACCGCAAGGCAGGTTAAACTAAAATAGGCTTTTAGACTCGACAGGGACTTAGCCAACAACATAAAAGTGGTTCAGATGTTTGGTAAATTACTGACAAAAATATTTGGTAGTCGTAACGATCGCACCCTAAAAACTCTCGGTAAGATTGTCACAAAGATTAATGCCCTCGAAGCGGATTTTGAGAAGTTATCCGACGAGGAACTCAAGGCCAAGACGGCCGAGTTTAAGGAGCGATTGGAATCGGGCCAGACGCTGGACGATGTCATGCCGGAAGCCTTTGCCGTGGTACGCGAAGCCTCTAAGCGTGTGTTTGAGATGCGCCACTTCGACGTGCAGCTGCTTGGTGGTATGGTGCTCGACAGTAACCGCATCGCAGAGATGCGTACCGGTGAAGGTAAGACGCTGACCGCAACACTCCCCGCCTATTTGAACGCCCTGACCGGCAAAGGGGTTCACGTGATCACAGTGAACGACTACCTTGCCCGTCGCGATGCGGAAAACAACCGTCCCCTATTTGAGTTTCTGGGCATGACTGTCGGCGTGAATATCGCCGGTATGGGTCAGGCCGAGAAGAAGATGGCCTACGCGTCAGATATTACCTATGGTACTAACAACGAGTTTGGCTTCGATTACCTGCGTGACAACATGGCGTTCTCACCTAATGAGCGCGTGCAACGTCCACTGCATTATGCACTGATCGATGAGGTCGACTCGATTCTGATCGATGAGGCGCGTACGCCACTGATCATCTCGGGCGCCGCCGAAGACAGCTCTGAGCTGTATATCAAGATCAACACTCTTATCCCTCACCTTATCCGTCAGGAGAAGGAAGATACCGAGGAAGAGATCGGCGATGGCGATTACTCTATCGATGAGAAGGCCAAGCAGGTCCACATGACAGAGCGTGGTCAGGAGAAAGTTGAAGTTCTGCTGACCGAGCGCGGTATGCTGGCCGAGGGTGACTCACTCTATTCGGCAACTAACATCTCGTTGCTGCACCATGTTAACGCGGCGCTACGTGCTCATACCCTATTTGAAAAAGATGTTGACTACATAGTTCAAGACAACGAAGTGATCATCGTCGATGAACATACGGGTCGTACTATGCCGGGTCGTCGTTGGTCAGAAGGTCTGCACCAGGCGGTAGAAGCCAAAGAAGGGGTTCATATTCAAAATGAAAACCAGACGCTGGCGTCTATCACCTTCCAGAACTTCTTCCGTCAGTATGAGAAACTGGCCGGTATGACGGGTACCGCCGATACCGAAGCGTTCGAATTCCAACACATCTATGGTCTGGATACCGTGGTGATCCCGACTAACCGTCCTATGGTGCGTAAAGATCACGCGGATCTTGTCTATTTGACGGCGGAAGAGAAATACGATGCCATCATTAAAGACATCATAGATTGTCGTGACCGTGGCCAACCAGTATTGGTAGGTACTGTATCTATCGAACAGTCTGAACTGCTTCATAGCCTGCTGAAGAAGGCTAAGATCCCTCACGAGGTACTTAATGCTAAGTTCCACGAGCGCGAAGCAGAGATCGTTGCTCAGGCGGGTCGCAGTGGTGCAGTAACCATCGCAACTAACATGGCCGGTCGTGGTACCGATATCGTGTTAGGTGGTAACTGGAACATGGAGATCGACGCGCTCGACAATCCAACCGCCGAACAGAAGGCTAAGATTAAGGCCGATTGGCAAGTGCGCCACGACGAAGTGGTTGCCGCGGGCGGTCTGCATATCCTAGGCACCGAGCGTCATGAGTCGCGTCGTATCGATAACCAGCTTCGTGGCCGTTCAGGTCGTCAGGGTGATGCCGGTTCATCACGCTTCTATCTGTCGATGGAAGACAGCCTGATGCGTATTTTCGCCTCTGAGCGTGTTTCATCTATGATGAAGAAGCTTGGTATGGAGAAGGGCGAGGCTATCGAGCACCCTTGGGTATCACGTGCTATCGAGAATGCTCAGCGTAAGGTTGAGGCCCGTAACTTCGATATTCGTAAGCAGCTGCTTGAATTCGATGATGTGGCAAACGATCAGCGTCAGGTAGTCTATGCCCAGCGTAACGAGTTGATGGATGCCGAGAGCATTCAAGATACTATCGTTAATATCCAGGCTGATGTGGTTAACGGTCTCATCGACCAGTACATTCCACCACAGTCTGTCGAAGAGCTATGGGATGTCGCCGGTCTCGAGACGCGTCTCGAGCAAGAGTACGCCCTAAGAATGCCTGTCCAGGAGTGGTTGGATAAGGAAGACGATCTACACGAAGAGACGTTGCGTGAGCGTATCGTCGAGATGTGGGTGAAGGCATATAAGGCAAAAGAAGAGATGGTTGGCGCTCAGGTGCTACGTCAGTTCGAGAAAGCCGTCATGCTGCAAACGCTAGATGGTCTCTGGAAAGAGCATCTGGCGGCAATGGATCATCTGCGTCAGGGCATCCACCTGCGTGGCTATGCGCAGAAGAATCCTAAGCAGGAATATAAGCGTGAGTCGTTCGAGCTATTCCAGCAGATGTTGGAATCTTTGAAGCATGATGTGATCAGCATTCTCTCTAAGGTACAGGTTCAGGCTCAGTCTGATGTCGAAGAGATGGAAGAGCGTCGTCGCCAGGAAGAAGCTAAGATGCGTCGCGACTATCAGCACGCAGAAGCGGAAGCCCTCGTCGGTGCAGAAGAGGCACAAGCCTTGGCCGCGACTCAGCCTGTAGTACGTGAAGGTGAGAAGGTTGGCCGTAACGATCCTTGTCCTTGTGGTTCGGGTCGCAAGTATAAGCAGTGCCACGGCAAGTTAAGCTAATAGTATAGTAAGTGGTTAGCTGAACTTAGCCATGCATATTAAAAAGCCATCCTTAGGATGGCTTTTTTGATCCCCGAAATCCGTTTCCTCTAAGGCGAAGATGGCGCCTAAATAGCGACACTTGTGGATAACTTTGGGGGTAAATGGTGTGTATGATGTGACTATCTAAAAAGATCGAAAAAAGTCTGATTTTTCTTAAAAAAGCCCTTGCGCCCAAATCAGAACTGCCTATAATGCGCATCCACTGACACGGCAAAGCAGATAACGCGGCGTCGAAACACTTGGTAGCTAAGGCGATAGGGTGGTCAGTCACTGAAAAGTGAAGCCTCAAAAAGTTTGCAAAAACTGCTTGACGCGAACAAGGGATTGCGTAGAATACGCAGCCCTAGCCACTCGGAACTACCGAGATGTGCAAATGCTCTTTAACAATTTATCAAGTAATCTGTGTGGACACTCACAGGTATTGANTCAGAACTGCCTATAATGCGCATCCACTGACACGGCAAAGCAGATAACGCGGCGTCGAAACACTTGGTAGCTAAGGCGATAGGGTGGTCAGTCACTGAAAAGTGAAGCCTCAAAAAGTTTGCAAAAACTGCTTGACGCGAACAAGGGATTGCGTAGAATACGCAGCCCTAGCCACTCGGAACTACCGAGATGTGCAAATGCTCTTTAACAATTTATCAAGTAATCTGTGTGGACACTCACAGGTATTGAGTTAATCGAAAACGATTTAAATCTCAATGCAATGATGAGAGTCCATAGCAATATGTACAAGCATCCTTAGATTCTTCCGAGTCTAAGTGATGAATCAGAATTCATTGAGTCGGACTTAGGTCCACAAAAAACTTTTAATTGAAGAGTTTGATCATGGCTCAGATTGAACGCTGGCGGCAGGCCTAACACATGCAAGTCGAGCGGTAACAGAAAGTAGCTTGCTACTTTGCTGACGAGCGGCGGACGGGTGAGTAATGCCTAGGGAACTGCCCAGTCGAGGGGGATAACAGTTGGAAACGACTGCTAATACCGCATACGCCCTACGGGGGAAAAGAGGGGATCTTCGGACCTTCTGCGATTGGATGTACCTAGGT